>NZ_JBHTKH010000006.1:0-278652 GCF_042676085.1 Terrabacter terrigena
GAACCCGGAAGCTAAGCCCTTCAGCGCCGATGGTACTGCACTGGTGACGGTGTGGGAGAGTAGGACGCAGCCGGACACACTTTGTCAGAGCGCCCCAGACGGAACTTCATTGATCCGACTGGGGCGCTCTTTCTTTTTGTGCCCGAGGACCGAAGAGGTGGCGCCGACCGCGGTCGGCGCGGAAGGATGCTGATCATGAGTGACCAGGACGGCAACGAGAGCCGCAGCGAGCGCCACGACCGCCGCGACGGTCAGCGAGGCCCTGCGCGCGGCCAAGGGGCCGGCCGGGGCTCGGGAGCTCCCAGGTCAGGTGCCCCGCGTCGTGACGACCGGGGGAGCTATCGCTCCGACGATCGCCGTACCGGTGGCGACCGGGGCGGCTACCGCTCCGATGACCGTCGTACCGGTGGCGACCGAGGCGGCTACCGCTCCGATGACCGTCGTACCGGTGGCGACCGCGGCGGCTACCGCTCCGATGACCGTCGCTCGAGTGGCGACCGCGGCGGCTACCGCTCCGATGACCGTCGCTCGAGTGGCGACCGCGGCGGCTACCGCTCTGACGACCGCCGTACCGGTGGCGACCGAGGCGGGTACCGCTCTGACGACCGCCGTACCGGTGGCGACCGAGGCGGGTACCGCTCTGACGACCGCCGTACCGGTGGCGGTCGTGACGACCGTGGATCCCGTCGTCCTGACGACAGGCCGCGTCGGGATGACCGACCCCGTGGCGGTGCCGGTCGACCGCAGGACGAGGAGCGCCGCGGCGGTCCGCGCCTGACGCCGAAGTCCCCGCGCAAGCCGGAGCCGGCCATCCGTGAGGGCGTCACCGGCCACGAGGTCGACCGCGGCGTCAAGAACCAGCTGCGCACCCTGTCGAAGGAGAACGCGGAGGGCGTCGCCCAGCACCTGGTCATGGTGGCCGAGCTGCTCGACGTCGAGCCCGAAGCGGCTCTGGCCCACGCCGAGACCGCTGTGCGTCGTGCCGGTCGCGTGCCGGCCGCTCGCGAGGCGCTGGGACTCGTGGCCTATCGCCTCGGCGACTGGGCCCGGGCGCTGGGGGAGTTCCGCACGGTGCGTCGCCTCTCCGGTTCCAGCCACCTGCTGCCGCTCATGGTCGACTGCGAGCGCGCAATGGGTCGTCACACCAAGGCGCTCGAGCTCGCCCAGTCCGAGGAGGCCAACAACCTCGCCATCGACGACCGGGTGGAGCTGGCCATCGTCGTCTCCGGCATCCGACGTGACCTCGGTCAGCTGGACGCCGCTGCGGCGGCCCTCAGCGACCTCGTGAAGCGGATCAACCCGAACCGACCGTCGGCCGCGAGGCTCTTCTACGCCTACGCCGACGCCAAGCTCGCAGCGGGCGACGCCGAAGCCGCTCGCGACTGGTTCGCCCGTGCGGCCGAGGCCGACCACGAGCTGACGACCGACGCGGCGGAGCGCCTCGAGGAGCTCGACGGGGTCGACGTGACAGACCTCCTCGGCGACGAGGACGACGACGACGAAGAGCCGCGCAGGTGACGTCGATGTGAACGAGATCAGGCCCGACCCTTCCGGCCGGGCCTGACTCGTCTCGCAGTCGTGAGACCTCTCGTGACCTCGCCCGTGATCGGCCATAGGGTCGACGCAGGAGGTCGCATGGCGGACGACGCAGGGAAGACCGCGCTCATCGCGGCATACGACGGGGTCGTCTGTGACCTCGACGGCGTCGTCTACCGCGGCGCCGACCCCGTTCCCGAGGCTCCGAAAGCGTTGCAGGACTTGCGAGCTCGCGGAGTCAAGATCATCTACGCGACGAACAACGCATCGCGGGTCGTGGCAGAGGTCGCCGAGCACCTCGCCGGCCTCGGAGCGCCTGCGACGTCCGCCGACGTCGTGTCCAGCGCGGAGGCGGGGGCGGCTCAGCTGGCGCGGGCACTGCCTGCCGGCGCGCGGGTGCTCGCCCTCGGAGGTGAAGGGGTCGTGGAAGCCCTGGCCCGTGCCGGACTGGAGGCCGTGCGTCCGTCCGAGGCCGAGGACGCCCCGTCCGGCTCGGTCGCGGCCGTGCTCCAGGGCTACGGCAAGGACCTGCGGGTCCGCGACTTCGACACCGCGGCCCGGCTGCTCGGGACGCAGCTGCCCTGGGTGGCCAGCAACGACGACGCGACCCTGCCGCTGCCGTGGGGGCAGTCACCGGGCAACGGAGCGTATGTCGACCTGCTCGTCGCCTCCCTGGGGCGCCGACCGCAGGTCGTCGGCAAACCACACCCGCCCCTCTACCGGCTCGCACTCGACCACCTCGGCACCGAGGCGTCGCGCACCCTCGCGATCGGCGACCGTCTGGCGACCGACATCGACGGTGCTGCCGCCGCCGGCCTCGACTCGGCCTGGGTGCTCACAGGCGTCGACCTGCCATCAGACCTGATGGCGACGCACGCGGCTCCGACCTTCGTGATCGGCACCCTCTCGGAGCTGTTCCAGCCGTATGCCGCCCCGGTCGAGCACGCGGGCACCTGGCAGTGCGGCACGGCGAGTGCCCGCTTCGTCGACGGCGAGCTGCGGCTTCGGGTCGACGGCGCGAGCGCCGTCGAGGTCGTGCGGGCCGGGACCGCCGCCCTGCTGGGGGAGCGAGAGCGTGGCCGGCCCCGTGACGAGCTCGTGCGCGCGGCTGCAGCGACGCTCGACGGCCTGCATTGAGTCGCGGCGCACGCAGGAGGCGGCCCTGCTCGACTCGCAGGTGCGGCCGACCGGGTAGCGTGAGCGGACGCAGGAATCGGTACGAACCGGCACGGAGGAACCCATGTTTGGCGACACTGACGCCAGTCGCGACGAGCACGGACACGATGAGGCCGTCGGACCGAGGGGTTTCGTCGACGACCTGGACGACGAGGCCCAGCAGGAGAGCCACGGGGGCACGGGGGCGGAGGACGCACCCGTCCCGGTGCCGCCGGTCACGGGCGACGCAGCCGTCGACGAGGCCATGATGCAGCTCGCTCGTTCGCAGGCCGGGTCGTTCGCGGAGCGCATCGAGTCGGGCGAGCACGCCCACCGCAGTCTGCAGAGCCGCCTCGGCGGCCTCGGTGGGGCGTGACGGGGCGCCGACTCGACGTCGAGCTCGTCGCCCGTGGCCTCGCCAGGTCCCGCACCCAGGCTCGTGAGCTCGTGGCCGCCGGCGTCGTCCTCGTCGACGGCAGGCCCGCCACGAAAGCCGCCCAGCACGTCGACGACGGCTCGGCGCTTGAGCTGACCCGCGAGCCGGACCGGTGGGTCGGGCGCGCCGCCCTCAAGCTGCTGCACGCCGTGCAGCAGTGGCCCATCGAGGTTGCCGGGCGTCGGTGCCTCGACGTCGGTGCCAGCACGGGGGGCTTCACGCAGGTGCTGCTCGAGCACGGGGCCGCCCACGTGACGGCCCTCGACGTGGGTCACGGCCAGCTCGTCACCTCGATCGCCGCGAACGACCGCGTCCGCGACCTGCCGGGGACCAACATCCGCGACGTCGACGCCGAGGCTCTCGGCGGGCAGTACGACCTGGTCGTCTCCGACCTCAGCTTCATCTCGCTCGCGATCGCGCTGCCGGCCATGCGTCCCCTCGTCACCGACGCCGGCGACCTCGTCGTGCTGGTCAAACCGCAGTTCGAGGTCGGGCGCGAGCGCCTGAGCCGCACGGGCGTCGTCACGTCACGCCACGAGCACCGCAGGGTGCTGCGCGACGTCGCCGGGGTGGCGGCCGAGCAGGGGCTCCACCTCCACGGCGCCGCCGCCAGCCCGATCACCGGGGGTGACGGCAACCGCGAGTTCCTCTTCTGGCTCGCTCCGCGACCGGTCCCCGGCGCGTCCCCGACGTCGACGGATGACATGCTGGAGGCCATCGACCTGGAGGGAGACTCGTGACGCGCCGGATCCTGCTCGTGGCACACCCGCGCCGTCCCGAGGCGCTCTCGGTCGCCAAGGACGTCGTCCAGAGGCTGACGCAGCTCGGCATCGACGTGTCGCTCCAGGCGGACGAGGCGAAGGCGCTCGACCTCAAGGACAGCGCCCGAGTGCACATCGCGTCGGCCGAGGAACAGGTCGCCGAGGGGTGTGACCTCGTGGTCGTGCTGGGCGGCGACGGCACCATCCTGCGGGGGGCCGAGTTCGCCCGCAGCGTCGACGTGCCGCTCCTCGGCGTCAACCTCGGTCACGTCGGCTTCCTCGCCGAGGCCGAGCGCGACCGTCTCGACGCCACGGTCGAGCACATCGCCAACAACGACTACGCCGTCGAGGAGCGCATGACGCTCCACGTCGACGCCAAGCTGCACGGCGAGCTCATCGCCAGCAGCTGGGCCCTCAACGAGGTGAGCGTCGAGAAGGCTGCACGCGAACGCATGCTCGACGTCACGGTCGAGGTCGACGGGCGCCCGCTGTCGAGCTGGGGCTGCGACGGAGTGATCGTGTCGACCCCGACGGGCTCGACGGCATACGCCTTCTCGGCCGGCGGACCTGTCGTCTGGCCGCAGGTGCAGGCGATGCTCCTGGTGCCCAGCGCGGCCCACGCCCTCTTCGCCCGACCGCTCGTGCTCGGTCCCGACACCCACCTCGCCGTCGAGATCAAGGCGGCCACCGAGGGTTCCGGTGTCATGTGGTGCGACGGGCGGCGGCACGTCGACCTGCCGCCCGGCGCGCGCATCGAGGTGCGCCGCGGTGCCCGCCCGGTCCGTCTGGCCCGGCTCACGAGCGCGCCGTTCACCGACCGGCTCGTCGCGAAGTTCACCCTTTCGGTCGAGGGCTGGCGCGGCAACGGCGACACGACGCCTCCGGTGGACGGCGTCGGCGGCGGTGAGGGTGCCCGGCCCTAAGGTGGTCCCGTGTTCAGCCAGATGAGGATCCGTGGCGTCGGCGTCATCGACGACGCCGTCCTCGAGCTGAGCCCTGGGCTCAACGTGCTCACCGGCGAGACCGGCGCCGGCAAGACCATGGTCGTCTCCGGGCTCGGGCTGCTCCTGGGCGAGCGCGCCGACTCCGGCCTCGTCCGCACCGGGTCCGACTCCGCGCTCGTCGAGGGCGTCGTCCAGCTCCCGCTCGACCACCCGGCCCTGGCTCGCGCCGACGAGGCCGGCGCCGACCACGACGAGGGGGAGCTCGTCATCGCGCGCACCATCGCCGCGGCAGGCCGGTCGCGGGCGCACGTCGGTGGACGCACCGCGCCCGTGTCGGTCCTGGCCGACCTCGGGCAGCTCCTCGTCGCCGTCCACGGGCAGGCCGACCAGTGGCGCCTCAAGCAGGGCGACGCGCACCGGGAGGTTCTCGACGACTTCGGGGGGGCCGAGGTCGCCGCCCTCCGCGACCGGGTGGCCGAGCTCTACGACCGCTGGCGCGAGGCCGCCCGCGAGCACGACCGCCTCGTCTCCGAGGCCCGCGACCGCGCCCGCGAGATCGACTCGCTCACCGCCTCGCTCGAGGAGATCGAGTCCGTCGACCCGCAGCCCGGTGAGGACGTGGCCCTGCGGGCCGAGGATGCCCGGCTCGCCCACGCCGACACACTGCGCCTGGCAGCCGCGCAGGCCCTCGCCGACCTCAGCGGCGACGAGTATGCCGCCGAGCCGGCACCCAACGTGCGTGACCTCATCGGGTCGGCCCGTGGGGCCCTGGCCCCGGCCACGACGCACGACGACGCGCTGGCCGGGCTCGACGCCCGGCTGCACGAGGTGGGCACCCTCGTGACCGACCTGTCCGCCGACCTCACCGCATACCTCGACGACGTCGAGCTCGACCCCGAGCGGCTGGGTTTCGTCCAGGAGCGCCGGGCGGCGCTCGGGGTGCTCACCCGCAAGTACGGCGAAAGCGTCGACGAGGTGCTCGAGTGGTCAGGGCGCGGCGCGGCGCGGCTCGACGAGCTCGTCACGGCCGACGACCGCGTCGAGCGGCTCGGGGACGAGGTCGCCGGCCTCCAGGATGCTGTCGTCACGGCGGCCCTCGCGCTGTCCGAGGCGCGGCGCGCGGCCGGCGCGGACTTCGGGGGCAGGGTCTCCGAGGAGCTCGCGCACCTGGCCATGGGCAAGGCGGTGGTCCACGTCGACGTGCGACGCCGCACCGACCCCGAGGGCGTCGCCCTCCCCGACGGCGCGCGAGTGCGGCTGTCCCGGCACGGCATCGACGACGTCGATATCCTCCTCGCCGCGAACCCCGGCGCGGCACCGCGCAGCGTGGCCAAGGCGGCATCAGGCGGCGAGCTCTCGCGCGTCATGCTGGCCCTCGAGGTCGTGGGCTCGCGCAGCGCCGCCCTCGACGGTGCCAGCGGTCCGCCGACGTTCGTCTTCGACGAGGTCGACGCCGGCGTGGGCGGCCGCGCAGCCCTCGACGTCGGGGCGCGGTTGGCCGCCCTGGCGCAGCACGCACAGGTCATCGTCGTCACCCACCTCGCCCAGGTCGCGGCGTTCGCCGACCGGCACCTCGTCGTGCACAAGGCCGACGACGGGCGCGTCACCTCGAGCAGCGTGTCGGTCGTCGACGGCGACGCGCGGCTGCGAGAGCTGTCACGCATGATGGGCGGCGACCCCGACTCCGAGGCCGGACTCGCGCACGCCAGCGACCTGCTCGGGCAGACGGGAGAGGCTCGGACGTCCGCCGTCGGGTCGTCCTCGGGTTCGTCGACGAGGTCTTCGTCGCGCAGGTCGCGCACACCGTCGGGTACGTCGGCCGGCAAGGCGCGCACGGCGGCGCGCAGCGGCACACCGGCCTGACCGCCTCGGGCGCCCGCCACCCGACGTGGCACGATTGAGCGCATCATGGCCCTCCCCATCCGCCGCCGCCCCGGCGCCCGCGACACCGGTCCCGGCGTCTCGGGGCCCGCGCGCGTCGACCGTCGCACCAAGCGGCTCACCAAGCGGCTGCAGCAGGGCGACATCGCCGTCATCGACCACGCCGATCTCGACAAGGTCAGCGCCGACGCCCTGGTCTCGATCCGCCCGGCCGCCGTTGTCAACGCGAGTGCCTCCATCACGGGTCGCTACCCCAACCTGGGGCCCCAGATCCTCGTCGAGGCCGGCATCCCCGTGCTCGACGCGGCCGGCCCGGAGGTCATGGAGATCACCGACGGCGAACCGCTTCGGCTCGACGGCTCCGACCTGTGGTCCGGCGAGAACAAGGTCGCGTCCGGTGCCGTGCTCGACGCTCCTGCGGTGCAGGCCCAGATGCACGACGCCCGTGCCGGGCTCGCGGTGCAGATCGAGGCTTTCGCGACGAACACGATGGAGTTCATCCGCAAGGAACGCGACCTGCTGCTCGACGGGATCGGGGTCCCGCCCATCACCACCGACCTCGACGGCCGGCACTGCCTCATCGTCGTGCGCGGCTACCACTACCGCGAGGACCTCGAGGCCCTGAAGCCCTACATCCGCGAGTACCGCCCCGTGCTCATCGGTGTCGACGGCGGCGCCGACGCCATCCTCGAGTCGGGGCAACGTCCCGACCTCATCGTCGGCGACATGGACTCCGTCTCCGACAAGGCGCTGCGCTGCGGCGCCGAGATCGTCGTCCACGCCTACCGTGACGGCCGGGCGCCCGGGCTGGCCCGGGTCGAGGCGCTCGGGATCAGTCCCGTGGTCTTCCCCGCCGCAGGCACGAGCGAGGACGTCGCGATGCTGCTGGCCGACGACTCCGGGGCCGAGCTCATCGTGGCCGTGGGCACCCATGTCACCCTCGTCGAGTTCCTCGACAAGGGCCGCGACGGACAGGCCTCGACCTTCCTCACGCGCCTGCGCGTGGGCGGCAAGCTCGTCGACGCCAAGGGAGTCAGCCAGCTCTACCGGGCGCGCATCCCGGGCCGTCTGCTCGTGACCATGCTGCTCGTCGGCATGCTGGCCTTCTTCGCCGCCCTCGCGTCCACACCGGCCGGGCAAGCCTGGCTGCAGGTCCTCGCCGCCCGCTGGGACGACCTCTGGACCGCCATCGTTGGGATCTTCGCGTGATCGACTTCCGCTACCACCTCGTCTCGATCATCTCGGTGTTCCTCGCGCTCGCCGTGGGCATCGTCCTCGGGGCGGGCCCGTTGCAGGCCAACCTCGGCGACCAGCTGGGCGACCAGGTCGCCGCGCTCCGCACCGAGAAGCAGGCCCTCAACGACAAGCTGACCACGAGCGAGAAGCTCGTCGACGCCTCCGACGAGTTCGCCACGGCCGTCCAGCCCCGGGTCGTCGCCGAGCGCCTCACCGGTCACCGCGTCGTCGTCGTGGTCATGCCCTCGGCCGACGGCACCATGGTGACGAACATCGAGGACGTCGTCCGCCAGAGCGGCGCCGCCCTCACCGGCACCCTGTCCGTCGGCCCTGACTGGTTCGATGCCGGCCGGGCAGCCGAGCGCGACCAGGCCGGGCGAGCCGGCGCCACCGCGCTGGGGCTCGACTCGACCGCGACCGGCGACGGACTCGTGCTCCACGTGCTCGCGGCGTTGGCCGTCTCCAAGACCCCCACGGGTGCGACGCCCGCCCGCGCGGCAGCCCTCAAGGCGCTCGTCGACGCCGGCCTGCTCGACTCGTCCGTGGCCGACCTCCCCAGCGCCGACGTCGCCATCGTCGTGTCGGGCGACTTCGCCGGCGAGGACTCGGTGGTCGCGGCCCGGTCCGACGCCGTCCGGTCGCTCGTCGAGTCCTTCGCGGGGTCGTCCCGAGCCACCGTGGTCGCGGGCGGCAGCACCGTCGCCGCCGCCGGCCAACCCGTCACGTCGAACGCCGTCCGGGCGGTGCGGGAGAACTCCCAGACGGCCAACGTCGCTGCCACCGTCGACCACGCGCGGTCTGGCGACGGTCCCGCCGCCGTCGTGCTGGCGGTCGAGGACGTCCTCGACCAGCGGATAGGCCACTACGGCGTCGACGCGGGTGCGACGGCCACGGTCCCGAGAGTGCTCCCGTGACCTCGCGGCGCCGTCGCGCCGGTTCCGTCGCCCCCTCCGTCGCCTCCTCCGTCGCCTCCTCCGTCGCTTCGCTGATGGGCTCGGCCCTGACGTCGTGGGCGCTGTTGCGGCTCGGGCGCCGGCTCCCTCCGGCAGCCGCCCAACCGTGGCAGCGCACCAACCACGCCGGCCGCTCGGTCACCCTGCTCGAGGGCCCGGCCTGGGTCGGAGGTGCCGTCGTCGGCGCGCTGGCCGGCGCAGCCCTCGCGCCGGCGACCGAGGCCCGGCGCACCGTGGGCAGCACCGCGGTCGTGGCCCTCGCCGCCGGAGGTCTCGGCGCCCTCGACGACCTCTCCGGTGGCGCCGCGGACAAGGGTCTCAGGGGCCACCTCGGGGCGCTCTCCCGCGGTCAGGTGACCACTGGCGCGGTCAAGATCGTGGGCCTCGCCGCCGCCGGCCTCGCCGGTGCCGCCATGGTCGACGCCCGACGGCCGGTTCCCAGCGGACCCCTCGCCACGCTCGTCGGCGGCGCCCTCGTCGCAGGTGCCGCGAACGCCGTCAACCTCTTCGACCTGCGTCCAGGCCGGGCGCTCAAGGTGACCGGGCTCGCCGCCCTCCCGCTCCTCGGCAGGCTTCCCGGAGCAGTCGCGCTCGGGTCGTCGGTCGGCGTCGTCCGCGACGACCTCGAGGCGCGCTCGATGCTCGGCGACACCGGCGCCAACGCGGCGGGCGCGCTCGTCGGTCTGGCTGTGGTGGAACGCACCGGTCTGCCGGGCCGGGCTGTCGTGCTCGCGGGCCTGACCGCCCTGACGCTCGCCTCGGAGCGCGTCAGCTTCACGCGCGTCATCGACGGCAACCCGTTGCTGCGCCGGCTCGACCAGTGGGGCCGGGGGAGCCGGTGACCGACGAGGCCGCGACGCGCACGGGCCCCCCGCGCGGAGGGCTCCTGGCCGCCGCCGGCACCATCGCCGTCATCACGCTCCTCGCGCGCATCGTCGGCTTCGGCCGGTGGTTCGCGTTCTCGCACTCGGTCGGCGCCACGTGCGTGGGCAGCGTCTACCAGTCGGTCAACGCCGTGCCCAACGTGCTGTTCGAGATCGCCGCCGGCGGGGTGCTCGCTGCCGTCGTCGTCCCGCTCGTCGCTGGCGCGCTCGCGCGCGACGACCGCGCCCATGCGGACGAGACGGCCTCGGCGCTGCTCACCTGGGCCGTCGTCGTGCTCGTGCCACTGGGCGCCGTCGTGGCCCTCGCCGCCCGTCCGGTCGCGACCGCCCTGCTCGGCACGGGCTGCTCGGGCGAGGCAGACCTCGGGGCCGAGCTGCTGCGGGTGTTCGCCGTCCAGATCCCGCTCTACGGGGTCGCGATCGTGCTGGCCGGCGTGCTCCAGTCGCACCGACAGTTCGTCGGCGCCGCCCTGGCGCCCCTGCTCTCCAGCCTCGTCGTCATCGCCGCCTACCTCGCGTACCGTGCGCTCGTGCCTGACCCGGCTGCCGCGATCGGCGACGTGCCGCAACGAGCGACGGTCGTGCTGGGGGTGGGCACCACACTCGGTGTCGTCGCGCTCGCCCTCCCACTCGTCGCGCCCGTGCGTCGTGCCGGCATCCGGCTCCGTCCACGGCTGCGCTTTCCCGACGGCGTGGCACGGCGGGTGCGATCCCTGGCCCTGGCGGGCCTGCTGGCGGTCGCGGGCCAACAGCTCGCCACCCTCGTCGTGATCCGCCTCGCCAACGACCGGGGCGGCTCGGGCACGCTCAACGTGTACACCTATGCGCAGGCGGTGACCCTGCTGCCGTATGCCGTCCTGGCCGTCCCCCTCGCCACCGCGGCGTTCCCGTCGCTGGCCGGCGCCCTCGCCGCCAGTGAACAGGCGGGCGGACAGACCGGCGTACAGACCGGCGTACAGACCGGCGTACGGGCCTGCGTCGTGGGCGACCCGGCAGCGACGTTGCGCCGGGCGTGGCTCGCCACCGTCGTCGTGTCGCTGTTCGGCGTGGCCGCGCTCGTCGCGGTCGCCGTGCCGGTCGGCGCCTTCTTCAGCGCGCTGGACGCCGGGTCGACGTCGGACGCCTCGCTCGAGACGCTTTCCGCGATGGGCGACGCGGTGAGCGCCTTCGCGCCGTCGGTGCTGGCTCTCGGCGTCATCGGTCTGCTCACACGCGCGTCGTACGTTCGCGGTCGTGCCGTCGTCGCCGGAGGGTTGGCGGCCCTGGGCTGGCTCGCCACCGTCGTCGTGCCGCTGCTCGTGCTCGACCCCGAGGGCGCCGGCGGCCCGGCGACCCTCCGCGCCCTGGCCGCGGGGTCGAGCGCGGGCCTCGCGCTCGGCGCGGTGCTGCTCGTCGGACTCGTCGCCCGCAGCTGGGGCTGGTCGTCGCTGCGGCTTCCGCGGCGGCCGCTCACCGCTGCGCTGGCCGGCTCGCTCGTGGCCGCGGTCGGTGGCCGGGTCGTGAGCTCGTGGCTGTCCGTCCGGGGGGTCGGGCACACGCTGGGTTCGAGCCTCGCGGTCGGTGCCGGTGTCGCGCTGCTGGCCCTTGCCGTCATGGTCGGGGTGGCCCTGGCCGTCGACCCGGGCCTCGTGCAGCGCGTGCGTCGCTCACGCACCGGCGCGGTCCCGCATGAGGCCGCCTCGTGAGGGTGCTCATGGTCGTCGGCCGTGCCGCGGGCGGCGTCGGCGCGCACCTCGACGGGCTCGTCACCGGTCTGCGGGCCGAGGGTCACGACGTCGAGGTGGCGACCGCGGACTCGACCGCCGAGGTGTTCGGCTGGGACGACGCCCACCTGCTCTGGCCGGTCCACGCAGGCGCGCGTTCCCCACGCGGACTCGTCGACTGGCACCGCATCATGCGGCTCGCCGGAACCGTCGACCTCGTCCACGCACACGGTCACCAGGCCGCGGTAGTGGCAGCGGTCGCCGTGGCCCGCGCGCGTCCGCGTCCGCGGCTGGTGGTCTCGCTCCACAACGACCTGCCGCCGGCCACCGGCAGCGTCCGCTCCCGGGTGCCGGTGGAGGTGGGGCGCCGGGCCGTCGGCTGGGCCCTGCGCCGAGCAGACCTCGTCACGGGCGCGAGCGACGACCTCGTCGTGCTCGCCGAGTCGCTGGGGGCACGCCGGACAGAGCTCGCGAACGTCCCCTCGACCAGCGTCGCCGGGCTGCTCCACGCCGATCGCCTTCCGCCCGGCGAGCGGGCGCGCCTGCTCACCGGTGCCGGCGTGCCGCCTGACCGCCCCGTCGTGCTCACCGTCTCCCGCATCGCCCCGCAGAAGGACCTCACCACCCTGGTCGCCGCCGCCGGGTCGTCCCGGGCCGCCGCCTCGTGGGTCGTCGTCGGTGACGGCGACGCGCGGCTGCTGACGCGCCTCGAGGAGGAGGCACACGGCATACGCGAGCAGGGCCCGGCCGAGGGGGCTGCGACCCGCGCGGGTGTCCACTTCGTCGGCGCGCGCGACGACGTCCCGGGCTGGCTGCGCCTGGCGGACGTGTTCGTCCTCACGAGCCGCTGGGAGGCCCGTGCGCTGGTCGTGCAGGAGGCGATGGCCGCAGGCGTGCCCGTCGTGGCCACCCGTACCGGGGGCCTGCCCGACCTCGTCGGCGACACCGGCGTGCTCGTTCCCGTGGGGGACCCGGACGCCGTCGCCGCTGCCGTGGACCGGCTGCTCGCGGACCCCGCCGCGCGGGCGCGCCTGGGCACGGAAGGGCGCTCCCGCGCGGCCGCGTGGGCCTCACCGGAGGACGAGGCGCGCCGTTGGACGGAGCGGTACGTCGACACCCTCTCGGGATGACGTAGACTTAAAGCCCGTGGTGGAAACGACGAAGCACATCTTTGTGACCGGGGGCGTGGCCTCCTCGCTCGGCAAGGGCCTGACGGCCTCAAGCCTCGGACGACTTCTCAGATCGCGTGGCCTCAGGGTCACGATGCAGAAGCTCGACCCTTACATCAACGTGGACCCCGGAACGATGAACCCGTTCCAGCACGGCGAGGTCTTCGTGACCGACGACGGCGCGGAGACCGACCTCGACATCGGGCACTATGAGCGGTTCCTCGACGTCAACCTCGTCGGCGCCGCGAACGTGACGACCGGCCAGGTCTACAACAACGTCATCGCCAAGGAGCGCCGGGGTGAGTACCTCGGCGACACCGTGCAGGTGATCCCGCACATCACCAACGAGATCGTCGCCCGCATGCGGGCGCTCGCGACGGGCGGTCCCGACGCGCCCGACGTCATCATCACCGAGATCGGCGGCACGGTCGGCGACATCGAGTCGCTGCCCTTCCTCGAGGCCGCGCGCCAGGTGCGCCACCTCATCGGTCGCGACAACAGCTTCTTCCTCCACGTCTCGCTCGTGCCGTACCTCGCGCCGAGCGGCGAGCTGAAGACCAAGCCGACCCAGCACTCGGTCGCCGCCCTGCGCCAGGTGGGTGTGCAGCCCGACGGGCTCGTGCTCCGCGCCGACCGCGAGATCCCGGAGCCGATCAAGCGCAAGATCTCGCTCATGTGCGACGTCGACGTGACGGCGGTCGCCGCGGCCGTCGACGCCCCGAGCATCTACGACATCCCGAAGGTGCTGCACCGCGAGGGCCTCGACGCGTACGTCATCCGCCGGCTCGGGCTCAACTTCCGTGACGTCGACTGGACCGAGTGGGACCAGCTGCTCGAGCGGGTCCACGACCCCGAGCACGACGTCGAGATCGCCCTCGTCGGCAAGTACATCGACCTGCCGGACGCGTACCTGTCCGTCACCGAGGCGCTGCGCGCGGGTGGTTTCCACCACGACGCAAAGGTCAACATCCGCTGGGTCGCGAGCGACGAGTGCCAGACCGAGTCCGGCGCACAGCGCGCGTTGGGCGGCGTCGACGCCGTGCTCGTGCCGGGCGGGTTCGGCGTGCGCGGCATCGAGGGCAAGCTCGGGGCCCTGCGCTGGGCCCGCGAGAAGCAGGTGCCCACGCTCGGCATCTGCCTGGGCCTGCAGTGCATGGTCATCGAGTACGCCCGCACGATGCTCGGCAACGAGGGCGCGAGCTCGACGGAGTTCGACCCCGGCACCGCGCACCCCGTCATCGCCACCATGGAGGAGCAGAAGGCCTTCGTCGAGGGCGCCGGCGACCTCGGCGGCACCATGCGCCTCGGCCTCTACCCGGCTGCGCTCAAGGAGGGCAGCGTCATCCGTGAGGCCTACGGCCAGGCCGAGGTCAAGGAGCGCCACCGCCACCGCTACGAGGTGAACAACGCCTACCGCGCCGACCTCGAGGAGGCGGGGCTCGTCTTCTCCGGCACCTCGCCCGACGGCACCCTCGTCGAGTTCGTCGAGCTGGCCCGCGACGTGCACCCCTACTACGTGTCGACGCAGGCGCACCCGGAGTTCCTTTCGCGCCCCAACCGTGCGCACCCGCTCTTCGCCGGACTCGTCGGCGCGGCCCTCGAGCGTCAGCGCAGCCAGCGCCTCGTCGAGGTCGAGCGGCACCGCGGCTCCGAGCACGGCGACTCGGCTGACGCCGGCGACCACGGCAGCCAGCTCGACGAGCTCGCGTGGGTCTCCGCCGGCTCGACCGAAACCGACTGAGGCCGGGGGAGGGGCTTGAGTCTCAGCGCGCCGATCGGCACCGGCGCCGACATCGTCGAGGAGTGGGCTGCCGAGCCCGTCCTCGAGTCGTCGACCCCCTTCGAGGGGATCATCTTCGACGTCGTGCGCGAGCGCGTCGACCTCGGCGCCGGCGGTGTCGTCACCCGTGACTTCGTGACGCACCCCGGCGCGGTGGCGATCCTCGCCCTGCGCGAGGTGGAGGGCGTCGACCACGTGCTGCTCATCCGGCAGTACCGTCACGCGAGTGGCGGCCACGTGTGGGAGCTGCCGGCCGGCCTGCTCGACGTCGACGGCGAGCCGCCGCGCGAGGCGGCCGCGCGTGAGCTGGCCGAGGAGGTCGACCTCATCGCCGACGAGTGGCACGTGCTCGCCGACGACGTCACGTCACCCGGGGCCTTTCCCGAGACCGTACGCATCTTCCTCGCCCGCGGTCTCCGTGACGTCCCCGAGGCGGAGGCCCACCAGCGCACGGCAGAGGAGCTGTCGCTGCGACCGCTGTGGGTGCCGCTCGACGATGCCGTCGACGCCGCCCTGACCGGGCGGATCAGCAACTCCGCCACGCTCGTCGGGCTGCTCAGCGCCGGGCTGTCGCGCACCCGCGGCTGGTCGACGCTGCGGCCCCACGACGCGCCGTGGCCGGCGCGCGACGCCCAGTCGGCGCCGTCGCCGTCGTCGAACCGACCGTGAGCGCCTCGTCCTTCGGCCGGGCCCGCGCCACCTCCGCCGGCGCCTGCCAGTGTGGCAGCGGCACGGCATACGTCGGCTGCTGCGGTCCGCTGCTCGCGGGGGAGCTCACCGCCTCGACGGCCGAAGGAGCTGATGCGATCGCGCTACACCGCGTTCGCCACGGGCGACGTCGACCACCTGGTGCGCACGTGGCACCCGCGCACCCGGCCCGACGAGCTCGTCGTCGACGCGTCGATGACCTGGACCGGACTGACCGTGCTCAGGACCGAGGCCGGAGGGCCTGACGACAGCGAGGGCGTGGTCGAGTTCGTCGCGAGGTTCGAGGAGGCCTCAGCCGGTCGCGGTGGTCGTGCGACCGCGGGTCGTCTGCACGAGGTCAGCCGGTTCGCCCGTCGGGCCGGTCGGTGGGTCTACGTCGACGGCGACCAGCGCTGAAACCTCTCCGGGCAGGCCGATGGTGGCCTCCCGCCGCCCGCGGCGCAGCACCGCGACGGCGACCCCGGCGAGAAGCACGAGCCCGCCGACCAGCTCGAGGGCGTGCGGGCGCTCGTCGTAGACGAGGGCAGCCGCGGCCATGCCGAACACGGGAACGAGCATCGCGAACGGCGTGACCCTCGCGACCGGGTGACGGCTGAGCAGCGTGTTCCAGATGCCGTAGCCGACGAGGGACGAGAGGTATGCCGTGTAGGCGGTCGAGAGCACGGCCGACCAGTGGACGTGGCCGAGGGCGCCGCCCAAGGCTCCGGGTCCCTCGAAGACGAGGGAGAGGGCGACCGCGGGAACCGGCACGACGAGGCCGGACCAGACCGTCACGCCGAGGCCGGAGCCCGGGCCGGTCAGCGAGCCGGCGCGGCGGGTCAGCACGTTGCCGACCGCCCAGGAGACGGCAGCGAGGACGAGCACGACGAGGGGCAGCAGAGGGGCCGTGAGCCCGCGACCGACCGCGATGGTGACCAGCCCGGCACCGCCGAGCGCTACCCCGACGCGCTGAGCCGTCGACGGCTTCTCGCGCAGCCACACGGAGGCGATGACGACGGTGAGCAGCACCTGCGCCTGGAGCACGAGAGACGACAGCCCCGGCGGCATGCCGAGGTTCAGCGCGAGGTACATGAGCGCGAACTGGCCCAGGCTCGTGAAGAGGCCGATGAGGGCGAGGTCGCGCCAGGGCAGCCCCGGGCGGCGCACGAAGAACACGGCCGGGACGCACACGACGACGAACCGCACCGCCAGGAAGAGCAGCGGCGGCACCGAGTCGAGCCCGGTTCGGATGGCGACGAAGTTCGTGCCCCAGATGAGGGCGACGAGGACGGCGAGGGCGGTGTCACGACGGCGCATGGCGCCCATCGTCCGTGAAACCGACCATTCACGTCCATCAAACTGTCGTGGGGTCGACTGTGTAGCATTGCTGCATGATCGATCCGGTCGCCCTGCGTTCGCTCGTCGCCGTCGAGGTCCACGGCTCGGTGGGGGCGGCGGCCGCGGCGCTCGACTACACGCCGAGCGCCGTGTCCCAGCAGATCAAGCGGCTCGAGGGACAGACCGGCGTCCAGCTGCTGGAGCGCCAGGGGCGAGGCGTGCTGCTCACGGAGGCCGGCCGCACCCTGACCGAGTCGGCCCGCGACCTGCTCTCGCACATGGAGCGCCTCGAGTCACGGCTCCACGGGGTCAGGGGCGAGGCGGTGGGCACGGTGCGGCTCGCGACGTTCGCGACGGCATACCGGGGCATCGTCGTGGGCGCGCTGGCCCGGCTGCGCGACCGCGCCCCGGCAGTCACGCTGCGACCCGACGAGATCGACCCGTGGGACGCCGTCGACGCGGTGGCGTCCGGATCGCACGACCTCGCCCTCGTGCACAACTGGGAACCGCTGCCGCTCGCGATCCCCGACCACCTCGAGGTGCGCCATCTCGGGCGTGACCGGGCGGACGTCCTCGTCGCGGCCGGGCACCGTCTCGCCGGGTCGACGAGCATCGGGGTGGGCGACGTGCTCGACGAGCAGTGGGCGAGCGTGGCGCCGGGCTCGATCTGCCACCAGTGGCTCCAGAAGATGTACTTCGACGTGGGGCGGTCCCCGTGCATCGGCCACGTCGCGCTGGAGTTCGCCACGCACGTGGCACTCGTCGCGGGGGGCGAGGCGATCGCCCTGGTGCCGCGGCTCGGTCGCGGACCACTGCCTGACGGTGTCGTCGCGGTGCCCATCGTCGACCCCGTGTCGGAGCGCACGGTCAGTCTGGTCTGGCGCCGCACGATGACAGCCAGCCCCGCACTGGCCGCCGTCACGGAATCCCTTGCGGCAGAGGGCTCCCGCGACCTGACGCCGATCTAGGTCGCGCTGAGCACCACGAGCTGCTGGGTGGCGCGCGTCATCGCGACGTAGTGGTCGACCGCGCCTTCGGTCCCCGTGCCGAACGTCTCTGGTTCGACGAGCACGACGAGGTCGAACTCGAGGCCCTTGGACAGCTCGGGAGTGAGGGACTGCACGCGGGGCCGCGGCGCGAACGACGGGTCACCGATGACGCAGGCCACGCCCTCGTCGTGTTCGGCGAGCCAGCGGTCGACGACGGCCTCGAGGTCGGTGCGCGACCCGTGCACGACGGGCACGCCGCTCCTTCGGACGGATGTCGGCACGTTCGCGTCGGGCAGGACCGCTCGGATGACCGGCTCGGCCTCGACCATGACCTCCTCGGGCGTGCGGTAGTTGATGCTCAGCGAGCTCATCGCGACACGGTCGAGCCCGATGCGGGCGAGCCGCTCCTCCCACGACTCCGTGAAGCCGTGCCGTGCCTGAGCCCTGTCGCCGACGATGGTGAGGCTGCGTGACGGGCAGCGCACGAGCAGCATCTGCCACTCGGCGTCGGTCAGCTCCTGGGCCTCGTCGACGACGACGTGCGCGAACGGGCCGGCGAGCAGGTCGGGGTCGGCGCCGGTGCCGTCGGTGTCGTCGAGCGCGGCCTGCAGGTCCTCGCCCCGCAGCATCGACATGAGGTGCATCTCTGAGTCGTCGGTCGCGATGAGGTGCTCGACGACCTTGGCCATCTCCTCACGCTCGGCGGCCACCGCGGCGTCGTGGCGCCTTCGCCGCTCGGAGACATCGGGGTCACCGAGCCGCTGGCGAGCCGCGTCGAGCAGTGGGAGGTCCGAGACCGTCCACGCGGTCGGGTCGCTCCGCTGGAGGGCGCGCACCTGCTGGACCGTCAGCGACGGGGCGCAGCGACGCAGGTACGCCGGGACCGTCCACAGGTCGCCGACGAGGTCGGTGGCCTCGAGCATCGGCCAGGCGCGGGCCAGCGCGGTGCGCAGGTCACGGTCGCGCCCGACGGCCGCCCGGATCATCTCGGGCGTCGCCTCCTCGTCGTCGTGCCGGTCGACGACCATCGTCACGAGCTCGTCCCAGATCAGGTCGCGAGCCTCGTTGTGCGGCGTGCCGGGGGAGGGAGCCTCGAACGCCGCGGCCCAGTCCTCCGGACCGATCCACACGTCGTCCCAGGGCGTCGAGACCTCGACGCGCTCGGTCGGCGGCTCCTCGTAGAGCCGGACCGCCGGGTCGATGGCCCGCACCAGCTCGACCGAGGCCTTGAGCCGGGCGACCTCCGGGTTGGGCTCCGGCGGCGCCGCCGCACCCTCGGGCACGAGGTCGCGAACCGTGCACGTCTGCACGCCCTCCTCGCCGAGGCTCGGCAGCACGTCCGAGACGTAGGCGAGGTACGGCTCATGGGGTCCGACGAACAGCACGCCGCCGCGTCGGTGCCCGAGGCGTGGGTCGGAGTAGAGCAGGTATGCCGTCCGGTGCAGCGCCACGACGGTCTTGCCCGTGCCGGGACCGCCGTCGACGACGAGCGGCCCGCGGGAGCCGGCCCGGACGATGGCGTCCTGGTCGGCCTGGATGGTGCCGAGGACGTCGCGCATCCGGGCGGACCGGTTGGCGCCGAGGCTGGCGATGAACGCGGACTGGTCGTCGAGAGCGGCGTGGTGGTCGATGCCGTCCTCGACGAAGACCTCGTCCCAGTAGTCGCCGACGCGTCCCCGGGTCCACCGGTAGCGGCGGCGGTTCGCCAGCCCCATCGGGTTGCCGTGGGTCGCTCCGAAGAACGGCCCGGCGGCGGGGGAGCGCCAGTCGACGAGCAGCCGCCGCCCGTCCTCGTCGGTCAGGCCGAAGCGGCCCACGTACACCGGCTCCGAGTGGTCGGCGTCGGCCTCGGCGACCATCCGCCCGAGGGTCAGGTCGATCCCGTAGCGGCGCAGGGCCCGCAGGCGGGCGGTGAGGCGGTGCACCTCCTGGTCGCGCTCGAGCGCGGCCTGGCCGTGGCCGGCGGGCGCACGGCGCACCGCGTCGAGCCGCTCGGACAGCTCGGTGACCGTCCGGTCGAGGCTGCGCGCGATGGCGGCGAAGTGCTCCTCGTCACCGGCGATGAGGTCGGGGTCGGACTTGTGCGAGAGGTGGGCAGGAAGGTCGAAGGCATCGGTGGTCAGTGGTGTCACGCGGGGCTCCGCTCGGTGTCGCGACCAGGGTGGACCGTGATTCTCGGCCACGACCGGGGCCTTGCCGCAAGGCCCCCCGTGCGCTATACGTTGGAAGTGGAGGGACGCGGTCCCTCCTTCTCCATGTCCGCCGCGATGTCCGCCGCGATGTCAGCCTCGATGTCCGGCGCGATGTCCGGCGCGATGTCCGCGCCGATGTCCGCGGCGTCCTCCTGCGCGTCGCGCGATGCGGCATGCGCCTGCTGCCGTGACGAGGGCTGGTCGAGTCGCAGACGGCCGCGCAGCCGCCCGACGGGAGCTTCGACGAGCACCCACGACAGCCACGACACGACCACGGCCGCGGTGATGAGCAGCAGGTTGCGAGGCGTCGAGTGCTCGCCGAGCAGCAGGCTGTTGATGAACGTCTGGTGCCAGAGGTAGAGCGCGTAGCTGATGGTGCCGAAGAAGACCATGACGCGTGAGCCCACGAGGCGGGAACGGCCCGTCGCCGCGGCGTACACGAGCCACACCCCGATCAGCGCGTACACGGCGCCGAGGGGTCGGAAGAGCGGGTGGTCGACCTCGAGGCTGCGGCCCGGGAACGCCGACACCGCGACCATGACGAGGAACGGGACGAGTGGGCTCGTGGCGGGCAGCTCCCAGCCGTGGCGTCGGACGGCCGCGAGCCCGAAGGCCAGCGCCACCCCGAGCAGCAGGGCGAACGCGTTCGTCTCGGTCGAGATGTCGAGACGGGCCTCGCTGCCCTGGGTCCACACCGAGTAGAACGTCGCAAGGCCGGCCAGGGCGAGGACGACGCCGAGCGCACGCGAGCGCAGCCAGGTCATGAGTCCGATGAAGACCGCGGGCCACACGACGTAGAACTGCTCCTCGACCGAGAGCGACCACAGGTGGTTGAGCACCCCGAGGTCGGTGCCGGCGATGCGCACCCAGTTGCCGACGTAGAACAGTGAGGCGAGCGCCGCGACCGGGTAGCCGCCGAGGCGGTCGTCACCCGTGACCAGCAGCAGCGGCGGCACGAGCAGCAGGAGCAGCAGGAGGGCCGGCAGCAGGCGCAGGGCGCGCCGCCCCCAGAAGCGCCCCAGGCTGATCGACCCCCAGCGGTCCCACTCGCGCAGCAGCAGGCTGGTGATGAGGTAGCCGGACAGGACGAAGAAGAGCGTCACGCCGGACAGGCCGCCCCAGCGGACGGGCAGGCCGGAGTGCGAGGCGACGACGAGGAGGATGGCGAGCCCTCGGACGCCGTCGAGGTCGCGGCTTCGGCTGTGCTGCACGCGGACAAGGCTAGGGGCGGACCCGGTCTAGGATGAAACCTCGGTGCCGCACGCCGACCGCGTGCGAGGCCACCCG
Source organism: Terrabacter terrigena (assembly GCF_042676085.1). Lineage (NCBI taxonomy): Bacteria > Bacillati > Actinomycetota > Actinomycetes > Micrococcales > Intrasporangiaceae > Terrabacter > Terrabacter terrigena. Next base: position 20,932 of record NZ_JBHTKH010000006.1, read on the forward strand.
AACACCAGCGGCCCCACGCGTCGCACCCCACCCGTCCTCGGAAGGATCCTCCGTGCTCCGCACTCACGAGGCCGGCACGCTCCGTGCCGGCAGCCATGGTCATGTAGGCCAGTCAGTTGTCTTGACCGGCTGGGTGGCGCGACGCCGCGACCACGGTGGGGTCGCGTTCATGGACCTTCGCGACGCCTCAGGGGTGGTCCAAGTCGTCGCTCGTGACGAGGTGCTCGCCGAGGGCGGCGCCCACGACGTGCGCAACGAGTACTGCGTCAAGGTGACGGGCGAGGTGCGCGAGCGTCCCGAGGGCAACGCCAACCCCGACCTGCCGACCGGCGACGTCGAGGTCATCGTCACCGAGCTCGAGGTTCTGAACGCCGCAGCGCCGCTGCCGTTCCAGATCGACGAGCGCGTCACGGTCGGCGAGGAGGCTCGCCTCAAGCACCGCTACCTCGACCTGCGCCGTCCGGGTGCCAGCTCGGCCGGCTCGGCGATCCGCCTGCGCTCCAAGGTCAACGCGGCCGCTCGCAAGGTGCTCGGTGGGCGTGACTTCGTCGAGATCGAGACCCCAACCCTCACGCGGTCGACGCCCGAGGGCGCTCGCGACTTCCTCGTGCCGGCGCGCCTCGCGCCGGGCTCCTGGTACGCCCTGCCGCAGAGCCCCCAGCTGTTCAAGCAGCTGCTCATGGTCGCCGGCATGGAGCGCTACTACCAGATCGCCCGCTGCTACCGCGACGAGGACTTCCGCGCCGACCGCCAGCCCGAGTTCACGCAGCTCGACATCGAGATGAGCTTCGTCGAGCAGGCCGACGTCATCGAGCTCGGAGAGGCCATCGTCCGCGAGATCTGGTCGCTGATCGGCGTCGACCTCACCACGCCGTTCCTGCAGATGACCTACGCCGAGGCGATGGCGCGCTACGGCTCCGACAAGCCGGACCTGCGCTTCGGCAACGAGCTCGTCGAGTGCACCGACTACTTCTCCGAGACGACGTTCCGGGTCTTCCAGGCCGAGTACGTCGGCGCCGTCGTCATGCCGGGCGGCGCGAGCCAGCCGCGCAAGCAGCTCGACGCCTGGCAGGAGTGGGCCAAGCAGCGCGGAGCCCGCGGTCTCGCGTACGTCCTCGTCCAGGAGGACGGCGAGCTCGGTGGCCCCGTCGCCAAGAACCTCACCGACACCGAACGTGCGGGTCTGGCTGCTCACGTCGGCGCCCAGCCCGGCGACTGCATCTTCTTCGCCGCCGGCGCGACGAAGCCGAGCCGGGCTTTGCTGGGCGCCGCCCGCCTCGAGATCGGCCGGCGCTGCGAGCTCATCGACGAGGACGCCTGGAGCTTCCTCTGGGTGCTCGACGCGCCGCTCTTCGAGCCGGCCGCCGACGCCACGGCGTCGGGCGACGTGGCCCTCGGCTACAGCGCCTGGACGGCGGTGCACCACGCGTTCACGTCGCCGAAGAAAGAGTTCGAGGACACCTTCGACATCGACCCCGGGTCGGCACTCGCCTACGCGTACGACATGGTCTGCAACGGCAACGAGATCGGCGGCGGCTCGATCCGTATCCACCGTCGCGACGTGCAGGAGCGCGTCTTCCAGGTCATGGGCATCTCGCAGGAGGAGGCCCAGGAGAAGTTCGGCTTCCTCCTCGAAGCCTTCCAGTTCGGTGCCCCGCCGCACGGCGGCATCGCCTTCGGCTGGGACCGCATCGTCTCGCTGCTGGCTCACACGGACTCGATCCGTGACGTCATCGCCTTCCCGAAGTCCGGTGGCGGCTACGACCCGCTGACGGCTGCGCCGGCGCCGATCACCCCGGCCCAGCGCAAGGAGGCCGGGGTCGACGCGAGGCCTGCCGAGAAGACCGAGAGTCCCGAGAAGACCCGGAAGGCGGCTGCGAGCGCCTGACGGCGCCCACGGACGCCGCGAGGCGGACGAGGCTCAACGCGTACGGATGCCGCCCACCCGGCTCGGGTGGGCGGCATCCGTACGTGCGCGTGGTGCCTCAGGCGTCAGCAGGGCGTCGGCGGGTGATGCCGTGCTCGCGGACGCCGTCGACCGTTGTGACGGTGCGCTCGGCCCAGAAGCACAGCAGGTCGCGGACCGGCTCGGCATCCCGCAGCGGGCTCCGGTAGCACGACGCGATGTCGCGGCCGTTCTCGCCCGCCGCGCTGAGGTACGTGGCGTGCCCCTTGTACGCGCACGTCGTCCTCGTGTCGCTCGGGACGAGCAGCTCCGTGCGCACGTCGTGGGTGCTGTGCAGGACGTCGATGCGCGAGAAGGGGTCGCGCGGGCCGATCACCGGCTCGTCCTCCTCGAGCCAGTCGTAGCAGCCGAACGGGAGCAGCACGTGCCCGTCGACACCATCGCCCTCGAGGGCGATGGCCCCGTCGGGGAGGCGCCCACCCAGCGCGTCCCGGGGCACGGCGTACTGCGGGACGACGTGGCGCGGAAGCCACACCACCAGCGCCTCAGTCGTGTCGCGGACGAGCGCTCCGGAGCGGCTCGCCCGCAGCCGTTTGGCGGTGGACGCGTAGCGCAGCTGGTCACGCTGTTCGCGTTGCTGGGAGCGCAGGTCGATCGTCATCCCTCCGGCATCCTCGGGGCTTGTCGAGGCCGACAAGAGCGTGACTTCGCCCGACGTCGGCCACGGGCGTAGCGGCGTCGGGCAGGACGAGCAGGAGAGGCCTCGACGTCGTCGACTGCGAAGTGCACCTTCGAAGAGCAGACACCCGTCAGCGTCCGATGACCACGGGGCGGCTCGACCAGGCGCAGACCTGCTCGTAGCCGAGGGAGAGGTAGAGACGACGCGCGACGTCGTTGTGGGAGTACATGCCCAGCGTGCACACGCCGGCCTCGACGACGGCCAGTCGGGTCAGCGCACCGACGATCGTGCGGCCGAGCCCCCGCCCGCGCTGCCGCCCGTCGACAGCGACCGACGAGAGGTGCGGTGCGTCGGCCCGGGTGGTGCCCAGGGCGGCAACGGCGACGAGCGGGCTGCCGGGGAGCCGTTCGCTCCCGTCGTGGCCTGCCGGCGCCTCGAGGCCGAACCAGCGCTCGCCTCCGCCCGGCCCGGTGTCGGCCGTGGGGGAGTGTGCCTCGAGGAAGGCGCGCACCTCGTCGGCGCGAGCCACGTCGTCGATGGGTCGCACGAGGTCGTGCGACGGGTCGGCTGGAGGGGACGTGGTCGTGTGGAACCACTCCCAGTCACCGCCGTCGAGCACCCGGTACCGCTCGCGCAGAAGTGGTTCGAGATGCTGGGGAACGCTGACGGAGAAGGCTTTTCGCGCCGGATCGACCTCGTCAGCGATCTGCGGGAGGGCATCGAGGAGGGTGGCGACACCCCGTTCGTCGCCCATGACGTTCACGGTCCGACGCATGGTCTTGCGGGTGCGTTGGAAGGCGACGGCGCCAGGGGTGGTCCACCACGTGTCGGCGAGCTCCTCGGTGACCTCCCAGCGGACGAAGGGATGGTCGCCCGTCCGGCGCAGCAGCTCCGCGAGCCCGTGCCCGGTCAGCACCGCGGTCACTCGGTGATCCCGAACCGGTCGTGCAGCCGGCGCAACGGGGCCGGCGCCCACCAGTTCCAGCGCCCGAGCAGCGTCATCGTGGCGGGCACCAGCAGCATCCGGACGAGCGTGGCGTCGATGGCGACCGCGGCGACGAGAGCCAGACCCATCTGCTTGATGATGAGGATGTCGCCGGCGACGAAACCCGCGAAGACGATGACGATGAGCAGAGCGGCCGAGGTGATGATGCGACCGGTGCGCTGCAGTCCCAACGAGACGGCGCGGTCGTTGCCGGCGCCGTGCCGGTGGAACTCCACGATCCGCGAGAGCAGGAAGACCTCGTAGTCCATCGAGAGCCCGAAGCCGAACGCGAGCACGAGGAAGGGAACCATCGACTCGACGGCCCCGACCGACGAGAAGCGGAGCAACCCCTCGAGGTGGCCGTCCTGGAAGATCCACACGACGACGCCCAGGGCGGCGCCGAGCGAGATGAGGTTGAGCAGCAGGGCTTTCACCGGCACGACGACGGAGCCGGTCATGAGGAAGAGCAGCACGAAGGTGCCGAGCACGACCAGCCCGACGGCATACGGGGCACGCGCCGACATGGAGTCGAGGAAGTCGATCTGGCCGGCCGCCTGCCCGGTGGTCAGCGTCTCGAACGGGGTCGGGCTGTCGCGCACGGCGGTGACGAGCTCCTGCGCCTGGTCGGAGGTGGGGCCGCCCGCCACTCTCAGGTCGACCCGCTGGTGGCCTCCGCCGAGCGGCTGGACCGTGACGCTCTCGACCCCCGGGGCGGTGCGGAACCCGTCGGCCCAGGCGGTCACCGCGCTCCTGTCGGACGAGGCAGCGACCACGGTCACCTCGGGGGCCGTGAGAGCGGGGTAGTCGCGGGCGAGGTCCTCGAAGAACACGCGCTGGTCGGCACCCTTCGGGAGCAGCTCGGTGCCCGACGAGGTGAGCTTCATGGACAGCGTCGGCAGGGCCAGCGTCACGAGGACGACGACGACCGCCGCGATGACGACGACGGGTCGGCGCTGCACGACGTGGGCGAGGCGGGAGAAGAGACCGACATCGGACGGGCGCTCGATCGCCTTGCGCGAAAGGCGCTTTGCGCCGATGACGCACAGCGCCGGCACGAGCGTGATCGCGACGACCATGGCGACGAGCACGATGGAGACGCCGGCGACCCCGATGGCGCGCATGATCGACGCCTCGAAGGTCAGCAGGCCGGCGAGGGCGATCGCGACCGTCAGGCCCGAGAACAGGACGGTGCGGCCCGCGGTCGCCACGGTGCGTTCGGTCGCGTGCGCGACCTCCTCGCGCGTCGGCACGTCGTGGGCCCGGTGTGCGAGCTCCTCGCGGAAGCGGCTCACCGTGAGCAGCCCGTAGTCGATGGAGAGCCCGAGACCGAGGAGCGTCACGATGTTGACCACCGTCGCGTCGAGCTCGACCGCGTGCGAGAAGCCGAAGAGCGAGAGCAGGCCGCCTCCGATGGCCACGACCGCGCCGATGATCGGCATGCCGGCCGCGACGAACCCGCCGAAGACGAACACCATCACGAGGAACGTGAGCGGTAGGGCGATGCCCTCGCCGCGCAGCAGGTCGCGCTCCACCGTGCTGGTGATGGCCGTGATGACCTTGTCCGAGCTGCCCAGCCGGCCGGTGGCGTCCATCGCGTCGGGCACGGCGAGCAGCGCCTTCTCGGCGGCGGCCTCCGCGGTGTCCTGGGCCTCGCCGTCGAGGTCGGGCTCGAAGTCGACGACGGTCACGAAGCCGCCGGCGCCGGGGGAGCCGCCCTCGAGGAGGGGCGCCACGGACGGGTCGGTGGGTCCGCCGGGCGCGAGCAGCGGCGAGCGGACGGCCTTGACACCAGGGACCTTCGCGAGCGCGCGGGTGCGTTCGACCCCGGCCGCCACGACGTCCGGGTCGCCGAGGCGCGCACCCGAGACCTGCATCGTCAGGGTGCGCAGCGTCGGGCTGCTCTCGGCGATGACGTCCTGGGCGCGTGAGGCCTCGGAGTCGACGGTCGGGGCACCGGAGTGGAGGCGCTCGAAGAGCGTCTCGCCCGTGGCGCCGCCGACGGCGACGGCGAAGCACGTGACGGCCACGACGACCCAGGCCAGCAGCCACCACCGCGGGTGTCGGGCGACGAGTCCTCCGAGGCGGCCGAGCCGGGTGGTCGGTCCCGGGCCGGAAGGAGAGGGGTTCAGCACGCGGATAGCCTTCCACAGTGATGTCGAACAGCACCGAGGACCTGTTCGGGGCGGCCTCCGCCGCCGAGCGCGGTGACCAGCCGGCCTCGGCCGGCGTGGCCCCTCTCGCCGTCCGCATGCGCCCCCGCACCCTCGACGAGGTGCGCGGCCAGGGCAAGGTGCTCCGTCCCGGGAGCCCTCTGCGGCGGCTCATCGAGGGTTCCGGGGGTGCGGCCGGACCGCTGTCGGCGATCCTCTGGGGTCCGCCCGGCACCGGCAAGACGACGCTCGCGCACCTCGTGGCCACCGTGGCCGACCGTCGTTTCGTCGAGCTGTCGGCAGTCACGGCCGGCGTCAAGGACGTACGGGCGGTCATGGACGCAGCCGTCCGTGAGCGCGACCTCTACGCACGCCAGACCGTGCTCTTCCTCGACGAGATCCACCGCTTCACCAAGGCCCAGCAGGACGCGCTGCTGCCCGGCGTCGAGAACCGGACCGTCATCCTCGTCGCCGCGACGACCGAGAACCCGTCGTTCAGCATCATCTCGCCGCTGCTGTCCCGGTCGGTCCTCGTCACGCTGGAGTCCTTGTCCGACAAGGAGGTCGGCGACCTGCTCGGCGCCGCCCTGACCGACGAACGCGGCTTCGACGGAGCCCACACGCTCGACGCTGATGCGACCGAGCACCTGGTGCGCATCGCCGGTGGCGACGCGCGCAGGGCCCTCACGTCACTCGAGGCCGCGGCGGGCGTCGCGCTCGACGCGCAGCCGGCCGGACGCCTGTCCGACGAGCCCGTCGAGATCACGCTGGCGCACGTGGAGCAGGCCGTGGCGCAGGCGGCGGTGCGCTACGACCGGGCCGGCGACCAGCACTACGACGTCGCGAGCGCGCTGATCAAGTCGATGCGCGGCAGCGACGTCGACGCCGCCCTGCACTACCTGGCGCGGATGCTCGAGGCAGGGGAGGACCCGCGCTTCATCGCCCGGCGCATCGTCATCTCGGCCAGCGAGGACGTCGGGATGGGCGACCCCACCGCCCTGCAGACCGCCGTCGCAGCCATGCACGCCGTGGCGCAGATCGGGATGCCGGAGGCGCGGATCATCCTCGCCCAGGCCGTCGTGCACAACGCCATGGCCCCCAAGTCCAACGCGGCATACCTCGGCATCAACGAGGCCATCGCCGACGTACGCGCGGGGCGGGGGGGCGTCGTGCCCGCGCACCTGCGGGGGAGCGGGTACGCCGGCGCCGAGCGGATCGGTCACGGCAAGGGCTACGTGTACGCCCACGACGAGCCCGACGGCGTGGCCGCCCAGCAGTACCTGCCCGACGACCTGCACGACGCGGTCAGCTACTACCGACCGACCGACCGCGGCTTCGAGGAACGACTCCGGGCGCGTTGGGAGTGGCTCTCGGGACGGCTGGGCCGCACACGTCGGCAGTGACGCGCCCGCCCCGTTCGACGGCGTCGGGCATCAGCCGCGGCGGGTGTCGACGTGATGTCGTGAGGGTGTCGTGGGGGTGTCGCGAGGGGCGTTTGTTTCGGGTGCTCCGCGTGTGGACGGACATTGTGTGGCCCAGGGGGGTGCTCGGTAACGATTTGTCATCCATGCACGTCTCGATGCTTGGACACGGCGAGTCTCTGTGGCAGGCTCACGACGTCCCGGCGGGGGTGGAGCAGCGACGCTCTGGTCTCCTACGGGGACGGCACGGGTGACGAGAACCCCGAGCCAGATGTGATCCCACCAGGATGGAGACAACGCGTTGAACGCCATGCCGGAGCCCTCAGCAACCGCGCTGACCGAGGCATCCGATGAGAAGCCTTCGACGACGACGCAGCACCAGGAGAAGCGCACCGGGCGTTCTCCGGGCCAGGTCGCCTGGTCACGGCTCAAGCAGGACAAGGTCGCGATCTTCTGCTTCGTCGTCATCATCTTCTTCGTCCTCCTGGCGATCTTCGCCCCCCTCGTCGTCTCGCTCCAGAACGTCGACCCCATCACGAAGAGCAAGGCCACGGTCGACGCCGTCCACACCGAGCTCGTCGACTTCAACGGCCTCCCCGAGCAGGGCTCCAGCTCGGCCCACTGGCTCGGGGTCGAGCCCCGCCTCGGCCGCGACCTGTTCGCCCGGTTCGCCTACGGCGCCCGCCCCTCGCTGGTCATCGGGTTCGTCGCGGCCGCGGTCTCGACCATCATCGGCGTGACGCTCGGGCTGCTCGCCGGCTACCTCGGCGGCGTCGTCGACAAGGTCATCTCCTGGGTCATCGACTTCTTCCTGTCGCTGCCCATCCTCATCGTCATCGTCGCTGTGGTGCCCCTCATGCAGAAGAGCATCCAGGGCGACGGCAACCTGAGTGCCGAAGAGACCTCCAACCTCCGCTTCTGGGTGCTGATCGTCGTTCTGTTCATCCTCGGGTGGATGGGCCTGGCCCGCCTCGTGCGAGGTGAGGTCAAGAGCCTGCGTGAGCGCGAGTTCGTGCAGGCGGCCCGCGCCATCGGCGTCCCGACGCGAGGCATCCTCTTCCGAGAGATCCTGCCCAACCTCGTCGGCCCGATCATCGTCTCGGCGTCGATCGCCGTCCCGGCCTACATCACCTACGAGGCCACCCTGAGCTACCTCGGCGTCGGCCTCGTCGAGCCCACCGCGTCCTGGGGTCGCACCATCGCCGACGCCCAGACCCTCTTTGCCACCTACCCCCTGTGGTTGTGGCCCTCGGTCATCGGCCTGTCGCTGCTCGTCCTCTCGCTGAGCCTGCTCGGCGACTCGATCCGCGACGCCTTCGACCCCACCAGCCGGCGATGACCCCACCCGGGTCTCGGTCAACAGATGTTCCCGGCAAAACGCCGGGACACGCACAAAGGGAGCAAACAACAATGCGCTGGACCAAAGTCCTGACCGTGGGGGCCGCGGCCTCCCTCGGCTTCGTCGCAGCTTGCGGCGCGCCGGCTGCCAACAACGGCGGTACCGGTGGCACCAACGGCGCCGGCAACGGCGGCGCCGTCGAGGGCGCCTCGGCCGGCCTCATGCCCGACGCCAAGGGCCCCGCTCCGGAGATCCCCGGTGCCAAGAAGGGCGGCATCCTCACGGTTGCCAACTCCGGCGTCCCGGCCACCATGGACCCGAGCGACGAGTTCTACCAGGACTCCGCCGTCATCTTCTCGCTGTCGCACCGCGCGCTGACCACGTTCACGCAGCGCGACGGCAAGACGGTCCTCGTGCCCGACCTCGCCACCGACCTCGGCAAGGCTTCCGAGGACGGCCTGACCTGGACCTTCACGCTCAAGGACGGCATCAAGTACGAGGACGGCACGCCGGTCAAGGCCGCCGACATCGCCTACGCCGCCAAGCGCTCGTTCGACCCCGACCTCGCCGCGAACGGTCCCACCTACCAGCGCGAGTTCTTCAAGGGCGGTGCCGACTACCAGGGCCCGTTCAAGGGTGACAAGAACTGGAAGGGCGTCGAGGCTCCCGACGACAAGACCGTCGTCTTCCACCTCGAGAAGCGCTTCGAGACGCTTCCGTACTTCGTGTCCTTCAACCAGTTCACGCCGATCCCCGAGGCGAAGGACAAGAAGGCCGACTACAAGCTGCACCCGCTGGCCACCGGCCCGTACATGTTCGACAAGTACACGCCCGGCTCCGAGCTCACGCTCAAGCGCAACCCCAACTGGGACCCCGCCACCGACCCGGCCCGTCACAACTACCCCGACGGCTACGACTTCAAGTTCGGCGTCGACACGGTGAAGACGCAGACGGCCATCCTCGCCTCCAACGGCACCGATGCCACGACGCTCAACTGGGAGGGCATCGACTCCTCCCTCATCTCGCAGATCGAGGGCGACAAGAAGTCGCAGTTCTCCGAGGGCCCGTCGTCCTGCGTGATCATGGTCAACATGGACGCGACGAAGATCCCGCTGCCCGTGCGCAAGGCGATCGCCGTCGCCTACCCGTTCGACTCGATGCACAAGGCTGCCGGTGACACGACGCACTCGTTCACGCCGGCCAGCACGATGATCCCGCCGCAGATCCCCGGCTTCCAGAAGTACGAGGCCGAGGCTGCCCCCGGCTTCAAGATGAACGGCCAGGGCGACGGCGACCCCGCCAAGGCCAAGGAGATGCTCGCCGCGGCCGGCTACGGCCCCGACAAGCCCTTCGAGCTCATCTACTACTACACGAACGACGACGACACGGCTCAGAAGGCCAACCAGGTCCGCAAGCAGAAGCTGCAGGCTGCCGGCTTCAAGGTCACCGACCTCGGTGTGCCCAACGCGGAGCGCCGCAAGCTCATCGGCAAGCCCAAGGGCAAGTACAACATGCTCCAGGGCCCGCGCGGCTGGTGCTTCGACTGGCCGTCCGCCGACTCGATCATCCCGCCCACCGTCGGCACCATCGCCCTCTCGCAGGGTGGCACGACGTTCGGCAACTTCTCGGACGCCAAGATCGACGCCGAGATCAAGCGCATCCAGCAGCTCTCCATCACGGAGCAGGGGCCGGAGTGGGCCAAGATGGACAAGTGGCTCACGGAGAACTACCTCCTGGCCATCCCGGACTACTACGACAAGGGCAACCAGGTCTTCGGCACGAAGGTCAAGAACGTCCACAACAACCCCAACAAGGGCATGCCCGAGATCACCTCGATCTGGATCGACCAGTAAGAGGCAGTGACATCGCCCCCTCGGGGCGGTACCACTGAACTGATAGCCGCGGTGGGGGTCCGGGATGTCCCGGACCCCCACCTACGGCGCCCACCCCGTTCGGAAGGCAACCCGTGCTCACCTACATCCTCAGGCGCCTGGCCCTCGCCCTGAGCGTCATCCTCGCCACGTTGGTCTCGACCTTCGTGCTGTTCTTCGCCGGGCCGGGAGACCCCGCCCAGGCGATGTGCCCGGAGAGCCGGTGCACCCCCGAGCGGCTGGCCCAGATCACCCGGAGCCTCGGTCTCGACAAGCCGATCGTCAGCCAGTTCACCGACTACTTCCAGGGCTTGATCGCCGGCCGTGACTTCGTCTACGCGGGCGACACGGTGCACTGCGGCGCCCCCTGCCTCGGCTTCTCGTTCGTGACCCGTCAGTCGGTCAACGACGAGCTCTTCTCGCGCTTCCCGAACACCTTCGTGCTGGCCCTGATGGCCGCCGTCATCTTCGTCGTGGTCGGAGTATCGAGCGGTATCTTCGCCGCCACCCGCCGCGGCACCCCGGCCGACCGCATCGTCGTCGGAGTCTCGCAGGTCATGGGCGCCATCCCGTACTACGTGCTCGCCCTGCTCACGGCCCTCTACCCCGTGGTGCTCTGGGGACTGCTGCCGCAATACTCGCCCCTCTCGAGCGGTGTCGGCCCGTACGTCGTGGGCATGATCGCCCCGGCGCTCATCCTCGGGCTCGTCACCTCGTCGCAGTACACCCGCTACACCCGCAACTCGATGCTCGACACCTTGTCGATGGACTACATCCGGACGGCCCGGTCCAAGGGCATCAGCGAGCGCACCGTGCTGTTCAAGCACGGCTTCCGCGCCGCGATGAGCCCCATCGCCACGATCCTTGGCCTCGACATGGCCGCCCTGCTCACCGGGACCCTCATCACCGAGCAGATCTTCGGTGTCGACGGCATCGGCAGGCGCACCATCACGGCCTTCCGCGCGCTCGACCTGCCCGTGATCATGGGTAGCGTGCTCATCGGAGCAACGGTCGTCGTGCTGATGAACCTCCTCGTCGACATCGCGTACTCCTTCATCGACCCGCGAGTGAGGCTCTCGTGACCGCGACCGCGAACACCATCTCGACCCAGACGGCAGAGGCGCGTGACGCCGGCGACGTCGTCCTCGACGTCAACGACCTGTCCGTCGCCTTCCCCACCGAGGAAGGCGTGGTCCAGGCCGTCTCCAACCTGACCTACCGGGCCCGTCTCGGGCGCACGCTCGCCATCGTCGGTGAGTCCGGCTCGGGCAAGTCCGTGAGCAGCATGGCGGTGCTCGGGCTCCACAACCCGAAGCGCACCCGCATCACGGGCAGCATCAAGCTCGACGGCCTCGAGCTCGTCGGGGCCCCGCCCTCGACGTTCCAGAAGATCCGCAGCACCAAGGCTGCGATGGTCTTCCAGGACCCCCAGAGCTCGCTGCACCCGTTCCACAAGGTCGGCAAGCAGATCGCCGAGGCCTACCAGGCGCACAACAAGGTCAGCAAGCAGATCGCCTACAAGCGCGCGGTCGAGATGCTCGACCTCGTCGGCATCCCGAACCCGCAGCGCCGGGCCCACCAGTACCCCCACGAGTTCTCGGGCGGTATGCGCCAGCGCGCCATGATCGCGCTCGGCCTGGTCAACAACCCGAAGCTGCTCATCGCCGACGAGCCGACGACGGCCCTCGACGTGACGGTCCAGGCCCAGATCCTCGACCTCGTCAACGAGCTCCAGAAGGAGTTCGGCTCGGCGGTCATCCTCATCACGCACGACCTCGCGGTCGTCGCCGAGACCGCCGACGACATCCTCGTCATGTACGCGGGTCGCGGCGTGGAGAAGGGCAGCGCCAAGGAGGTTCTGGCGCAGCCGTCGATGCCCTACACGTACGGCCTGCTCCAGTCGCTGCCGTCGCACTCCGAGGACCTCGATGAGCTCAAGGCCATCCCGGGCACCCCGCCCAGCCTGCTCAACCTGCCGTCGGGCTGCTCGTTCCACCCTCGCTGCGTGTTCAAGGACCAGGTGTCCGGCGACGCCTGCTTCACGACGCTGCCCGAGCTGCGGCCGACGCCCGGCCTCAGCAACCGTGAAATCCGCTGCCACCTGGCCGACCCCGTGGCCACGCTGCAGCTCGACGAGGGAGCCCGATGAGCGACCAGACGCTGCTCAAGGTCACCGACCTCCAGCGCTATTTTCCCTTCCGTGAGGTGCAGGGGCTGAAGATGGTGCGGGCGACGGTCAAGGCCGTCGACGGCATCAGCTTCACCGTTAAGGAGGGCCAGACGCTCGGCCTCGTGGGCGAGTCCGGCTGTGGCAAGTCGACGACGTCACGTCTCGTGACCCGCCTCGACGAGCCCACCGGAGGCACCATCGAGTTCGAGGGGCGCGACATCACGCACCTCAAGGAGCACGAGCTGCGCGGCATCCGCCGCGACGTGCAGATGATCTTCCAGGACCCGTACTCCTCGCTGAACCCGAGGCACACGGTCGGCTCGATCCTCAGCACGCCCCTGCGGGTGCACGGCCTGCACAAGGGCAAGGAGAAGGCGCGTGTCCAGCAGCTGCTCGAGCTCGTGGGCCTCAACCCCGAGCACATCAACCGCTACCCGTCGGAGTTCTCCGGCGGCCAGCGCCAGCGCATCGGCATCGCGCGCGCCCTCGCGGTCGAGCCCAAGCTGATCATCGCCGACGAGCCGGTCTCGGCCCTGGACGTGTCGATCCAGGCGCAGGTGATGAACCTGCTGGCCAAGCTGCGCAACGAGCTCGACCTCGCGTTCATCTTCGTCGCCCACGACCTCGGCGTCGTGCGCCACTTCTGCGACCAGGTCGCGGTGATGTACCTCGGCAAGATCGTCGAGTACGGCGACAAGAAGAAGATCTACGAGGCCCCGGAGCACCCGTACACCCAGGCGCTCCTCTCGGCGGCCCCCGACATCAACGTCGCCCGCGGCATCGCCCCCAAGGAGCGCATCCGCCTCGTCGGCGACGTGCCGAGCCCGATCGACCCCCCGAGCGGCTGCCGGTTCCGCACCCGGTGCTGGAAGGCCCAGGACATCTGCGCCCAGCAGGAGCCGCCGCTGCTGACGGCGACGGCCGAGGAGTCCACGCGGAGCTTCCGCGAGGGTGGCGTCCACCTGCAGGCGTGCCACTTCCCGGAGGTCAAGACCGACCTGGTCGCCGAGGTCGGACACTCCGCCTGAGGCCTGGGCCAGAGCCCGTATGCCGCTGGGCCGGCTCCCGCACGGGGGCCGGCCCAGCGGCGTGCCCGGGGCAAAGGTGGTGGGACTCGCGTCACGTGGTCGGTTAGGGTTGTCGGCGTGATGGACACGAAAAGCACGGTGGTGGCGAGCGCGGCGGGACGAGCCCGCTGGGGGTCGGTCGCGCCCTGCTGACGCGCACGCCGACCCCGCCCCGACCCCACCAGCCCACGATCCACCTCGAGGACATCACATGGAAACCGCTGAGATCCGCCGTCGCTGGCTCTCCTACTTCGAGAGCAACGGCCACACCGTCGTCCCGAGCGCCCCCCTCGTGCACGAGGACCCCAACCTGCTGTTCGTCAACGCCGGCATGGTCCCGTTCAAGCCGTACTTCCTCGGCCAGGAGACGCCGCCGTTCGACCGCGCCACGAGCGTTCAGAAGTGCGTGCGCACCCTCGACATCGAGGAGGTCGGCAAGACGACCCGGCACGGCACGTTCTTCCAGATGAACGGCAACTTCAGCTTCGGCGACTACTTCAAGGAAGGCGCGATCGGGCTCGCCTGGGAGCTCATCACGCGCAGCCAGGCCGAGGGCGGCCTCGGGTTCGACGAGAAGGACCTCTACGCGTCCGTCTACCACGAGGACGACGAGGCCATCGCGCTCTGGAAGAAGGTCGCGGGGCTGTCCGACGACCGCATCGTGCGCCTCGGGCGCAAGGACAACTACTGGAACATGGGCGTCGCCGGCCCGGGCGGCCCCTGCTCCGAGATCCTGCTCGACCGCGGCCGCGAGTTCGGCGCCGACGGCGACTGGGAGGCGGGCGACCGCTACCTCGAGTTCTGGAACCTCGTGTTCATGCAGTACGAGCTCGAGAACGTCAGGTCCAAGGAGGACTTCGACATTGCGGGCGACCTGCCCAAGCGCAACATCGACACCGGCATGGGCCTCGAACGCGTCGCCTTCCTGCTGCAGGGCGTCGACAACATCTACGAGACCGACGAGGTCTTCCCGGTGATCGCGGCGGCCGAGGACCTCAGTGGTCGACGCTACGGCGCCGACCACGACGACGACGTGCGGTTCAGGGTCGTGGCCGACCACGTGCGCAGCTCCCTCATGCTCATCGGTGACGGCGTGACCCCGGGCAACGAGGGACGCGGCTACGTGCTGCGCCGCCTGCTGCGCCGTGCCGTGCGCTCGATGCGCCTGCTCGGCGTCGACGCACCGACCCTGGAGCAGCTGCTCCCGGTCAGCATGGAGCGGATGAAGGCCTCCTACCCGGAGCTCGAGACCGACTTCCAGCGCATCAGCCAGGTCGCGTACGCCGAGGAGGACGCCTTCCGTCGCACGCTGAACGCGGGCACGACGATCCTCGACACCGCGGTCAAGCGGGCGAAGTCGACGGGGTCGAGCACCCTCGGTGGGTCCGAGGCGTTCGCGCTCCACGACACGTACGGCTTCCCGATCGACCTCACGCTGGAGATGGCGGCGGAGCAGGGCGTGCAGGTCGACGAGGCCGGCTTCCGTCGGCTCATGGGTGAGCAGCGCGACCGCGCCAAGGCCGACGCGCGCGCGAAGAAGTCGGCGCACGGCGACACCAGCGTCTACCGCCGGCTGTCCGACGCGCTCGGTCGCCAGGTCGAGTTCACCGGCTACGACCAGACGGTCACCGACGCGCGCGTGCGTGGCCTCATCCGCGACGGCGCGATCGTCGACCGGGTGGGTCAGGGTGACGACATCGAGGTCGTGCTCGACCGCACCCCGCTCTACGCCGAGTCCGGCGGTCAGCAGGCCGACCACGGCCGCATCCGGCTGGCGAACGGCGCGCTCATCGAGGTGACCGACGTCCAGCGCCCGATCACGGGTCTCGTCGTGCACCGGGCCACGGTGCTCGAGGGTGAGGTGGGTGTCGGTGAGGACGCCGAGGCCGAGGTCGACGTCATCCGTCGTCGGTCGATCTCGCGGGCGCACACGGCGACCCACATGGTCCACCAGGCGCTGCGCGACGAGCTCGGCGACACGGCCACCCAGGCCGGTTCGGAGAACTCGCCCGGCCGGCTCCGTTTCGACTTCAAGTCGCTGCAGGCGGTGCCCGCCTCCGCGATGGGCGAGATCGAGGGGCGCATCAACGCAGTGCTGCTCGACGACCTCCCGGTGACCGCCGACATCATGAACCTCGACGCCGCGAAGAAGCTCGGTGCGATGGCACTGTTCGGAGAGAAGTACGGCGAGCGCGTGCGCGTGGTCTCCATCGGCGACTGGTCACGCGAGCTGTGCGTCGGCACGCACACGCCCCGCGTGGGTCAGATCGGTGTGGTGAAGCTGCTCGGTGAGAGCTCGATCGGCTCGGGCGTGCGCCGCGTCGAGGCGCTCGTCGGCGCCGACGCGTACTCCCACCTCGCCCGCGAGGCCACGATCGTCAGCCAGCTCACCGACACCCTCGGGGTTCGCCGCGACGAGCTCGCCGACCGCGTGGCCACGATCATCGGACGCCTGCGTGACGCCGAGAAGGAGATCGCGGCCGTGCGCCAGAGCCAGGTGCTCGGCGCCGCGACCGGGCTCGTGTCCTCGGCGCGCGACATCGGCGGGGTGACGTTCGTGAGCCACGACGCCGGCGACGGCGTCACGGGCGACGACCTGCGCAAGCTCGTCACCGACGTCCGCGGGCGCCTGGGCAACGACCGTCCGGTGCTCGTGTCGATGGCCGCGGTCAACAACGACCGGCCCGTCGTCATCGTGGCGACGAACCAGCGCGCCCGCGAGGCCGGCCTCAAGGCCGGGGCCTTCGTGAAGGTCGCCGCACAGACGCTCGGCGGCGGCGGTGGCGGCAAGGACGACCTGGCCCAGGGCGGTGGCACCGACCCCGCCATGGTGTCGTCGGCCCTCGGCGCCGTCGAGGACCAGCTGCGGCAGCGGGGCGCGTGACCGCGCCCGGCGCCCATCCCCGACGCGGGGTGCGCATCGGCGTCGACGTGGGCAACGCCCGCGTCGGGGTGGCCGCGTGCGACCCGTCCGGGATGTTCGCGCACCCCGTGCGCACCCTGCCCCGTGACGCCGAGGGCGACACCGACGTCGACGCCCTGGTGGCGCTCGTCGACGAGCTCGAGGCCATCGAGGTGGTCGTGGGCCTTCCCCGCCTGCTGTCGGGCGAGGAGGGTGAGGCTGCCCGGGTCGCCCGGTCGTATGCCGGCCGGCTGGCCACTCGACTGGGTACGGTGGGGGTGCGTATGGTCGATGAACGCTTGACCACCGTCGACGCGCACCGCAGACTACGCGACAGCGGTGTTCCGGGTCGCGGGCAGCGTGCCGTCGTCGACCAGGCAGCCGCAGTGCTCATTCTCCAGTCTGCGCTCGACACCGAGGCACGATCGGGAAGACCAGCAGGGGAGACCGTCTCGCCGGGGGGCAAACGGAAGAAGGAACGTCGTCGATGAAGGACCATCTCGAGACATCCATCTTCGGCGACCACGAGGAGCACCTCGAGCACCCTGAGCACGGTGAGCACTTCGACGAGCCGCACACCGCGCCCGCCCCGCTGAGCCGCCGTGAGCTGCGCGAGGCCGAGGAGGCCGCTCGCAGGGGTGGCCGCAGGGGCCGCCCTGCTGCAGCCGCCGGCGGGACCGGGGGAGGCGGGCGCGGTAAGCCCTCCGTCCTCCGGCGACTCGTCGTCATCGTGCTGGCCCTGGCGGTCATCGGTGGCGGCGTGGCCGTCGCCTACAAGGCGCTGCGGCCGGTCGTCGAGGGCTTCCTCGAGTCCAACGACTACCCCGGACCCGGCACGGGTCAGGTCACCGTGACCGTCAACGAGGGAGCGGGGGGCAGCGCGATCGCCAAGACCCTCGCCGAGCAGGACGTCGTCAAGTCGAGCAAGGCGTTCATCGAGGCCGCGAACAACGACCCGAAGAGCGCCGGCATCCAGCCGGGCATCTACCAGCTGAAGAAGCAGATGAAGGCGTCCGACGCCCTCGCGGTCCTCGTCGACCCGAAGAACCGCCTGATCACGCGCGTCGTGGTCCCCGAGGGCCTCTGGAGGGAGGAGATCTACGACCGGCTGTCCAAGGCGTCCGGCATCCCCGTCGCCGAGTACGCCGCGGCGGCCAAGAAGGTCGACGAGCTCGGGCTGCCGCCCTCGGCCCGCGGCAACATCGAGGGCTACCTGTTCCCGGCCAGCTACGAGTTCCCGCCGTCGACGTCGGCGCTCGACCAGCTCAAGGAGATGGTGGCCGAGTCGACCAAGCGGCTCGACGCGCTCGGCATCACGCCGGAGCAGATGGAGCGGGTCGTCACCGTCGCGAGCCTCGTCGAGGGCGAGGCGAAGACCGATGCCGACCGGGCCAAGGTCGCGCGCGTCGTCGAGAACCGCCTCGCCGGCAAGATGTCGCTCGGCTTCGACTCGACCGTCAACTACATCTTCCGCAAGCGTGGCGTCCCCACCCAGCAGATGCTCGACAGCGCGAGCGCCTACAACACGCGCAAGGTCACCGGGCTGCCGCCCGGCCCGATCGCCAACCCGGGCGAGGGCGCGCTCAAGGCCGCGGCCAACCCGGCCCCGGGGCCCTGGCTCTACTTCGTCACGGTCAACCTCGACACGGGCGAGACGAAGTTCGCCGCGACCTACCCGGAGCACCAGCGCTACGTCGCGGAGTTCCAGAAGTGGTGCAGCGACAACAAGGGCAAGTGCTGAGCGAGGGGTCCGCCGTCCACCGCTGCGCGGTGTGGGGCAGCCCCGTCGCGCACTCGCTCTCCCCGGTCCTGCACCGTGCCGCCTACGCCGCGCTCGGTCTGACCGACTGGGACTACGCGCGCCGCGAGGTCGACGAATCCACCTTCGCCGACGCGCTCCGCGGGCTCGACGGCTCGTGGCGCGGCCTGTCGCTGACGATGCCGCTCAAGGAGGTCGGCCTTCGCGCTGCGCGCACCGTCACGCCGCTGGCCGAGGCCACCGGGGCCGCGAACACCCTCGTGCGGGCCGCCGGCGACCCCACGGCGTGGACGGCGCACAACACCGACGTGCACGGCATCCGGATGGCACTCGGGCTCGCGGGGTGCGCAACGCCCTCGAGCATGCTCGTCGTGGGCTCGGGCGCCACCGCCCGGTCCGCCCTCGCCGCCATCGAGCCGCCCGGCGGGCGGGTCGTCTTCATGGTGCGCGACCGCGTGCGTGCCGAGACGCTCGCCCAGGCCAGTGCCGCCGGGATGGCGGTCGAGGTGGTGCCCATGGGTCGGTGGCAGGCCGCCGACGACGTCGACGCCGTCGTCAGCACCGTCCCGCCGCTGTCCGTGGCCGGGCTCGACGAGCTCGCTCACCCGCTCGCGGCCGGCGACGCCCGTGGGCCCGTCGTCCTCGACGTCGTCTACGGGTCGGGCCGCACCCCGCTGCAGCGGGCCGCGGCCGCGCGTGGCTGGCCCGTCGCCGCGGGCACCGACATGCTGCTGCACCAGGCCACCGAACAGGTCCGTCTGATGACGGGGCTGCCGGCCCCCCTGGCCGCCATGTCGGACGCCCTGCAGCAGGCCCTGGCCCAGCGCGCGCAGACCGCCCCCACGACCGGTGCGGCCCGGCCGTCCGGCACCCCGGACCCGGCTCGGTGATCCCGCCCGTGACCTGGGTCGACGCACCGGGTGCGCCGACGTGGTTCGTCCTCGCCCTCACCGTGGCCGGCGGCCTCGTCGGTGAGGTGCTGCGCCGCCGTCTCGCGACCGGCGGCTACCGCCTCGACGACGAGTCCGGTCCGCTGCCGAGGGTCTCGTCCGCGGCCATCCCGGTCGCGCTCGCCCTCCTGTGGGCGCTGGTGGCCTGGCGGTTCGGCCCGCTGTCGGAGTGGGCGCTCACGCCCGCGTACCTCGGGTTCGCCTTCGTCGCCGTGGCGCTCGCGTGGATCGACGCCGACGTCCACCGACTGCCCCGGGGACTCACCCGTCCGGCATACCCGATGCTCGTCGGCCAGCTCGCGCTGGCCTCGCTCGCCTCGGGCGACTGGGACGCCCTGCGCCGGGCGGTGGTCTCGGGTCTCGTGCTGTGGGCCGTCTACTTCGTCCTCGCCCTCGTCGCGGCGCTGCTCGGCAGCGGATTCGGCTTCGGCGACGTGACCCTCGCCGGGCTCGTGGGGCTGGCCACGGGCTACGTCAGCGTGTCGACGACGCTCGTGGCCTCGTACGCCGCCTTCCTCCTCGCCGGGGTCTACGGGTTGGTGCGCCTCGTCCTGCGGCGCGGCACCCGCAAGGACGACATCGCGTTCGGGCCGTGGATGCTCGTCGGTCTGCTCCTCGCGCTCGTCGTCCAGGTGCGGCCCTTCGGCTGAGACGTCGGAGCCGCTCGCCGGACGGGTGGTCCGGGGGAGCAGGTGGTCCCGCGGAGCGGGCGGGTCGGATCCGCTCCGGGCCCGCGTGGGAGGATCGAGCCATGTTGCGTTGGTTGACGGCCGGTGAGTCGCACGGGCCCGCACTCGTCGCCATGATCGAGGGCCTCCCCGCGGGCGTCGAGGTCGGCGCGAAGGACCTCCAGGCCGCCCTCTCCCGGCGCCGGCTCGGCTACGGCCGCGGCGCCCGGATGAAGTTCGAGCAGGACGAGGTGGAGTTCCTCGGCGGCCTGCGCCACGGCGTCACCATCGGGTCCCCGGTCGCGGTCCGCATCGGCAACAGCGAGTGGCCGAAGTGGACCACCGTCATGAGCCCCGAAGCGGTCTCCGACGAGGCGTACGCCGCGTCCGACGACGTCAACGCCGAGAAGGAGGTCGCCCGCAACAAGCCGCTCACCCGGCCGCGTCCGGGCCACGCCGACCTCGTCGGCATGCAGAAGTACGGCCACGACGACGCCCGACCCGTCCTCGAGCGTGCGTCTGCCCGCGAGACCGCGGCGCGCGTCGCGCTCGGCGAGGTCGCCGCCCGGTTCCTCGAGCAGGCCTACGGCATCCGTCTCGTGTCACACACGGTCTCGATCGGCACGGCCTCCGTGTCCGCCGACGCGCCGCTCCCGACACCCGACGACGTCGAGCGCCTCGACGCCGACCCGGTGCGCGCGTTGGACGCGTCGGGGTCCGCCGCGATGGTCGCCGAGGTCGATGCGGCGAAGAAGGACGGCGACACCCTCGGCGGGGTCGTCGAGGTGCTCGCGTACGGCGTGCCGCCGGGCCTCGGCTCCCACGTGCACTGGGACCGCAAGCTCGACGGCCAGCTCGCCCAGGCGCTCATGAGCATCCAGGCGATCAAGGGCGTCGAGGTCGGCGACGGCTTCGAGACGGCCCGCCGCCGCGGGTCCGAGGCGCACGACGAGATGGAGATCGTCGACGGCGTCATCACCCGGCGCACGGGCCGCGCGGGTGGCACCGAGGGCGGCATGTCCACGGGCCAGGTGCTGCGCGTGCGCGCCGCCATGAAGCCGATCAGCACCGTCCCGCGCTCCCTGTCGACCGTCGACGTCGCCACGGGCGAGGCCGCGACCGCCATCCACCAGCGCTCCGACGTGTGCGCCGTGCCGGCTGCGGGCGTCGTGGCCGAGGCCATGGTCGCGCTCGTGCTCGCGCAGTCCTGCCTCGAGAAGTTCGGCGGCGACTCGGTCACCGAGACCGCACGCAACCACACGGCATACCTCGCCGGCATCCGTGAGGGGCTGCGCACGTGGTGAACGACCCCACCCCCGGGACCACCCGTCCGGTCGCGGTCGTCGTCGGGCCGCCCGGCGCCGGCAAGACCACCGTCGGACAGGAGCTCGCGCACCGGCTGGGCGTCGCGTTCCACGACGTCGACTCGGCCATCGAGGCCGCGCAGGGCCGCTCGATCTCGGACATCTTCGTCGACGACGGCGAGGCCGCCTTCCGCGACCTCGAGCGCGCCGAGGTCGCGCGGTCGCTCGTCGAGGAGGCCGGCGTCGTCTCCGTCGGCGGGGGAGCCGTGATGGACCCGCTCACCGAGCAGGCGCTCGCCGGGCACGTCGTCGTCTTCCTCGATGTGGCCATCGCCGACGCGAGCAAGCGCATCGGGTTCGACCGCTCGCGGCCCCTGCTCTCGGTCAACCCACGAGCGTCGTGGGTGGCCATGATGAACACCAGGCGCCCCACCTACGAGCGGGTCTCGACCCTGCGCGTCGACACCGCGGGCCGCACGCCGACCGAGGTCGTCGACACCATCGTCACCGCCCTCGAGGCGGCCCACGCGTGACCGGTCGGGTGCCGCCGACGACCATCGCCGTCGGCAGCGACTACGACGTCGTCATCGGCTCCGGTGTGCTGGGCGGTGTGGCCGACCTGCTCGGCCCCGACGTCGCACGCGTGCTCGTCGTGCACCCGCCGACGCTGCCCGAGCTCACGGCGCGGGTGGCCGCCGGCCTCGAGGCCCGCGGCGTCGTCGTGCACCTCGCCGAGGTGCCCGACGCCGAGGCGGCGAAGACCGCGACGGTCGTCGCCGAGCTCTGGGGGCAGCTGGGTCGGGCCGGTTTCACCCGCACCGATGCCGTCGTCGGCGTCGGTGGCGGCACCGTCACCGACCTCGCAGGCTTCGTCGCGGCCTCCTGGCTGCGCGGCGTGCGGGTCGTCCAGGTGCCCACGACCCTGCTCGGCATGGTCGACGCCGCCGTGGGGGGAAAGACCGGCATCAACACCGCCGAGGGCAAGAACCTGGTGGGCGCCTTCCACCCGCCCGCCGGCGTGCTCTGCGACGTCGACGTGCTCGAGACCCTGCCCCAGGCCGACCTCGCCGCCGGGCTCGCCGAGGTCGTCAAGTGCGGTTTCATCGCCGACCCCGTCATCCTCGAGCTCGTCGAGTCGGCCGTGGCGGCCGACCCCGCCGTTGCGCGCAGCGCCGCCAACCCCCACCTGCGGGAGCTCATCGAGCGGGCCGTCCGGGTCAAGGCCGAGGTGGTGGCCGCCGACCTCAAGGAGAGCTCGCTGCGCGAGATCCTCAACTACGGCCACACCTTCGGCCATGCCATTGAGCAGGTCGAGCGGTACACCTGGCGCCACGGTGAGGCGATCAGCGTCGGCATGGTCTACGTCGCCGAGCTCGCCCGTCTCGCGGGCCACCTCACCGGCCCCGACGGCGACGCGCTCGTCGCACGGCACCGCTCGGTCCTCGAGTCGCTCGGGCTCCCCACGAGGTACTCCGCGGGACGCTGGGACGAGCTGCTGACGGCGATGCGTCGCGACAAGAAGTCACGGGGGTCGACGCTGCGCTTCGTCGTGCTCGACGGCCTGGCCCAGCCCGCCAGGCTCGTCGGCCCTGACGACGTGCTTCTGCAGGCGGCATACGGCCTCGTGTCGCGGGCCGGGCAGGGCCGCGCTCACTAGACTCGCGCCCATGACGGCACCCACGGTCTTCGTCCTGTCGGGCCCCAACCTCAACCGTCTCGGCACGCGTGAGCCGCAGGTCTACGGGTCCGACACGCTCGACGACGTCCACGCCGCCGTCCAGCGCGAGGCCCGCGACCTGGGCCTCGTCGCCGACTGCCGCCAGACGAACCACGAGGGCGAGCTCGTCGACTGGCTGCACGAGGCCGTCGACGTCGGCGCCGACGTCGTGCTCAACCCGGGCGCGTTCACGCACTACTCGTATGCCGTCCGCGACGCCTGCGCCATCGTGACCACGAGCGGGCGCAGCCTCGTCGAGGTGCACCTGTCCAACCCGGCCACCCGCGAGGAGTTCAGGCACACCTCGGTCGTGGCCGGCGTGGCGACCGGGACCATCGCGGGGTTCGGCCTGCAGTCCTACCTGCTCGGCCTCCGCGCCCTGGTCTGACCAGGGCACAGCAGCCGGACAGCCCTCCGACGGCAGCTCCATTGCGGACCGGCTGACACTGGAGCCAGGAGGGGCTCGTCCGGCCCCGCGACGGAAGGCACGCCGATGACGCCCACGACGCCCGGGCCCGACCGGCTCGACGAGCACGGGGACGAGATCGAGGACCACGACCGCGGCCTCTCCTTCGACCTGCAGACCCTGGTGGACCGACGGCGCGCCCTGACCCTCTTCGGGGGCCTGGGCGTGGCCGGGGCGCTCGCCGCGTGCAGCACCGCGGCGACCCCGTCCTCGTCGGGAGCGGGCTCGGCCAGCTCCACCCCGACGGCCACGGGCGGCAGCAGGGGCGGGGCCCTGGTCGAGGCTCCGGACGAGACGGCAGGACCCTTCCCGGGCGACGGGTCCAACGGCCAGGACGTGCTCGACGACTCGGGGATCGTGCGGCAGGACATCCGCAGCAGCATCGGCACGTCCACGAGGACGGCCGTGGGCGTTCCCCTCACCATCAAGCTCACCGTGAAGGACCTCGCGACGAGCTCGGCCCTCGTCGGGGCCGCCGTCTACGTCTGGCACTGCGACCGCGACGGGCTCTACTCGATGTACAGCCAGGGGGCGGAGAACGAGAACTACCTGCGGGGCGTGCAGGCCACCGACGACTCCGGCACCGCGACGTTCACCTCCGTCTACCCCGGCTGCTACGCCGGTCGCTGGCCGCACGTTCACTTCGAGGTCTACGCGAAGGTCGAGGACGCCACCTCGAGCGGGCCCATCGTGAAGACGTCGCAGATCGCGCTGCCCCAGGCGGCCTGCGAGGCGGTCTACGCGACGGGCGGCTACGAGCAGAGCGTCGGCAACCTGTCGCAGGTGAGCCTCGAGCGCGACAACGTCTTCGGCGACGACGGGGGAGTGCACCAGCTCGCCACCATGTCGGGCAGCGGCTCGACCGGCTACGTCGCCGCCCTCACCATCGCCGTCTGATCCGGCCGCACTCAGGACAGCTCGGCGGGGAGGGGCTCGGCGTGCACGATGGTCAGCTCGGAGACGGCTCGCGTCAGCACGACGTAGAGGCGGCGCAGACCGGTGCGCTCGTCGGGCTCGGCCGCCGCGATGGCGCTGGGCTCGACGACCACGGTGCGGTCGAACTCCAGGCCCTTGGCCACGCTCGCCGGCACGACCTCGACCTGACGGTCCTCGTCGTCGCCGTGGTCGACGTCGAGGCGCCCGTGCGGCACCGACGCCGCGGCCAGGGCCGCCGACACGGCCTCGACGGAGTCGTCGGCGGCGATGACACCGACGGAGCCGGGTGCCGCCGCGGCCGTCTCGACGGCACGCACCACCTCCGCGTGCAGGTCGTCCCGGGTGGCGGGTCGCAGCTCGAGCCGGCCCGGGTTCTCGCGCACCGACACCGGGGCGCCGAGGCCCGGCGCCATGTGCGGCAGCAGGCGAGCGGCGTACTCGATGACGACGGCCGGCACGCGGAAGCCGCGGTCGAGCACGACGAGGTCGTGGTCCGCCTTGCCGAGGTGGCGCATGGCGTCGTCCCACGAGCCGGTCGCCCACGGCGTCGTGCCCTGGGCGATGTCGCCGAGAACCGTGACGGAGCCGGTGGAGGCTCGTCGCCCGACGGCACGCAGCTGCATCGGCGAGAGGTCCTGGGCCTCGTCGAGCACGACGTGCCCGAGGCTCGGAACGCGGCGCAGCACGTCGTCGACCTCGTCGAGCAGCGCCATGTCGGCACGCGACCAGCGCGCGGCCCCCTTCGTGCGGGCGGCCTTGTCCCACAGCAGCATCGCCTGCTCGTCGGCAGTGAGGTCGTCGCCGGCGGCCTCCCCCAACGTGTCCGCGTCGGAGAGCAGCCGGTGCAGCACGCCGTGAGGGTCGAGGGCGGGCCAGACGCTCGCGACGTACTTCTTGACGGCGGGCGACCTGGCGACGGCGTCCTGCACGCGGTCGTCGGGGGCCTCGCCCGAACGCTCCATCTCGAGGAGCACGTGGTGCGCGAGCCGCTGGGGGAGCAGGTCGCGCGCAGCCGAGTAGCGCACGCCCCGGGCGGCCAGCTCGTCGAGGATCCCCTTCACCTCGTATGCCGGCACGCGCCACTTGCGCACGCCGCGCGGCACCACGAGCGCCTCGGACGGGCGCACCACGTGCGACCAGACGGCGCGGTGCAGGACCGCTGCGAGGCGGGCGTCGCCCTTGAGGGTCGCGACGTCGGCCGGCTCGTCGGCGCGCACCCGGCCGTGCTCCAGGAGCGTCTCGATCGTGGCGTGCCCGACCCGCACCTCGCCGAGAGACGGGAGCACCGCGCCGATGTGGTCGAGGAAGGCGCGGTTCGGACCGACGACCAGGACGCCCGACCGGTCGAGGCGCTCGCGGAACGAGTAGAGCAGCCAGGCCGCGCGGTGCAGGCCCACTGCCGTCTTCCCGGTGCCGGGGGCGCCCTGCACGCAGACGCTCACGGTGACGTCGCTGCGCACGATCTCGTCCTGCTCGGGCTGGATCGTCGAGACGATGTCGCGCATGGGGCCGGTGCGCGGGCGCTCGATCTCGGCGGCGAGCAGCGAGCCGGCGGTGGACCCTGCCTCGGGCTGCTCAGACGCGCGGAGGTTCTCGTCCTCGAACGCGGTCAGGCGCCCGCGGTCGACCCCGAACCGTCGACGCAGCACGACGTCCATCGGGTCGATGGGCGACGCGCGGTAGAAGGCGGTCGAGATCGGCGCGCGCCAGTCGACGACGACTGCGTCGCCGGCCTCGTCGGAGACGTGGCGCCGCCCGATGTGGAACTGCTCGGCGGGGCCGCCGGCCGGCTCGACGTCGATGCGGCCGAAGAAGAGCGTCGTGCGCGGGTCGTCCTGCAGCGAGGCGATGCGTCGTGCCAGCACCCGGCCGAGCACCTCGCCCGAGACGGCGTCGCTCGCCTTCGACGCGTCGAGCGACTCGGCCAGCCTGCGCATCCTGGCCAGCTGCTCCCGCGCGTCGTCGAGATGGGCCTGCTCGCGGGCGAGCTCGCCGGTGAGGTCGGTGTCGAGCGCAGGCACGGGCAGACCTTTCTGAGGCAGAAGCACACCGAGTGGTCACGACGCACCGGGGCCGGGGGAACGGGTCAGAGTACACCGGCGTCGGGGGCCGACGGTCGGTGCGATTCCGCGATCCGGTGGCCGCGCGGCTAGACTCGTGCGGCAACTCCCCAAGTCAAGAACGTCCGGGGCTGCGGCGTGCCCGTCGGCGCGCGCCGGGCCGGCCGGCATACGAAGGTGGACACACAACGATGGCAACGACCAACGACCTGAAGAACGGCATGGTGCTCAACATCGAGGGACAGCTCTGGTCCGTCGTCGAGTTCCAGCACGTCAAGCCCGGCAAGGGGCCGGCCTTCGTGCGCACCAAGCTCAAGGCCGTTCTCTCCGGCAAGGTCGTCGACAAGACGTTCAACGCCGGCACCAAGGTCGAGACGAGCAACGTCGACAAGCGCACGATGCAGTACCTCTACAAGGACGGCACCGACTTCGTCTTCATGGACACCGACACCTACGACCAGCTGCACGTGTCCGAGACCGTCGTCGGTGACGCCGCGAACTACCTCCTCGAGAACCAGAACGCCATCGTCGCCACCAACGAGGGCCTGCCGCTCTACGTCGAGCTGCCCGCGTCGGTCGTCCTCGAGATCACACACACCGAGCCGGGCCTGCAGGGCGACCGCTCGACCGGCGGCACCAAGCCGGCGACCCTCGAGACCGGCGCCCAGATCAACGTGCCGCTCTTCCTCGAGTCCGGCACCAAGGTCAAGGTCGACACCCGCGACGGGTCGTACCTCGGCCGCGTCAACGACTGAGCGGACGCGAACTCCCTTGGCAGCACGCAGCAAGGCCCGCACGCGGGCACTCGACATCCTCTTCGAGGCGGACCAGCGCGGGATGAACGCCGAGGCGCTCCTCGACGAGCGCCTGCGCGACCGTGAGTCGCGGGCGGCCAACAACCCCTACACCGCCGACCTCGTGCGGGGTGTCGTGGGCCGCTGGAACGACATCAACGGCGCCCTGACCGACTACAGCCAGGGCTGGACCCTCGACCGCATGCCCGCCGTCGACCGCGCCATCCTGCGGCTCGGTGCGTGGGAGGTGCTGTGGAACGACGAGATCCCCGACGCCGTGGCGATCGCCGAGGCCGTGGCGCTCGCGACCGAGCTGTCCACCGACGAGTCGCCGGCCTTCGTCAACGGGCTGCTCGCCCGGCTCGCCGAGGTCAAGGCCACCATCGTCTGACGAGCGTGCACCTTCGCCACGGAGCCACCCGTTCGCGGGTGGCTTCGTCGCGTCCCGGCCACATCGTGTACGCGTTGGGCTGGCTCCCGACGGGGACTGAACCGACGGACCGCCACGACGTGGCGGCCTCCTGAGGTCCCGGCACCAGCAGCCCGGTTCGTGGCGGTCCGTCGGCGCGTGGCGGGCGACGTGCCGAGGGCTGGACCGGTGTCGGGGCGCCGTGTCGTCGGCGTTACACTCGGCGGCGAAGACATCCTTTAACCACCGTCCTGTGAGGCGGGGAAGGAGGTCCAGCGGCTGTGACCTGCCCTGACCTGAGTGCATCTGCCCAGTCATCGACCGATCGCTCGAGCATCCCCGACGACGCTCGCGACGTGATGACCGAAGGGGACGTCTCCCGGGCGCTACGGCGCATCGGACACGAGATCCTCGAACGCAACAAGGGCAGCGAGGGCCTGGTGCTCCTCGGCATCCCCTCACGCGGCGTCCCGCTCGCCCGCCGCCTCGCGGCCGGCATCGAGCAGGTCGAGGGCCGCCCGGTGCCCGTCGGCGAGCTCGACATCACGCTCCACCGCGACGACCTGCGCCGCAACCCGGTGCGCACGGCCCACCGGTCGCGCATCCCCGACGGCGGCATCGACGACAAGGTCGTCGTCCTCGTCGACGACGTGCTCTACTCCGGCCGCACCATCCGGGCCGCGCTCGACGCGCTGTCCGAGCTGGGCAGGCCCCGGGCCGTGCGCCTCGCGGTGCTCGTCGACCGCGGGCACCGCGAGCTGCCGATCCGTGCCGACCACGTCGGCAAGAACCTCCCGACCTCGCGCGAGGAGCGGGTGCACGTGCGGGTCGCCGAGGTCGACGGGCTCGACGTGGTCCGCATCAGCGGCGGTGAGGCCCGATGACCAAGCACCTCATCTCGTCGGCCGACCTCAGCCGGGCGGAGGTCGAGGACATCCTCGAGACCGCCGCCTCGATGCACGACCTCCAGCGCCGCGAGGTCAAGAAGGTGCCGACGCTGCGCGGCCGCACCGTCATCAACTTCTTCTTCGAGGACTCGACCCGCACCCGCAGCTCGTTCGAGATCGCGGGCAAGTGGATGTCGGCCGACACCATCAACCTGTCGGCCAAGGGCTCGTCGACGAGCAAGGGTGAGAGCCTGCGCGACACGGCGATGACGGTCGACGCCATGGCCGTCGACGCGCTCGTCATCCGGCACAACGCCTCGGGCGCCTGCCGGCAGGTCGCCCAGTGGGTGCGCTGCAGCGTCATCAACGCGGGTGACGGCACCCACGAGCACCCCACGCAGGCGCTGCTCGACGCGTACACCCTGCGTACGCGGCTCGGCGACCTCGACGGCAGGCACGTCGTCATCGTCGGTGACCTCACCCACTCCCGCGTCTTCCGCAGCAACGTCATCACGCTCAAGACCCTGGGGGCCCGAGTGACGGTGGTGGCGCCGCCGACGCTCATGCCGAGCGGCATCGGTGCCTGGAGCGCGGCCGACGGCTTCGCCACGAGCTGGCACCTCGACCCGGTGCTCGACGGCGAGACCGAGCACGGCCCGGTCGACGCCGTCATGATGCTGCGCGTCCAGCGCGAGCGGATGAGCGGCGGCTTCTTCCCGACGCCCCGCGAGTACACCGTGGGCTACGGCCTCACCCGCGACCGGCTCGACCGGCTGGTCGCCCGCAACGACGACGTGCTGGTGCTGCACCCCGGCCCGATGAACCGCGGCCTCGAGATCGCCCCCGAGGCCGCAGACTCGCCGCAGTCGGTCGTCCTCGACCAGGTCTCCGCCGGTGTCGCCGTGCGGATGGCGGTGCTCTACCACCTGCTCGCCGGCGACGACACGCCTGCACCGACGACCGTGCCGGCCGTCCCCGCCACCGAAGGAGCCGCCCGATGAACCGCCTCGTGATCCGCGGCGCCCGACTGCTCGGTGCCGACGCGGCCGACCTGCTCGTCGAGGACGGCGTCATCACCGAGGTGGGCTCGGTCTCGGCGCCCCCCGACGCCGAGGTGCTCGACGCCGACGGTCTCGTCGCCCTGCCCGGCCTCGTCGACCTCCACGTGCACCTGCGCGAGCCAGGACGCGAGGACGCCGAGACCATCGCCACCGGCTCGGCGGCCGCCGCTGCCGGCGGGTTCACCGCCGTCTTCGCCATGGCCAACACCAGCCCGGTCACCGACACCGCCGAGGCAGCCGAGCGCGTGCTCGACCTCGGTCGTGCCTGTGGCCTCACCGAGGTCGTGCCCGTCGGCGCGGTGACGAAGGGACTCGAGGGCGCCGAGCTCGCCGAGCTCGGCCTGATGGCCCGCTCGCGCGCCAGGGTGCGCGTCTTCAGCGACGACGGCCACTGCGTGCACGACGCGCGCATCATGCGGCGCGCCCTCGAGTACATCAAGCCCTTCGGGGGCGTCATCAGCCAGCACGCGCAGGACCCGCGCCTCGCCGGCCGCGAGGCCTGCTGCCACGAGGGCGAGGTCTCCGGACGGCTCGGGCTGCCCGGGTGGCCGGGCATCGCCGAGGAGTCGGTCGTCGCCCGCGACGTCATGCTCGCCCGCCACACCGGCTCGCGCGTCCACGTCGCGCACGTCTCCACGGCCGGCACGGTCGAGGTGATCCGCTGGGCGAAGGCGCAGGGCATCGACGTCACCGCGGAGGTGACGCCGCACCACCTGGCCCTCACCACCGACCTGCTGCTCGGCTACGACCCCGTCTACAAGGTCAACCCGCCGCTGCGCCCCACGGAGGACGTCGAGGCGCTGCGTGCGGGCCTGGCCGACGGCACGATCGACGCCGTCGCCACCGACCACGCGCCGCACGCGCGCCACGACAAGGAGCACGCCTTCGTCGACGCGGCGTTCGGCATGCTCGGGCTCGAGACGGCGCTCTCCGTCGTCAGCGACGTGATGGTGCACGGCGGCCTGCTCGACTGGGCCGGCGTGGCACGGGTCATGTCCGCCTCACCGGCTCGTATCGGCGGGCTGGCCCACCAGGGGAGGGGACTCGCCGTCGGCAGCACCGCCCACATCACGCTCGTCGACCCCGACCGCAAGGTCACGGTCGATGCCGCCGCGAGCCGCAGCCGCTCGCGCAACAACCCGTGGCACGGGCGCACCCTGCGCGGAGCCGTCGAGGCGACGGTCTTCGCGGGACGCCTGACCCACGACGTCCGCAACGGAGCGGGCAACCGACGAGAACTGACGAACGCGACGACCTCAGGGGCAGACCTGTGACGACCCAGACACCGCTGACCGTACCCACCCGCGACGGGCACCCGGGCCGCACCCGCGTGGGCGCCGTCCTCGTGCTCGAGGACGGCCGCGCGTTCCGCGGCGCCTCCTACGGGGCCCTCGGCGAGACGGTGGGCGAGGCGGTCTTCTCGACCGGCATGACCGGTTACCAGGAGACCCTCACCGACCCCAGCTACCACCGCCAGGTCATCGTCATGACGGCGCCGCACGTGGGTAACACCGGCGTCAACACCGAGGACGACGAGAGCACCCGCATCTGGGCCGCCGGCTACGTCGTGCGCGACCCCGCGATCCGTGCGTCGAACTGGCGCGCCACCCGCGACCTCGAGGACGAGCTCGCCGAGCAGCGCGTCGTCGGCATCTGCGACATCGACACCCGCGCGCTGACCCGTCACCTGCGTGAGCGCGGCGCCATGCGCGTGGGCATCTTCAGCGGCGACGCCGCCGCCCGACCCGAGGGCGAGCTGCTCGACGCCGTGCGCACGAGCCCGCAGATGGCGGGCGCCGCGCTCGCGGCCGAGGTCACCACGAGCGAGCCGTATGCCGTGCCGGCCGTCGGCGAGAAGCGCTTCACGGTCGCGGCCGTCGACCTCGGCATCAAGGCGATGACGCCGCAGCTCATGGCCCAGCGCGGCATCGAGGTGCACGTGCTGCCCGCCACCGCGACGATCGACGACGTGCTCGCCGTGGGGGAGTCCGGGCCTGACGGGGTCTTCTTCTCCAACGGCCCGGGTGACCCGGCCAGCGCCGAGCACGAGGTGACGTTGCTGCGGGAGGTGCTCGACCGCGGGCTGCCGTTCTTCGGCATCTGCTTCGGCAACCAGCTGCTCGGCCGCGCGCTCGGCTTCGGCACCTACAAGCTGAAGTACGGCCACCGCGGCATCAACCAGCCCGTCATGGACCGCACGACCGGCAAGGTCGAGGTCACCGCGCACAACCATGGCTTCGCCGTCGACGCGCCCCTCGACAAGGACAGCGACACGGCATACGGCCGCGTGCGCGTCTCGCACGTCTGCCTCAACGACGACGTCGTGGAGGGTCTGGAATGCCTTGACCTGCCGGCCTACTCGGTGCAGTACCACCCCGAGGCCGCCGCCGGCCCGCACGACGCCGCCTACCTCTTCGACCGCTTCGTGGAGCTCATGACCAACAGACAGACCACCCACCAGCAGATCTCGGCGAGCGAGGGGACCCTCTGATGCCGAAGCGTGACGACATCAAGAGCGTCCTCGTCATCGGGTCCGGGCCGATCGTCATCGGACAGGCCTGCGAGTTCGACTACTCCGGCACCCAGGCCTGCCGAGTGCTGCGTGAGGAGGGCATCCGCGTCATCCTCGTCAACAGCAACCCGGCGACGATCATGACCGACCCCGAGTTCGCCGACGCCACCTACGTCGAGCCGATCACCCCCGAGGTCGTCGAGGCGATCATCGCCAAGGAGCGTCCCGACGCCGTGCTCGCGACGCTCGGTGGCCAGACGGCCCTGAACTGCGCGATCTCCTTGCACTACAGCGGAGTTCTGGAGAAGTACGGCTGCCCGCTGATCGGCGCCAACGTCGAGGCCATCGAGCTCGGCGAGGACCGCGAGAAGTTCAAGGGCGTCGTCGAGCGCTGCGGCGCGGAGTCGGCACGGTCGATCATCTGCCACACGATGGACGAGCTGCTCGCCGGCGCCGAGGAGCTCAGCTACCCGGTCGTCGTGCGCCCCTCGTTCACCATGGGTGGCCTCGGGTCGGGTTTCGCCTACGACGAGGCCGACCTGCGCCGCATCGGCGGCCAGGGCCTGCAGTACTCCCCGACGACCGAGGTGCTCCTCGAGGAGTCGATCCTCGGCTGGAAGGAGTACGAGCTCGAGGTCATGCGCGACCACGCCGACAACGTCGTCGTCGTGTGCTCCATCGAGAACCTCGACCCCATGGGCGTGCACACCGGTGACTCGATCACCGTCGCGCCGGCCCTGACGCTCACCGACCGCGAGTACCAGCGCCTGCGCGACATCGGCATCGCGGTCATCCGCGAGGTCGGCGTCGACACCGGTGGCTGCAACATCCAGTTCGCCGTCAACCCGCGCGACGGACGCATCATCGTCATCGAGATGAACCCGCGTGTCTCGCGCTCGAGCGCCCTCGCGTCGAAGGCCACCGGCTTCCCGATCGCGAAGATCGCCGCGAAGATGGCGATCGGCTACACCCTCGACGAGGTGCCCAACGACATCACCCGCGAGACGCCGGCGAGCTTCGAGCCGTCGCTCGACTACGTCGTCGTCAAGGTGCCGCGGTTCGCGTTCGAGAAGTTCCCGGCCGCCGACCCGACGCTGACCACCACGATGAAGTCGGTCGGCGAGGCGATGGCGATCGGCCGCAACTTCACCGAGGCGCTGCAGAAGGCGCTGCGCTCCCTCGAGAAGAAGGGCGCGAGCTTCCACTGGGAGGGCGAGGTCACGAAGGCCGCGGCCGAGCGCGCGCTCGAGGAGGCCAAGGTGCCTACCGACGGCCGGATCGTGCTGGTGCAGCAGGCTCTTCGCGGCGGCTGCACGGTCGAGGAGGTCCACGAGGCCACCGGTATCGACCCGTGGTTCCTCGACCAGATCGCCCTCGTCAACGACGTCGCCGCGATGCTCGGCGAGGCCGAGCACCTGACGCCCGAGCTGCTGCACCTCGTCAAGCGCCACGGCTTCAGCGACGCCCAGATCGCGAGCATCCGGCGTATGCCGCAGGCCGTCGTCCGCGGCGTGCGCCACGCCCTCGGGGTGCGCCCCGTCTACAAGACCGTCGACACCTGCGCGGCCGAGTTCGCGGCCGCCACGCCGTACCACTACAGCTCGTACGACGAGGAGACCGAGGTGGCGCCGCGCGAGCGTCCCGCGGTCATCATCCTCGGCTCGGGCCCCAACCGCATCGGGCAGGGCGTCGAGTTCGACTACTCCTGTGTGCACGCGTCGTTCTCCTTGCGCGACAAGGGATTCGACACCGTCATGGTCAACTGCAACCCCGAGACCGTCTCGACCGACTACGACACGAGCAGCCGGCTCTACTTCGAGCCGCTGACGCTCGAGGACGTTCTGGAGGTCATCCACGCCGAGAGCCAGGCCGGCCCGATCGCGGGAGTCATCGTCCAGCTCGGCGGCCAGACGCCGCTCGGGCTGGCGCAGGCGCTCGAGGACGAGGGCGTGCCCATCGTGGGCACCTCGCCGGGCGCCATCCACCTCGCCGAGGACCGCGGCGCGTTCGGGCAGGTGCTCGCGAAGGCGGGCCTCGTCGCCCCGAAGCACGGCACCGCGTTCAGTGCGGAGGACGCCCTGACGGTCGCCCGCGAGATCGGCTACCCGGTGCTCGTTCGCCCCTCCTACGTGCTCGGTGGCCGAGGCATGGTCATCGTCTACGACGACGACTCGCTCGTCACCTACGTCGAGAAGGCCACCGAGGCGAGCCCCGACCATCCGATCCTCATCGACCGCTTCCTCGACGACGCCATCGAGATCGACGTCGACGCGCTCTTCGACGGCGAGGACATGTACCTCGGCGGCATCATGGAGCACGTCGAGGAGGCCGGTATCCACTCCGGCGACAGCTCCTGCACGTTGCCTCCCGCGACGCTCGGCGACGGTGAGCTGGAGCGTGTCCGGGTCGCGACGCGCAAGCTCGCCGAGGGCATCGGGGTGCGCGGACTCATGAACGTCCAGTTCGCCCTGGCCCAGGACATCCTCTACGTGATCGAGGCCAACCCGCGCGCCTCGCGCACCGTGCCGTTCGTGGCGAAGGCGACCGGTGTGCCGCTCGCCAGCGCCGCGGCCCGGGTCATGCTCGGTGCGACGGTCAAGGAGCTGCGCGAGGAGGGCATGCTGCCCCCCACCGGCGACGGTGGCGCCATGCCGGCACACGCCCCGGTGTCGTGCAAGGAGGCCGTGCTCCCCTTCAAGCGGTTCCGCACCAAGGAGGGTGTCGCGGTCGACTCCCTGCTCGGGCCCGAGATGCGCTCGACCGGCGAGGTCATGGGCATCGACGTCGACTTCGGCTCGGCCTTCTCCAAGGCGCAGCAGGGCGGTGGTTCGGCCCTGCCGCGGTCCGGCGCGATCTTCGTGTCCGTCGCGAACCGCGACAAGCGCGCGATGCTCTTCCCGGTCAAGCGTCTCGTCGACCTCGGCTTCACGATCCTCGCGACGAGCGGCACCGCCGCGGTGCTCAAGCGCAACGGCATCGAGGCCACGGTGGTCCGCAAGATCACCGAGCGTGACGGCGACGCGCCGGGGGAGAAGTCGATCGTCGACCTCATCCTCGACGGCACGGTCCAGATGGTCGTCAACACGCCGAGCGGCCAGGACGCCCGCGCCGACGGCTACGCGATCCGTGCCGCGACGACGAGCGCCGACAAGCCGATCATCACCACGATCGCCACGCTCGCCGCCGCCGTCCTCGGCATCGAGGCCGGGCTGACCGAGGAGATCCGCGTCAAGTCCCTGCAGGACCACGCCCGCGACCTCGACCTCTACGGGCGGCGCGACGCCCTCGTCGGGACGGGAGCGACCGCGTGACCGGCCCCGTGACCAGAGCCGTGACCGACCGCACGATGCGCGCCCGCGTGACCCAGGAGGTCGCCGAGGTGATCGCGACCCGACGCGTGGGCGCGTACCAGCACATCACGCTCGTCGCCCCCGGGGTCGCCGAGCTCGCCCGGCCCGGGCAGTTCGTCGCGCTCGGCGTCGGCGGTGAGTCCTCCGGCACCCTGCTGCGCCGCTCGTTCTCGATCCACAGGGTGAGCCCGAGCGGCACCTACGGCGGCACCGTCGAGATCGTCGTCTCGGCCGTCGGCGCCGGCACCCGGTGGATCGTCGAGCGCGTGCCGCACGACACCATCGACGTCGTCGGTCCGCTCGGCAAGGCGTTCCCGCTGCCCACCGACCCGGTCGCGTGTGTGCTCGTCGGTGGCGGCTACGGCAGCGCCCCGCTGTTCTGGCTGGCCGGCGAGCTGCGCGAGCGCGGCTGCCACGTCGAGATGGTGCTCGGGGCCGCCAGGGAGGACCGCCTCTTCGGCGTCGTCGAGGCGCGGCGCAGCTGCGACGGTGTCACGGTCACCACCGACGACGGTTCGGCCGGCCAGCAGGGCTGGGTCAGCGACGTGCTGCCCGACGTCATCGACCGCACGAAGGCCGCCGTCGTCTACGGCTGCGGCCCGATGGGCATGCTCGAGGCGATCACGCGGGTGGCGCAGGCGCACGACGCGGTGGCGCAGGTGGCCGTCGAGGAGTCGATGGCCTGTGGCGTCGGGGTCTGCATGACGTGTGTCATGCCCGTGGTGGGCTCCGACGGGCGTACGCGCATGGTGCGCTCCTGCGTCGAGGGGCCCGTGTTCCGGGGTGACCGGGTCCGCTGGGACGCCTTCGACGGAGGGCACGCGCGGGTCCCGGACGATGCAGTGGGCGCGCCGAAGGTGGGTGGGCACTGATGGTCGACCTCTCCGTGGACCTCGGCGGCGGCCACCGCCTGCCCAACCCCCTCATGACCGCGTCCGGCTGCGCCGCGAACGGCAAGGAGCTGCACCGCTTCTTCGACGTCTCCGACATCGGTGCGTTCGTCACGAAGTCGGTCATGGCCGAGCCGCGCTCGGGGCGTGGCACTCCGCGCATGGCCGAGACACCCTCCTGCATGCTCAACTCGATCGGCCTGCAGGGGCCCGGCATCGAGGCCTTCGTCGACGAGGACCTGCCCTGGCTGCAGTCAGTCGGCGCGCGCGTCCTGCCCTCGATCGCGGGCAGCTCGAGCACCGAGTACGCCCACGTGGCCGCGACCCTGCGGGCGAGCCGGTCCTTCGACGCCGTCGTCGGCGTCGAGGTCAACATCTCGTGCCCCAACGTCGCGAACCGGGGCCTCGTCTTCGCCTGCGACCCGTTGGCGTCGGCCAAGGTCATCGCCCTGGTGCGCGAGCAGCTGCCGCGCGACATCCCGGTCTTCGCCAAGCTGAGCCCCGACGTCACCGACATCACCGCTATCGCGGCCGCGTGCGTCAAGGCCGGCGCCGACGGCCTGACCATGATCAACACGCTCCTGGGCATGGTCATCGACACCGACCGGATGCGTCCGCAGCTCGGCGGCGTCACCGGCGGCTTGTCGGGGCCGGGCATCAGGCCGGTCGCGGTGCGGGCGATCTGGCAGGTGCGACAGGCGATGTTCGAGGGCCGCATCCCCACCGTGCCCATCATCGGCGTCGGAGGAGTGCGCACCGGCCGCGACGCCCTGGAGCTGGTCGCCGCCGGGGCCAGCGCGATCCAGGTCGGGACCGTGGTCTTCAACGACCCGTCCGCGCCCGTCCGGGTGCTGCGCGAGCTGTGCGAGCTGCTCGAGGCCAAGGGTTACGACCGCTTCACCGACGCCGTCGCCGTCGCCCACGGCCGCTGAAGGCCGCTGACGGCCGGCCACCCCTGCACCTTCCACGACCGCGGAGCGGAGAACGACCATGACGCAGCCCTTCGGAGCGCGCCTGCACGACGCCATGCGATCCCATGGGCCCCTGTGCGCGGGCATCGACCCGCACCGCGGGCTCGTGGAGTCGTGGGGCCTGACCTACGACGTCCGGGGACTCGAGCGCTTCGCCCTGACCTGCGTCGAGGCGTTCGCCGGCCGGGTGGCCGCCGTCAAGCCCCAGTCGGCCTTCTTCGAGGTGTTCGGCAGCCGCGGGGTCGCCGTGCTCGAGCGCGTGCTCACCGAGCTGCGTGAAGCGGGCACGCTGACGATCCTCGACGCGAAGCGCGGCGACATCGGGTCGACGATGACGGCATACGCGGAGGCGTACCTCGGTGAGGGCGCCGTCGCGCCACCCGACGCGCTGACCGTGAGCCCCTACCTCGGCTACGAGTCGCTCCGCCCGGCGATCGACCTCGCCGATCGGACCGGCCGGGGCCTGTTCGTGCTCGCACTGACCTCGAACCCCGAGGGCGCGAGCGTGCAGCACGCGACGCGCGACGGCGAGGTCGTGGCGGCCTCGATCGTGCGTGGAGCCGCGGGTGACAACGCCGCAGCCCACGGCCGTGGCGAGCTCGGCAGTGTCGGCCTCGTCATCGGCGCGACGGTCGGCACCGCCGTGCAGGACCTCGGCCTCGACCTCGTCGGTGCAGCCACCCCGGTGCTGGCTCCGGGCTTCGGCGCCCAGGGCGGCACGGTCGCTTCGCTCGGCTCGACGTTCGGGGCCGCCCGCGGGCAGGTGCTCGCTGCGTCGAGCCGGGAGATCCTCGCGGCGGGCCCCGAGCCACGCCGCCTCGTCGCGCAGACCACCCGCGTGGCCGAGTCGTTGCGCGCCTGAGCCGGCTGACGGGCTGGCCAGCCCGGCCGGTCGGCACCTGCACACCGGCACGGGACTCCGGCACGGGACCACCGGCACGGGACTCCCGCGCGGGACTCCGGCCCGGCCGACCGGGTACGTCACCCGTATGACCCACACGACGTCCGTGCGCCGAACCCTCGCCACCTCGGCCGTCGCGGCGGTGATCCCGTTCGTGGCGGCCTGTGGTTCCGGCACCACGCCACCGGCCGCCACCGACGGCTCCGCGTCCAGTACGGCCACGACCTCCTCCTCCGCACCGTCCGCCACGGGAGGGGCGGGTGCCTCGGCCTACTGCGACGCCCTCAAGAGTGGCCAGAAGGAGCTCGAGTCGATGTCGGCGAAGATCACCGACAAGGCGGCGCTCGAGCAGGGCCTCGGCGTGCTGCAGAAGATCGAGGCCGCGGCGCCGGCCGAGGTGAAGTCCTCCTGGGACGACTTCATCGACTTCGTCAAGACCGCGGCCGCGGGCAACACGAGCGCGATGGCCGGCGCCCTGGAGAAGATGCAGTCGGCCAGCACGAAGATCGCCACGCACGCCAAGGCGACCTGCAACCTCGACATGTCCTGACCTGCGGCCCGGACAGCCGTCCGACCACCGCTCGTCAACTCCTCGACGACCCCTACGGTGTGGCCCATGCGAACGACCACCAGCAGCTCCGCTCGGTCGCTCGCGGCCGCGCTGGTCCTGCTGGCGAGCGCCCTCGGGGCCTGCTCGTCGTCACCCGGCGGTGCGTACTGCGACGCGCTCGTCTCGGCCCAGGCCGAGTGGAAGGACGCCGGCGCCTCGCTCGCCGACCCGGCAGCCGCCACGCGGTTCCTGGGCACCGTCACGCGAATCGAGCAGGAGGCGCCCGACGAGGTGCGGGCGGACTGGCGGGCGCTGCACACCCTGTTCGCCACGTTCACGGTCGCCAACCCCGATCTCGGTGCGCTGACGAAGCAGCTCCAGGGGTTCGAGAGCTCCGCCAAGCGCATCGAGACCCACGCACGCGAGACGTGCGGCGTCGATCTCGGCAGCTAGCCCGGCGGGTCGTCTTGCCCCCGCGTTGCGGCACGCACCGGCAGATCGCTAGGTTCGGGCGGAGACAACACGTGAGACGTGACGAACGGCGGGGGAGCAAGGGCATCCCCGCGGGCAGCGAGGAGACCGAAGACCGTGGCGCTACCACCGCTCACCCCCGAGCAAAGGGCCGCAGCACTCGAGAAGGCTGCAGCCGCACGACGGGAGCGGGCAGCGGTCAAGAACCGGCTCAAGTACTCCAGCGGCTCGCTCGCGGAGGTGCTCGAGGACGGCAAGGCCGATGCGGTCATCGGCAAGATGAAGGTCACCGAGCTGCTCGAGTCCATGCCCGGTGTCGGCCGCGTGCGTGCCAGGGCGATCATGGCCGAGGTGGGCATCGCCGAGTCGCGCCGCGTCCGCGGTCTGGGGGCCAACCAGGTCGCTGCGCTGCTGCGCCGCTTCGAGAAGCCGTGATGTCGGCTGACCCGACGCCCACCGCGAGCCCACAGCACGACGCAGCCGAGCGCCTCGAGCGTCCCCAGAGCCCCGAGAGCCCCGACAGCTTCGAGAGCGCAGAGAGCCCAGAGCGTCCACGTGGCCGGCTCACCGTGCTCGCCGGCCCGACCGCGGTCGGCAAGGGCACCATCGCTGCCTACGTGCGCACGCACTTTCCCGGTGTGTGGTTCTCGGTCTCGATGACGACTCGCCGCCCGCGCCCGGGCGAGGTCGACGGTGTGCACTACCACTTCGTCGACGACCACGAGTTCGACCGGCTCGTCGAGGCGGGGCAGTTCCTCGAGCACGCCGTCGTGCACGGCGCCGCGAAGTACGGCACGCCACGTGGACCCGTCGAGCGGGTCATCCGCGAGGGACGCGACGCTCTGCTCGAGATCGA
This sequence comes from Terrabacter terrigena, assembly GCF_042676085.1. Lineage (NCBI taxonomy): Bacteria > Bacillati > Actinomycetota > Actinomycetes > Micrococcales > Intrasporangiaceae > Terrabacter > Terrabacter terrigena. Next base: position 60,934 of record NZ_JBHTKH010000006.1, read on the forward strand.
CCTGCAGGGCGCCCGCCAGGTGCGCGAGACCTGGCCCGACGCGCTCTTCGTCTTCCTGGCCCCGCCGAGCTGGGACGAACTCGTGCGCCGGCTCGTGGGCCGAGGCACCGAGGACGAGGCCGAGCGCGAGCGTCGGCTCACCACCGCCACGGCCGAGATGGCCGCGCAGAGCGAGTTCGACGAGGTCGTCGTCAACGACGATGTTCGTCGCGCCAGCGAAGAACTCGTATCATTGATGAGATCGGGACGCGCCGAGAGGTGAGTCCCGACGTGATGTGTGCCGCGTGACGGGTCGCCACCGCGCCCCACCCGACCCGCAGCACGCACCAGAGACCGCTCAAACCAACGAAACGAGATCACTGTGTCCGGTACCCAGGCAGCTCCCATCGGCATCACCAACCCGCCGATCGACGACCTCCTGACCGCCGCCGACTCGAAGTACGCGCTCGTCATCTACTCGGCGAAGCGCGCCCGCCAGATCAACGCGTACTACTCGCAGCTGCAGGAGGGCCTGCTCGACTACGTCGGCCCGCTCGTCGAGACCGAGGTCCACGAGAAGCCGATGTCGATCGCGCTGCGCGAGATCAACGCGGGCCTGCTCACCTCCGAGCCGACCGAGGCCTGAGCACCTACCCGGGCCGGCCGGTGCCGCAGATGCGTGTCGTCCTCGGTGTGAGCGGCGGGATCGCCGCCTACAAGGCGGCGTCCCTGCTGCGCCTCTTCACGGAGAACGGCCACGACGTCACCGTCGTGCCCACCGCGGCGGCGCTCCACTTCGTGGGGGCGCCTACGTGGTCGGCCCTCTCGGGCAAGCCCGTCAGCACCGAGGTGTGGTCGTCGGTGCACGAGGTGCCGCACGTGCGCATCGGCCAGTCGGCCGACCTGGTCGTCGTGGCTCCCGCCACCGCCGACCTGCTGGCCAAGGCCGCGCACGGCCTTGCCGACGACCTCCTCACCAACACCCTGCTCACCGCCCGGTGCCCCGTCGCGTTCGCGCCCGCCATGCACACGGAGATGTGGGAGCACCCGGCCACGCAGGCCAACGTCGCGACGCTGCGCGCCCGCGGCGCGCACGTCATCGACCCGGCAGTGGGCCGCCTCACCGGCAAGGACACCGGCTCGGGTCGCCTCCCGGAGCCCGAGGAGCTGTATGCCGCGTGCCTCGCCATCGTCGAGCGCGGCGCGGCCGAGACGGCCGCCTCGCGGTCCGAGCCTGCCGAGGCCACGGTGCGCGACCTCGACGGGCGGCGGGTCGTCGTCTCCGCGGGTGGCACCCGCGAGCCCCTCGACCCGGTGCGCTTCCTCGGCAACCGCTCGTCGGGCAAGCAGGGCATCGCGATCGCCCGGGCCGCCGCCGACCGCGGCGCCAAGGTGACCCTCGTGGCGGCCAACGTCTCGCTCCCCGTGCCCGACGGCATCGACCTCGTGCCGGTCGAGACGACGCTCGAGCTGCAGCAGGCGGTCGAGGCGGCGGCCGACGGCGCCGACGTCGTCGTCATGGCGGCAGCCCCCGCCGACTTCCGACCCGCCACGGTCAGCAGCAGCAAGATCAAGAAGTCGTCCGACCCCGATGCGGGCCTTCGGGTCGAGCTCGTCGCGAACCCCGACATCGTCAAGGGCCTGGTCAGGGCTCGCGCCGAGCGCGGCTCGCAGGCGCCCTTCATCGTCTCGTTCGCGGCCGAGACGGGTGACGTCGACGGCTCGGTCATGGACCACGCGCGCGCCAAGTTCGCCCGCAAGGGCAGCGACCTGCAGGTGGTCAACGAGGTCGGTCGCGACCTCACCTTCGGCAAGGACGACACGACCGTTCACCTGCTGCGCCGCGGCAGCGACGACGTCACGACCGTCGGCCCGACCACCAAGGACGCCGTCGCCGACGCCCTCTGGGACGCCATCTCGCCGTCGTTGGGCTGAGCACTAGACTTTCACCCCAATGCGGCTGCGCCACCGGCGCACGACCCCAAACCACCACGCACCCGAGCTAGGGAGAGCAAGTGTCCGCACGTCTGTTCACGTCCGAGTCCGTCACCGAAGGTCACCCCGACAAGATCTGTGACCAGATCAGCGACTCGATCCTCGACGCCCTGCTGTCCGAGGACAGGCACGCTCGCGTCGCCGTGGAGACTCTCGTGACGACCGGTCTGGTGCACGTCGCGGGCGAGGTGTCGACCACCGGCTACGTCGAGATCCCCAAGCTCGTGCGCCAGACGATCCTCGACGTGGGCTACGACGGCTCGCAGAAGGGCTTCGACGGTCGCACGTGCGGCGTCTCCATCTCGATCGGTGCGCAGTCGCCCGACATCGCGCAGGGTGTCGACACGGCGCACGAGCACCGCACGGGTGCCGACGACGACCACCTCGACAAGCAGGGCGCCGGCGACCAGGGCCTCATGTTCGGCTACGCGTGCGACGACACCGCCGAGCTCATGCCGCTGCCGATCTTCCTGGCGCACCGCCTCTCGGAGCGGCTGACCACGGTGCGCAAGTCCGACGAGCTCGCCTACCTGCGTCCCGACGGCAAGACCCAGGTCACCATCGCGTACGAGGGCGACCGTGCCGTCAAGCTCGACACCGTCGTCCTGTCCACGCAGCACGCGCCCGACGTGTCGCTCGACGGCATGCTCGAGCCCGACATCAAGGCGCACGTCATCGACCCCGTCCTGGCCGAGCTGCGCGACAGCGGCACCGACCTCGACGTGAGCTCCTACCGTGCGCTCATCAACCCCACCGGTCGCTTCGAGATCGGTGGGCCCATGGGCGACGCCGGCCTCACGGGCCGCAAGATCATCGTCGACACCTACGGCGGCATGGCCCGCCACGGTGGTGGCGCGTTCTCCGGCAAGGACCCCAGCAAGGTCGACCGATCGGGCGCGTACGCCATGCGCTGGGTCGCGAAGAACATCGTCGCCGCGGGCCTCGCCCGCCGCTGCGAGGTCCAGGTCGCGTACGCCATCGGCAAGGCTCAGCCGGTCGGTCTCTACGTCGAGACGTTCGGCACCGAGACCGTGCCGGTCGACAAGATCCAGTCGGCCATCCTGTCGGTCTTCGACCTGCGCCCGGCCGCGATCGTCGACGCGCTCGACCTGCTGCGCCCGATCTACAAGCCGACGGCCGCCTACGGCCACTTCGGCCGCACCAAGGCCGACGGCGTCGAGAACCCCTTCACGTGGGAGCGCACCGACCGCGTCGAGGCCCTGCGGGCCGCCGTCGCCGGCTGAGGCTAGGGTCGCCCCCGTGGGCGACGACGACGAGACGACGCAGCGACCGGCCCCGGGGCCGGTCGCTGCGGTCGTGGTGGAGACCCCGCTCGCCCACCTCGACCGCGTCTTCGAGTACTCCGTCCCCACCGAGCTCGACGCCGACGCCGTGCCGGGCGCGCGCGTGCGGGTGCGCTTCTCGGGGCGCGAGCTCGACGGCTTCGTCGTCGAGCGCCGTGAAGCCCCGCAGCACGACGGGCGCCTCACGCCGCTGCGCCGCGTCGTCAGCGCCGAGCCGGTCCTGACCCCTGAGGTGCTGGCGCTCTCGCGTGCAGTCGCCGACCGGTATGCCGGCACGCTGAGCGACGTGCTGCGCCTGGCCGTCCCCAAGCGCCACGCCACCGCCGAGAAGGCACTGGCGCTCGAGTGCCCGGCGCCGGAGCCGGTGCCGACGCCCGACCCCGGTGCGTGGGCCGCCTATCCGGCCGGGCCGGCCTGGCTGCGCAGGGTCGCGGCCGGCGAGGGCCCCGCCGCGGCCTGGAGCGCCCTGCCCGGACGCTCCGGTGACGCCGACTGGCCGGCCGCGCTCGCGGTCGCCGCTGCGACGGCCCTCTCGGGTGGGCGGGGGGCCCTGCTCGTCGTGCCCGACCATCGCGACGTCGACCGGCTCGACGCCGCGCTCACGGCACTGCTGGGCAAGGGCCGCCACGTCCGACTCACGGCCGACCAGGGGCCGCAGGCGCGCTACACCGCGTGGCTCAAGGTGCTGCGTGGCCACGTCAAGGTCGTCATCGGCACCAGGGCGGCGGCGTTCGCGCCGGTGCACGACCTCGGTCTGGTGGCCTGCTGGGACGACGGCGACGACCTTCTGGCCGAGCCCCGCGCGCCCTACCACCACGTCGGCGTCGTGCTCGCGCTGCGCGCGGCGGCGACGGGTGCGGCGCTGCTCACGGGTGGCTTCGGGCGGAGCCTGCGCGTGCAGGTCGACGTCGAGGCCGGCGCCCTCGTGCCCGTCGACGCCGATGCGCCGACCCTGCGGTCCGCCGCGCCCCGGGTGACCATCGCCGGCGAGGGTGCCGACGAGGAACGCGACGGCCCGTCGGCCCGTGCCCACATCCCGTCACGCGCGTGGCGGGTGGCCAAGGACGCCCTCGTCGACGGGCCGGTCCTCGTCCAGGTGCCGCGCCGTGGCTACCAGCCGTCGCTCAGCTGCGCCGAGTGCCGCACTCCGGTTCGGTGCGGGCGGTGCCAGGGACCGGTCGCCGTCGGGGCGTCGAAGGCCGCCCCCGCGTGTCACTGGTGCGGTCTGACCATTCCGGCCCACGGCTTCTCGTGCGGGCACTGCGGGTCGAACCGGCTGCGGTCGTCGGTCACGGGCGCGCGCCGCACGGCGGAGGAGATCGGTCGCGCCTTCCCGGGCTTCCCGGTGCACACCTCCGGGTCGGGCGAGGTCCTCTCGACCGTCGGACGCGAGTCGGCGCTCGTCATCGCCACCCCCGGTGCCGAGCCGGTCGCCGACGGCGGCTACACGGCGGTCCTGCTCCTCGACGCTTGGGCGAGCCTGGACCTTCCGGTGCTCGACGCGCCGCTCGAGGCGCTTCGTCGCTGGATGGCCGCGTCGGCGCTGGCGCGCGAGGGCCGGGCCGTCGTGCTGTGCGGGGCGCCCGAGGCGGTCGCGCTGCCGGCCGTCGAGGCCCTCGTGCGGTGGGATCCCGCGTGGCTCGCCGCGCGTGAGCTCGCCGAGCGTCGCGAGCTCGGCCTGCCACCGGCTGCTCGCGTCGCGCAGCTGACGGGTGGGCGTCGCGCCCTGGAGGAGGCCCTCGACCAGGCCGACCTGCCGCCCAGCGCCCAGGTGCTCGGGCCGGTGCCCCTGGTCGGTGGCGGGGTGCGCCGCGGCTCCGGCGACGGCGAGGCCGAGCGTGGGGGCGCCGACCACCACGTCCTCGTCCGCGTGCCTGCGGCAGAGACGGCCGCCCTCACCCGGGCGATGCTCGCGCTCAAGGCTTTTCGTTCGGCCCGCAAGGAGACCGATGTCGTGTCGGTGCGCGTCGACCCGCTCGACACCTTCTGAACGCGTCTGACGCGAGGTGCGTCACGTCCCGGCGCGCGGTCACCCGCGTCCCTCGCGTGGCAGCATGACGACCATGGCCGCACGCGAGCTCGACATCGTCCTGTACGGCGCGACGGGTTTTGTCGGCGCCCTCACCGCGGAGCACCTCGCCCGCCGCGCGGGCCCGGAGATCCGCGTGGCCCTCGCCGGTCGTTCGCGCTCGAAGCTCGAGGCCCTGCGGGGCGAGCTCGGCGGACGTGCCGCGTCGTGGGAGGTCGTGGCGGTCGACGCCACCGACGCCCCCGGGCTGCGCGCCCTCGCCGCCCGCACCCGGGTCCTCGCCAGCACCGTCGGCCCCTACCTCACCCATGGAGCCGAGGTGGTGCGCGCCTGCGCCGAGGAGGGCACCCACTACGCCGACCTCACGGGCGAGGTGCTCTTCGTCCGGTGGTCACTCGACGAGGTCGACGCCCGGGCGCGCGAGACCGGGGCAGCCATCGTGCACGCGTGCGGCTTCGACTCGATCCCGTCCGACCTCGGCGTCCTCACGACGGCCGAACGGGTGGCTGCCGACGGCGAGGGCACGCTGGGCGAGACGACGCTCCTCGTGCGCTCGATGAAGGGCGGCTTCTCGGGCGGCACCGTCGACTCAGCCCGGCAGCAGGCGATCACGGCCCGTTCCGACGCCTCGGCCCGGCGCGTGCTGGCGGACGCGTACGCTCTGAGCCCGCGCCGCTCCGAGGAGCCGTCGCAGGGTCGCCGGTCGCCCGCAGGGCTGCTCGGCCGGCTGCGCCGCCTCGTGCCCGTCGACCGCGACCCCGCCACCGGACGGTGGACCGGGCCGTTCGTCATGGCCTCGTTCAACACCCGCATCGTGCGGCTGTCCAACACGCTGGGCGACTGGTCCTACGGACGGGAGCTGTGCTACCGCGAGGTGACCGACTTCGGCTCCGGTCCGATGTCGCCCCTCATGGCGAGCGGCATGGCCGTCGGTCTGGGCGGTGTCGTCGCCGGGCTCTCCTTCACGCCGACCCGCGCCGTGCTCGACCGCTTCCTGCCGAGACCGGGGGAGGGCCCCGGCCCCGAGGCTCGTGCGGCGGGACGCTTCCGGATGGACATCCGCACCACGACGACCACCGGCGCGCGCTACCGCACCAGGGTCGGCGCCGACTACGACCCCGGCTATGGCGGCACGGCCATCATGTTCGGCGAGGCGGCCCTGGCCCTGGCGACCGACGACGGCATCCCGCGCCGCACCGGGGTCTGCACCCCGGCGACCGCGGTCGGTGACGTGCTCACCGACCGGCTCCGCGCCCAGGGCTTCACCTTCGACGTACGACGTGAAGACATCGGCGGTGGCACCGAACCCAGCAGGCGTGGACGCACGGAGGAAGGGGAATGACATGGGACGCATCGAGGTCCACGAGTTCATCTCGCTCGACGGGGTCTACGAGAGCCCGAGCTGGACGGCGGAGTACCCCTTCGACCCGAAGATGGGCGAGGCGATAGGCCGGCTGACGGGCCCGGGTTCGGAGCTGCTCCTGGGACGCCGGACCTACGAGATGTTCGCTCCCGCGTGGTCGGCGCGCTCCGACGAGGACGACCCCGGGGCCTCCTTCTTCAACGGCGCGCGCAAGAATGTCGTCTCGGCCACCCTGCGCGACCCCGACTGGAACAACACCCGGGTCCTCGGCCCCTACGACCCCGACACGATCAGGTCGCTGCGCGACGAGGTCGAGGGGTCGCTCTACGTCAGCGGCAGTGGAACGCTCGTCCGGGCGATGCTGCGCGACGGGCTCGTCGACGGCCTGCACCTGTTCGTGTTCCCCGTGGTGCTCGGGGCGGGGGAGCGGCTCTTCACCGACGACGAGCAGGTACGCCTGAGCCTGGCCCGGACCGAGGCGTACGACAGTGGCGTGGTGCACCTGGAGTACTCGCAGACCTGAGTCCCGGAGCAACCCCCAAAGAGACGCTTGACGGTTGAGGCGACGGAAGCGCATACTCCCAAACATGTCTTTGGAGGAAGGGCGCATCAGCGAGCTGCGCGCCACGGCACACCCGCTGCGCCTGCAGATGCTCTCGCTGCTCACCGGCGCCGAGCTGAGCGCCGCCGAGGTCGCCCGTGAGCTCGACGTCACCCAGGCCAACGCCAGCTACCACCTGCGCCTGCTCGAGTCGGCCGGGCTGCTCGAGATCGCCGGGGAGGAGACCGTCCGCGGTGGCCGGGCCAAGAAGTACCGTCACCGGTGGGACGCGCCCGTCGCCCACCCGCACGCCGGCCACGACGACGAGCGGCTCGCGTACGTGCGAGTGCTCGCCGACATGATCCCGCGACGCTTCGTCGAGCGTGAGTCGGGCACGAGGAGCCGGTTCACCGATGCCGACCTCTGGGTCGAGCCGGAGGTGTGGGACCGCGTCACGGCCCTCGTCGACGAGGCCAGCTCCCTGCTGCACGCCTCAGCGCGCCCGCCGCGCACCGAGGGGACCGTCAGGACGGCCCTGTCCGTCGCAGCCTTCCGGCTCAAGGGCGGGCCGACGAGCGGTCACGGGGCAACCCGATGAAGGTGCAGGAGTCCTTCGGCGCCCTCGGCGACCGGCGGTTCGCGTGGTACTTCACGGCGCGCACCGTCTCGACCGCGGGCTCGGTCATGGCACCGGTCGCGCTCGCCTTCGCCGTGCTCCACATCGACCAGTCCGCGGGGGCCCTGGCCCAGGTGCTCGGCGTCCGGACCCTCGTGCTCGTCGGCTTCCTGCTCGTCGGAGGCGTCGTCGCCGACCGGTTCTCGCGCATCGTCGTGCTCCAGGTGTCGCACGTGCTCACCTGCCTCACCCAGGCGCTCGCCGCGTCCCTCATCATCAGCGGCCACGCGACGCTGACCCAGCTCACGGTCATCGAGGGCATCAACGGCGCCGTGTCGGCCTTCACGATGCCGGCGATGATGGGCGTCGTCCCGCTCGTCGTCGACCGGTCGCGCCTGCAGCAGGCCAACGCGCTGCTCTCGTTCAGCCGAAGCGGGCTGTCGATCATCGGCCCGGCCGTCGCCGGCCTCCTCGTCGTCGGGGTGGGCCCGGGGTGGGCGCTCGCCGTCGACGCCTTCACATATGCCGTCGCCGTCGTCTGCCTGGCCCGTGTCGGCCTGCCGAAGCGCTCGGAGGAGGGCCGGGCGCGACAGCACTCCATGGTGCGAGAGCTGCGTGAGGGCTGGGGGGAGTTCTCCCGGCGCGAGTGGCTCTGGGTCGTCGTGCTCGCCTTCGGCCTGACCAACGCGATCCACACCGGCGTCATCGGCGTGCTCGGGCCGCTCGTCGCCAAGTCCACCGAGGCGATCGGTGAGGCCGGCTGGGGTCTCGTGCTCAGCGCCGAGGCGGCCGGCACCGTGCTCATGACGATCGTCATGATGCGCCTGCGGCTGCGCCACCCGCTGCGTGCCGGAATGGTCGCTATCTGCGTGCTCGCCGTGCCGATGGTGCTGCTCGGGGTCGCCCCGGCGCTCGTGCCCGTCGCCGTCGGCTTCTTCCTCGCCGGCGCTGCCACGGAGATCTTCGGTGTCGGCTGGAACACCGCGCTCCACGAGCACGTGCCGGTGCCGGTGCTCTCGCGCGTCTCCAGCTACGACGCCCTCGGGTCGTTCGTCGCCATCCCGATCGGCACGTTCCTCTACGGCTGGCTCGGGACCGCGGTCGACGTCGAGACGCTCATGGTCGTCAGCGCCGGTGTCTACGTCGTGATCTCGCTCGGGGCGCTGCTCTCGCGGTCGGTGCGCGACCTCGGCCGCTCGAGTGAGGACCCGACGGAGGCGGCAGCCGGAGCGTCGGCCGCGACGGACGACACCCACGCCCGGTCCTAGACTGGCGGGCGCACCCCCACCCCGAGCGCTCGTCAGGAGACCCGTGTCGATCAAGGACATCCGCCTCTTCGGTGACCCGGTGCTGCGCACCGCGGCCGCCGAGGTCGTCGACTTCGACAAGCAGCTGCGGGTGCTCGTCAAGGACCTCGAGGACACCATGCTCGACGCCCCGGGTGCCGGGCTTGCGGCGCCGCAGATCGGCGTCGGGCTGCGGGTCTTCACCTACTGGGTCGACGGCGTGCTCGGCCACCTGGTGAACCCGGTCCTCGACCTCTCGGACGAGGAGCAGGACGGCCCCGAGGGCTGCCTGTCGATCCCTGGGCTCGCGTTCGACACGAAGCGGGCCCTCAAGGTCGTGGCCAAGGGGCAGAACATGCACGGCGAGCCGGTGGTCCTCGAGGGCACCGAGCTGCTCGCCCGCTGCGTCCAGCACGAGACCGACCACCTCGACGGCATCCTCTTCGTCGACCGGCTCGACCCCGCGGCGCGCCGTGAGGCGATGCGGGCGATCCGCGAGGCCGAGTGGTTCGCCGACAACCCGCCCGAGGTACGCATCAGCCCCCACTCCACCTTCGGCCGGGCGATGTGACATGAGAGTCGTCTTCGCGGGCACTCCCGACGCGGCGGTGCCGAGCCTCGATGCCGTCGCGTCCTCGAGCCACGACCTCGTCGCCGTCGTCACCCGACCCGACGCGCCGTCCGGACGCGGTCGTCACCTCGAGCCCTCCCCGGTGCGCCGCCGGGCCCAGGAGCTCGGGGTGCCCGTGCTCACGCCGACCAGGGTGAAGGACCCCGACTTCCTCGATGCGCTCGGTGAGCTGGCCCCGGACGCCTGCCCGGTCGTGGCCTACGGAAACCTCATCCCCGCGGACGCGCTCACGATCCCTCGGCTCGGCTGGGTGAACCTGCACTTCTCCCTGCTGCCTGCCTGGCGTGGTGCCGCGCCCGTGCAGCACGCCGTCATGGCCGGCGACGAGGTCACCGGGGCGTCGACGTTCGTCATCGAACGGGGCCTCGACACCGGCCCCGTCCTCGGGGTGATGACCGAGACGATCCGCCCCACCGACACCGCGGGCGACCTGCTCGAGCGTCTGTCGGTTGCCGGCGCCGGGCTGCTCGTGGCCACCCTCGACGGGCTGGAGGAGGGTCGTCTCGTCGCGCAGCCGCAGCCGTCCGAGGGTGTGTCTCTCGCGCCGAAGATCGAGGTCGACGACGCCCGCATCTCCTGGGAGCGGCCCGCCCTGGCCGTCGACCGGCTCGTGCGCGGCTGCACGCCGGCACCGGGTGCGTGGACGACGTTCCGCGGCGAGCGCCTCAAGGTCGCTCCCGTGACCGTGGCGACGGTGGACGACCTGCCGGCAGGCGGGCCGCTCGAGCCCGGCCAGCTGCTCGTGACGAAGAAGGACGTCTTCGTCGGCACGGGCTCCGGACCCGTTCGGCTCGGTCGGGTCCAGGCGCACGGCAAGAAGGTGATGGCCGCTGCCGACTGGGCACGAGGCACACGCATCGAGGCGGGGGAGCGAGTCGGCGATGAGTGACGACCGCCGGGAAGACGCCCGACACGGCGAGCACGGCCCCGGACGTGGCGAGGGTCGTGGCGAGGGTCGTGGCGCCGGACGTGGTGAGGGGCGTCGTGGCGACCGGCAGCGACCGCAGGCGCGGGAGCGATCCGCCGGCCACCGTTCCGAGCTGCGCCCCTCCGAGCGTGCACGCCGCACCGACCCGGCGCGACTTGCCGCCTACACGGCGATGCGGGACGTGGCTGACGGTGGCTACGCCAACCTCGTCCTGCCGAGGCTCTTGCGCGACAAGCAGATCCGCGGACGCGACGCGGGCTTCGCCACGGAGCTCGTCTACGGTGCGACCCGGCTCTCCGGCCTCTACGACGCGATCATCGCCTCGGCCGCCGGCCGGCCGGTGAGCAAGATCGACGGGAACGTGCTCGACACCCTGAGACTCGGCGCGCACCAGCTGCTCGGCATGCGTGTCGCCACCCACGCGGCGGTCGACGAGACGGTCGCCCTCGCGCGGCAGGTCAACGGTGCCGGCGCCTCGGGCTTCGTCAACGCCGTGATGCGCCGCATCAGCGAGCGCGCCCCCGACGAGTGGGTCGCGATCGTGACCGACGGGATCGCCGACCCCGTCGAGCGGCTCGCCGTGCGCACGTCCCACCCCGTGTGGGTCACCAAGGCCCTGCGCGCGGCGCTGATCGGTCACGGCGCAGCGACGGCGGCGACCGTCGACGAGTCCCTGACCGCGCTCCTCGAGAGCGACAACGAGCCGGCCAAGGTCTCCCTCGTGGCCCGCCCCGGCCTCGCCTCACTGGACGAGCTCGAGCACGACGGCGCCCTGCGCTCGGGCCTCAGCCCCGTCGGCGCCACCCTGGCGGAGGGCGACCCCGGGGCGATCGCCGCCGTGCGCGACGGGCGTGCCGCGGTGCAGGACGAAGGCTCCCAGCTGCTCGTCCTCGCCCTCGCTGCCGCAGAGGTCGTCGGGCAGGCCGCCGCGCACGAGCGGTGGCTCGACCTGTGTGCCGGTCCGGGTGGAAAGGCCGGACTGCTCGCAGCCCTCGCTATCCAGCGACGAGTTCCCTTCGTGGCCAACGAGATCAGCGAGCACCGCGCCGATTTGGTCTGGCAGACCCTCTCCGCGGCCCGGGCCGCGGCGCGCGACGCCGACGTCAGCCTCAAGGTGCGACAGGGTGACGGCCGCGACCTCGGCGAGGTCGAGCCGGAGGGCTTCAGCCGGGTGCTCATCGACGCGCCGTGCACCGGGCTCGGCGCCCTGCGCCGACGGCCCGAGGCGCGCTGGCGACGCACTCCCGACGACGTCGCCGCCCTCGCCGGCCTCCAGCGCGAGCTGCTCACCTCCGGCATCGACGCCACGGCGCCCGGGGGGCTCGTCGGCTACGCGACGTGCAGCCCCCACCTCAACGAGACGCGCTTCGTCGTCAGCGACATCGTCAAGAGGCGGGGCGACGTCGAGGTCGTCGACGCACGAAGCCTTTTCGTCGACGCGTCCGGGCGCCCGCTCGGCGACCTCGGCGACGGTCCGTTCGTGCAGCTGTGGCCCCACCTGCACGGCACCGACGCGATGTTCTTCGCCCTGCTGCGCAGGCACTGACCCGAAACTCCCTCGACCCACGAGCCCCGGGCTGGGCAGGGTGGGGGAGTGACGGCATACGCGATGGACGACCTGTCTCCCAGCCCCTTCGACGAGCGCGTGGCGCCGACGTACGACGCGGGGTCGGCGCACCTGTTCGACCCGGAGGTCCTCGGCCCCACGGTCGACCTGCTCCACGAGCTCGCCGGCGCGGGCCCGGCCCTCGAGCTCGCGGTGGGGACGGGACGCGTGGCTCTTCCGCTGCAGGAGCGCGGCGTGGAGGTGCACGGCATCGACTTCTCGGAGGCCATGGTCGCCGAGCTGCGGCGCAAGCCGGGCGGCGACCGCATGCCCGTCACGATCGGCGACATGGCGACGACCCGCGTCGGCAGCGGCTACCGGCTGGCGTACCTCGTGTACAACACCATCACCAACCTGCTCACCCAGGACGAGCAGGTCGAGTGCTTCCGCACCACCGCCGAGCAGCTCGCTCCAGGAGGTGCGTTCGTCATCGAGGTCTTCGTCCCGCAGCTGCGGCGCATGCCGCCGGGGCAGCACGCGGTCCCCTTCCACGTGGGGGAGCGCCACGTCGGGCTCGACACCGTCGACGTCGTGACCCAGCGCTCGGTCTCGCACCACTTCACGCAGGCGGGCCTCGACGCACGCGGAAGGCGGCTCGCGACCTACGGCGCGACCGCGCACCGGTACGTGTGGCCCTCCGAGCTCGACCTCATGGCGCGTCTCGCGGGCCTGACGCTGCGCGACCGGTGGGCCGACTGGACGCGGGCGCCGTTCACCGCGGAGTCGGAGTCGCACGTGTCGGTGTGGGTCAAGGCGACCGGCTGAGAGGCTCGGACCGCCCAGACACGAGTCCTGACAACGACATGGTGGCTACCCGCGAAAGTCCTTCTCATCCGGAGGCATTCGCCCAAGTCTGGGAGCTTCCCGGGCGATCCCTGAATTCAGAATTGCTGGAGGTCGCCCGGGCACCCTGAGGTTGTCCTGCTCGTTGCGGACCTCGGACCAAGGGGATGACGACGTGTTTTCGAAGCCCACCAACTTCATGCTCCACGCTGACAGGGCCCGGGTCCGGCACACGGCGCCCCCCGTCTCCCTCGGGGTGCCCAGGGTCGGCCCTGCCGTCGGCTTGTCGGCTCTCGTCCGTGACGTGGAGGGCCGCGCCGTGGCCGCCCTCGACCCGCTCGTCGTCCCGCTGCTGCGAGGCGTGCTCGGGGTTCTGTTCGTGTGGTTCGGGCTGCTCAAGGTGATGAACCAGTCGCCGGTGGGCCCGCTGGTCGCGGCGACGCTGCCGTGGGCACCGCCCTCGGTCGTCGTGCCGGTTCTCGGCGCGGCCGAGGTCCTGCTCGGCGCGGGCCTCGTCACCGGCATCATGCTCCGTGTCGTCCTCCCGGTGATGGTCCTCCACCTCGGCGGTACGTTCATGACGTTCGTCATGGTTCCGAACCTGTTGTTCCGACAGGCGGATCCGCTCCTGCTGACGCAGACGGGGGAGTTCGTCGTCAAGAACCTCGTGCTCATCAGCGCCGCCCTGGTGCTCATGGTCCACACGCGGAGAGGCCCGGCCGACAGGTCCCCCGGCCGCGCCCCCCGCAGCGCTGGCGCCTGACTCGGTCGATCGGTGCGCGGCCCTAGGCTGTGCGCGTGCAGATCTCACCGAGCATCCTCTCCGCCGACTTCGCGAACCTCGAGGCCGAGCTGGGCCGCATCGCCAACGCGGACTGGGCGCACGTCGACGTCATGGACGCCCACTTCGTGCCCAACCTGACGCTCGGGCTGCCCGTCGTCGAGGCGCTGCTCAAGGTGAGTCCCGTCCCGATCGACGCGCACCTCATGATCGAGGACCCCGACACGTGGGCGCCGATGTACGCCGAGGCGGGCTGCCAGTCGGTCACCTTCCACATCGAGGCCGCCCGCGACCCCCGAGCCCTCGCCCGGGCGCTACGGGCGGCGGGGGCGCGCGCCTCCATGGCGGTCAAGCCCGGCACCGACTTCGCCCCGTACGCCGATCTGCTGCCCGAGCTCGACATGGTGCTCGTCATGACGGTCGAGCCGGGCTTCGGCGGCCAGTCGTTCATGGCCGACCAGATGCCGAAGGTCGCGCAGGTGCGCGAGGCCGTGCGCCGGCACGGCGGCGAGATCTGGATCCAGGTCGACGGTGGCGTGAGCGCCGACACGATCGAGCAGTGCGCCGACGCCGGCGCCGACGTCTTCGTGGCAGGGTCGGCCGTCTACGGGGCCGAGGACGCCGCCGCCGCCGTGGACGAGCTGCGCGCGCTCGCCACCGCGCACCGGCACTGACCCGGCCGCGCCACACGTGGTGGCCGTCACGTGGGACGCGATGTGTGCACCCGACCCGGGCGGGTGCATACTGGCCGTACGTGCTCCGGGGTCGGTGTAATTCCGAGCCGGCGGTTACAGTCCGCGACCCGGCCGCATCCAGCGGCCGGTTGACCTGGTGAAACTCCGGGACCGACGGTGAAAGTCCGGATGGGAGGCAGCACGAGACAGGCCGTCGTGGCCTGGGGCTTCGGCATCCGCCGTCCGCTCCGGTCCGCGTGGGGCGTGTGGAGTACCCCGGAGTTCGTCCGTGCACCGACGAACGACCAAGGACGAACACCACATGCAGGCTCTTGCTCTGGCCGACCAGACGAAGAACGTCTTCCAGCAGGCCATCGACGCCGCCATCCCGATCGGGCCCTACCAGCTGCACTGGCTGGAGCTGATCGGCGTGCTCATCGGGCTCGCGTCCGCCTACCTCGGCATGCGCCGGTGGGTCTGGGCGTGGCCGGTCGGCATCCTCGCCAACATCATGCTGTTCTTCGTCTACCTGGGGGCGGTGTTCGGTGCCGACGAGCGCATCCCGCTCTTCGGGCAGGCCGGCCGCCAGGTCTTCTTCATCATCACGAGCATCTACGGCTGGTGGCGCTGGTCGCAGGTGCGTCGCCTCAACCACGCCGACGACGCGAGCGGCGTCGCCATCACGCCGCGCTGGGCCACGCCCCGTGAGCGTGTGGCGGTCATCGTCTTCTGGCTCGTCGGCACCGTCGTCGTGCACCAGGCCTTCGTGTGGCTCTGGAACCTCTCGCCGAACCCGTTCTTCACGCCCGAGTGGTGGTTCTACTGGTGCGACGCGTGGATCTTCGTGGGCTCGATCGTCGCGACCTACGCCATGGCCCGCGGCTGGAACGAGTTCTGGCTCGCGTGGATCGGTGTCGACCTCGTCGGCGTGCCCTTCGGCTTCGCGACCAACTACGTCCCGACGGCGGTGCTCTACACGTTCTACGGCCTGTTCGTGGTCTACGGCTTCACGCAGTGGGTCAAGGCCTCCCGGGTCGACCGCCAGGACGTCGAGCCCCAGCTGGCCGGGACGACGACGGCCTGACCATGGGCGACTCCACGGCACCGGGCTGGATGCGGCGGGCGCTGCAGCTCGCCGCGTCCGGGCCGTGGCCCGACCCCAACCCGCGCGTCGGGTGCGTCGTCGTCGGACCCGACGGCAGCGTCGTGGGGGAGGGTCACCACCACGGGGCCGGGTCGCCGCACGCCGAGATCGAGGCGCTGGAGGTGGCGGGTGAGGGGGCGCGGGGGGCCACGGCGTACGTGACGCTCGAGCCCTGCTCGCACACCGGCCGCACCGGGCCGTGCACCGAGGCCCTCATCGACGCCGGCGTCTCGCGCGTCGTCTTCGCACAGTCGGACCCCAACCCCGATGCCGCCGGCGGCGCCGAGCGGCTGCACGCCGCCGGCGTCCACGTGACGGGCGGGGTGCTGGCCGACGAGGCGGAGGCCCTCAACGCCAGGTGGGCGCGCACGGTCGCGCTGGGTCGGCCCCTCGTCACCTGGAAGCTGGCGACGACGCTCGACGGGCGCAGCGCGGCCGCCGACGGCACGAGCCAGTGGATCACGGGAGAGGCTGCTCGCGCCGACGTGCACGTGCTGCGGGCCAGTCGCGACGCAGTCCTCGTGGGCACCGGCACGGTGATCGCCGACGACCCGCGCCTCACGGTGCGTACGCCGGATGGCCGGCTCGCGGCCGACCAGCCCCTTCGCGCCGTGATGGGCCTGCGTCCGGTGCCGCCGGACGCGCGGGTGCGGGCGGCGCCGGGAGAGGTCGTCCGCCTCGAGACCCGTGATCCGCGAGCGGCCCTGGACTCGCTGTGGCACAGGGGAGTCCGTGACGTGTGGCTCGAGGGCGGGCCGACTCTCGCCGCAGCGTTCCTGCGCGCCGGCCTCGTGGACGACGTCTACGCCTATGTCGCGCCGGCCCTGCTCGGAGGGGGTCGGCCCGCCGTCGCCGACCTCGGCGTCGGGTCGATCGGCGACGCGCACCGTCTCGACCTCGACGAGGTCGTCGTCGTCGGCAACGACGTGCGCATCCACGCCGTGCCACGGGCCGACGGCCCGGACCCGCTTCCTGCACCGGTGTCGGGCAGCACCGACACCCCCGAGCCGCTCGCACCGGCGGCCTCGAGCCGCTGACGCCCAGGTGCGCAGAACCCATAGGAGACGAGCATGTTCACCGGAATAGTCGAGGAGCTCGGCACCGTCGCGGGAATCGAGCTCGGCGCAGAGTCCGCGGTCCTCCGCATCGAGGGGCCGCTCGTCGTCAGCGACGCCACCCACGGGGCCTCGATCGCGGTGAACGGAGTCTGCCTCACCGTCACCGAGCACGACTCCACCGGCTTCACCGTCGACGTCATGGCCGAGACGCTCGGCCGCAGCAGCCTCGGCGCGCTGCGTCAGGGCGACCGCGTGAACCTCGAGCGGGCGATGCCCGCCGACGGCCGGTTCGGTGGCCACGTCGTCCAGGGTCACGTCGACGGCACCGCGACCATCACCGGGCGTACTCCCGGGGACCGCTGGGAGACCGTCGACTTCACGCTGCCGGTCGGCCTTGCGGCATACGTGGTCGAGAAGGGCTCGATCACCGTCGACGGCGTCTCGCTGACCGTCGCGCACGTCGGCGACGACTCCTTCGGCGTCTCGCTGATCCCGACGACTCTCGACCTCACGACGCTGGGCCAAAAGGGAGTCGGTGACGTCGTCAACCTCGAGGTCGACGTCATCGCCAAGTACGTCGAGCGACTGCTCACCCACCGACAGGAGGTCGGATCATGACCGCACTCTCGACCGTCGAAGCCGCCCTGGAGACACTGCGTGCGGGGCGCCCCGTGCTCGTGCTCGACAGCGAGGACCGCGAGAACGAGGGCGACCTCGTGCTCGCCGCCGAGACGGCCACGGAGGACTGGATGGCGTGGACGATCCGCCACTCGTCCGGTTACCTCTGCGCACCGGTACCCGACGAGGTCGCCGACCACCTCGAGCTGCCGCTCATGGTCTCGGAGAACCGCGACCCGCTGCGCACCGCCTACACCGTCTCCGTCGATGCCGCCACCGGCGTCACGACCGGCATCAGCGCCGCCGACCGGCTCCGCACGGTCCAGGTCCTGGCAGACCCGGAGGCCACGCCCGACGACCTCATCCGACCCGGGCACATCCTCCCGCTCCGGGCCCGCCACGGTGGGGTGCTCACCCGACCCGGGCACACGGAGGCCGCGGTCGACCTGGCTCGCCTGGCCGGGCTGGCCCCGGTCGCAGTCATCGGCGAGCTGGTGCACGACGACGGCACCATGATGCGCTTCGACGCGGTCGTCGACCTCGGCCGCGAGTTCGGTCTGCCCGTCATCACGATCGAGCAGCTCATCGACCACCGGCAGCGCCTCGACCGCGTCGAACGGCTCGCGACGACCCGGATCCCCACCGTCCACGGGACGTTCACGGCGTACGGCTACCGCGACACGCTCACCGGCGACGAGCACGTCGCCCTCGTCAGCCCGCGCGGTCTCCAGGGGCTGAGCTCGTCGGGACCGGTCGTGACGCGGCTGCACTCGGAGTGCCTGACCGGCGACGCCTTCGGCTCGCTGCGGTGCGACTGCGGACCACAGCTCCAGTCGGCCCTGGCACGCATCGGGCGCGAGGGCGGGGTCGTCGTGTACCTCGGGGGCCACGAGGGCCGCGGCGTCGGCCTCGTCGACAAGCTGCGCGCGTACGCCCAACAGGACCGTGGCGCCGACACCGTCGACGCACAGACGGCGCTCGGGCTCCCGGTCGACGCGCGCGAGTACGCCGCCGGGGCGGCGATCCTGCACGACCTCGGCGCCACCGAGGTCGTGCTGCTGACGAACAACCCGAAGAAGGTGTCCGCGCTGCGCCACCTCGGGCTCGACGTCGTCGCGGTCGAGCGGCTGCACGGCCCCATGGGCCAGGACAACGAGCGCTACCTGGTCACCAAGCGCGACCGGTTGGGCCACGACATCCCGGTCGCGAACGAGCGGCACGGCGGCAAGGAGACGGCATGAAGGACGGCGCCCCCACCATCGACGCCGACGGCAGCGGCCTGCGCGTCGCGGTCGTCGCGGCGAGCTGGCACGAGCAGGTGATGGACGGCCTGCTCGACGGGGCACGTCGCGGACTCGCCGACGCCGGCGTGACCGATGTCGAGGTGGTGCGCGTGCCCGGCACGTTCGAGCTGTCGGTCGCCTGCGCCGCCCTCGCCGGGCGGTTCGACGCCCTCGTGGCGCTCGGGGTCGTGATCCGCGGCGGCACTCCGCACTTCGACTACGTCTGCCACGCGGCGACGTCGGGCATCACGGAGGTCTCGGTGCGCACGGCCACGCCGATCGGGTTCGGCGTGCTCACCTGCGACGACGAGCAGCAGGCGCTCGACCGTGCCGGGCTGCCCGGCTCGGCCGAGGACAAGGGCCACGAGGCTGCGAGCGCTGCGGTCGCCACCGTGGTCGCGCTCCGGGCGGTGCCGTCGACCCCGGCCGCCACGACGTGAGCACTGGTCAGGTCGACGCGGAGCGGCCCGTAGGCTGGGCGACCGTGAAGAGCTTTGAGCAGCTGTATGCCGAGCTGGCCGAGAAGGCACAGACGCGACCCGAGGGCTCGGGCACCGTCGCGCAGCTCGACGCCGGCGTCCACGCGATCGGCAAGAAGATCGTCGAGGAGGCGGCCGAGGTGTGGATGGCCGCCGAGTACCAGTCGAACGACGAGGCCGCCGAGGAGATCAGCCAGCTCCTCTACCATCTGCAGGTCCTCATGCTCGCCAAGGGCATCTCGCTCGACGACGTCTACTCCCACCTCTGAGGACTGTTCACGCCATGCTGCGAATCGCCGTGCCCAACAAGGGCTCTCTGTCCGATGCTGCCGTCGAGCTGCTGCGCGAGGCGGGCTACCGCACGCGCCGCGACACCAAGGAGCTCGTGGTCACCGACGTCGAGAACGACGTCGAGTTCTTCTACCTGCGACCCCGTGACATCGCCGTCTACGTCGGCTCCGGCACCGTCGATGCCGGTGTCACCGGGCGCGACCTGCTGCTCGACTCCGGCTCGTCCGCCGTGGAGGTCATGGCGCTCGGCTTCGGAGCGTCGACGTTCCGCTATGCCGGCAAGCCGGGACACGTGGGCACCGTCGCCGACATCGCCGGCAAGCGGGTGGCGACGTCCTACGCCGGTCTCGTGCGTGCCGACCTCGCCGCACGGGGTCTGTCCGCCGACGTCGTGCGCCTCGACGGCGCCGTCGAGACCGCCATCACCCTCGGTGTCGCCGACTGCATCGCCGACGTCGTCGAGACCGGAACCACGCTGCGCCAGCAGGGCCTCGAGGTGTTCGGCGAGCCGATCCTGCGCTCGGAGGCCGTG
This sequence comes from Terrabacter terrigena, assembly GCF_042676085.1. Lineage (NCBI taxonomy): Bacteria > Bacillati > Actinomycetota > Actinomycetes > Micrococcales > Intrasporangiaceae > Terrabacter > Terrabacter terrigena. The sequence continues at coordinate 80,855 of NZ_JBHTKH010000006.1, forward strand.
CTCATCCGCGGTGACCGGCCGGGCGAGGCCCAGGCGATCGAGGTGCTCCAGCGCCGCGTCGCGGGTGTCATCACGGCGCGCACCTACGTGATGCTCGACTACGACTGCCCGAAGGACCTCGTCGACCGGGCCTGCGAGCTCACGCCGGGCCTCGAGTCGCCCACGGTCTCGTCGCTGCAGGACGACGCCTGGGTCGCCGTGCGCGCGATGGTGCCGAGGATCGGGCGCAACCGTCTCATGGACGAGCTCTACGACCTCGGAGCCCGGGCGATCCTCGTCACCGACATCGCTGCCTGCCGGCTGTGACCCACGGCGACGACGGTGACGACCAGATGACGGGCCAGCCGGTGGAGCCCCACGAGCCCGGGGACGCCCCAGACCCGTTCGCGCCGTTCCGCCCGCGCCGCGGACGGGCGGTCGCCCTCGGCGTCGGCTGGGCGTCCCTGGCGGTCTTCGGTGCCATCGCCGTCGTCATGCCCGCGCAGGCCGACGGCCGCTGGGGTCTCGGTGACCGTCTCATGTTCTTCGGCCTCGGTGTCGTCGTCGCGTTCGTCGCCTGGCGCTACGCCTCGATCGCCGCGGTGCCCAGCCGCGAGGGCCTCGTCGTGCGCAACCTCGTGCTGACCCGCACCCTCGAGTGGGCCGAGGTCGTCGGTGTGCAGTTCGGTGGCGGTGAGCCGTGGGTGAGCCTCGACCTCGAGGACGGCGACACGGTGGCGGTCATGGCGATCCAGAAGGCCGACGGAGACGTCTCCGGTCGCGAGGCCTCTCGCCTCGCCGCCCTCGTCCAGGCCTTCGGCGAGACGGCCGAGCCGGGCGGCCCCGACGGTGCGGACGACCGCGACCGGCCGGAGGGGGACGCGTGACCGGCGAGCCGACTCCCGAGCGCATGCGGCACGCCCTCGGGCACTTCGCGACCGGAGTCACGGTCGTGACGGGCTTCGCCGACGACGGCTCACCGGTCGGGTTCGCCTGCCAGTCGTTCGCGTCGGTGTCGCTCCACCCACCTCTCGTCCTCTTCTGCGCCGACCACCGCGGCCGGTCCTGGCCGCGCATGCGCGACCGGGGGCGGTTCACCGTCAACGTGCTCCGGCACGAGCAGCGTGAGCTCATCGGGCGGTTCGGCTCGACGGCGGGCGCCCGCTTCGACGGACTCGAGTGGGAGCGGTCGGCGAGCGGCGGCCCGAGCCTGCCCGGTGTGCTGATGCGCATCCACTGCGCCGTCGAGCAGGTGCACGTCGCCGGCGACCACGACGTCGTCATCGGTCGCGTGCTCGAGCTCGAGGACGGCGAGTCCGGGCGGCCGATGCTCTTCTACCGCGGCCGCTTCACGGTCACGGAGCGGCGTACGTCCACGGGCGTCGACGAGGGCCCGGAGCCGATGGACGACTACTGGGGCTGAAGGCCGCCCACCTACCCGGTGTGTTGCCGAGGCCGGGAGTCGGTGCCACCGACGAGCCCCTGCCACGACCACTTCGGCACGGTCAGCGCGTCCGGCACGTCGTCCGCCGACCCGTGGTAGGTCCCCATGTACGCCGTGGCCCACGTGAAGTACGCGACGAGCGCGTCGCGTACGACGGGGTCGTCGCCCAGCCCGGCTTCGTCGACGGCGTCGGCGAAGCAGGCCACCGCCCGCTCGTCCATCTCGACGTGGGGGCCGTTGCCGGAGTGCATCCGCACCACCTCGCTCTCGCTGGCGAGGTGTGCGGTGTAGGCGGGCGGTCCGCCGAGGGCCTCGGCCCAGTAGGCTGCGAGGCGCGCAGTGTGGTCAGGGTGGTAGCCGTGCGAGAAGGCATGCGACACAACGGGATCCGCCAGGCAGCGCTCGTGCCAGGCGTGAGCGAGTGCGGTCAGCGCCCGCATGCCGCCGACCGCATCGTAGATCGAGGTGGCCACCGGGGCAGGGTCCCACCTCGGGATGGGCCCGGCAAGGCCCGGGAGCGGCCGGGGTTGGCGCGGCCCCGGAGCCGTCCGTCCGTCAGCGGAAGTGGATGAAGTTCGACGGCCAGGACGAGCTGGTGCGGGCGATGATGCGGCGACCGCTCATCGACGTGTAGGTCCGGCCGAGCACCGTGCCGCCGTAGCCGCTCTCGGAGATCGCGATCTGGTTGCCGTCGGCGCTCACCCAGTCCACGTACGCGACGTGGTTGGAGTTCCACTGTGCGATGTCACCGACCCGCGGCGACTGGTCGACCGCGAAGCCCTTCGCCCGCGCGTTGTTGTCCCAGCTCTCGGCGTTGCCGAGGTTGCCCGGGTTCCGGATGCCGTCGAGTGAGAGTCGGTACGCCGAGAAGTTCGTGCAGTTGTTGCCCCAGGCGTCCACCGGGTAGTTCCAGGCCCGCTGGCCGTAGTAGCCGAAGCGGCTGATGCAGTTCTGGGTCGCCCGTGAGTAGCACGACCAGTCCTGCGGACCCGGACCGCCGGTGACCGCCCAGGTGACGGTCGACCCGCGGTAGACCACCGCGTTGCCGGTGCCGAGCACGCGCAGGAACGACCCGGTACCGGTGCTCTTCGACGACCACTGCGTCGCACCGGCGGCGTTGCGCACCACGAAGTTGCCGTCGGTCTGCATGGCGGCCGTGTTGCCGGCGCCGGACGTGAACGAGGCCCACTTGCGCACCCCCGACGCCGAGGTCAGCACGAGGTTGCCGTCGGTGCGCATCGTCATCGACCAGCCCTGGCTCGTCGAGGTGATCGACTCGCCGGAGCGGAGCAGCTGGTTGGACAGCAGGCGGTCGTACCTGATCCCGCGGTGGTCCCAGACGGTCGTGCTGCCCTGGCGCAGCTGGAGCAGCCCGTCGTCCGTGATCGTGGCGACGGCGCCGGTCCAGCCGTTCGTGCCGGCGGTCCAGGCCAGGCTGCCGTCGGGACGCATGATCGCGAGGTTGCCGTCGGAGCGGACGAAGAGGCGGTTGCCGACCCCGGTCGTGCCGCTGGCCCAGCGCCGCACGCCGCCGGAGACGATGACGAGGTTGCCGTCGGTCTGCATCCCCGCCTTGTAGACGCCGTTGGGGGAGACCAGCGCGGTGCCGCCGAGGAGGACCTGACCCGGCTTCAACGTCGTGCCGGCGATGTACGTGTAGGCGTTCGCCCTGGTGACCGTGCCGGCCCGCGTCGTCACCTTCACCGGCACGTAGCCGGTCGCCATCCTTGCGGGCACCACGGCGGTGAGCTGCGTGGCGGACACGCGGGTCACGCTCGTCGCCGGGGCCCCGTTGATCCAGACGCCCGTGACCACCGTGAACGACGTGCCGCGCAGCGTCACGACGTTCCCCCCGGCGAGCAGCCCCGAGGACGGGGACACGGAGGTGATGACCGGGGCGTCCTGGTAGGCGAAGCGTCCGGCCGCGACCACGAGCGACGTGCCACCGGGAGTGGTGACGCGCACGTCGACGTCGGCCTCGGCGTGCGCCGGGATGGTGACCCGCAGCTGCGTCGCGGAGAGGCGCGTCACCGTCGTGGCCGGCACACCCCCGAACGTGACGCGGTCGACGCGGTCGTAGCCGGTGCCGGTGAGGGTCACGACGCTGCCACCCTTGGTCGGCGCGAGCGCCGGGGTGAGCGCCGTGACGGTAGGCACCGGCTGGTAGGTGAACCTGGCCGCCGCGACGACGGGTGATGTGCCACCCGGGGTGGTGACCCTGACGTCGACCGTCCCCACGACGTGGCCCGGGACCGTGACCCGGATCGTGGTGGCCGAGACCCGGACGAGGCCGGTCGCCGGCCGGCCGCCGAAGTCGACCCCCGAGGCGAGGGACAGGCGGGTGCCGTTGATCGTCAGGATGCCCCCACCCGTCAGGGGACCGGCAGGTGCGGACAGCGCCGTGACGGCGGGTGCGCCGACGTACTCGAAGGTCGTGCGGGCCGTCTCGGGGCTCGTGCCGTTGGCGTTCGTCGCGCGCACGGCGACGACACCCTCCGCGTGCGCTGGTGCGGTGACGCGGAGGGTCGTGTCGGACACGCGGACCAGGCCCTTTCCGAGCGTGGTGCCGAAGCGGACCTCACCCACCTCGGCGAGGTGCGTGCCGGTCAGCGTCACCACCGTGCCGCCCTGCAGCGGGCCGGCGGAGACGGACAGCCCGCTGATCGCCGGCGGGGAGCCGTAGGCGTACCTGGACCCGACGCCGGCGGCCGAGGTGCCGCCCGGGGTGGTGACGCGCACGTCGACCGGTCCCGAGGCGTGCGGCGGGGTGGTCACGCGCAGCGTCGTCGACGAGACGCGCACGATCTTGGTGGTCGTGGTGGCGCCGAAGCTGACGGCGGTCGCGCGGCCGAAGCCCGTGCCCGTCAGCGTGACGACGGTGCCTCCGGCCGGGGGACCGGTGACCGGCGTCAGGCCGGTGACGGTCGGGACGGCCTCGTACTCGTACGCGGTCGCAGCGGTTGCGGCCGACGTGCCGTTCGGGTTGGACACGCGGACGCTCACGACCCCTGCGGAGTGGGCGGGCGCCGTCGCGCGGATGTAGGTCGGCGACAGGATCGTGAATCGAGTGAGGGTGTCGCCGAACGTGAGCCGCGTCGAGCCGGTGAACCGCGCGCCCGTCAGGTAGACGAGGGTGCCACCGCTGACCGGGCCGGAGGGCACCGAGAGCCGCGTGACGGCGGGCGGCAGGTAGAAGGTGTACCGCGTCGAGGCGGTGACGGCAGTCGTGCCGCCAGGGGTCGTGACCCGGACGTCGACGGCTCCGAGGGCGTGCGCCGGGGTGGTGACGCGCAGGGTCGTCGCGGAGACCCGGGTGATCGACGGAGCGGGGGTCGTGCCGAAGAGGACCGCGGACGCCCGCGTCAGGCCCGTCCCGGTCAGCGTGACGGTCGCCCCGCCGCCGGTGCCGCCCGACGCCGCTGACACGCGGGTCAGGGTCGGCACGGCGTCGTAGGTGAAGGTCGGGCTGCTGCCGGACGTGCCGACCGGGGTCGTGACGCGCACGTACACGGCGCTCGCCGGGCGCGCCGGGGTGGTGACCCGCAGCTGGGTGCTGGAGACGACCGCGAGCTGCGTCCCGAGCAGGCCGCCGAACGTCACCTTGGTGGCCCCGGAGAAGCCCGTACCGGTCACCGTGAGCACGGTGCCCCCGCGAACCGGCCCGGCAGGGACCGAGAGCGAGGTGACCGTGGGCGGGAGCACGACCGGGGGCGCGGTGTAGGTGAACCGGGCGACGGACGTCACCGGTGACGTGCCGCCGGGGGTGACGACCCGTACGTCGACCGGGCCGGCGGCGTGCGCCGGGACGGTGACGCGGAGCTGGGTCGCGCTCACCCGGGCCAGGGCGGACCCGGGGGTGGTGCCGAAGAGGACCGCGGTGGCCCGAGTGAAGCCGGTCCCGTCGACGGTGAGCACGGCGCCGCCGGCGGTCGGGCCGGAGCGGGTGGACAGCGACGCCACCGTCGGGACGGCGTCGAAGGCGAAGCTCGAGCGCGTCGAGACGGGTGAGGTGCCCGACGGCGTGGCGACCTGCACGCTGACGACCCCGGCGGCGTGCGCGGGGGTGACGACGCGGACCCGTGTGTCGGAGACCTTGGTGACGGCGGTGACCGCCGACGTGCCGAACAGGACCTTGGTCGTCGCACCGACCCCGGTGCCCGAGAGGTCGACGGCGGTTCCGCCGCTCATCGGACCTGCCACCACCGAGAGGGCGGGAGCCGCCGGCGGGGCGGCGGTCACGGCGAGTGCCGTGGGGCTCGCGGTGGAGGCCCACGGTGCTGCCGTCGCGGACGGCGCCGCCGCCAGACCCGGGATGCCCGCGAGGACCGCCAGGGAGACCGTCGTGGCCAGGGCGCGCCCTCCGACACGCGGATGGAGGGCTCGGTGTCGGGCGTTCGGCGTCTTCGGTGGCATCATTCGTCGGTTCTCCTTGCAGTCAGCACGTCCGCGGAGAAGTCTGCAATGGCAAATGTCGCCTTGTACGCGGTTTCGCCCTAATTGGCGCGCCCCAACTGCAACATCAGTCCCAGATGTGGTGTCCGGCGACCGCGCCGGGATGGCCGGCGAGAGGTGGAGAGGCTCGGTTCAGCCGACCCGGGAGAGGTCCGGTCTCAGCCGCAGCACGACCAGCCCCTGCACGGCGCCGATGACCGCCAGCACCAGCCAGACCAGCGAGAGGCTGCCGCTCACGTCACGTACGAGTCCCATGGCGAGCGGGCCCACCGAGGCGATCCCGTAGGAGATGAGGAACGCCATCCCGGTCAGGCGACCGCTCGCGTCGGGGGTGCGGGCGTAGCGCACGAGCAGCACCAGCGCGAGCGAGAACGCGGCGCCCTGCCCGAGCCCGGCGACGACCGCCCAGACCCACGGTGCGGCGAGCGGTGCGAACAGGATGCCGAGGCAGCCGAGCACGCCGAGGGCGGCGGCGGGCAGGAGCAGGCGACGCATGTCGGGGGTCTTGTCGCTGAGCACCGGCCCCAGCAGTCCCGACACGATCTGGGCGCCGCTGAAGGCCGCGGCGAGGTAGCCGGCCGACCCACGGGACCAGCCCTGCTCGACATACGTGGGGGCCAGCCAGGTGACGGCCGAGTAGAAGCACCAGGACTGCAGGGCGAGGTAGCCGGCGACGAGCCACGCCGTGCTGTGGCGCCAGGGGAGCCGACCGGGCCCTTCCTCGTCGGGAGTGTGGTGCGGGTTGGCGCGGACGGTGAACGGCGCCCAGGCGAGCACGCCCACGACCGCGACGACGGTCCAGGACCCGAGCGAGGCCTCCCAGCTGCCGAGACGGTCGGCGAGCGGCACGGCGACCGCGGAGCTGAGCGCGGCGCCGCCCATCATGGCCAGCATGTAGAGGCCGGTGACGAGGCCCGTCCGCTCGGGCGGGAAGAACGTCTTGACGAGGCGGGGCAGCAGCGTGCCCGCGACGGCGATGCCCACCCCGCACAGGAACGTGCCGACGTAGAGGACGACGACGTTGCCCCCTGCGAAGCGGCCGGCCGTGCCCGCGACGATGCTGAGGGCAGCGGCCAGCACCGCGCCGGCGGCGCCCATCCGGTGGGCGATGCGGCTCGCGACCGGTGCGAAGAGTCCCATGCAGAGCACCGGCAGCGTCGTCAGCGCCCCGGCGGCCGCGTGGCTCAGGCCGAGGTCGGCCGAGATCGCGTCGAGCAGGGGCGGGACGCTCGTGATGGCCACGCGCAGGTTCGCGGCCACGGACACGAGCGCGACCGCCATGACCCAGACGGGTGGGAGGGGCCGGATCGCGGGGTCTGGTCGGAGCACCCTCAGAGAGTAGATGTGTCGATGACGAGGTCAGCGAGGCCCCTCGTCGAGTCGGCCGCGAAGAGAATTGCCTCCTGGTCGGCCCACCGCTGCCAGTGCGGCCCGTAGGCGTCGCCGTCGCGGGCGATGCCGCGTCTGCGGCGTAGGTTGACGTCGGCGTCGACGAAGACGGTCACGGCGGCATACGGCCGGGCGGGGCCGGCGCTCGCACCGCAGCCCTCGACGACCAGGAAGCGGCACGGGGGCACGCCCTGCGTGCCGGCCCAGCGGTCCCGGACCCAGCTCCAGAGGCGGTACTCCGCGTGCTCCCCGCGTGAGAGCGGCTCGAGCACCTGCCGGGTGAGCAGGCCCGGGGCCTGCGCGAGGCCGTCCCAGCCGGGGTAGAGGTGGTCCATGTGGAGCACGGCGACCGGACCGGCCGACGCCAGGGCGAGCTCGACCCCGCGGGCCAGGGTCGTCTTGCCCGCTCCGCTCGGCCCGTCGACGGCGACGACCACCACGTCGCCGCAGCGCGGTTGGGCGCCGAGTGCGAGGGACACGACGGCGGCGACGTGCTCCTCGCGCGGCGGCGTCGTCACGTCGTCCCACATGGGCGCGACCCTAGCCGGTCGCGGCGCTGGCCTAGCCTTGTCGCATGCCGGTCGCCACGAGAGTCATCGCCTGCCTCGACGTCGACGCGGGCCGCGTCGTGAAGGGGGTCAACTTCGAGAACCTCCGCGACGCCGGTGACCCCGTCGAGCTCGCCAAGGTCTACGACGACCAGGGCGTCGACGAGCTGACCTTCCTCGACGTCACGGCGAGCAGCGGCAACCGCGAGACGACCTACGACGTGGTGCGACGCACCGCCGAGCAGGTCTTCATCCCACTGACCGTCGGCGGCGGCGTACGCACCGCCGAGGACGTCGACCGCCTGCTGCGTGCCGGCGCCGACAAGGTCGGGGTCAACACGGCGGCGATCGCCCGCCCCGAGCTCATCGCCGAGATCGCGAGCCGCTTCGGGGCGCAGGTGCTCGTCCTGTCGGCCGACGTGCGACGCCGCCGCGGCGACGACGGCCGGCCGACCGACGACTTCGTCATGACGACGCACGGCGGGCGCACCCCCGTCGACCTCGACGCCGTCGAGTGGTGCGCCCGGGCGGCCGAGCTCGGAGCCGGCGAGATCCTGCTCAACTCCATGGACGCCGACGGCACCAAGGACGGCTTCGACGTCGAGCTCATCCGACGGGTCCGTGCAGCCGTCTCGGTGCCGGTCATCGCGAGCGGCGGCGCGGGCAGGGTCGAGCACTTCGCGCCGGCCGTCGCGGCCGGCGCCGACGCCGTCCTCGCCGCGAGCGTGTTCCACTTCCGCGAGCTGACGGTCGGGCAGGTCAAGGAGGCGCTGCGAGCGGCGGGGGTCACCGTCCGCTGACGATCAGCTGATGCCGAGCTCGGCCCCCTGGAGGGCGGCGATGTCGTCGGCGTCGCCCTCGAACCCCACCCGCGCGACGCCCTTGCGGCCGTACGCGTAGAGGACGAGCTCGCCGACGGGCGCGCGCAGCACCACGGTGCCGTGGGCGTCGGGCAGCTTGGCGGCATACCGGCCGCGGCCGTCGGCGATGAGCACGATGCCGGTGGGCGCCTTGCGGAACATCAGGCGCGCGGAGCGGCGCAGCGCCGACCACAGCTTGCCCTCGAGCTGCGGCGCGAGCTCGCGCGGCGCCCACCCCGCCTGCGCCCGGCGGACGTCCTCGTGGTGCACGAAGAACTCGATGAGGTTGGTGATCTCGTCGACCTTGGCGTTGGACATCGGGTTCCAGGCGGGAGCGCCCCGACGCACCCGGTCGACGACCGCGGCGTAGTCGCCGTTCGCGATCCTGCGCTGCTCGCGGTCGAGGTGGCCCCCGAGGAAGGGCACGAAACGGCCGACCGAGAGATCGGGGCGGTTCTCGCGCACGAGCAGGTGGGCGGCGAGGTCGCGCGTCTGCCAGCCCTCGCACAGGGTCGGCCGGTCGGGCCCGAGACGGTCGAGCTCGTCGCAGAGCAGGAGGCGTTCGGACCTGGCGTGGCGCGTCATGTCCTCATCCTGTCAGGGTCGCCGGCGAGGCCACGAACAACTCGTTGGATCGCGGGGCCCTCGCCTCCGTAGGGTCGGACGGTGATCGAGCTCGTGCGCCCCACCGTGGACCTCCGCGACGGCTGGTGGGAGCTGGTCGACGACTTCGGCGGCGCGACGATCCACGGGTCGGGCTACCACGCGAGGGACCGCGAGGTGCTCGGTGAGGCCAGGGTCTTCGCGGAGTGGGTCGACTGGCTCGGTCGGCAGCAGGAGCACCCAGACGAGCCGCTCCCGCCCGAGCGCGTGCCGTCCTCGTACCGCTGGGTCCTCGACGACGGACACCTGGTCGGCACCATCGCGGTCCGCCACGCCCTCACCCCGTCGCTCGTCGCCGAGGGCGGCCACATCGGGTATGCTGTCCGCCCCGCCGCGCGTCGCCGCGGGGTCGCGACCGCCGCCCTCACCCAGGCGCTGCGCATCGCAGCGCGCCGGGGCATCGACCCGGTTCTCGTGACGTGCGACCGCAGCAACATGGCGTCCGCGCGCACCATCACCGCCTGTGGCGGGGTGCTCGAGGACTCGCGCGACGGGGTGCTGCGCCACTGGCTGCGCACGGGCGCGCCGGCAGCGCCCATCGGATCCGGCCCGATCGAGACGCACCTCGCCACCCTCGTGCCGGTCACGTGGGACGAGGCGCGCGCCATGGTGGCCGGCTCACGGCATCGCGGCTGGGCCCCGGGCTACCCGCGCGAGGACGACCTCGACGCGGTGCGCACCATGACGTCGGACGGCCCCGACCCGTGGACGCCGCGGCACGTCGTGCGGCGCTCCGACGGGCTCGCGGTCGGCACCATCGGCTGCTTCGGACCGCCCGTGGACGGCGTCGTCGAGGTCGGCTACGGCCTCGTCGAGCCGGCCCGCGGCACCGGTCTGATGACCGACGTCCTCTCGGGGATGGTGCGGGCGATCGAGGCCGCCGGGCTCCGCGTCGTCGCGCACACCCTGCCCGACAACGTCCCGAGCCACCGGGTCCTCGCCCGGCTCGGTTTCGTGCGCGAGGACGAGACCGGGCCGGAGTGGCTCTGGGTGAGGCGAAGCGGTGCAGGCGTTGTCGGCACTGCGTGAGAGGCTGAGGGGTCGACCGGAGAGCAGAGCACCAGCAGAGCACCAGGGGAGCCGAACAGCGTGAACGTCCCGACCACCTCGACCCTGCGGGAGGGTCTCGCCGTCATCGGCCGGGGCATCAAGGGGCAGCCCCGGTGGTTCGCCCTCGCCGTCGTGGGCAGCGTCGTCTACGGCGTCATGACGAGCCTCACGGCAGCGGCCATCGGCTACGTCGTCAAGCGGGCGGTCACCCCCGCGATCGAGGCCCGTCACGTCACCTCGTCGCAGCTGTGGTTCATCGGCGGCGTCATGGCGGCCGTCGTCCTCACCACCACCGTCGGTGTCATCGGGCGACGCCTCGCCGGCGGCGTCGCGATGTTCAACCTCGGCGCGATGTACCGCCGCCGGGTCACACGCCAGTACCTCCGGCTCCCGCTCAGCTGGCACCACAAGCACCCCTCGGGGCAGCTGCTGTCCAACGCCAACGCCGACGTCGAGGCGACGTGGAACATCTTCGCGCCCCTGCCGATGGCGCTCGGCGTCGTCGTCATGCTCGTCTTCGGCATCGTCCAGATGGTCGTCGTCGACCCCTGGCTGGCACTCGTCGGTCTCACCGTCTTCCCGATGCTCTTCCTCGCCAACGTCGCCTTCCAGCGCGCGATGTCACCACGGGTCACGCGGGCCCAGCAGCTGCGGGCCGACGTCTCCGAGGTGGCCCACGAGAGCTTCGAGGCGGCGCTCATCGTCAAGTCCCTCGGCCGCGAGGACCACGAGGCCGAGCGCTTCCGCACGGTCACCGACGAGCTGCGCGACGCCAACATCGACGTCGGACGCACCCGTGGCAGGTTCGACCCCGCCATCGAGGCCATCCCGACCATCGGCACGCTCGCCGTCCTCTTCGTCGGCACGCTGCGGGTGAGCAGCGGGCTCCTGTCGGCTGCCGAGGTCGTCCAGATCGCCTACCTCTTCTCCATCCTCGCCTTCCCCGTGCGGGCGCTCGGCTGGGTGCTCGCCGAGCTGCCACGTGCGGTCGTCGGCTGGAACCGCGTCTCCGCCGTGCTCGACGCGACCGGCAGCATGCAGTACGCCGAGCGCTCGCTGCCCACCGGCGCCCCGAGCCACCTGCAGGCCGAGCGCCTCGCGTACGCCTACGAGATCGTGACCGAGGACGGCGCGGCCGACCTCAACCCGGCGATCGTCGACGTCACCCTGGACGTGGCGCCCGGGTCGACGGTCGCGATCGTGGGCCCCACCGGCAGCGGCAAGTCCACCCTCACCAACCTCGTGATGCGCCTCGTCGACCCCGACAGCGGGGCCGTGCTGCTCGACGGCGTCGACCTGCGCGAGGTCCGTCACGGGGGCATCAGCCAGGTCGCGGCCCTCGTGGCTCAGCAGACCTTCATGTTCGACGACAGTGTCCGCGGCAACATCACCCTGGGCGCGGCCCACGACGACGACAGCGTCTGGCGAGCCCTCCACGTCGCGCAGGGGGCGACCTTCGTCGAGCGGCTGCCCGACGGCCTCGAGACCCACGTCGGCGAACGCGGGGCGAGCCTCTCCGGCGGCCAGCGTCAACGCATCGCCCTGGCCCGCGCGGTGATCCGCCGGCCGCAGCTGCTCATCCTCGACGACGCCACGTCGGCGGTCGACCCGAGTGTCGAGCAGGCGATCCTCGGCGGGCTGCGCGAGGCGAGCTCGGGCACCACGGTCCTCGTCGTCGCCTACCGCATGGCGACGATCCTGCTCGCCGACGAGGTCGTGTACGTCGAGGACGGCCGCGTCGTCGACCACGGCTCGCACGCCCAGCTGCTCGGCCGGTGCGCCGGCTACGAATGGCTCGTGACGGCATACGCCCGCGAGGCCGCCGAGCGCGAGGCCATCGCCGCCGACGAGGAGTTCGGCGACGACCTGCGCCTCGACGACGACCCCGGGCGGGGCCCGGCCGAGGAGGTCTCCCGATGAGCCTGCGGTCCCAGGTCCTCGTCGAGCACCACGGCGTCGCCACGGGCAAGGACATGTCGACGTGGCAGACCCTCAAGCGCGGGGTCGAGCTCTCACCCGAGCTGCGCAAGGGCATCTGGGTCACCGTCGCCCTGGCCGTGCTGTCGACCCTCGGGCGCGTGCTCGTCCCGTTCGTCGTCCAGCGCATCACCGACGAGGGGCTGCTCTCTGCGGGTGGGCCCGACGCCGGCGTCGTCGCGGTCTACGTGGGCATCGCGCTGGTCGGGGTCGTCGTGACCGCGCTGTCGGCGTACTTCGTCAACGTCCGTCTCTTCCGCTCGTCCGAGAGCGGGCTCGCGACGTTGCGGCTCAAGGCGTTCCGTCACATCCACGACCTCGCCATGCTCACCCAGAACACCGAGCGTCGTGGGTCGCTCGTCTCGCGCGTGACCTCCGACGTCGACACGATCTCGATGTTCGTGCAGTTCGGCGGGCTCATGCTCATGATCAACCTCGCGCAGATCACCCTCGCGACCGTGCTGATGTTCGTCTACAGCCCGCTGCTCGGCCTCGTCGTGTGGCTCTGCTTCGTGCCGCTGTTCCTCATCATCCGCAAGTTCCAGGGCATCGTCGGCCGCGCCTACACGAGGGTGCGCGAGCGCGTCGGAGACATGCTCGGCGCGATCTCCGAGGCCGTCGTCGGGGCCCAGGCGATCCGCGCGTACGGCGTCGAGGACCGCACCGCCGAGCGCATCGACGCCGCGGTCGAGGCGCACCGCAAGGCCGCCATCGGCGCCCAGGCCCGGTCGGTCATCGCCTTCACCTCGGGCCAGCTCGTCTCGGGGCTCACGACCGCGGTCGTCCTCGTCGTCGGCACGGTCCTCGCCGCGCGCGGCAGCCTGACCCTGGGCGAGCTCCTCGCCTTCCTCTTCCTCGTCAACCTCTTCACGATGCCGGTGCAGCAGGCCACCGAGATCCTCAACGAGATGCAGAACGCCGTGGCCGGATGGCGCCGGGTCATCGGCATCATCGACACGCCGGCCGATGTCTCCGACCCGGGCGAGTCCGGTGTCGCGCTGCCGCGAGGGCCGATCACCGTGCAGTTCAACGGTGTCGGGTTCGCCTACCCGGGCGGTGAGCCCGTGCTCCACGACGTCGACCTGACCATCGCGCCGCGCAGCCGGGTCGCCATCGTCGGAGAGACCGGTTCGGGCAAGTCGACGCTGGCCAAGCTGCTGACCCGCCTCATGGACCCCACCAGCGGGCAGGTGCTGCTCGACGGCGTCGACCTGCGCACGGTGCGCTTCTCGTCGCTGCGCTCCCGGGTCGTGCTCGTGCCGCAGGAGGGCTTCCTCTTCGACGGCACGCTGCTCGACAACGTCCGGTTCGGCCGGCCCGAGGCGAGCGAAGAGGACGTCCGACTCACGCTGACCGAGCTCGGGCTCGACGCCTGGGCCGCGACGCTGCCGCTCGGTCTGGCAACCGACGTCGGCCAGCGGGGCGAGTCGCTGTCGGCGGGGGAGCGGCAGCTCGTCGCGCTCGCCCGCGCCTACCTCGCCGACCCCGACCTGCTCGTCCTCGACGAGGCGACCTCCGCCGTCGACCCGAGCACCGAGGTGCGGCTCCAGCGCGCCCTCGACTCGCTGACCCGCGGTCGCACCTCGATCGCGATCGCGCACCGGCTCTCGACGGCCCAGGCGGCCGACGAGGTGATCGTCGTCGACGCCGGACGCATCGTCGAGCGCGGGCACCACACCGAGCTCGTCCGTCTCGGTGGCGTGTACTCACGGCTGCACGCCTCGTGGGTCGCCCAGCAGCAGGCCGTCTGACCCGGGCGGGCGTCCCGTGCGCCCGCACGCCGCGTTGGGTGCCGAACACGCTGTTCTGACGGTGCTTTCGAGACCGAGCGCTGAGCTGGACGGGGGCGACGGCACAATGGCGGCGTGACCGACTCCACCGTCCCGACCGACCCGACCGACCCGGCTGACCCGACCGACCCGGCTGACCCGACGCCGGATCCGACCGCGCTCGACCCGAACGTCGCCACCCTGCTCAAGCGCGACCCGCACGGGCTCGTGGCGGCGGTCGTGCAGCAGCACGACACCGGTGAGGTGCTCATGGTCGGCTGGATGGACGACGAGGCGCTCCGGCGCACGCTCACCGAGGGCCGCGTCACGTTCTGGTCGCGCAGCCGGCAGGAGTACTGGCGCAAGGGCGACACGAGCGGGCACGTGCAGTGGGTCAAGGGCGTGCGCCTCGACTGCGACGGCGACGCGCTGCTCGTCAGCGTCGACCAGGTCGGGGCCGCCTGCCACACCGGCGACCGCACCTGTTTCGACGCGCGCGTGCTGCCGGCCGCTGTCGGCGAACCCGACCCCGCCTGACCCCCCAACCGTCACGAGAGGCCGTCTCCGGCCCCTCGTGACGGTCGGCTGGCCTCTCGACGGTCGAGCCGGCGACGCGGCACCCGGGGGCGTGGGCCAGAATGGGCCGGTGCCCGACTCGAACACCTCGCTCGCTGCCGCGCCCGCGCCACACGCAGACCTCGCGTGGGGCCGCACCTGGCCGAGCCTCGAGGTCTTCACCGAGCTCGCGCTCGAGCACCGTCGCGTCATCCCGGTCGTACGCCGGGTGCTCGCCGACGCCGAGACCCCCGTGGGCGTCTACCGCAAGCTCGCGAAGGACGCTCCGGGCACCTTCCTGCTCGAGTCCGCAGAGCACGGCGGCGTGTGGTCGCGCTACTCGATCGTCGGGGCACGGAGCGCGGCGACGCTGACCGAGCGCGACGGCGCGGCCCACTGGATCGGCGACCCGCCGGTCGGGCTGCCGGTCGACGGTGACCCGACGGCTGCGATCCGCGACACGGTCGCCGCGCTGGCCACACCGCGTACGCCCGGGTTGCCACCTCTGACGGGCGGGCTGGTCGGCGCGATCACCTACGACGCCGTGCGCCACTGGGAGAAGGTCCCCGACGGCGGACGCGACGACCTCGGGCTGCCCGAGGTCGCGATGATGCTCGCCACCGACCTCGCGGTGTTCGACCACAGCGACGGCTCGCTGCTGCTCGTCGCGAACGCCGTCAACCACGACGCGACCGACGAGCGCATCGAGGACGCCTGGGCCGACGCGGTCGCCAGGCTCGACCGGATGACCGACGAGCTCGCCGCGCCGGCGCCCAGCACGGTGGCGACCATCGAGCCGCTCTCGAGCGAGCCGACGAGCAGCCACACGCGGGCCGCGTTCGAGGACATGGTCGAGGAGGCCAAGGAGGCGATCCGCGGCGGCGAGGCCTTCCAGATCGTCGTCTCGCAGCGCTTCACCGTGCCGTGCGCCGCCGACTCGCTCGACGTCTACCGGGCGCTGCGGGTCAGCAACCCCAGCCCCTACATGTACCTGCTGCGCCTGCCGCACCCCGACGGCTCGTCGTACGACATCGTCGGTTCGAGCCCCGAGGCCCTCATCAAGGTCACCGGCCGGCAGGCGATCACGCACCCCATCGCCGGCTCGCGTCCGCGCGGGAAGAGCCCCGACCACGACGCGCACCTCGCCGAGGAGCTGCTCGGCGACGCCAAGGAGCGGGCCGAGCACCTCATGCTCGTCGACCTGGCACGCAACGACCTCCAGCGGATCTGCCGGGCGGGCACCGTCGACACCGTCGACTTCATGTCGGTCCGGCGCTACAGCCACATCATGCACATCGAGTCGACCGTGGTCGGTGACCTGCGCGACGACCAGAGCGCCTACGACGCCCTCGTCGCGACGTTCCCGGCGGGCACGCTGAGCGGGGCGCCGAAGCCGCGGGCGATGGCGCTCATCGACGACTACGAGGGCCTGCGCCGCGGTCTCTACGGCGGCGTCGTCGGCTACCTCGACTTCTCCGGCGACCTCGACATGGCCATCGCCATCCGCACGGCCCTCATCAAGGACGGCCGGGCCCACGTGCAGGCCGGGGCCGGGATCGTGGCGGACTCGGTGCCGCACCTGGAGTACGAGGAGACCATCAACAAGGCAGCCGCCGCGCTGCGGGCCGTCGCCGCGGCCGGGGGACTGCGACCGCTGGGAAACCACCGGGCATGACCGCTCTCGCCCTCGACAAGAAGTGGGCCACGCTCGTGGTCCTCGTGCCGGCCGTGCTGCTGCTCGGCCTGACGACGCGCACGTGGGCCAGCGGTGAGTCCCGCGACGTGCTCAGCCGCGCGGTCACCGAGGTGAGCGGCGGCGCAGCGGCCCCCGGGGTCGTGGGGCTGTGTGCCGTCTGCGTGGTCGCCCTGCTCGGCCTCATGACCGGCGGACGCGTCATCCGCGCGATCTCGGCGGGCGTCCTGGTGCTCGCGGCACTCGGGGCCGCGCTCATGACGCTGTTCGTCGCGCTGCGCCCGGTCACGACGGTCGCCGACGCCGTAGCGCGCGAGCTCGCCCGCACCACCGCGCCCGCCGCCACCGGGACCACCACCGTCTGGGCCTGGCTGGCGGTGGCGACGGCCGGACTGCTCGCCGTCGGCGCCGTGCTCACCGCGGCCTCGAGCCGCTCCTGGGCCGGCCTCTCGGGCCGCTACGAGCGCGGCACCAAGCCGGCCAGCGGCCCCCGCGGAGAGGTCCGCACGACGTGGGACGAGCTGAGCGAGGGCCACGACCCGACCCTGCGCGACGCCCCTGACGAGACCTGACAGAATGAGCAGCGTCGGCCCGCACGGGCGTGGAGCCGACCGGACGAGAGAGGACGCCATGGAAGAGCAGCACGAGGACCACGGTCACAGCACCGCCGCCTGGACGGGGGTCGGGGTCATCCTGCTCGGCACGGCGATCGCGTCGGTCGCGGTCGTCATCCCCAGCCTCGTCCTCGGCATCATCGGCGGGGTCGTCATCGTGGCCGGCATCGTCGCCGGCAAGGTCCTGTCGATGGCCGGCTACGGCGCCGACAAGCACCACGCGCAGGCCGGGTCGGTCGTCGACGCCCCCGACGAGGCGGGCGCCGAGACCCTCGGCAAGAGCTGAGAGCAGTGCCGACCGTTCTCGACGAGATCATCAGCGGCGTCCGCGAGGATCTTGGGCGTCGCCGCGCCACCGTGCCCCTCACCGAGCTCGAGGCACGCCTCACCTCCGTGGCGCCGGCGCTCGACCCGATGCCCGGCATCCGCTCCGCCGAGGGCGTGGCGGTCATCGCCGAGGTCAAGCGGTCGAGCCCCAGCAAGGGTGCCCTGGCCGACATCCCCGAGCCGGGCCGTCTCGCGGGGGCGTATGCCGCCGGGGGAGCGAGCGCCATCAGCGTGCTCACCGAGCAGCGCCGGTTCTCAGGCAGCCTGGCCGACCTCGACGAGGTGCGCGCGGCCGTGCGAACTCCCTTGCTCCGCAAGGACTTCATGGTCGACGCCTACCAGGTCACCGAGGCTCGGGCGCACGGCGCCGACCTGATCCTCCTCATCGTCGCCGCTCTCGACGACGCGCTCATGCGCGACCTGCACCAGCAGGCCCGTGAGCTCGGCATGACGGCGCTCGTCGAGGTGCACGACGCCGCCGAGCTCGACCGCGCCCTCGCCCTCGACCCGGTGCTCGTCGGCGTCAACGCCCGCAACCTCAAGACCCTCGAGGTCGACCCCCGCACCGTTACCGACCTGCTGCCCCGCGTCCCCGAGGGCATCGTCGGCGTCGCCGAGAGCGGCGTGACCGGTCCCGACGACGTCGTGACCTACGTGCGAGCCGGAGCCGGAGCCGTGCTCGTCGGCGAGGCACTCGTGCGCGACGGCGCACCGGAGCACGCCGTCCGTGCGTTCATCGAGGCAGCGGCCGCAGCGCGCGCCGGCGCCGACCAGGAGTGAGCATGACGACGTCCAAGGCACCGGCGCACGGCCGGTTCGGCGAGTTCGGTGGCCGCTACGTCCCCGAAGCCCTCATCCCCGCCCTCGAGCAGCTCGAGGAGGTCTGGCACAAGGCGGTCGTCGACCCCGAGTTCGTCGGCGAGCTCGAACTCCTCCAGCGCACCTACACCGGCCGTCCCAGCATCATCACCGAGGTGCCGCGTTTCGCCGAGCACTGCGGCGGGGCCCGCGTCATCCTCAAGCGCGAGGACCTCAACCACACGGGCTCGCACAAGATCAACAACGTCCTCGGCCAGGCACTGCTCACCAGGCGCATGGGCAAGACCCGCGTCATCGCCGAGACCGGCGCGGGTCAGCACGGCGTCGCCACCGCCACCGCCGCGGCGCTGCTCGGCCTCGAGTGCGTCATCTACATGGGCCGCAAGGACACCGAGCGACAGGCCCTCAACGTGGCCCGCATGCGGCTGCTCGGCGCCGAGGTGGTCCCCGTCGACCACGGCAGCAAGACGCTCAAGGACGCCGTCAACGAGGCGTTCCGCGACTGGGTCACCAACGTCGCGACCACGCACTACGTCCTCGGCACCGTGACCGGGCCGCACCCTTTCCCCGAGATGGTCCGCGACTTCCACCGCGTCATCGGGGTCGAGGCCCGCCAGCAGGTGCTCGACCTCGTCGGCCGACTGCCCGACGTCGTCTGCGCCTGCGTCGGGGGCGGATCCAACGCGATGGGCATCTTCCACCGCTTCATCGACGACGCATCGGTGCGCCTCGTCGGCTTCGAGGCAGGTGGCGAGGGCGTCGAGTCGGGCAAGCACGCCGCGCGGTTCGCCTCCGGCATCCCCGGGGTCCTGCACGGCGCCTACACCTACGTGCTCCAGGACGACGACGGCCAGACCATCGAGTCGCACAGCGTCTCGGCGGGCCTCGACTACCCGAGCGTCGGACCCGAGCACGCGTACCTGCTCGAGTCGGGCCGGGCCGAGTACCGCCCCATCACCGACGTCGAGGCCATGGAGGCGTTCTCGCTGCTCTCGCGCACCGAGGGCATCCTGCCGGCGATCGAGAGCTCGCACGCGCTCGCCGGGGCCATGAAGCTCGGCCGTGAGCTCGGTCCCGAGGCCGTCATCCTCGTCAACCTCTCGGGTCGCGGCGACAAGGACGTCCACACCGCCGCACGGTGGTTCGGCCTCATCGACGACGACGGCGGCACGCGCCTGCCCGACGACCCGGGTGCCAAGGGCGTGGGGGAGCAGCTGTGAGCGTCGGTCCCGTCCTCGAACGGTGCCGTGCGGAAGGTCGCGCGGCGCTCATCGGCTACCTCCCGGTCGGCTTCCCGACGGTCGAGGGCTCGATCGCGGCGATGCGGGTGCTCGTCGAGTCCGGTGTCGACATCGTCGAGATCGGCGTGCCCTACAGCGACCCCGTCATGGACGGGCCCGTCATCCAGGACGCCGCGGTGCGCGCGCTCGCCGGTGGGGTGCGCCTGTCCGACATCTTCACCGCCGCCCGTGCGGTCTCCGACGCGGGCGCCGGTGCCCTCGTGATGACCTACTGGAACCCCGTGCTGCGCTACGGGGTCGACCGGTTCGCCGGTGACCTCAAGGCAGCCGGCGGCGCCGGTCTCATCACGCCCGACCTCATCCCCGACGAGGCAGGCCCGTGGATCGCGGCCGCCGACGCGAACGACCTCGACAAGGTCTTCCTCGTCGCGCCCAGCTCCACCCCCGAGCGCCTCGCCGCCGTGACGGCGGCAAGCCGCGGCTTCGTCTACGCCACGGCCGTCATGGGCGTCACAGGCGCCCGCGCCAGCGTGGGCGAGGCCGCCGACGCGCTCGTCTCCCGCACCCGCGAGCACACCGACATCCCCATCTGCGTGGGGCTCGGGGTCTCGACCGGCGACCAAGCCGCACAGGTGGGCCGCTTCGCCGACGGTGTCATCGTCGGGTCGGCGCTCGTGCGCTGCCTCACCGAGGCCGACTCCGAGCAGCAGGGACTCGACGCGCTCGGCGCGCTGGCCCGCGAGCTGGCCGGCGGCGTACGCCGGAGTCGACCGTGAGCCTGCTCGCCGCCGTGCCGGCGGGGCTGGGCACCGTGCTCCCCGCCGAGCTCCCGTCGCCCAGCGTCGGGGTTTGGCACCTGGGCCCCCTGCCGATCCGTGGCTACGCCATGTGCATCCTCGCCGGCATCGTCGTCGCCGTCTGGCTGACCCAGCGACGCCTCGAAGCGCGCGGGCACCGCAAGGGCATCGCCATCGACATCTCCGCCTGGGCCGTCCCGTTCGGCATCCTCGGCGGACGCCTCTACCACCTCATCACCACGCCGCAGCCGTACTTCGGCGAGGGCGGCGACCCGTGGAAGGCCTTCGCCATCTACGAGGGCGGCCTCGGCATCTGGGGTGCGGTGGCGCTCGGCGCCGTGGGCGCGATGATCGGCTGCCGCAAGAACGGGGTCGCCTTCCGCGACTTCGTCGACGCGGCCGCGCCGGGGCTGGCGCTCGCCCAGGCGATGGGCCGCTTCGGCAACTGGTTCAACAACGAGATCTACGGCGCGCCCACCGACCTGCCGTGGAAGCTCAAGATCTACGAGTGGGACACCTCGGCCGGGCGTGCGCTCGTCGACGGGCAGGGCAACCCGGTCGTCAAGGGCTACTTCCACCCGACCTTCCTCTACGAGGCGCTCTGGTGCCTCCTGCTGGCGGCCTTCCTCGTCTGGCTGGGTCGCCGTCACACCCCGCGGTCGGGACAGGTCTTCGCGGCCTACGTCATGGGCTACCCCGTGGGCCGCATCGTCATCGAGAACATGCGCAGCGACTCGGCCAACCTCATCCTCGGCCAGCGCGTCAACACCTGGGTCTCGATCCTCGTGTTCCTGCTCGGCGTCCACCTGTGGCGGCGCTTCGGCGGCATGGAGCCGCCGCCGCAGCCCACTCCCGAGGGTGACGAGAAACACCCTTCGGCGCGGGAGTCCGAGGCCGACGACGAGCCAGACCACGACACCGCCGCCGGGCCCGCCGAAGATCCTGCGGCAGGTGAGACCGCCGACGGGTCAAACGACAGCGCAGTTGCGGCGACGGAGGCGGACCGTCCCGCACAGTCCTGACGGCACCGCAGACCGCCCGACCGTTCGGATGTGAGCACGACGTCTCACGATTCGGAATACGCCGTATCAACAGGTAGGACGAGCGGCCACTCCGATATCGTCGTCCAGCAAGCCTGTGGCCAGCGCCGTCCACATGCCCTGAGTCATGTCGTGTGGCCGGTCGCGGTCGCGGTCAGGTCCCAGCAGAAGGACGGTGAAATGTCGCCGCACACCCGCACCCGCGCCCTCTTCAGTGCGCACCCGGAGAGCTCCGGCCTCTACCGACGCGAGTTCGAGCACGACGCCTGCGGCGTCGCCCTCATCGCGACCATGCGGGGGACGGCGGGCCACGACATCGTCGACCACGCCCTGACGGCGCTGCGCAACCTCGACCACCGGGGCGCCACCGGTGCCGACCCGTCCGTCGGTGACGGCGCCGGCATCCTGACGCAGATCCCCGACGCCTTCTTCCGGGCCCACGTGCCCTTCACGCTGCCCAACAACGGTGCGTATGCCGCCGGGCTGGCGTTCCTTCCCCGCGACGCCGACGAGCGCGCGGCCGCCAAGGCCCGCATCGAGGAGATCGCCGTCGCCGAGAACCTCAAGGTGCTCGGCTGGCGCGAGGTGCCCGTCGAGGCCGAGCTCGTGGGCGAGGTCGCCCGCGCGTGCATGCCGGCCTTCGAGCAGCTCTTCGTCAGCAGCGCCATCGGCCGCCAGGTCGCCCTCGGGCTCGACCGGCTCGCGTTCTGCCTGCGCAAGCGCGCCGAGCACGAGGTCGACGTCTACTTCGCGTCGCTGAGCTCGCGCACCATCGTCTACAAGGGCATGCTCACCACCGGGCAGCTCGAGCCGTTCTTCCCCGACCTCTCCGACCCGGCCTTCGCCACCGAGCTCGCGCTCGTGCACTCGCGCTTCTCGACCAACACCTTCCCGTCGTGGCCGCTCGCGCACCCGTACCGCCTCATCGCGCACAACGGCGAGATCAACACCGTCAAGGGCAACCGCAACTGGATGCACGCCCGCGAGAGCCTGCTGACCTCCGACATCATCCCGGGCGACCTCGAGCGGCTGTTCCCGATCTGCACGCCTGACGCGTCCGACTCGGCGAGCTTCGACGAGGCGCTCGAGCTGCTCCACCTCGGTGGCCGCTCGCTGCCGCACGCCGTGCTGATGATGATCCCCGAGGCGTGGGAGAACCACGCCACGATGGACCCCGCCCGCAAGGCCTTCTACGAGTTCCACTCGACGTTCATGGAGCCGTGGGACGGCCCGGCCAACGTCTGCTTCAGCGACGGCACGCTGGTCGGTGCGGTGCTCGACCGCAACGGCCTGCGGCCCGGTCGCTACACCGTGACGAACGACGGCCTCGTCGTCCTGGCCTCCGAGTCCGGGGTGCTCGAGCTCGAGCCCGAGACCATCGTCCAGCGCGGGCGGCTCCAGCCCGGGAAGATGTTCCTCGTCGACACCGAGCACGGCCGCATCGTCAGCGACGAGGAGATCAAGAGCCAGCTCGCGGCGGCGAAGCCGTACGCCGAGTGGCTGCACGCCGGCCTCATCCGGCTCGAGGACCTCCCCGAGCGCGAGCACATCGTGCACACGGCCGCGTCCGTCGCGCGGCGCCAGCAGACGTTCGGCTACACGGCCGAGGAGCTGCGCATCCTGCTGACCCCGATGGCGAAGTCCGGGGGAGAGGCGCTCGGCTCCATGGGCACCGACACGCCCATCGCCGTGCTGTCCTCGCGGCCGCGCCTGCTTTTCGACTACTTCACCCAGCTCTTCGCGCAGGTCACCAACCCCCCGCTCGACGCCATCCGCGAAGAGCTCGTCACCTCGCTCGGCACCTACATGGGCCCCGAGGGCAACGCCCTGTCGGCATCGCCGTCGCACGCCCGCCAGCTCGTCCTCGACTTCCCGGTCATCGACAACGACGAGCTGGCCAAGATCGTGCACATCAACGCCGACGGCGACCTGCCCGGCTACGCCACCCACGTGGTGCGCGGCCTCTACGACGTCACCGGCGGCGCGGCCGCCATGCGTGAGCGTCTCGACGAGATCTTCGCCGAGGTGTCGCAGGCGATCCGCCGGGGCGCGCGCTTCGTCGTGCTCTCCGACCGCGACTCCGGCCGCGACCTCGCGCCCATCCCGTCGCTCCTGCTCACGGCCGCGGTGCACCACCACCTCATCCGCGAGAAGACCCGCACCCAGGTGGGCCTGCTCGTCGAGGCGGGCGACGTGCGCGAGGTGCACCACGTCGCGCTCCTCATCGGCTACGGCGCCGCAGCCGTCAACCCCTACCTCGCGATGGAGACGGTCGAGGACCTCGTGCGCTCGGGGGAGATCGAGGGAGTGACCGCCGAGAAGGCGGTCCGCAACCTCATCAAGGCGCTCGGCAAGGGCGTGCTCAAGGTCATGTCGAAGATGGGCATCTCGACGGTCGCCTCCTACCGGGGCGCCCAGGTGTTCGAGGCCATCGGCCTGTCGCAGGCCCTCGTCGACCGCTACTTCACCGGCACCGTCAGCCAGCTCGGCGGCGTCGGCCTCGACGTCATCGCCCGCGAGGCGGCAGAGCGCCACGCCCGGGCCTACCCGACCGACGGCGTCCACCAGCCGCACCGGGTGCTCGAGGTCGGTGGCGAGTACCAGTGGCGCCGCGAGGGCGAGCCGCACCTCTTCGACCCGGAGACGGTCTTCCGGCTCCAGCACTCCACGCGCCAGCGCCGCTACGACATCTTCAAGCAGTACACCGACCGCATCGACGACCAGACCTCGCGCCTGATGACGTTGCGCGGCCTGATGGGCTTCCGCCCGACCGGTGTCACCGGCCGCCTGCCCGTCCCGATCGACGAGGTGGAGCCGGTCAGCGAGATCGTCAAGCGCTTCAACACCGGGGCGATGAGCTACGGCTCCATCTCGAAGGAGGCGCACGAGACGCTCGCCGTCGCGATGAACCGTCTCGGCGGCCGCTCCAACACCGGCGAGGGCGGCGAGGACATCGACCGCCTGCTCGACCCCGAGCGCCGTTCGGCCGTCAAGCAGGTCGCGTCCGGCCGGTTCGGTGTGACGAGCCTCTACCTGACGCACTCCGACGACATCCAGATCAAGATGGCGCAGGGCGCGAAGCCCGGAGAGGGTGGGCAGCTGCCCGGCCACAAGGTCTACCCGTGGGTGGCGAAGACGCGGCACTCGACGCCGGGCGTCGGTCTCATCTCGCCGCCGCCGCACCACGACATCTACTCGATCGAGGACCTGGCCCAGCTGATCCACGACCTCAAGAACGCCAACCCGGCGGCCCGCATCCACGTCAAGCTCGTCTCCGAGATCGGCGTCGGCACGGTGGCCGCGGGCGTGTCGAAGGCGCACGCCGACGTGGTGCTCATCTCCGGCCACGACGGCGGCACCGGCGCGAGCCCGCTCACCTCGCTCAAGCACGCCGGGGCGCCGTGGGAGCTCGGCCTCGCCGAGGCGCAGCAGACGCTCGTGCTCAACGGGCTGCGCGACCGCATCGTCGTGCAGGTCGACGGCCAGCTCAAGACCGGGCGCGACGTCGTCATCGCCGCGCTGCTCGGCGCCGAGGAGTTCGGCTTCGCCACCGCGCCGCTCGTCGTCTCGGGCTGCATCATGATGCGCGTCTGCCACCTCGACACCTGCCCCGTCGGCATCGCGACCCAGAACCCCGAGCTGCGCCAGCGCTTCTCCGGCAAGCCGGAGTTCGTCGAGACGTTCTTCGAGTACATCGCGGAGGAGGTGCGCGAGCACCTCGCGTCGCTCGGCTTCCGCTCCATCGAGGAGGCCGTCGGCCAGGTCAGCAGCCTCGACCTCGACAAGGCGATCGCGCACTGGAAGGCGTCGGGCCTCGACCTCAGCCCGATCCTCGCCGTGGCGGACAACCCGAGCGGCGGAACCCTCTACCAGTCCGCCACCCAGGACCACGCCCTCGACAAGGCGCTCGACAACGAGCTGCTGAGCCGGGCCCTGCCCGCCATCGAGAGCGGCGAGCAGGTGCGCACCGAGATCGCGGTCCGCAACGTCAACCGCACCGTCGGCACCATGCTCGGTCACCACGTGACGAAGGCGCACCCCCACGGCCTCGCCGACAACACCATCGAGCTGACCATGACGGGGTCGGGCGGCCAGTCCTTCGGCGCCTTCCTACCGGCCGGCGTGACGATGCAGCTGTTCGGCGACGCCAACGACTACGTCGGCAAGGGCCTCTCGGGCGGCCGCGTCGTCGTGCGCCCGCACCGCGACGCGGCCCTCGTCGCCGAGCAGAACGTCATCGGCGGCAACGTCATCGCCTACGGCGCGACGACCGGCCAGCTCTTCCTGCGCGGCATCGTCGGCGAGCGTTTCTGCGTGCGCAACTCCGGTGCGCACGCCGTCGTCGAGGGCGTCGGTGACCACGGCTGCGAGTACATGACGGGCGGCGCGGCCGTCGTCCTGGGCCCGACCGGGCGCAACTTCGCGGCCGGCATGTCGGGTGGCGTCGCGTACGTCCTCGACCTCGACCCGGCCCTCGTCAACCCCGAGATGGTCGACCTGCTGACCCTGCGCGACGAGGACGACGCACCACTCAGGGAGCTGCTCGAGGGGCACGCCCGGTGGACCGAGTCCCCGGTTGCCCGCGGGCTGCTCGACGACTGGGCGACGGCTCGCGAGCGGTTCACGCTCGTGCTCCCGCGCGACTACCAACGTGTCCTCGACGTCCGTGCCGAGGCCGAGGCCCAGGGCCTCGACCTCGACGGACCCGACGTCTGGCACCGGATCATGGAGGCTTCCCGTGGCTGATCCCCAGGGCTTTCTCACCACCCGCGAGCGCGAGCTCCCGACCCGCCGCCCCGTCCCGGTCCGCATCCGGGACTGGAAGGAGGTCTACGAGGAGCAGCAGCTCGGACAGCTCCAGCGCCAGGCAGGGCGCTGCATGGACTGCGGCATCCCCTTCTGCCACTCGGGCTGTCCGCTCGGCAACCTCATCCCCGAGTGGAACGACTTCGCCTGGCGGGGCGACTGGTCCGACGCCATCGAGCGCCTCCACGCCACGAACAACTTCCCCGAGTTCACGGGCCGGCTCTGCCCCGCGCCGTGCGAGACGGCGTGCGTGCTCGGCATCAACCAGCCGGCCGTGACCATCAAGCAGGTCGAGGTCACGACCATCGAGCGTGCCTTCGACGAGGGCCTGGTCAAGCCGCTGCCGCCGGAGCGTCTCTCGGGCAAGACGGTCGCCGTCGTCGGCTCCGGGCCGGCCGGTCTCGCCGCGGCCCAGCAGCTGACCCGCGCCGGGCACACGGTCGCCGTCTTCGAGCGCGCCGACAAGGCCGGTGGTCTGCTCCGCTACGGCATCCCAGAGTTCAAGATGGAGAAGGCCGTCCTCGACCGGCGCCTCGCGCAGATGGAGGCGGAGGGCACCCGCTTCCGCAACGGCATGGACATCGGCGTCGACATCACCGGCCGCCAGCTGCGCGACCGCTACGACGCGGTCGTGCTGGCGCTCGGCGCCACCGTGCCCCGTGACCTCGACGTCGCGGGCCGCGAGCTCGGCGGCATCCACCAGGCGATGGAGTACCTCCCGCAGGGCAACCGCGCCGCACTCGGTGAACAGGTCGAGGACCAGATCCTCGCCACCGGCAAGCACGTCGTGGTCATCGGTGGCGGTGACACCGGTGCCGACTGCATCGGCACCGCCCACCGGCAGGGTGCCGCGTCGGTCACGAGCCTCGAGATCATGCCGCAGCCGGGGGAGGACCGCCCCTCCAACCAGCCGTGGCCGACCTACCCCATGCTCTACCGCGTCGCGAGCGCGCACGAGGAGGGCGGCGAGCGCGTGTACGCCGTCAGCACGACCGAGTTCGTCGGTGACGACGAGGGCAACGTCGCCGCGCTGCGCCTCACCGAGGTCGAGCTCGTCGACGGCAAGCTCACCGCGAAGCCGGGCACCGAGCGCGAGATCCCAGCTCAGCTCGTCCTCTTCGCCATGGGCTTCCTCGGTCCGCAGGGGCCGGGCGTCGTCGAGCAGCTCGGCGTCGACCTCGACGAGCGCAGCAACGTCCGCCGCGACAAGAACTTCATGAGCTCGGTTCCCGGCGTCTTCGTCGCGGGCGACGCGGGCCGCGGCCAGTCGCTCATCGTGTGGGCCATCGCCGAGGGCCGGGCCGCCGCCGCAGGCGTCGACGCGTGGCTCACAGGCTCGAGCGCCCTGCCCAGGCCGGTCGCGCCGACCGACCGTCCGCTCACCGTCTGATCGGTCGCCAGCACCCGCCCGTATGCCGTGCCGTCACCTCGACGACACGGCATACGGGCACTCTTTTTTCCACGATCCCTTACGGCCACAAGGGAACCCGTTCGGGTCGTCCCACAGGTCGAACCCCCGTGGTGACCCACGTCACAGCACCCATAAGGTTGAACCATGCGTCGCGCCAAGATCGTCTGCACGATCGGACCCAAGACATCGTCTCCCACCCAGCTGCGTGCCCTCGTCGACGCGGGCATGGACGTCGCCCGCCTCAACCTCTCGCACGGTGACCACGCCGTCCACGAGCAGGTCTACCGAGACGTGCGCGCGGCCAGCGACGGCTCCGGTCGCGCCGTCGGCATCCTCGTCGACCTGCAGGGTCCCAAGATCCGCACCGGCCGCTTCGCCAACGGCCCGGTCACGCTGAGCCAGGGCCAGCGCTTCACCATCACGACCCGCGAGGTCGAGGGCGACGACACCATCGTCGGAACCACGTATGCCGGCCTGCCCGGTGACGTCAGCCCGGGCGACGTCCTGCTCATCGACGACGGCAAGGTCATGCTCCGCGCGGTCGCGGTCGACGACTCGGACGTCGTGTGCGAGACCGTCGTCGGCGGTGACGTCAGCAACAACAAGGGCATCAACCTGCCGGGGGTCGCGGTCAGCGTGCCGGCCCTGTCCGACAAGGACCGCGAGGACCTCCGCTTCGCCATGCGACTGGGCGTCGACATGATCGCCCTGTCGTTCGTGCGCTCGGCCGACGACATCACCGACGTGCACGCGATCATGGACGAGTTCGGCACCCGCATCCCCGTCATCGCCAAGATCGAGAAGCCGCAGGCCGTCGAGAACCTCGAGGGCATCGTCGCGGCGTTCGACGGCATCATGGTGGCTCGCGGGGACCTCGGCGTCGAGATGCCGCTCGAGGACGTCCCGCTGGTCCAGAAGCGGGCGATCGAGCTCGCCCGCCGCGAGGCCAAGCCCGTCATCGTGGCGACGCAGGTGCTCGAGTCGATGATCGAGAACCCCCGCCCGACGCGCGCCGAGGCCTCCGACGCGGCCAACGCCGTCCTCGACGGCGCCGACGCCCTCATGCTCTCGGGCGAGACGTCGGTCGGTGCCTGGCCGATCGACGCGGTGCGCACCATGGCGCGCATCATCGAGTCCACCGAGGAGCACGGCTTCGACAAGATCGTCCGCATGACGACCAACCCCAAGACGGTCGGGGGAGCGGTGAGCAAGGCCGCTGTCGAGATCGGCGACGTCGTCGGCGCGAAGTTCCTCATCACGTTCACCGAGACCGGTGGGTCGGCCACTCGCATGGCGCGGTTGCGCCCGCGGCTGCCGATGCTGGCCTTCACGTCCGAGCCGCGCGTCCGCTCGCAGCTGTCGCTCACCTGGGGCGTCGAGACCTACCTCGTGCCGCGCATGCACCACACCGACCAGTTCGCGATGCAGGTCGACCTCAAGCTCATCCCCGAGGGCCGTGTCACCGAGGGCGACCGGGTCCTCATCGTGGCCGGCTCGCCTCCCGGCATCCCCGGCTCGACGAACGCGCTGCGCGTCCACCGCATCGGTGACGCCGTCAACCGCGCCGCCCCGGCCTACCGGCCCGAAGAGGTCACCAGCTGACCGGGCGCGCAAGGGCGTCGGGCACCCGACGCCCGCGCGCTGCCGTGACGTCCGTCGGTCGGGGCTGACAGGACGCCTCGACAGCCCACGTGGACGAGGCAGTGGACGCGGCAGGCGTGCACGGCATCCGTGGGTATGCTGGCGCGGCACTACCGCCGGGGTGGTGGAATGGCAGACACGGGGCACTCAAAATGCTCTGGCCGCAAGGCCGTGCGGGTTCGAGTCCCGCCCTCGGCACCACACGTGGACGGTCCGGCGACCGCACACGCCCGCCCGTCGCCCGTCCACGGTCCCGAAACGCGACGGAAACCTCGCCCCGGCTAGGCTTTGCCCGTGAGCACAGACGAGAGCACGACGCCGAAGCCCGCCCCCACCCCCGCCGCGCCCGAGGCCGCCACCACCGACGCCACCACGGCCGCCCCGGCGTCCCCGACGAGCGGTGCCACCCGCATCCTCGTCGCCGAGGACGAGGCGCTCATCCGCTTGGACCTCGTCGAGATGCTCGGCGAGCAGGGCTACGACGTGGTGGGCCAGGCGAGCAACGGCGAGCAGGCCGTCGAGCTGGCCAAGGAGGTCAAGCCCGACCTCGTCATCATGGACGTCAAGATGCCGGTGCTCGACGGTCTCTCCGCAGCTGAGCAGCTGCACGACGCGAAGCTCTGCCCCGTCATCATGCTCACCGCCTTCTCGCAGACCGAGCTGGTCGAGCGGGCCCGTGACGCCGGTGTCATGGCCTACATCGTCAAGCCGTTCACGGCCGACGACCTGCGGCCGGCCATCGACATCGCGACCTCACGGTGGCACGAGCTCAAGGCTCTCGAGGCCGAGATCGCCGACCTCGGTGAGCGTCTCGAGACCCGCAAGCTCGTCGACCGCGCCAAGGGGGTCCTGATGAGCCAGCTCAAGCTCACCGAGGCCGACGCGTTCCGCTGGATCCAGAAGACCGCGATGGACCGCCGCCTCGGGATGAAAGAGGTTGCCGAGGCCGTCATCAACGGCTTCCCGGCCTCCTGAGGGGCGACTCGCCGCAAAACGTCCGGTCATGACCGTCACCTAGGTCACGACACGGTCACCGATCGCCAGTTCCTGATGACCTCGCAGCGGGGTTGGGCCTAGTCTCCGTCTCAGCCCTCGACCGAGGGATGTGTGACATCAGGAGGACACCCGTGCGTTCTACCCTCAAGTTCGCTGTGCCGCTCGCGGTCGCAGCTCTTGCCCTCGGTGCGTGTGGCACCAAGGGCGGCGACACCCCCGCGCCGGCCGGCAGCGGAGGCGCGGCGGCCTGCAACGACTACAAGATCGGCATGTTCGGGGCCCTCACCGGTCCGAACGCCAACCTTGGCATCTACATCCAGAACGGCGTGAACCTCGCGATCGACGACTACAACAAGAAGCACGCCGACTGCAAGGTCACCCTCGAGAACTACGACTCCCAGGGCGACCCCACGCAGGCTCCGGCCCTCGCCAAGAAGGCCATCGACGACAAGAAGGTCGTCGGCATCGTCGGTCCCGCGTTCTCGGGTGAGTCCAAGGCCGCCGACCCGGCGTTCAACGAGGCCGGCCTCGTGACCATCACGCCGTCCGCGACCAACCCGACGCTGGCCGAGAACGGCTGGAAGACCTTCTTCCGCGCCCTCGGCAACGACGCCACGCAGGGCCCCGCGGCCTCGAAGTACATCAAGGACACGCTGAAGTCGACCAAGACCTTCGTCATGGACGACGCGTCCGAGTACGGCAAGGGCCTGGCCGACATCGTCCGCAAGGACCTCGGCTCGCAGGTCGTCGGCAACGACACCATCCAGCAGAAGCAGACCGACTTCAGCGCCTCCGTCACCAAGGTGACGAGCTCCGGTGCCGACGCCCTCTTCTTCGGCGGTTACTCGCCCGAGGCCGCGCCGCTCATCAAGCAGCTGCGCGACGGCGGCTGGAAGGGCACGTTCGTCGTGGCCGACGGTGTGAAGGACCAGTCCTTCATCGACAACGCCAAGGACGCCGCCGAGGGCACGATCATCACCTGCCCGTGCGTGCCGCCGGACGTCGCTCCCGACTTCCGGACCGCGTACAAGGCGAAGTACAACGAGGACCCCAACACCTACTCGGGTGAGGGCTACGACTCCGCCACGATCCTGCTCGACGGCATCGCCGCCGGCAAGGACCGCGCCGGCATGGTCGACTTCGTGAAGGCGTACGACAAGAAGGGCGTCACGAAGCAGCTCAAGTTCGACGCCAAGGGCGAGTCGGCCGACATCAAGGTCTTCGCCTACAAGGTCGAGGGCGGCAAGATCGTCTCGGTCGGCGAGATCAAGTAGTTCGACGTCATCGAAACGGGGGCGGTCGGAGCAGTAGGCTCCGACCGCCCTTCCGTTCGGTTGATGCTCGGACCCGTGATCCCGCCCACCGCACCCGGCCCAGGAGGTCTTGGATGCAGAACCTGATCGACAACTTCTTCTCGTACACCATCACGGGCCTCACGATCGGGGCGGTCTACGCCCTCGTGGCCCTCGGCTACACCCTCGTCTACGGCGTGCTGCGCCTCATCAACTTCGCGCACTCCGAGGTGTTCATGTACGGCACCTTCGCTGCCCTGTGGGTCGTGACGCTGCTCGGCGGCAAGTCCGGCGGAAGCGTGGGCCAGGTCGTCCTCTGGGTGGGCATGATGTTCGTGGCCGCCATGCTCTTCTCCGGACTCATCGCCGTCCTTCTCGAGCGAGTGGCCTACCGGCCGCTGCGCAAGCGCAACGCCCCACCACTCATCGCGCTCATCTCCGCCATCGGCGCCTCGTTCGTGCTGTCCGAGCTCATGGGTCTGCGCAGCCGGGTCGCAGCCGTGGTCGGTCTGGACGACAACCTGCGCGACTACGTGCGCAACTCGCGCAACAACGCCGGTATGCCGGCCATCATCCAGCCCCAGCCGATCTTCCAGGTCGGCGGCTACCACGTGACCAACGTCGACATCATCGTCATCGTCGGCGCCATCGTGATCATGGTCATCCTCGACCAGTTCGTGAAGCGGTCGCGCCTCGGTCGCGGCATCCGGGCCGTCGCCATGGACCCCGAGTCCGCCGCCCTCATGGGCGTCAACCGCGACCGAGTCATCCAGGTGACCTTCCTCGTCGGCGGTCTCATGGCCGGTGCGGCCGCCGTCTTCTACATGCTGAAGATCGGGATCACCCGCTACGACGCAGGCTTCATCCTCGGCGTCAAGGCGTTCACCGCGGCCGTCCTCGGCGGCATCGGCAACCTGCGCGGCGCGCTGCTCGGTGGCTTTATCCTCGGCCTCGCCGAGAACTACGGCTCCGCCGTCGTCGGCACGCAGTGGAAGGACGTCGTGGCGTTCGTCCTACTCGTCCTCATCCTGCTCTTCCGACCCACCGGCCTGCTCGGTGAGTCCCTCGGAAAGGCCCGCGCATGAGCACCACGAAGACGTCCGCCGGCGCACGCAGCACGTCGGGTCCAGGGTTCAAGGACCGCGTCAACAACCTGCCCAAGGGCGCGAAGATCGCCCTCTGGGTCGCCTTCGCGGTCTTCCTGTTCCTGCTGCCGCTGCTCAACATCCCGTTCATCACGACCGAGGGCTCCGACTTCGGTGGTGTCCTCTTCACCGTCGCGACGTACGTCCTCGTCGCGCTCGGCCTCAACATCGTCGTCGGCTACGCCGGCCTGCTCGACCTCGGGTACGTCGGCTTCTACGCCGTGGGTGCCTACACGGTCGGTGTGCTCACGTCCGAGCACGCCAAGCTGTCGTGGGTCGTGGTGGTGCCCGTGGCCATCGTCGCGGCCATGGTCTCCGGCGTCATCCTCGGTGCCCCGACCCTCCGTGTGCGCGGCGACTACCTCGCGATCGTGACCCTGGGTTTCGGTGAGATCGTGCGCCTCACGCTGGTCAACTCGGAGTGGCTCGGTGGTGCGCAGGGCATCTCCGACATCCCGAAGCCGCCCAGCATCGAGCTGTTCAAGGTGCCGAGCATCGACTGGAGCAGCGGGGCACCCGTCGTCGACCTCGACACGACGTCGACGTTCCTCAAGTTCGGCATCAGCGACTTCGTGCCGTACTACTGGCTCGCCCTCGGCATCATCGGCGTCGTCCTGCTCTTCGACGTCCTCGTCAAGAGCAGCCGCGTCGGCCGCGCCTGGGAGGCGACCCGAGAGGACGAGGACGCCGCCGAGCTGATGGGTGTGCCGACCTTCCGGTTCAAGCTGCTCGCCTTCGCCCTCGGCGCGGCGATCGGTGGTCTGTCCGGTGCACTCTTCGCGACGAAGGCAGGGTTCATCAACCCGCAGAGCTTCGAGCTGCTGCTCTCGATCCTCTTCATCGCGGCCGTCGTCGTCGGTGGTGCCGGCAACCGGTGGGGCGTCATCGTCGGTGCCATCGTGGTCAGCTACTTCCCGGAGCGGTTCCGCGAGTTCGCGGACTTCCGCGTGCTGGTCTTCGGCCTGGCGCTGATGCTGCTCGCGATCTTCCGTCCGCAGGGCCTGCTGCCGCCGCGCCGCACCGTCCGTGCCAAGCGCGCCGATGCCAGACAGGCCGTTCTCGAGGAAGGAGAAGCCAGTGCCTGAGTCGACCGAGCCCACCCCGCCCGCCGCGGCGGCCGAGCCCACGGCGGCCACCGAGCCCGCCACGGCCGCCACGGCCGCCACGCGGGACGACACCACGACCCGACCGGAGGTGACGCCGCACTCCGACGCCACGGCGCCGCTGGCCGACCCGGCCGACGAGGTCACCGAGATCCACCCCGACGTCGACATCACCCCCGACGACATCGGCGTGCCCGAGGTCGCCGAGGGCGAGAAGCTCCTCGAGGTCGACGACGTGACGCTGCGCTTCGGCGGCGTCGTGGCCCTCAACGAGGTCAGCTTCCACATCAACAAGGGCGAGATCCTCGGCCTCATCGGTCCCAACGGTGCCGGCAAGACGACGTGCTTCAACGTCATGACCGGCGTCTACCAGCCGACCGCAGGCGGCATTCGCTACCTCGGGAAGCCGCTGGGCAAGCGCAAGAAGTTCCAGATCACCAAGCTGGGCATCGCGCGCACGTTCCAGAACATCCGCCTCTTCGCCAACATGACCGCCCTCGAGAACGTCCTCGTCGGCGTCGACGCGCACCACCGCACGGGTATCGGCTCGGCGATGTTCCGCCTGCCGAGGCACCGGCGCGAGGAGGCACAGGGCTACGCCCGGGCGATGGAGCTGCTCACCTTCATGGGGCTCGACGGCAAGGCCGACGAGCTCGCGCGCAACCTCCCGTACGGCGACCAGCGTCGTCTCGAGATCGCGCGTGCGCTGGCCACCAGCCCGCAGCTGCTCTGCCTCGACGAGCCGGCCGCCGGCTTCAACCCGGCCGAGAAGGCCAAGCTCATGGAGCTGATCCGGACCATCCGCGACCAGGGCTACACCGTGCTGCTCATCGAGCACGACATGAAGCTCGTCATGGGCGTCACCGACCGGATCGTCGTGCTGGAGTTCGGCCGCAAGATCGCCGAGGGCACGCCCGCGGAGATCCGCGACAACCCGGCGGTCATCGCCGCCTACCTGGGAGTTGATGAAGAAGATGCTTCTTGAGGTCAACGGCCTGTGCGTCAACTACGGGCGCATCGAGGCCATCCGCGACATCAGCTTCACGGTCGACGAGGGTGAGATCGTCACCCTCATCGGCGCCAACGGCGCGGGCAAGACGACGACGATGAAGACCGTGTCGGGCCTGCGCCCGGTGCGGGCCGGCTCGATCAGGTTCAACGGCAAGGACATCACGCACACGCCGTCGCACGAGCGACCGGTGCTGGGCATCTCGCAGTCCCCGGAGGGTCGTGGCTGCTTCGTCGGCATGACCGTGATGGAGAACCTCGAGATGGGCACCTACGCCCGACCCGACCGCAAGACGAAGGCCGTCAAGGACGACCTCGCCCGGGTCTTCGAGCTCTTCCCGCGGCTCAAGGAGCGCAGCAACCAGGCCGCCGGCTCGATGTCGGGTGGTGAGCAGCAGATGCTGGCGATGGGGCGTGCCCTCATGGCCAAGCCGAAGCTGCTGCTGCTCGACGAGCCGTCGATGGGTCTCGCGCCGAAGCTGATCCAGCAGATCTTCGACATCGTCACCGAGATCAACAGCCAGGGCACGACGGTGCTGCTCGTCGAGCAGAACGCCGCGCAGGCGCTCAAGCGTTCGCACCGCGCCTACATCCTCGAGACGGGCGAGATCGTCCGCGAGGGCTCGGGCAAGGAGCTGGCGGCCGATCCCGCGGTCAAGGCGGCATACCTCGGCGGCGACGTCTAGCACACCGGGCCACACGGCCTACGGAATCCGAAGGCGGGGCGTCACGACACGGTCGTGACGCCCCGCCCTCCGTGCCGGGACCTGCCATAACCCTTCCGTCACGACGTCGTTGGTCGTAGTGTCTCCCGGGTGACCTCGGGGCAGGAACAGGAGGGATGATGGGTCGATCGACTGTGTCGGTGCAGCGGGTGGACGAGAGCCTGCACTCGCAGTTCATAGAGCTGTGGATCACGCACCGCATCGAGGGTGGCACCACCCCCGAGGCCGCGCAGCGGCTCGCACTCGACGGCACCTTGCGAAATGCCTTGCAGCGCAACGACATCTGCGCGTTCATCGCCTCCGTCGAAGGGCGTGCGCGCGGCTACGTCGTGCTGGCGGACTCGACGCGCAGCCTGCTCGTCGACTCACCGTGCGTGTCGATCGACATGCTCTACGTCCACCCGGACTTCCGGCGCCAGGGTGTGGGGCGTGCGCTGCTCATGGCCGCCAGCAGGTATGCCGACCGGCAGGGGTGCGAGCACCTCGCGAGTGCGGTTCCCGCAGGCGACCGCGACGCGAACCGCTTCTTCGCCCGTCTGGGCTTCGCCCCCGAGACGGTGCGCCGGGTCGCGTCCGCCGCGACCCTGCAGCGCAAGCTGGCGGGGGAGGCCAAGGCCGGCCCGCACCGGGTCACGCTCGACCTGCTCCAGCGCCGGCGCGACCTGCGCTCCCGCGCCCGCGCCACCCGGCACGACCCGAAGATCGCCGGCTGACCCCCACCGGGTGGTCGGCGGTCAGGCGCCCGGCGCCGCGTCGCGCAGCAGGCAGGTGATCCGCGACGTGCAGATGCGGCGGTCGTCCTCGTCGGTCACGACGACCTCGTAGCTGACGAGCGTGCGGCCTGCGCTCAGCAGCGTGGCCGTGCCGGTGACGAGGCCGGTGCGCGCCGCGCGGTGGTGGGTGGCGTTGATGTCGAGCCCGACCGCGACCCGTCCCGGGCCGGCGTGGATCTGGGCGCCGATCGACCCGAGCGACTCGGCGAGCACGACGCTCGCGCCACCGTGGAGCAGTCCGTAGGGCTGCGTGTTGCCGGCGACCGGCATCGTCGCGACGAGGCGCTCGGGCGTCGCCTCGGTGATCTCGATCTGCATTCGCTCGAGCAGGGTGCCCTCGGCCATCGCGCGCATCGCGTCGACGTGCTGGCGCGTCGCCTCCTCGGTGGTCGGGCCTGCTGTCGAGTCGGTCGTCGGTTCGGTCATGGAGGGGATCGTATGCCGCCTCGCCGGCGCCGCCTGTCCGACCGTGCCCCGGCTCACGGCGTCGGTGGCCGCCACTAGGGTTGCCGTGTGAGCCGACTTCTCCTCCTCGACGGACACTCCCTGGCCTACCGCGCGTTCTTCGCGCTGCCTGCCGAGAACTTCTCGACGGTCACCGGCCAGCACACCAACGCCGTCTACGGCTTCACCTCGATGCTGATCAACATGCTGCGCGACGAGCAGCCCACCCACGTCGTCGTGGCGTTCGACAAGTCGCGCCAGACGTTCCGCACCGAGCAGTACGCCGAGTACAAGGCGGGCCGTGCGCGAACGCCCGACGAGTTCTCGGGCCAGCTCCCGCTCGTCAAGGAGGTCCTCGACGCGCTGCGCATCACCCACGTCGAGCTCGACGGCTACGAGGCCGACGACATCATCGCGACCATCGCGACCGAGGCCGACGGCCAGGGCGTCGAGGTGCTCATCTGCTCGGGTGACCGCGACACCTTCCAGCTCGTCTCCGACAACGTGACGATCCTCTACCCGGTGCGTGGGGTGTCCGAGGTGTGGCGCATGGGTCCCGCCCAGGTCGAGGAGAAGTACGGCGTGCCGCCGACCCGCTACAGCGACCTCGCAGCCATGGTCGGTGAGACCTCCGACAACCTGCCCGGCGTGCCTGGCGTCGGTCCGAAGACGGCCGCGAAGTGGATCACCCAGTTCGGTGACCTCGAGGGCATCGTCGCGGGCGTCGACCAGATCAAGGGCAAGGCCGGCGACTCGCTCCGCGAGCACCTCGACCAGGTGCTGCGCAACCGGCGCCTCAACCAGCTGGTCAAGGACGCCCCCGTCGGGGTGGGCCTCGCCGACCTCGAGCGCCACCAGTGGGCCCGCGAGGAGGTGCACGAGGTCTTCGACCGCCTCGAGTTCCGGGTGCTGCGCGACCGGCTCTTCGCCGAGGTCGAGGCGAGCGAGCCCGAGGCCGAGTCGGGCTTCGAGGTCGACGGCTCGGTGCTCGAGCCCGCGCAGGTGCCCGACTGGGTGGCCGAGCACCTGCCGGCGGGGGAGCGGGCGGCGCTCTCCGTCACCGGCACGTGGGCCCGTGGCACGGGCGACGCCACTGGCCTCGCCATCTCCTCGCCCGACGGGTCCGCGGCCTGGGTCGACCTCACCACCCTCACGCCCGAGGGGGAGACGTCCATCGGCTCCTGGCTCGAGGATCCCGCGCGCCCCAAGGCGATGCACGACGCGAAGGGCCCGATCGAGGCCGTGACGGCACGCGGTTTCACGCTGGCGGGGCTGACCAGCGACACCCAGCTCGCGGCATACCTCGTCAAGCCCGACCAGCGCACCTACCACCTCGACGACCTCGTGCTGCGCCACCTGAAGCGCGAGCTCAGCAGCTCGGGCAGCGCCGACGGGCAGGGCATGCTCGACTTCGGTGGCGATGCCGACGAGAAGGCCGCCCAGCAGGAGATGGTGCGGGCCACGGCCGTGCGCGACCTCGCCGTCGTGCTCGACGAGCAGCTGGCCGCGACGGGCGGTGCCGACCTGCTGGCCGACGTCGAGCTGCCGCTCGTCGACGTCCTCGCGGGCATGGAGCGCACCGGCATCGCCGTCGACGTCACCGGCCTCGACGAGCTCGAGAAGGACTTCGCGGCCAAGGTCGCTGCAGCCCAACAGGACGCCTGGGACGCCATCGGGGGCGAGAAGATCAACCTCGGTTCGCCGAAGCAGCTGCAGGAGGTGCTCTTCGGCACGCTCGGCATGCCGAAGACGAAGAAGACGAAGACCGGCTACACCACCGACGCCGACGCCCTCAACGACCTCTTCGCCAAGACCGAGCACCCGTTCCTCGAGGCGCTGCTGCGCCACCGCGACGCGGCGCGGCTGCGCGTCACGGTCGAGGGGCTCCAGAAGTCGGTGGCCGACGACGGTCGCATCCACACGACCTACCTCCAGACCATCGCGGCCACGGGGCGCCTCAGCTCCACCGAGCCGAACCTCCAGAACGTCCCGATCCGCACCGAGGAGGGGCGCCGCATCCGCGAGCTCTTCGTCGTCGGCGACGGCTACGAGGCCCTCATGTCGGCCGACTACTCCCAGATCGAGATGCGGGTCATGGCCCACCTCTCCGGCGACGAAGGCCTCATCGAGGCGTTCCGCACCGGCGAGGATCTCCACAAGTTCGTCGGCTCCAAGGTGTTCGGCGTCGAGCCCGACGACGTCACCGCGGCCATGCGCTCGAAGGTCAAAGCGATGTCCTACGGCCTCGCCTACGGCCTTTCGGCGTTCGGCCTGTCCAAGCAGCTGACGATCAGCACGGAGGAGGCACGAGGCCTCATGGACGGCTACTTCGAGCGTTTCGGTGGGGTCAGCGACTATCTGCGCGACGTCGTGGCCGAGGCGCGCGGCACGGGCTACACCGCAACGATGTTCGGGCGCCGGCGCTACCTGCCCGACCTCACCTCCGACAACCGTCAGCGCCGCGAGATGGCCGAGCGGATGGCGCTCAACGCGCCCATCCAGGGCTCCGCCGCCGACATCATGAAGGTCGCGATGATCGGGGTCGACCGGGCCCTGAAGAGCTCGGGCGCGAAGTCGCGCGTCCTGCTGCAGGTCCACGACGAGCTCGTTCTCGAGGTGGCCGAGGGCGAGCGCGACGACCTCGAGAAGCTCGTGCGCAACGAGATGGGCAACGCTGCACCGATGGACGTCCCGCTCGACATCAACGTCGGGGTGGGTCACTCCTGGCACGACGCCGCCCACTGACCACCACACCGGCGTCCGTCCGCCCGGAGTGAGCCGGCCGTACCCCCTCAGACGGTCTCGAAGGTCACGTTTCGACAACAGCGACGTGCGCTTGCTCACGCGCGCTCGCGGAGGCTGCCGCCCATCTGCATACTGACCGGTAACTTGCACTCACCAACGGAGGTGGGTGCTTTTACTGTGAGGTGGACATGGTCAAGAGCCTGGTCACAGGTTTGTGTCTAGCCGTCTTCGCGGCTGTCATCATCGGGCTGAGCAACCTGCTCGGTCTCGACCTCGAGCACGTTGCTCTCCTCGGTGCGGCCCTCGGCGGCGCCCTCGGGCTCGTCCCGCACCGTCCTTCGTGGGGCAAGGTCGTCGGCTTCCTCGCCGGCTTCCTGCTGGCCTGGCTCGGTTTCGCGCTGCGCGCGGCCCTCCTGCCGGACTCCTCGGGAGGTCGTGCCGTCGCCGCCTTCGTCGTCGTCGCCCTCATCGCCGTCGTTGCCGCGCTCAGTCGCGGACGGCTCCCGCTGTGGAGCGGACTCGTCGGTGCCGCGTCGATCGTCGGCGCCTACGAGTCGCTCTACACCAACGCACCATCGCAGTTCCTCACCGAGTCGCCGGCTGCAGCCACGACCGTCCTGCTCGCCGTCGGCCTCGGCTTCCTCGCCACGAACCTCCTTGCCGCCCAGACGAACCCGTCTGCGGAACCCGTCACGGCAAGGGTCGAAGGCCGACCCGCGAAGCGCGCCAACGGCTCCGACCGCAACACCAACCTCGACGACCTCGTGACTGGAGCCGCCAAGTGAGCAGGCGCAGCATCGCCACCGTGGTGGCCGGACTCGCGGCCATGCCCACGCTGCTGATGCTGGCCGCCGCGCCGGCAGCCGCAGCCGATAGCGGGCAGGTGCAGGTGTCGAACACCGAGACCGTGCAGGCCTACCTCGACGCGACCGGCAAGGTCGACGTCGCCCGGGTCTACGAGCAGGTCGCCATGCAGGGACGCGGCACGGTCGAGCTGCAGAACCCGGTCGAGGCGCAGAACCTGCGCAACCTCGACGGCTTCGGCGGCTTCGAGGTCAAGGACGGCGTCATGGTCGGGCGCTTCGACGTCGAGGGTGAGCAGCGGCTGCGCACCGTCAGCGACTACACGAAGAAGCTGCCCCTCGAGGTGCAGGCCGTCTACACCCTCGACGGCCAGGCGGTGGAGCCCGGTGACCTGGTGGGTCGCAGCGGACGGCTCGAGGTCCGCTATACCGTCAGGAACGTGACCGGCACGTCACAGGTCGTCACCTTCGACGACGGCACGGGCCGGAAGGCGACCGCGACGCAGAGCGTCGTCATCCCGATGGTCGGCTCGCTGTCGACGACGCTTCCCGGGACGTTCACGAACATCTCCTCCAAGGAGGCCAACGTCGCCGGCGACGG
The DNA here is from genome assembly GCF_042676085.1 of Terrabacter terrigena. Taxonomy (NCBI): domain Bacteria; kingdom Bacillati; phylum Actinomycetota; class Actinomycetes; order Micrococcales; family Intrasporangiaceae; genus Terrabacter; species Terrabacter terrigena. The sequence continues at coordinate 121,565 of NZ_JBHTKH010000006.1, forward strand.
GCGAGGTGGCACCAAGCTCACGTTCACCATGACGCTGTTCGGCCCCATCGGGACGCCCACCGCGTCCTTCGGGTATGCCGCCGACATCGTCGACGGCACGCTGCCCAAGGCATCCGTGTCGGCCCTGCCGGTCAGCCCGCTCGAGAGCCCGTCGTTCAAGGGGGGAGCCGAGAGCTACAAGGGTGGCGCCACCACCGGTGCCACGCTGACGGCCGGCGCGACCGAGATCGACGCGAACCTCCTGAAGCTGCGTGACGGCGCCGGCACCCTCCTCGCCGGCCTGATCCAGCTGCGTGACGGCGCCAAGAAGCTCGACGCGGGACTCGGCGCCCAAGCGCTCCCCGGATCGCGCGACCTCGCCACCGGTGCCGGCCAGCTCAAGGACGGCACGTCGAAGCTCGCGGCTGGTGCCGGCACCGCCAAGCACGGGTCTGCACAGGTCGCCGATGGCGCCGGGCAGGTCGCCGACGGGGCCGGCCAGCTGCACGCCGGTGCGCAGAAGCTGAGTGCGGGCGCGACGAAGGTCGACGACGGTGCCGGCAAGGTGGCGAACGGCCTGCACCTCCTCGGGGAGGGTGCGCCGGCGCTCGTCGACAACCTCGCCCTCGTCGCCGACGGGCTCGACAAGGTCGACGCCGGCCTCACCCAGCTCTACGACGGCGTCGGCGGCCTGCCCGACCAGGCCAAGCCGCTCCACGACGGCATCGCGAAGCTGCGGGCCGGGCTCGGCGGCAAGGGCCAGACCGGCACGCTCATCGACGGCGTCGACCAGGTCCGCGCCGGGCTCGCCGCCGCCACGGCGGTAGGCGGCAGCCTCGACCTGCTCAAGGGCGGTGTCGACGCGTCCAAGGACGGTGTCGTCAAGTCCCGGGACGGAGTCGACAGGTCGAAGGACGGCGTCGACCTGTCACAGGGCGGGGTGGACCAGTCGAGGGGCGGGGTGGACCAGGTCCGCTCGGGCCTGCTCGACGCGCTGGCGACGGGCGGCGGCATCGACCAGCTCGACGGGGGTGTGGCCATGGCCAAGGGCTCCGTCGACTGCGGCGTGCTCTGCAAGGGGATCCTGACCCAGGTCCAGGGCGGCCTCGGCCAGCTGCGCACGAAGACCGGGGCCGGCGCGGACGGTCTCGGTCAGGTCTCCGGTGGACTCGACAAGGTGTCGAAGGGCCTCGGCAGCGTCTCGGGCGGTCTCAGCCAGGTGTCGAAGGGCCTCGGTCAGGTCTCCGGTGGTCTCGGCCAGGTGTCCGGCGGGCTCGGGACGCTCAAGGGCAAGCTCGGAGACGCGGCCCTCGGCCTCGCCAAGATCGAGTGCGGCCTCAGCAACAGCACGCTCCCCGTGTGCGACCCCGAGGTGCCCGGGCTGCTCGAAGGCGTGGGCCTCGTCGACGCGGGCGTGGGCGCGCTCGTCGACGGGGTCGTCACCAAGGTCCAGGGCGGTGTCGGCGGAACCGCCGACACCGCGAAGGACAAGACGCTGCGCGGCGGCATCAACGACCTCCAGCTCGGTGTGGACCTGTTGGGCCTGGGTGGCCTCGACCTGCTCGACGCGATCGACCAGCTCACGGTCGGTGCCGACCAGGTGCACGGCGGCACGGCACAGGTGGCCACCGGGGCGGGGGACCTGCGTGACGGCGCCTCCCGGCTCGCCAGTGGTTCCGGCGAGCTCGCCGACGGCGCCGGCCGGCTGGACAGCGGCCTCGGCGACCTCGCCGCTGGCACCACCCAGCTCGACGACGGGGCGGGCAAGCTCGCCGACGGCGCCGGCCGGCTGCCCGACGGCCTCGCCGACGCGGCTGACGGGACCAGCAAGCTCGCCGCGGGCCTCACCGACGCGGCAGCAGGTGCCCCGGCGCTCGAGGACGGCGCGCAGCGACTGTCCGACGAGGGCACGAAGAAGCTCGTGGCCGCCGGCAAGGCGACGGCGGCCGACTACGGCGAGAAGTACGCGTTGATCGAGGCGGGCGCCCGCCGCGCCAAGGCCGAGGGCATGGCCTACGGAGCGCCCCAGGGCGCGGTCGGCGCGACGGCGTACTCGCTCGAGCTGGCCGGGGTCGACGGCGCAGGCTCGGCGAACCTCGGGCGCGCGGCTGCTGCCGCCGGCGTCTTCGGCCTCGCGGGCGGTTCGGTGCTGCTGCGGCGGCGCTTCCTCTGACCGCAGGCTGGGCCACAGCGGCCGCGCACCCATCGGGGTGCGCGGCCGCTGCCGTGTGCGGTGCGGCGCCGCGTGGTGCGGTGCGGTGTCAGGCCGGCTTTCGGCAGACGAAGACGGCTGTGCCGGGGATGATGCGTCCGCGCAACGGCGACCAGCCACCCCACGGCTCGTCGTGACCCTCGGGCCACTCCGGCTCGAGGAGGTCGACGAGCACGAGCCCGGCTGCCGTGATCTCGCGGACCCGGTCGCCGAGGGTGCGGTGGTGCTCGACGTAGGTGGCGCGCCCCTGCGCGTCCTGTTCGACGTAGGGCTGGCGGTCGAAGTAGGAGTGGCGGGCCGTGAGCCCACCCTGTCCGGGGTCGTCGGGGAAGGCCCACCGCACGGGGTGCGTCGTCGAGAAGACGAAGCGGCCGCCCGGGCGGAGCACGCGCGCCGCCTCCGCCATCACCGTGTCGGAGTCCGCGACGAACGGCACGACGCCGTAGGCCGTGAAGACCGCGTCGAAGGACGCGTCGGCGAAGGGGAGCGACCGTCCGTCGCACTGCGCGAACGGCACCCGTGCAGTCTCGCCGACGGCCTCGTTGACCGCGACACCCGTGGCCACCATGCCTGCGGACAGGTCGGTGGCCACGACCGTGGCGCCGCGGGTGGCCAGCCACCGCGAGCACTGGCCGGAGCCCGCCCCGATCTCGAGGACCACCTGGCCGGCCGGGTCGCCGAGCAGGCCGGCGTCCTCCTCGCGCAGCCGTTCGGGACCCCACACGAAGTCGGTGTCGCCGAGGAAGGCGCCGTGCTCGACGTAGTAGGACGTGGCCTCGCCGTCCCACCACGTGCGGTTCGCCGTGGCGGTCTCCGCCGGCGCGGCGGGGCGGCGGGTGGCCTCGGTGGGCGTGCTCACGGCATACATCGTCTCTTTTGACCGGGTGCTGACAGCGCGGATAGGATTGCCGGGCACATCCGTGTGCGCATGCTCAATGTTGCACCCGTCCACAAGGCATCGGGTCGACGGGCCGTCAGGCGCGTCGTCGCGAGGTCCCCAATCTAACTGTCCACAATCGGAGTTCCTACTACATGACTGCCAACACGGTCGAGAAGACCGCGCCTGAGATCGCCATCAACGACATCGGCTCTCAGGAAGACATCCTTGCGGCGATCGACGCCACCATCAAGGACTTCAACGACGGCGACATCGTCGAGGGTCGCATCGTCAAGGTCGACCGGGACGAGGTCCTGCTCGACATCGGCTACAAGACCGAGGGCGTCATCCCCTCGCGCGAGCTGTCCATCAAGCACGACGTCGACCCGGGCGAGATCGTCAAGGTCGGTGACGAGGTCGAGGCCCTCGTTCTCCAGAAGGAGGACAAGGAAGGCCGTCTGATCCTGTCCAAGAAGCGTGCGCAGTACGAGCGCGCTTGGGGCACGATCGAGAAGGTCAAGGAGGAGGACGGCGTCGTCACCGGCACCGTCATCGAGGTCGTCAAGGGTGGCCTCATCCTCGACATCGGCCTCCGTGGCTTCCTGCCCGCCTCGCTCGTCGAGATGCGCCGTGTCCGCGACCTCCAGCCGTACGTCGGCAAGGAGATCGAGGCCAAGATCATCGAGCTCGACAAGAACCGCAACAACGTGGTCCTGTCGCGCCGTGCCTGGCTCGAGCAGACGCAGTCCGAGGTGCGCACGACGTTCCTCAAGGAGCTCCAGAAGGGCCAGGTCCGTTCGGGCGTCGTGTCCTCGATCGTCAACTTCGGTGCGTTCGTGGACCTCGGCGGTGTCGACGGTCTCGTCCACGTCTCCGAGCTGTCGTGGAAGCACATCGACCACCCGTCCGAGGTCGTCGAGGTCGGCACCGAGGTCACCGTCGAGGTGCTCGACGTCGACATGGACCGCGAGCGTGTCTCCCTGTCGCTGAAGGCGACGCAGGAGGACCCGTGGCAGCACTTCGCGCGGACCCACGCCATCGGCCAGGTCGTCCCGGGCAAGGTCACCAAGCTCGTCCCGTTCGGTGCGTTCGTGCGCGTCGAGGACGGCATCGAGGGCCTCGTCCACATCTCCGAGCTGGCCGAGCGCCACGTGGAGCTGCCCGAGCAGGTCGTCAACGTCAACGACGAGATCTTCGTCAAGGTCATCGACATCGACCTCGAGCGTCGCCGCATCTCGCTCTCGCTCAAGCAGGCCAACGACCAGGCCGTCGCGGCGTCGGAGTTCGACCCGACCCTCTACGGCATGGCTGCGGAGTACGACGAGCAGGGCAACTACAAGTACCCCGAGGGCTTCGACCCGGAGACGAACGAGTGGCTCGAGGGCTTCGACGCCCAGCGCGAGAAGTGGGAGCGTCAGTATGCCGACGCCCACGCCCGCTGGGAGGCCCACAAGGCCCAGGTCGACGCCGCGACGAAGGCCGACGCCGAGGCTGCGGCCAACGCCGGCTCCGCGACGTCCTACTCGTCCGCGACCGGTGACGTCGCCGACTCGGGCGACGCCGACCGTGGCGACCGCGCACCGCGCAACGCTCCGGCCCCGGCCGAGGGCACCCTGGCTTCCGACGAGGCGCTCGCCGCGCTTCGCGAGAAGCTGACGGGCAACTGACGCCAGTCGTCGCCTGACGCCGAGAGCCCCGGACCATCACGGTCCGGGGCTCTCGTGCGTCACGGCTGAACGACCCCCCGTGCCAGGAGGAGGATGTCGCCCGAAGTGCTGGCCGGACGCGCCACCAGTACATTTCCGAGGTGCTCCGTCAGCCCGTTCGCATGTTGACCGCGCGGTTGTCGCTACGGCAGCCGGCGCTGGCTGACGCCGTAGCGGTCCTCGACATCCTGTCGGATCCGTCGGTCGTCCAGCACAACCCGTCGGACCTGGTGACGGAGCTGGAGGACGTCGAAGCGCTGGTGACGCAGTGGCTGCGGCACTGGGAGCGGCACGGTTTCGGAAACTGTTGCGTCTTCGAAGAGGAGACGGGTCGACTGGTTGGCAGCTGTGGTCTCCGGTGGATGACCATCAAGGAGGACCGCGTACTCAACCTCATGTACCGCTTTCATCCCTCTGCCTGGGGACAGGGCTACGCCACGGAGGCCGCGGCCGCCCTGTTGCACTGGGCGCAGGAGTCGCTTCCCGCCGAGCCCGTCGTCGCTCGCATCCGCCCCACGAACCTCGCCAGTCAGAGGGTCGCCACAAAGATCGGCCTGCGACGCGATCCAGCCTTCGACGACCACGGCGAGGACGGCCTGGACTGGGCCTTCACCCACCGCTCGTGAGCGCGGCGGGTGAGCGCCCGTCGGGCCCCCTCGCTCGTGCGCCGCCTCGCGAGCGAGCGTGCCGATGAGCGGACGTCCGGGTTCAACGGAGACTTCCCCCAAGCACCGGCGCAAGGCAGTGGTCTTCGGACACACTTCGCAACGTGACAGGGAGCCCGCGATGGAACGCCGCCCGCGCACGTGCTGCGTGCGTGCTTGCCGGCGGTTGGTTCATTCTGAGCACGCTCCTGGCAGCGGGCTTCGGCCCCCGCCTCACCGATGACGCCCTGACGTGGTCACTGCTGTCCGGTCCCGGTCTCGCGTTCGTCACCGTGACGCTCGTGCGCCCACGACCCAGCGTGCCGGCCCGGCTGCTCTGGTCGGGCCGATGGTCGCCCGGGCTTCCCCTGGGCGCCGCGCTCGATGCCCGACGGGCATGGATGAGCGACCGAGAGGAGGCACGGCGGCTACTCGCCTTCGCGGCGGGCGCACTCGGCGTCGTGGTGACGATCGCGTCGCTCCTCATGGTCAGCAAAGGCCCCGCCGCTGACGACGCCCCACCGGCTCAGAGCCGCATGGAGAACATGACGTGGGCGGCACGCGCGTTCACGACTTTGCTCTGGGGGACGTTCGACCCACCCGCTTCGACACCCGCGACGTGGACCGCCCGCGCGGGCTTGGCGCTGTTCCTTGCTGCCATCGCCCTCTACTGGTGGCCAACCGCGGACGCTCCACGTGGGCACGCGCGAAGGTAGGGCTGGCCAGCGGTCCGCCACAGCGTCTTCATGCCGCGCTGGGCGAAGGACTCTCACGCTGGCCGGCGCATGGGTCAGGCGGGGTGTCGGACCGCGTGGCGGACGTACACCACGCCGTTGTCGAATCGACGTTGGTCGAGCAGCTCGAGCTCGAGCCGTGTGCCGCGAGGCAGCGCCGGCTTGCCGCCGCCGACGACGACCGGGGACAGCAGCAGCACACACTCGTCGACCAGGCCGTGTCGGAAGGCTTCGGCCCCGATCCCCGCACCTCCGATGCTCAGGTCCGAGCCGGACGTCTCCTTGAGCCGCCGCACCTCCTCGGGGTCGAACTGACGCTCGATCCTCGTGCGCGCGCTCGACACGTGGCTGAGTGAGGTGGAGTAGACCACCTTGTCGGTGTCACGCCAGATGCCTGCGTACTCGCGCACGACTGCGGGCTCGTTCGCCAACCAGTCGTCGCTCTCCCAGACGCGCATCGTCTCGTACATGCGTCGCCCATAGAGCGACGTGCCGATGTGCCGCTCGTGCTCGTTCCAGAACGCGTGCACGGCCTCATCCGGAACGGACCAGTCGAACGAACCGGTCTCGTCCTCGAGGAAGCCGTCGAGTGAGACGTTGGCCGCGTAGATCAACCTGCCCATGGAGCCCTCCGCCTTGATGCGGGTACAGCATGCGACGTGACAGGCACAGTCAACAGGATCGACCGCGAGCTCGGTGCGCGGGGCGTAGAGAAGGTGACAAGGGGGCGGTGTTGCCGCCCTGAGGAGGCGGCCCTCTCCGGGTGGCGCTCTAGCTGCTCTTGGGCCAGATCGGCCCCTGCTCGGTCCAGCTGACACCCTTGTTGCGGCAGAGGCAGAACGGGTGGCCGACGGGGTCGGTGTAGACGCGCCAGCCGTAGCCGTCGGGGCCGATGGAGTCCTGCTGCAGGGTCGCGCCCAGGGCCAGGACACGGCTCTGTTCGGCCTCGACGTCGTCAACCTCGAAGTCGAGGTGGAACTGCTTGGGGTGTTCACCGTCGGGCCACTGCGGGGCGCGGTAGTCCTCCACCGGGGTGAAGGCCAGCTCGATCTCGCCGAACTGTATGCCGGCCCAGTTGCCGTGGCTGCCCTCCTTGAGCGGACGACCCGTCACCTCGGAGTAGAAGGCTGCCAGCTCCATCGTGTCCGGGCAGTCGATGATGAAATCGGTGAGCCGCAGCACCCGGCGATCCTGCCACAGGGTCGAAGGGCGGCGCGGATCTGAGACAGGCTGGCGCAGCCATCCGCTCGGGCCATCGGCGCTCCGCGCTTCGAACGGCAAGGGAGCCGCGTGACGCGGTGGTGTGGGCTTGTCAGGAGCCGATGGTTCGACCGATCCGTAGAGACTCACGCAGCAGCGTCGAGTGATCGTCGCCGCGCCAGCCGGCGGGCCCACCGCACACAACAGGCCCGACGCGCCGGTCGCCTCGGTCACCTTCATCATCGGGACCCGGCAGCTCCTCGCGGTCCCGGAAGGCAACACGGACCTGACCGACCCGGTCACCACCCGAACGCTCGCCTCGGTGCAGGTGACGCCGACCAGCGTCTCGTGGGCGCGACACTCACCATCCCGGCCTCGACGCCGCCAGGCACCTATCACATGGTCGTCTCGTACACGTTCCCGTCACCCTCACTGTGCGGCCGACCGAACGACCCACACGCGCCGAGGCTGGCTCGGGCCCGGTCGCGGCAAGGCACGCTGACCGTACGACCCATCACCGGCCGTTCCTGACTGTCAGGTGGATGATGGAGCCATGCCAGTCCATCTGCTCCGTCAGGACGCTGCGGCCGGTCTGCGAGCTGCGCCCCTGTCGTACGCGACGACCCGGACCGGGGCCGGTCGGTTCCCTACCGGCTCCAGGCGCTTCCACGTCACCACGCGCCTACGTCGGCGGGACTTCGACGCCGCAGTCCAGGACCTGATGGGGTGGCGGATGCATGAGATGGCTGGTCTTCGTGTCCATGCCTCCGATGCGACGGCTCAGGTCGGCACCGTCGTGGTGATGCGGCTCGGTCTCGGTCCGATGTCACTGCGGATCCCGTGCCGTGTCGTCGAGGTCTTCGACGAGCCGGGCCGCAGGGGGTTCGCCTACGGCACGCTCCCCGGGCACCCCGAGTCCGGCGAGGAGCGGTTCGTCCTCGACCACGACTCCGACGGTGCGATCCAGTTCACGGTGACCGGCTTCTCCAGGCCCGCCTCGTTCCTGGCGAGACTCGGAGGACCCATCAGCCGAACCGCGCAGGACTGGATGACGCAGCGATACCTCGCGGCCCTCGACCGGCTCTGAGCGCGCCCGCCGGCTCCCGTACGAGGAACGCCTCGAGACAGGAGTTCAGCTCCGCGTCGAAAGCCTGACGTCCCAAAGCCGCAACCGGTGCATCTGCGCGGCTAGTTTGTCGGGGTGCAGTCATCCGTGACCGATTCGCGACGTGACACCTCGGTGTCGGCGGGACCCCCCGAGCAGGTGGGTCCGGCGCCTCGACGATCGAGCGGGCGGGTCTGGGAGTGGACCCTCGCAGCCCTGCTCCTCCTTCCCAACCTCGTCCTGCTCGTCGTCTTCACCTACCGCCCGTTGCTCGACAACATCCGGCTCTCGTTCACCGACTGGAACATCAGCTCGCCCGTCGCCAACCCGGTCGGGTTGTCCAACTACGTCGAATGGTTCGGCCGCGACGACACACGCGTCGTGGTGCGCAACACGCTGGTGTTCACCGTCGCCACGGTCGGTGTCTCGATGGCACTCGGCCTCGGGCTCGCGCTCCTGCTCGACCAGAAGCTCAAGGGCCGCAACCTCGTCCGCTCGGTCGTCTTCGCCCCGTTCGTCATCTCGGGCGCCGCCGTCGGCATCGCCTTCCAGTTCGTCTTCGACCCGCAGTTCGGCCTCGTGCGAGACCTGCTCGCCCGCATCGGAGTCGGTTCGCCCGACTTCTACCAGCAGCCGGGGTGGGCGCTCTTCATGGTGACCGTCACCTACATCTGGAAGAACCTCGGCTACACCTTCGTCATCTACCTGGCCGCGCTGCAGGGCCGCCGAGCCGACCTCGACGAGGCTGCCGAGATCGACGGCGCGTCGGCGTGGACGCGGTTCCGCCGCGTGCTCATGCCGCAGCTGCGGCCGACGACGTTCTTCCTGTCGATCACCGTGCTGCTCAGCTCGGTCCAGGTCTTCGACATCATCAACGTCATGACCCGCGGGGGTCCGCAGGGCAACGGCACCGCCACGCTCGTCTACCAGGTGTACCAGGAGACCTTCGTCAACCAGCGCGCCGGGTACGGCGCCACCGTCGCGACCATCATGTTCGTCATCCTGCTCGCCGTCACGGTCGTCCAGGTGCGCTTCATGGACCGGGGGCAGAAGTCATGAGCACGTCCACCGTCATCGGAACGCTCGACGACGAGTCGGTCCCGCCGCAGCGCAGCCGTCGGCAGCGACGCCGGGCGGCCCACAGCGCAGAGGCCTCGACGCACAACCGCGGTCCGGTGTGGACCGCCCTGGGCTACGTCGGCATCGTGCTCGTCGTCCTGCTCGTCGCCGTCCCGCTCTTCTGGATCCTCATCACGTCGTTCAAGGACCGCGGCGACATCTACGTGCGCCCCGCCCAGTGGTGGCCCGACCCGGCGACCACGGACAACTACCACGAGCTGACGACGCGCATCCCGTTCTTCGACTACGTGCGCAACTCCGTCGTCATCACGTCGGCGACGGCCGTGTCGAAGATCGTGCTCGGCGTCCTCAGCGCGTACGCCTTGTCGCTGCTGCGATTTCCCGGGCGGTCGGTCGTGTTCCTCGTCGTCATCGCTGCGCTCATGGTGCCCAACCAGATCACCGTGATCAGCAACTACGCCCTCGTCGCGCAGCTGGGCTGGCGCAACACCTTCCAGGGCATCATCATCCCGCTGGCCGGCGTCGCCTTCGGCACCTTCCTCATGCGCAACCAGTTCCTCAGCCTGCCGGGCGAGATCATCGAGGCGGCAAGGCTCGACGGCGCCGGCCCCATGAAGCTGCTCTGGCGCGTCGTCATGCCCATGTCGTGGCCGACACTCGTCGCGTTCTCGCTCATCACCGTGGTCAACGAGTGGAACGAGTACCTCTGGCCCTACCTCATGTCCGACGACGAGACGACCGCGACGCTGCCCGTCGGGCTCACCTTCCTGCAGAACAACGACGGCGTCACGAACTGGGGCCCGGTCATGGCCGGGACGATCCTCGCGATGCTGCCGATCCTGGTGCTCTTCCTCTTCCTGCAGCGCCAGATGATCAAGGGCCTCACCGCAGGCGCCGTCAAGAGCTGACCAACCACTCGTCGGCGACCGGGTCACGGGCTCGCCGTCCTCCCACCACCCCACGCACCACCTACAGGGAAAGGCACCCCCCATGAACGAGTTCTCACGCCGAGGCTTCCTCGGGCTCGCCGGGGCGGCAGGCGTCGCCGGGCTCGCGGCCTGCGCCGGCACCGGCACCGCACCGTCCTCCGGCGGCAACGGCGGTGGCGCCTCGAGCAACACCATCGAGTTCTGGAGCAACCACCCCGGCAACAGCAAGCCGGTGGAACAGCAGATCATCAAGGCCTTCGAGGCCGCCAACCCGAACCTCAAGGTCAAGCTCGTCGACGCCGGCAAGAACTACGAGGAGGTCGCGCAGAAGTTCAACGCCTCGCTCGCCGGCGGCCAGCTGCCCGACGTCGTCGTCGTCTCCGACGTCACGTGGTTCAACTTCGCACTCAACAAGCAGCTCGCCCCCCTCGACGACCTGCTGTCGGCCGCGAAGATCGACACGAGCGACTACGTCGACGCGCTCTACAACGACTACACCCTCGGCGACAAGCACTTCGCCCTGCCGTTCTCGCGGTCGACGCCGCTCTTCTACTACAACAAGGACCTCTGGAAGGCTGCCGGCCTCGAGGACCGCGGCCCGAAGGACTGGGACGAGTTCCTCACGTGGGCGCCGAAGCTCAAGGCGGCCGCCGGCTCCGACAAGATCGTGATGGAGCTGCCGGACGGCTCGAACTACCTCGACTGGGTCTTCCAGAACATGGTGTGGGGCTACGGCGGCGCCTACTCGAAGGAGTGGACGCCGACCTTCTCCGACCCCCACACGGTCAAGGCGGGCACGTACCTCCAGGACCTTGCGAAGAACGGCTTCCTCAAGCTGTCGAAGGACCCCGCCCCCGACTTCACGGCCGGCATCGTCGGCTGCAGCATGATGTCGACCGGCTCGCTGGGTGGCGTCGCGAAGGACGCCAAGTTCGACGTCGGCACGGCGTTCCTGCCCGGTGAGGGCAACTGCCCGACCGGTGGTGCCGGCGTCGGCATCCCGGCGAACATCGGCGACGACCGCAAGAAGAACGCGCTGAAGTTCATCGAGTTCCTCACCAACGCGCAGAACACCGTCACCTTCACGCAGGCGACCGGTTACATGCCCGTGCGCAAGTCGGCCGTCGACCTGCCGGAGGAGAAGGCGTTCCTCGAGAAGAACCCCAACGCGAAGACGGCGATCGAGCAGCTGCCCAAGACCCGATCGCAGGACAACGTCCGAGTCCTCCTGCCCGGTGGCGGTGCCCGCATCGGCAAGGCGCTCGACCAGGTCGTCCAGGGCCAGGACGTCGCAACGGTCTTCAAGGCGCTCGACGCCGAGAGCCAGCAGGTCTTCGACTCGCAGATCAAGAGCAAGCTCGGCGCCTGACACACCGCTTGGGTATGCCGCCGGGTCCCGACGCCCACGGGGCCCGGCGGGTGCCGCACCAGACCAGAACGACCCGAGAGGCCTTCCATGGCAACCGTGTACTTCGACGAGGCGACTCGTAAGTTCTCCAAGGACGACGCACCTGCGGTCGACGGCATCACGCTCGACATCGCCGACGGTGAGTTCCTCGTCCTCGTCGGCCCCTCGGGCTGCGGCAAGTCGACGACGCTGCGCATGCTCGCCGGTCTCGAGCCGGTCGACGGCGGCCGCGTCCTCGTCGACGGGCACGACCAGAAGGGCGTGCGTCCGCGCGACCGTGACATCGCCATGGTGTTCCAGAGCTACGCGCTCTACCCGAACATGACGGCGGCCCAGAACATGGCCTTCGCCCTCGACAACGCCAAGGTCAGCAAGGCCGAGACGAGGCAGCGGGTCGCCGAGGCCGCGAAGATCCTCGAGCTCGAGCAGCTGCTCGATCGCAAGCCCGGGCAGATGTCCGGCGGCCAGCGCCAGCGCGTCGCGATGGGCCGGGCGATCGTCCGCAACCCGAAGGTGTTCTGCATGGACGAGCCGCTGTCGAACCTCGACGCGAAGCTGCGCGTGTCGACCCGCTCGCAGATCGCCGGACTGCAGCGCCGGCTCGGCATCACGACCGTCTACGTCACCCACGACCAGGTCGAGGCGATGACGATGGGCCACCGCGTCGCGGTCCTGCGCGACGGCAGGCTCCAGCAGGTCGACACCCCCGAGCGCCTCTACGACGCGCCCGTCAACACGTTCGTCGCGTCGTTCATCGGGTCGCCGGCCATCACGCTCGTCGAGTCCTCGGTTCGTGAGGGCAACGCCGAGGTGCACGGCGTCTCAGTGCCGCTCGACCGCGGTGTCGCGGGTCGCGCGGGGGAGAAGGTCGTGGTCGGCCTGCGTCCCGAGTCGTGGCACGTCGTCGGGTCGCCCGAGGGCGACGGGGACTCCTCGTCGGTCGCGCTCAACGTCGAGCTGGTCGAGTCGCTCGGCTCCGAGTCGTTCGTCTACGGGCGTCCCGCAGGGGCCGGGGAGGACGCCGGGCGGGTGACGGTCCGTCTCGACAAGCGCACGCACCTCACGGTCGGTGATGTCGTGCACGTGCAGCCGAACCGCGGCGAGGTGCACGTCTTCGACGCCGCGTCGGGTGAGCGGATCGGGGCCTGAGGTGAGCTCGCGCCCCGGACCCTGGGCGTCCGGCCGTTTCGACGTGGAGGGCCACCGCGGCGCCAAGGGGCTGGTCGTCGAGAACACCCTGGCCGGCTTCGCGGCGGCATACGGCGTCGGTGCCACCGGGGTCGAGCTCGACGTTCGGCTGACCGCCGACGGACGGGTGGTGGTGTGGCACGACGCCGAGCTGCTGCCGCACAAGTGCCGGTCCACCGGGCCGGACCTCGTCGGTGCGCGCGTCGACGACCTGACCCTGGCGCAGCTGCGCACGGTCGACGTCGGCAGCCTCACATTGCCCGACTGCCCCGGGCAGCAGGCCGATCCGGGCGCGCGCATCTCCACGCTGTCGGAGGTGCTGGCCCACGGCGTCGAGAGCGCGCCGGGTGTGTGGTGGACGATCGAGCTCAAGGTCGACCCGCGTGACGAGCGCGAGGTGTCGGCCCGCCGGCAGCTTCTCGAGGGCGTGCTCACCGACGTGCACGACCACGCCGTCGAGCGGCAGTGCTTCGTGCACTCGTTCGACTGGGCGGTCCTCGAGCTGTCGGCCGCGCTGGCCCCCGACGTGCTGCGGTCGGCCCTCGTGGAGTCCTCGGTGACATGGCATCCGGGGAGCCCGTTGACCGGCAGCGTCGTTCCGGGGGAGTCGCACCACGACGTGTGCGACGGCGCGGTCGCTGTGGGGGCTCAGGTCATCTCGCCGGACGACGCGATGGTCGACGCCGCCTTCGTCGACCGGGCGCACGCAGCCGGACTCGCCGTCCTGCCGTGGACCGTGAACGAGCCGCCGCGCATCGTCGAGCTCGTCGAGGCCGGCGTCGACGGCATCGTGACCGACTATCCCGACCGTGCGCTCGCGGTGGTGGCGTCGACGTCGCGGTCTGCCTCACCGGCCTGACGTCAGGAGCAGGACCGCACGCCAGCGAGGGGACGGACACGTCGTCCGGCCCCTCGCTCCCCCTCATGAGCCCCTGCGGGCGGAGGCCGGGAATGGCGTGGCACACTCGTGCGGTCGACAGGCGCCGCTGTGGGCACGGCCGCGAGTGCAGCGGTATGGGTGGGGACCCCTGGACCCCACCCATTCGCTGGAACGCCGTTCCAGCGAAACCATGATGCTTTTCGAAGGGCACCGATGTCAACAGACCGGGTGTACGACAACAGCGCACGCGCTGAGGCGGCCCGCGCCACACGACGCCGGATCATCGACACGGCCGGCGAGATCCTGCTCCGCGAGGGCTACCACGCCATGTCGGTCAGCCAGCTCGCGTCGTCGGCCGGTGTCAGTGCGCAGACGGTCTACAACGCGGTGGGCGGCAAGGCCGACGTCGTCAAGGCGGTCTACGACGTCATGCTCGCCGGCGACGACGCCCCGGTCGCCATGCAGGACCGGCCGGAGTTCCGGGCGATGTCCGAGGCCCCCGACCGCGAGTCGTTCGTCCGGGCGTACGCGGCACTCTGCGCGACCATCTACGAGCGGGTCGGCCCGCTCCTCGGCGTGATCCTGGCGCAGGGGGCCGGCGGCGACACCGGGCTCCAGGACTTCGTCGCGACGATCGACCGTGAACGCCGGGCGGGCAACACCAACGCCCTCAACGCCCTCGAGCGCGCGCACGGGCTGCCTCCCGAGCTCGACCACGAACGCTTCATCGACATCGTGTGGGCCATCACCGCACCCGAGATCTACGACCGCTTCGTGCGGCGCAGCGGCTGGAGCCACCGGATGTATGCCGGTTGGCTGGCCGAGGCGCTCGTCGCGGTCTTCGCCCGGGCCAGCGTCGGCCCACCGGAGCTCCAGGAGGACTGAGATGCCACGCCAGATCGCCACCAACACCGAGGTCGACCGCGACGGGCTGCTCGACTTCGTCCGGCCACGGCACTCGATGGTGCTCGTGACGCAGCGCACCGACGGTCGTCCGCAGACGTCACCGGTCACCGGCGGCGTCGACGACGAGGGCCGCATCGTCATCTCGACCTATCCCGAGCGCGCCAAGACCGCCAACGCCCGGAAGCGCCCGCACGTCAGCGTCCTGGTCCTGTCGGACGACTTCGGCGGCGAGTGGGTGCAGGTCGACGGCGACTGCGAGGTCATCGACCTGCCCGACTCCGTCGAGCCCCTCGTCGACTACTACCGCGCGATCTCCGGCGAGCACCCCGACTGGGACGAGTACCGCCAGGCCATGCGCGACCAGGGCAAGTCGCTGCTGCGCGTCACGCCGACCCGGTGGGGACCGATCGCCCGGGGCGGCTTCCCCGCGCGCCTCGCCTGACCGGGCCGCCCCCGTAGGGTGGGGGCGTGCTGCGCGTCGGGGTCACCGGAGGGATCGGGTCTGGCAAGTCGACGGTGTCGCGGCGGCTCGACGAGCTCGGCGCACACCTCGTCGACGCCGACGCGGTGGCACGTGAGGTCGTCGAGCCGGGGCAGCCGACGCTGGAGGCGATCCGAGAGCGCTTCGGAGACGCCGTGATCCGTCCCGACGGCAGCCTCGACCGCGCCGGGCTGGCGGCGGTCGTCTTCGCCGACGCGGACGAGCTGGCGGCGCTCGATGCCATCACCGGTCCGGCGATCGCCGCGCGGGTCGCGCAGCTGCGCTCGACCGCGCCCGCCGACGCCGTGTCCGTCTACGACATGCCGCTGCTCGTCGAGCGCGGCCTCTGGGTGCACGAGCACCTTGCTGTGGTCGTCGAGGCCGACCCGGACACCCGGGTGCGCCGGCTGGTCGAGCAGCGCGGCCTCGACGCGGCAGATGCCAGGCGCCGGATCGCCGCTCAGGCCACCGACGCCGAGAGGCGCGCAGTCGCGGACGTCCTGCTGCCGAACGACGGCACCCCCGGCGAGCTGGAGCGCGCGGTCGACCTGCTGTGGGAGCAGCGACTGGCCCCGTTCGCCGCCAACCTCGCGGACGCAACGCGGTCGCGGCGTCCGGACCGCTCGAACGACTGCGTCGTGGAGCCGCGCCCCGACTGGGAGGCCCGCGCCGAGCGCGTCGTCGCCCGGCTCGCCGCCGCGCTGGCACCCGCCGGGGTCGCCACCGAGGTGTCGCACGTCGGCTCGACGTCGGTGCCGGGCCTCCTCGCGAAGGACGTCATCGACGTGCAGGTAGGCGTGCGCCACCTCGCCGACGCAGACCGTGACGACGTGAAGCGGTCGCTCGCCCACGCGGGATACGTCCACAGCCTCGGCAACGAGACCGACACGCCGCACCCGTCGGGCGACGCCCCCGAGCGGTGGGGCAAGCGCTTCCTCGGCGGCTGCGACCCCGGCAACCACGTGCACGTCCACGTACGCGAGCACGGCTCTGCCGGCTGGCGTTTCGCGCTGCTGTTCCGCGACTGGCTGCGCCACGAGCCGGCCGAGCGCGACGCGTACGCGGCCGAGAAGCGTCGGCTGCTCCAGCAGCACGCGACGACGTCGGACTACGTCCTCGCGAAGGAGCCGTGGTTCGAGCAGGCCTGGCATCGCGCGAACGCGTGGGCCGAGCGCACCGACTGGCACCCGCGCTGACCGCGCGTGCGAGCCGAACCCGCCTCCGGCATACCCGGGCGGGGTGTGGTGTTGTGCGTGACATGCGTGGTGAGTACAAGGTTCCCGGTGGCAAGCTCGTGGCGGTCGACGTCGAGGAGGTGGCCGGGCGCCTCGCCGACGTGAGCGTCTCGGGCGACTTCTTCCTCGAGCCCGACGAGGCGCTCGACGACATCAACGCCGCCCTCAGCGGTATGCCGATCGACGCGGGCGTCGACCAGCTGGCCGGTGCCGTGTCGGGTGCCCTGGCCGACGACGTCTCGCTGATCGGCTTCACCGCCGAGGCGATCGGCATCGCGGTGCGCCGCGCCCTCGGCAAGGCGACCGGGTGGGACGACCACGTCTTCGACGTCATCCCGCCGCGCGTGCTCGACCCGGCGATGCACGTCGCGCTCGACGAGGTCATCGCCCGCGAGGTCGCCTCGGGCGAACGCCCGCCGACGCTTCGGTTCTGGGACTGGGACAGCCCCCTGGTCGTCATCGGCTCGTTCCAGTCGTTCCGGAACGAGGTCGACCCGGAAGGCGCCGAGCGCCACGGCATCGACGTCGTGCGGCGCATCTCGGGCGGCGGTGCGATGTTCATGGAGCCGGGCAACACGATCACCTACTCCCTCGTCGTCCCGACCTCGCTCGTCGAGGGCCTGAGCTTCGAGCGGTCCTACTCCTTCCTCGACGAGTGGGTGATCGAGGCGCTCGCGGACGTCGGCGTCGACGCGCACTTCGTGCCGCTCAACGACATCGCGAGCGACAAGGGCAAGATCGGCGGTGCCGCGCAGAAGCGCTTCGTCGCCGGCGCCGTGCTCCACCACGTGACGATGGCCTACGACATCGACGCCGACAAGATGCTCGAGGTGCTGCGCATCGGCCGCGAGAAGATGAGCGACAAGGGCACGAAGTCGGCGAACAAGCGGGTCGACCCGATGCGCTCGCAGACCGGGATGACGCGGGACGCGATCCTCGAGTCGTTCGCCGCCTCGTTCGCGCGGCGGCACCGCGCGGAGGCTTCCGACTACTCCGAGGGTGAGCTCGCGGCGGCCCGTCGGCTCGTCGACGAGAAGTTCGCCACTCCGGAGTGGACCCACCGCGTGCCATGAGGCCCGGGCCCGCGCATTCGGTTGGGCCACGATGTCGAGACGGCGTGGTCGGCTCCGACGTCACGGGTGAAGCGGCAGACTGGCCGCTCGCGAACCGAAAGGCACCGAGCCATGAAGTACGTCATCCTCATCCACTCCAACCCGCAGCCCTGGGGGCACCCCACCGGGAACTTCATGCCCGAGGCGCTCGCCCGACCGCAGGAGGAGCGCGAGCGCGGAGGCGTCGCGTTCGACGCGATGCTGGAGGAGCTGTCGAAGAGCGGCGAGCTCAAGGGCGGTGAGGCGCTCGGCGACCCCGTCTCTGCCCGGCTCTACCGCTGGGACGTGAGCGGCACCGTCGCGACCGACGGCCCGTACGCCGAGAGCAAGGAGCACCTCGCCGGCTTCTTCCTGCTCGACGTGGCGTCGCAGGAACGCGCGGAGGAGCTGGCCGTGAGCTTCGCCGGTCCGGGCGACACCGTCGAGCTACGCCCGGCCTACGTCTGGGAGCAGTAGGCGAGTGGGCGCTGTCGGTCGTGCGACGTACGGTTGAGCCATGCGTCCCACGACCGACCTCCAGCGCACGGTGGCCCCCTTCGAGGTGATCTCCGAGTACACCCCGAGCGGCGACCAGCCGACCGCGATCGCCGAGCTCGCGCGACGCGTCAAGGCGGGAGAGCAGGACACCGTGCTGCTGGGTGCCACCGGCACCGGCAAGTCCGCCACGACGGCCTGGCTCATCGAGCAGGTGCAGCGGCCGACGCTCGTCATGGCGCCGAACAAGACGCTCGCCGCGCAGCTCGCCAACGAGTTCCGCGAGCTGCTGCCCAACAACGCCGTCGAGTACTTCGTCAGCTACTACGACTACTACCAGCCCGAGGCGTACATCCCGCAGACCGACACCTACATCGAGAAGGACAGCTCGGTCAACGACGAGGTCGAGCGGCTGCGGCACTCGGCCACCAACTCGCTGCTCACCCGCCGCGACGTCATCGTCGTCGCCTCGGTCTCGTGCATCTACGGCCTCGGCACCCCGCAGGAGTACGTCGACCGCATGGCCCGGCTCAAGGTCGGCCAGGAGATCGTGCGCGACGACCTGCTGCGCCGGTTCGTCGAGATGCAGTACACCCGCAACGACCTCGCCTTCACGCGCGGCACGTTCCGGGTGCGGGGCGACACCGTCGAGATCATCCCGGTCTACGAGGAGCTCGCGATCCGCATCGAGTTCTTCGGCGACGAGATCGAGCGCATCTACACGTTGCACCCGGTCACCGGCGAGGTCGTCAACGAGGAGCAGGAGATGTACGTCTTCCCGGCCTCGCACTACGTGGCCGGGCCCGAGCGCATGGAGCGCGCCATCCGTGGCATCGAGCTCGAGCTCGAGGACCAGCTCGCCCTCTTCGAGAAGCAGGGCAAGCTGCTCGAGGCGCAGCGCCTGCGCATGCGCACCACCTACGACCTCGAGATGATGCGGCAGGTCGGCTTCTGCAACGGCATCGAGAACTACAGCCGCCACATCGACGGCCGCACCGCCGGGTCGGCGCCCAACTGCCTGCTCGACTACTTCCCCGAGGACTTCATGCTCGTCCTCGACGAGTCGCACCAGACGGTGCCGCAGATCGGCGCCATGTACGAAGGCGACATGTCGCGCAAGCGGATGCTCGTCGAGCACGGCTTCCGCCTGCCGAGCGCGATGGACAACCGCCCGCTCAAGTGGGAGGAGTTCCTCGAGCGCATCGGCCAGACGATCTACCTGTCGGCGACGCCGGGGGAGTACGAGCTCGCCAAGTCCGGCACACCGGTCGAGCAGATCATCCGCCCCACCGGACTCGTCGACCCCGAGGTGGTGCTCAAGCCGACCAAGGGCCAGATCGACGACCTCATGCACGAGATCCAGGAGCGCACGAAGCGCAACGAGCGCGTGCTCGTCACGACCCTGACGAAGAAGATGGCCGAGGACCTCACCGACTACCTCCTCGACAAGGGCATCCGGGTCCGTTACCTCCACAGCGACATCGACACCCTGCGCCGGGTCGAGCTGCTCCGAGAGCTGCGCACCGGCGTCTTCGACGTCCTCGTCGGCATCAACCTGCTCCGTGAGGGCCTCGACCTGCCCGAGGTCTCGCTGGTCTCGATCCTCGACGCCGACAAGGAGGGCTTCCTCCGGTCGGCCAGGTCGCTCATCCAGACGATCGGTCGCGCGGCCCGCAACGTGTCCGGCCAGGTCCACATGTACGCCGACAAGATGACGCCGTCGATGGAGCAGGCGCTCGACGAGACCAACCGGCGCCGCGAGAAGCAGATCGCCTACAACACCGAGCACGGCATCGACCCGACGCCGCTGCGCAAGAAGATCGCCGACATCACCGACCTGCTCGAGCGTGAGGACGCCGACACCCAGGAGCTGCTCGGCTCCGGGCGCATGCAGTCGCGTGGCAAGAGCGGCGCCGGTCGGGGGGCGATGGCGGCCGACGTCGGTGTCTCGGCCGGCGGCACCTCCAACCGTCCGGCCGACATGGCAGCGGCCGACCTCGCTGGTCTGATCCAGGAGCTGACCACGCAGATGCACCAGGCGGCCGCCGACCTGCACTTCGAGCTCGCGGCCCGGCTCCGTGACGAGATCGGCGAGCTGAAGAAGGAGCTGCGGCAGATGAGCGCGGCGACCCGCTGATGGCCCCGCGCGGCGGCGACGTGGAGCAGGACACGACGCTCGCAGGGCGCCTGCGCGCTGCCGCCCTGGCACTCCCGGGGGCCTGGGAGGACTCTCCGTGGGAGGGCGACACCGTCGCCAAGGTCGCCGACAAGATCTTCGTCTTCCTCGGCGAGGAGTCGATCGGGGTCAAGTCCGCCGGCAACCGCCTGGAAGCCGACGAGTGGCTGCACCGCTACCCCGACGACGTGTCCGTGCTTGCCTACATCGGCCGCCACGGCTGGAACTCACTGCGCCTCGGTGGGGCCATCGACGAGGACGAGCTGCTCGAGGCGGTCGAGACCTCCTACGAGATCGTCGTGGCCGGGCTGCCGCGCACCAGACGACCCGAATGACCATGGGGCGGGACCGGATTTGAGGGCCAGGCCCTTGCGATGAGAGGATCAGGCGTTCACGGAGGGGAGTATCCCCGACACGACGGGCTCGTCATCACGGAGTAGGTTCCACCGCCAGCTCCCGGTCCCGTCGGTCCGGCTGCCGACAGCGCACAGCATCGGCCGGGCGGGAGAGACCTCCGGTTACTGATCTGGTGACCGGAAGGTTGTGCCCATGAACGTTCCCGCTTGGGGCTGGTTCCTCACGATCGGTCTGATGACCGTGTTCCTCCTGATCGACGTGCTCGTCATCGCGCGCCGACCGCATGTTCCCTCGATGGCCGAGGCCGGCCGACACCTCGCCTTCTACGTCGGTGCCGCCGTGCTGTTCGGCCTCTTCGTGTGGTTCGAGTGGGGAGGCCAGTTCGCAGGGGAGTTCTACGCCGGCTGGCTCACCGAGTACTCCCTCTCGGTCGACAACCTGTTCGTCTTCCTGCTGATCATGGCCAGCTTCAAGGTGCCGCAGAAGCTGCAGCAGTCGGCCCTGATGATCGGCATCATCATCGCCATCGTGCTGCGCGGCATCTTCATCGCGCTCGGGGCCGTCGTCATCAACGCGTACTCCTGGGTGTTCTACATCTTCGGCGGCTTCCTCGTGTACACCGCGATCAAGCTCGCGACCGGGGGAGAGAGCGACGACGACGAGTACCACGAGAACCGGTTCCTGCTCTGGATCGAGAAGCGCTTCCCGGCCACCAAGGAGTGGCACGGCACGCACCTGACCGTCCTCGAGAAGGGCAAGCGCCTCGTCACGCCGATGCTCATCGTGATCCTCGCGCTGGGCACGACGGACCTGCTCTTCGCGCTCGACTCGATCCCGGCGATCTACGGCCTGACCAAGGAGCCGTTCCTCGTCCTCACGGCGAACATCTTCGCCCTGATGGGTCTGCGCCAGCTCTACTTCCTCATCGGAGGCCTGCTGAAGAAGCTCGTCTACCTCAGCGTCGGGCTCGCCGTGCTGCTCGCCTTCATCGGCGTGAAGCTCGTCATGCACGCCCTCCACGAGAACAACCTGCCGTTCGTGAACGGCGGCAAGCCGATCGAGGGCGTCCCCGACATCCCCATCTCCGTGTCGCTCGGCGCCATCGTCCTCATCCTCGGGGTCACGACCGTGGCCAGCCTCTGGAAGTCGCGGCGCGACGCGCGGCTCGACGCGGCGACCGGCATCGCCGTCGAGGCTGGTGCGGAGACCGCTCCTGAGTCCGCTGGAGAGTCCGCTGGAGAGTCCGCTGGAGAGTCCGCCGCAGAGCACCGCGACGGGTCGTCCGCGCACGTGGCCTCGACCGACCAGCGCTGAGGCGCATGCCGTCTCGACCGCGCGTCCGCCGGGTGCAGAGCTGCGTGCAGTCGGGGCAGCGGCCCTGGGCGACCGGCGTCAGGCCCTGAGGACCTTGTCCACGGCCTTGCCCCTGGCGAGCTCGTCGACGAGCTTGTCGAGGTAGCGGATCTTCTGCATGAGCGGGTCGTCGATGTCCTCGACCCGCACACCGCACACGACGCCCTTGATCCGGTCGACCCCGGCGTTCAGCCGGGCGTCGGCGAAGAAGTCCTCGAAGGTCGTCTCGGCCTTCAGGTGACGGTCCAGGGCCGCCGCATCGAAGCCGGTCAGCCACTCGATCACCTGGTCGAGCTCGGCCTTGGTGCGGCCCTTGCGCTCCACCTTGTTCACGTAGTGGGGATACACCGACGCGACGCTGACCGTGAAGATGCGGCTCATGCTCCGAGGGTAGCCAGACCGGCCACTCCCGTGCGGCAGCCGTCAGCGCACGCGGTGGGCGACGAGCCAGCCGAGCAGGGCCGGCGCGGCCATCACGGCGAAGACAGCGACGTAGGCGGCCGGGACACCGGAGCCGGCGCCGGAGAACACGATCGCCGAGAGGGCGATGGCGGTGGCGGCCCCGGACGAGTCACCGATCTGCAGGGCGGAGCTGACGAAGCCCTGCTCCGTCGACCCCGCTCGGGCGAGGGCCTGCGCCGTGACGCGCGGGTAGACCGTGCCGATCCCGAGACCGACCGCCGGGAAGAGGGCGATGAGCCCCCACGTCGGTGCGTCGAGCGCGACGGCCACGGCGATGCCACCCAGGGTCAGGGTCATCGCCGCCAGCGACACGGCAGCGGTGCGGCCGATCTCGAAGTGGCGGTCCCAGCGCCCCTGCACCCACGACCCGACGAACCACGTGACACCCGTGACGGTCAACGCGACGCCGGCCAGGCTGGGGCTGAGCCCGTCGCGTTCGGTGAGCAGGCGGGGGAGGTAGACCTCGGCCCCGGAGAAGGCCGCGAAGGCCAGGGCGCGCAGCGTCACGTCCGTCGGCAGGCCGCGGGCGGCCCGGAGCGTGCCTCGCGGGGTCAACGGCAGGAGGGTCACGGCGACGACGGCGAGGGCGACGGCTGCCACGGCGATGCCGACAGCGTCGAGGCGCTCCGCCACGGCGTTGAGGCCCAGCACCGCCACGGCGAGCACCACCGAGGCCGCGAGGGCGCGCCAGCGCCACGGAACGTCGACGACCTCCTGGCGCAGGCCGCTGATGATGCGGCCGAGCAGGATCGCCGCCACGACGAGGACGACGAGGGCCAGGCCGAAGACCCACCGCCAGCCGATCGTCTGGGCGATGAGCCCTGCCACGAACGGCCCGGCGACAGACGGCACGACCCACGCCGCCGAGAAGCCGGCGAGGATCGCGGTGTGCAGCCGTTGGGGGTAGACGCGGGTGACGAGCACGTAGAGCGCGGTGCTCGTCATGCCGGCGCCGAGGCCCTGCACCACCCGGGCAGCGACGAGGGCTCCCATCGACGGTGCGAGTCCGGCGCCGACGAGCCCGGCCGCGAACAGCACGAGCCCGAGCAGCAGCGGCGGCCGGGGTCCCCGACGGTCGGCGAGGTTGCCGGACCAGACGATGCTGACGATGCCCGCGGCGAGGGTCGCCGTGAAGGCCATCGCGTACAGGGAAGCACCGTCGAGGTCGTGCGCGATCGTCGGCATCACGGTGGTGAGGGCGAGCGCCTCGAACGCGTGCAGCGAGACCAGGGCGAGCACGCCGATGGTCGTCGCCCGCAGCGCCGGCGACATCAGCCCACCGCGGTCGTCCGGGCCGCCCGTCGCGCGATCAGCGTCCATCGTGGTCGAGGTCATGCCGTGACGGTAGGACCTCGAGCGGACCTGAGGTCAAGCAGGGTCCTGCGCTGCAGCGCCGCGTCGCGCGTCGATGCCACAGCACGGGGTGGACGGGCGACATCACCCGGGCCCCAGCGCGGCGTCGGGTGTCTCGGGTCTGGACCGGGCCCCGAGCACGATGGCACTCGCGAGCACGACGAGCGCCATGCCTGCGACCTGCCCCGGGTCGAGCACCTGGTGGAGCACGACGAAACCCGCCAGTGCGGCGACCACGGGCTCGAGGCTGAGCAGGATGCCGAACACGTGCTGCGCGAGGTGGCGCAGGGCGACGAGCTCGAGCGAGTAGGGCAGCACCGACGACAGCACGGCGATGCCGAGGCCGAGCGCGACGTCGCGCGCGGTCCAGCGTTCCATCGACCCGAGCCCGAGCGGAGCGACGGCGACCGTCGACACGATGAGGGCGAGGGCGAGACCGTCGAGGCCACCGAACGCACGACCGGTGCGTTGGCTCAGCACGATGTACGCGGCCCACATGATGCCGGCGAGCACGGCGAACCCGACGCCGACGAGGTCGAGCCTGTCGAGAGACGTCCCGAGCACGCCGGAGACCAGGACGACCCCCGCCGCGGCCGCCGCTACCGCGACGAAGTCGCGCAAGCGACGGCTGAGCGCCGCGGCCAGCCCGAGCGGCCCGAGGAACTCGACGGTGACCGCGACCCCGATCGGCAGGTGTGCCAGCGAGGCGTAGAAGGCGGTGTTCATCGCGGCGAGCGCGAGGCCGAAGAGTACGACGGTGCCCCAGTCGGCGCGCGTCCGTCGTCGCCACGACGGGCGGGCGACGGCATACAGGATCACCATGGCGAAGAAGAGGCGCAGCAGGACCGACCCCGTGGCCCCGATGCGCGGCACGAGCGTGGCGGCGAAGGCGCCGCCGAACTGCACCGACAGGACCCCGCCGAGGACGAGCAGCGGGGCGGTGCGACGGTCGACGCTCACGGCATCGGCAGGCGACCGGCCGCCACGAGCGTGTCGAGCCGCTCGGCGGTCAGGTCCTCCTCGACGAGCACGCCGCCTGTCTCGGACGCGTGGACCATCCTTCCCGGGCGCACGACGATGCCGACGTGGTGGATGCGCGCCCCCGGTCGCGCGAAGAAGTAGAGGTCGCCCGGCTGCACGTCGTCGAGGGGCACCGGCGTCGCGAAGTCGGCCTGGGCGTACGCGTCACGGGCGACGACGACCCCGAGCAGGCGCCACGTGTGCAGCACCAGCCCCGAGCAGTCGAAGCCGAGGGGCGTGAGCCCCGACCACAGGTAGGGCAGGCCCACGTGGGAGCGGGCCTCGGTCAGGGCGGGGTGCACGGGGTCGGCGAGGTCGTCCACGACGGCAGCCTCGTCCGGCCCCGCCTCCGCCTCCGAGCCCGTTCCGACGCGCTCGGGGCCGACCACCAGCGAGCCCGGTGTGAGCGGGGCCAGGTGCGCCAGCGGCACCCACCCCGGGTAGCCGCGGTCGTCCTTGGGTGAGAGCTGCCACGGCGCCACGACGTGAGCCCATCGCCCGCTCCCGTCGAGCTCCGTCACGATGACGGGCTCGCCGTCGACGAGCTGCGTCTCGACCAGCCCGTGGAGACCGAGACGCCCCGCGCGCGTGCCGTCGTCGACCGCGCCGTCGGCCGCCGCGTCGGCGTCGAGCGCTGCCAGCCAGGCGAGGGCGTCGGGCTCGTCGGCCACGATCGCCGCGTCGACAGGTCGCGGGCTCTCGGGGGTCGACCAGACCGTCGTCACCGGGACGCGGACCAGGTGGGTGGCGCTGACGGGGGCGGTGCTGCTCACGGCGACGTTCACGCCCGCCATCCTCGCACCCGCGGGTCGTCGCGCAGCCGCGGGTCCGGGGGCAGCTCCGCCGGCCGGGCGCGGGCTGAGGGTCGGGCCACGATTCGGGGTGCACTCCCCGGAGGTACTGGTCGCCACGCCCCGAGCGCCGTACCGTCAGAACATGGAAGAGCGAATCACCATCGAAGGATTCGATCCCCCGAAGAACCGGCGCCACGGCCCCGACGGCGATCTCGTGGACGTGCAGGGCTGGCTACATGCCCCCGTCGACTGGACCGGTGGGCCGCAGCTGGAGCGCGCCTGGCGTGAGCGCCACGGCAGGTCGCGGCTCGGCGTCGGGCTGTGCGTCGCCAACAACCCGCGGCGCCACATCATCCTGACGAACGTGCCGCCGGACGCCGAGTTCCTCCGCGCCGAGCTCGAGTCGCTCATCGCCGAGCTCGAGCCCGACGCCACCTCCGACCTCGAGGGCGCCCAGTAGCCCGACCCCGATCGGGTCTGCGCACTCCCGCCCGCTCGGCGCGTGCCGCTCGTACGCTGGGCCCGTGGCGAGACCGGCAATCCTCACGGTGGACGACGACGCGCCGGTCTCCGCTGCGATCGCGCGGGACCTGCGGGCACGCTACGGCGCCGACCACCGCATCCTGCGGGCCGGCTCCGGCGCCGAGGCGCTCGAACTCATGGGCCGCCTCCTGCTGAAGGGTCAGCCGCTGGCCCTGGTCCTGGCCGACCAGCGGATGCCCGGCCTGACCGGCATCGAGGTGCTCGCCCGGGTGCGCGCCGACGTGCCCGACGCCAAGCTGCTCCTGCTCACGGCGTACGCCGACACGGACGTCGCGATCGCCGCCATCAACGACATCGGCCTCGACCACTACCTCCTGAAGCCGTGGGACCCGCCCGACGAGAACCTCTACCCGGTGGTCGACGACCTCCTCGCCGACTGGCACAACGCCCACCCCGACCACACCAACGACGTACGCGTCGTCGGCGACCGCTGGTCGGAGGGCAGCCACGCGGTGAAGGCCTTCCTCGCCAACAACCACGTGCCGTACGTGTGGCTCGACGTGGAGCGCGACGACGAGGGTGCGCGGCTGCGCGACCTCGCTGGAGCACAGCCCGAGGACCTGCCGCTCGTGCTCGTGCCGGACGGTGAGACGCTCCGGGCCCCGACGACCGTGGCGATCGCCGGCGCCCTCGGGCTGCGCACGCGGGCGGAACGCGACCTCTACGACCTCTGCATCGTCGGGGGAGGGCCGGCCGGCCTGGCTGCGGCCGTCTACGCCGCCTCCGAGGGGCTCAGCACCGTCGTGGTCGAGCACGAGGCGCCCGGCGGACAGGCAGGTCAGAGCGCGGCGATCGAGAACTACCTCGGCTTCCCGCGTGGCCTCTCCGGCGCGGACCTGGCCCAGAGAGCGATCGCCCAG
The DNA here is from genome assembly GCF_042676085.1 of Terrabacter terrigena. Taxonomy (NCBI): domain Bacteria; kingdom Bacillati; phylum Actinomycetota; class Actinomycetes; order Micrococcales; family Intrasporangiaceae; genus Terrabacter; species Terrabacter terrigena. The sequence continues at coordinate 148,633 of NZ_JBHTKH010000006.1, forward strand.
GCACGCAGGTTCGGCGCCGAGATGGTGCTCGCCCGCGACGTCGTGGCCCTCGAGCCGCGCGGGCCGGTCCGGGCCGTACGCCTGCAGGGCATCGAGGGCATCGAGGGCATCGAAGGCATCGAGGGCATCGAGGGCGGCAAGGGTCTCGACGGCAGCGAAGCAGCGACGAGGCTCGGAGGAAGCGCGGGCGCCAACGGCTTCACCGACATCGAGGCGCGGAGCGTCGTCCTCGCGACCGGCGTCGCCTACCGCCGGCTCGAGGCGGCCGGCCTGGATGCACTGGTCGGTCGCGGCGTGCACTACGGGGCGAGCGCCGGGCAGGCCTCGGCCTGCACGGGCGAGGAGGTGTACGTCGTCGGCGCGGCCAACTCCGCCGGGCAGGCCGTGCTCAACCTCGCCCGGTTCGCCCGCCGGGTGACGCTCGTCGTCCGAGGTTCGTCGCTCGAGGCGAGCATGTCCCAGTACCTCGTCGAGCGAATCCGGGCCGACGAGCGCATCCGCGTACTGTGCGGCACCGAGGTGGTGGCGGCGTCCGGGGACAGGCACCTCGAGCGCCTCAGCCTCGCCAACCGCGCGCTGGGCACCACGACCGAGGTCGAGGCCGCCTGGCTCTTCGTGTTCATCGGTGCGGCGCCTCGCACCGACTGGCTCGGTGACGAGGTCGCGCGCGACGGGCACGGATTCGTGGTCACCGGCCACGACCTCGTGTCGGGCCCGCACGCCGGGGGATGGACGCTGAGCCGCCCGCCCTTCGCCCTCGAGACGAGCCTGCCCGGTGTCTTCGCCGCCGGCGACGTGCGCTCCGACTCGATGAAGCGGGTGGCCTCGGCCGTCGGCGAGGGCTCGATGTCGGTCTACTTCGTGCACCGCTACCTCGCGACGATCTGAGGGGCGGCAACCACTCCGATGCTCGTGCTCGCCGACCTCCGAACCGTCTCGCTGTTCGACGGTCTGCGCGACGACCAGCTCGCGGAGCTGCTCGCGGTCGGCGACGAGGTGACGGTGGTGCCGGGAGACGTCCTCTTCCACGAGGGTGACCCCGCCGACCACTGGTGGGCACTCGTCGACGGCGCCCTCGACCTGTCACGGCACATCGGTCGCGAGGACGTCACTGTCGGGCGGATGGACGTGCCGGGCCGCTGGGCCGGTGGCTTCAGGGCGTGGGACGAGCACGGTGTCTACCTCGCGACCGCGCGTGGCGTCGCGGCGGGGCGCATGCTCCGGGTGCCCGCCGAGAGTCTCCGGGACCTCGCCGACAGGTGGTTCCCCTTCGCGGCACACCTCGTCGCCGGGCTCTACGGCACGGCTCGTTCCATCGAGGCGACGGCGCGACAGCGCAGCGGCCTCGTCACGCTCGGCACCCTCGCCGCCGGGCTCGCGCACGAGATCAACAACCCGGCGGCAGCATCCGCGCGCTCGGCGGCCGAGCTCGAACGGGCCTGCGACGGACTGCTGGAAGCCCTGCGGCACATGGCTGTTCGCGGGCTGACCGCCGAGGCGTTCGAGTCCCTCGACTCGCTCCGTCGCGGGCTGGCACCGCCGTCGGCGCTCGCCGACCCGCTCGAGACGGCCGACCGCGAGGAGGAGCTCGGCGACTGGCTCGAACGCGCGGGGGTCGAGCGGTCGTGGGACCTCGCGGCGCCGCTCGTGTCGGCGGGTGCTGACGTGGACTGGCTCGAGCGGGCCGCCGCGACGGTGCCGCCGGATGCGCTGGGAGCCTCGCTCGAGTGGGTGGCGCGCACCATCGACGTCTCGTCGCTCCTCGCCGAGGTGCGCGAGTCGACACGTCGTGTCTCCGAGCTCGTCGCCGGCATCAAGACGTACTCGCAGATGGACCGTGCGTCGCACCAGCGGGTCGACGTGCGTGAGGGGATCGAGAGCACCCTCCTCGTCATGGGGCCACGGCTGCGTCCGGGCGTCACCGTGGTGCGCGACTGGGGGAGCGACGTACCCCTCGTCGACGGGATGCCCGGCGAGCTCAACCAGGTGTGGACCAACCTCGTCGACAACGCAGTCGACGCCATGGACGGCACCGGCACCCTCACGGTCCGCACGCGGGCCGCCGGAGACGCCGTGGTCGTCGAGGTGGCCGACTCCGGTGCTGGCATGAGCCCGGAGGTGCAGCAGCGGGCCTTCGAGGCGTTCTTCACGACGAAGGGGGTCGGGCGCGGCACCGGGCTCGGCCTCGACGTGGCGCACCGCATCATCGTCGACCGCCACGGCGGCAGCATCGAGATCGAGTCGCAGCCCGGCGACACCCGGTTCCGGGTGCGCCTGCCCGTCAGCCGGGCGCCGGGCACCCCCTGAGCCGGGCGCGCCTCAGGGGTGCGCTCGGACGCCGGGAGGGCAGGTTTCCGTCACCAGTGCACCGTGCACGACGCACTGCTGCGGGAACGGCGCACCTCTGGCGGAAACGCGCGCTCACCAGCCGCGGGCACGCCACTCGTCGATGTGCGGCCGCTCGGCCCCGAGCGTGGAGTCGTCGCCGTGGCCGGGGTAGAACCACGTGTCGTCGTCGTAGACGTCGAACACCCGCGTCGTGACGTCCTCGATGAGCGAGTCGAAGCTCTGGCCGGGGTTCTTGGTGTTGCCGACGCCGCCGGGGAAGAGGCTGTCGCCGGTGAACAGGTGCGTGTGACCGTCGGGGTCGGCGTAGGCCAGGGCGATCGAGCCGGGGGTGTGGCCGCGCAGGTGGACGACGTCGAGCGTCACCTCGCCCACGGTGACCGTGTCGCCCTGCCCGACGCGTACGTCGACGGTGACGGGCAGCGCGTCGGCGTCGTCGGCGCCGGCGACCGTGCGGGCGCCCGTGGCCTCGACCACCTCCGCGAGCGCGCCCACGTGGTCGTGGTGCTGGTGGGTGGTCACGACCGTCTCGAGGCCGCCGCCACCTGCAGCCACGAGCTCGAGGAGACGTGGGCCCTCGGCAGCGGCGTCGATGAGCAGCTGGGTGCCCGTGGCACGGCAGGTGAGCAGGTACGCGTTGTTGTCGAAGGTGCCCACGGACTGCTTGCGGATGGTCAGGTCGGACAGCTCCCGAACCGCGGCAGCACCGCCCTGCTCGACGTGCCCGGTGTAGGGGACACCTGCGACGTCCGGCATGTCAGCCTCCGAAGGGAAGGGTCGGGACGGGACCGTCGAAGTCGACGCCGTCGGTGTGGCCGCGGGCCAGCCAGGCGAGCACGGCCGCGCGGGAGCCGGTCACCGCCGTCGCGCCGTCGCCGACGGAGTACGCGTCACCCTCGGTCGTCGTGATGCGCAGTGACGGGGGAGTGTCCTCCATGGCCAGCCGGTTCGCGGCGTCCCGGAGGAAGAGGGCGACGACCTCGTCGGGTGCCTTCGCGAAGGTGAAGCCGGCGTGGAGGTCGACGTGGTGGTAGACGAGCTCGCGCAGCCGCATGAACGGGACCATCCCGACCGGGATCGCGACGCCGCCCGGGGTGCGCTCCACGCGTACCTCGGCGTGCTCGGGCCGCAGGGCTGCGAGGCGCTCGGCGAGCCGGGCCGCGGAGTCGCGGATGTCGGCCGCCTGCTCGTCGGCGGAGCGGCGGGCACCAGCGGCGATGTCGGCGTCGCGGGACTCGGGCGTGTCGTACATGGTGCCGGGTGTCCCGGTGAGCGCGACGTCGCACACGCGGGCCAGGGCGTCGGCGTTGCGGGCGATGTGCGCGAGCACGTGCCCCCGCGACCAGCCCTCGCACAGCGACGGCGCGAGCACCGCCTCGTTGCGGAAGGAGGCAGCCGTGGCCACGACCCGGTCGGTCTCGGTGGCCACGAGGTCAGGGGTCACTTCAGCGTGCTTCATACCGTTGCCCTCCCGGGTTGCTTCTCGGTCGCGCGGTCGGACGGCTCGCCCGTCGCCTTCTCGAGCGCCAGCGCGGCGCCGACGAGTGTCAGGTGCGAGAACGCCTGTGGGAAGTTGCCCACCATGCGCTCGTTCACGGGGTCGTACTCCTCGGACAGCAGGCCGACGTCGTTGGTCAGGCCGACGAGCCGTTCCATCATCTCGCTCGCCTTCGCCGTCATACCCGCCTTCGCGTAGGCCGTGACGAGCCAGAAGGAGCAGGCGAGGAAGGGGTGCTCGTCGCCCGGCAGGCCGTCGACGTCGGTCTCGGTGCGGTAGCGCCTCACGAGGCCGTCGCGCAGCAGGTCCTGCTCGACCGCCGCGATCGTCCCGAGCATGCGCGGGTCGTCCCCGTCGACGAAGCCGATGGACGAGAGGGTCAGCAGGGACGCGTCGACCTCGGTCGTGTCGTAGTGCTGGACGAAGGTGCCCCGTTCGTCGTCGAAGCCCTTCGTCATCACCTCCTCACGCACCTGGTCGCGCAGCTCGCGCCACGTCTCGACCGGTCCCTCGAGCCCGTGCTGCTCCACGGCCCGCACCGCGCGGTCGAAGGCGGCCCAGACCATGGCCCGCGAGTGGGTGAAGTGGCGCAGCGGACCCCGGATCTCCCAGAGTCCGTTGTCGGCCTGCTGCCAGTGCTTCGCGAGGTGGTTGACGAGGGCGCGCTGCAGGTGCCACGAGTCGTCGTTCTCCTGGAGCCCGCGCTGGCGTGCGTGGTCGAGCGAGATCAGCACCTCGCCGAGCACGTCGGTCTGGCGCTGGTCGACGGCCGCGTTGCCCACGCGCACGGGGGTCGAGCCGGCATACCCGGGGAGGTGGTGCAGCACCCGCTCCGGCAGGTCGCGACCACCGTCGACGCGGTACATGATCTGCATGTCCTCGGGGTCTCCGGCCACGGCACGCAGCAGCCACGCCCGCCACAGCTCGGTCTCCTCCACGTAGCCGCAGCCGAGCAGCGCCTCGAGGGTCAGGGCCGCGTCGCGCAGCCAGCAGAACCGGTAGTCCCAGTTGCGCTCGCCGCCGAGCTCCTCGGGCAGGGACGTCGTCGCGGCGGCCACGATGCCTCCGGTCGACTGGTGCGTCAGCCCTCGGAGCACCAGCAGCGAACGCGTCACGGCGGCCGCATACGGTCCCGTGTAGTGGCTGCGGGCGGCGTACTGCTCGCTCAGCGCGATGGTCTCCGCGATGCGGGCTCGCACGCTCAGGGGCGGCGGGATCGGATGGTGGCTGCGGAACCACGTCGTCGAGAACGTCATGACGTCACCCGCGGAGACGTCGAACTCGTCGACGTGGTGGCCGTCCTGCGCGTGCGGGAGCCGGGCGCCACGGAGCACCAGCATGTCGGGGCCGGCGATGGCCGTGATGATCTCGTCGGTGCGGCCCTCGCGGTCGTCGGAGTGGCGCGCGACCCAGGGGCGGGTGCGGCCGTAGTTGAAGCGCACCGTCCACTCGTGGACCATCCGGACGGTGCCCTCGAGACCTTCGATGCGGCGCAGCACGTCGGAACGGCCGTCGCCGAGCGGCATGACGTCGGTGACCTTGACCCGCCCGGTGGACGTCTCGTGGAAGGTCTCGAGCACGAAGGAGTCACCGGCGTAGCGGCGCGTCGTCACGGCGTCCTCGTCGACCGGTGCGATGAGCCACCGGCCGTGCTCGGGCGTGCCGAGCAGCGCCGCGAAGCAGGCCCGCGAGTCGAAGCGGGGCAGGCACAGCCAGTCGATGGAGCCACGCCGGCTGACGAGCGCCGCGGTGCCCAGGTCGCCGAGCACCGCGTAGTCCTCGATGGGGGTCGGCACGTGCTCGCTCATGACTGCGAGTATGCCGTCCGGGCGGGTCCTGGGTGAGTGGCACCCTGCGCGGCGAGCCGGCCAGCGGGACCGCCGATACGAGGACTGTCGGTGACCCGACCTAGCATGTTGCGCGTGACTGCTACGCCCACCGGCAACGCCCATTCCCTCGTCGTCCGCGGCGCGCGCGAGCACAACCTCCGCGACGTGTCGGTCGACCTACCCCGCGACAGCCTCATCGTCTTCACCGGGCTCTCCGGGTCGGGCAAGTCGAGCCTCGCCTTCGACACGATCTTCGCGGAGGGCCAGCGACGCTACGTCGAGTCGCTGTCGGCGTACGCCCGGCAGTTCCTCGGCCAGATGGACAAGCCCGACGTCGACTTCATCGAGGGGCTCTCGCCGGCGGTGTCGATCGACCAGAAGTCGACCAACCGCAACCCGCGCTCGACGGTCGGCACCATCACCGAGGTCTACGACTACCTCCGCCTCCTCTTCGCCCGTGCCGGGCGGCCGCACTGTCCCGTCTGCGGTGAGCCGGTCACCCGCCAGTCGCCGCAGCAGATCGTCGACCAGCTGCTGACGCTCGAGGACCGCACCCGCTTCCAGGTGCTCGCGCCGGTCGTCCAGGGCCGCAAGGGCGAGTTCGTCGACCTCTTCGCCGAGCTGCAGACCAAGGGCTTCTCGCGCGCCCGCGTCGACGGTGAGGTCGTCTCGCTGACCGAGGCGCCCAAGCTCGAGAAGCAGAAGAAGCACACGATCGAGGTCGTCGTCGACCGTCTCGTCGCCAAGGGCGACGACGCCGGCTCGAAGCGGCGCCTCACCGACTCCGTCGAGACCGCCCTCGGGCTGGCCGGCGGCATCGTCATCATCGACTTCGTCGACCGCGACGCGAAGGACAAGGAGCGCGAGCGCCGCTACTCCGAGAAGATGGCCTGCCCCAACAACCACCCCCTGGGCATGGACGAGGTGCAGCCGCGGTCGTTCTCGTTCAACTCGCCCTTCGGTGCCTGCACCGAGTGCACCGGCATCGGCACCGAGCTCGAGGTCGACCCCGAGCTCGTCGTGCCGGACGATGACCTCACGCTCGCCGAGGGCGCCATCGCCCCGTGGGCGCAGGGCTCCGGCTCGGCCGAGTACTTCCAGCGCGTCATGGGCGCTCTCGCCGACGACATGAAGTTCTCGGTGGACGTCCCGTGGCGGGCCCTGCCGGCGCGCGCCAAGGAGGCGCTGCTGCACGGCCAGAACTACAAGGTCCACGTCCGATACAAGAACCGCTACGGCCGCGACCGCTCCTACACCACCGGGTTCGAGGGCGTCGTCCCGTTCATCAAGCGCCGCCACGCCGAGACCGACTCCGACTGGAGCCGCGACCGCTACGAGGGCTTCATGCGCGAGGTGCCGTGCCCGGTCTGCAAGGGCGCCCGCCTCAAGCCCGAGTCCCTCGCCGTGCTCGTCGGCGGCAAGAACATCTCCGAGGTCTGTGCCCTCGCGATCAACGAGGCCGCCGGGTTCCTCGACACCGTCGACTTCACGCCGCGCGAGCAGCAGATCGCCGAGCGTGTCATCAAGGAGATCGACGCCCGCCTCGGCTTCCTGCTCGACGTCGGCCTCGACTACCTCTCGCTCGACCGGCCGGCCGGCACGCTCTCCGGCGGCGAGGCCCAGCGCATCCGGCTCGCGACCCAGATCGGCTCGGGCCTCGTCGGGGTGCTCTACGTGCTCGACGAGCCGTCCATCGGCCTGCACCAGCGCGACAACCACCGGCTCATCGAGACCCTGACGCGGTTGCGCGACCTCGGCAACACCCTGATCGTCGTCGAGCACGACGAGGACACCATCGCCACGGCCGACTGGGTCGTCGACATCGGCCCCGGCGCCGGCGAGCACGGCGGGCACGTCGTCCACTCCGGGCCCGTCAAGGGACTGCTCGAGCACCCCGACTCGCTCACCGGCATGTACCTCTCCGGCCGGCGCGAGATCCCGACCCCCGACGTGCGCCGCGGCCACGACGGTCGGCAGCTCACCGTCACCGGCGCCCGCGAGAACAACCTCCAGAACGTGTCGGTCAGCTTCCCGCTCGGCAACCTCGTCGCCGTCACGGGCGTGTCCGGCTCGGGCAAGTCGACCCTCGTCAACGACATCCTCTACAACGTGCTCGCCAACAAGCTCAACGGCGCCAGGCACGTTCCCGGACGGCACAAGACCGTCACCGGACTCGACCTCCTCGACAAGGTCGTCCACGTCGACCAGAGCCCGATCGGCCGCACGCCGCGCTCGAACCCGGCCACCTACACCGGCGTCTTCGACAACATGCGCAAGCTCTTCGCCGAGACGACGGAGGCGAAGATCCGCGGCTACCAGCCCGGACGCTTCTCCTTCAACGTCAAGGGCGGACGGTGCGACGCGTGCTCGGGTGACGGCACGATCAAGATCGAGATGAACTTCCTGCCCGACGTCTACGTGCCGTGCGAGGTGTGCCACGGGGCCCGCTACAACCGCGAGACCCTCGAGGTGCACTTCAAGGGCAAGACGATCGCCGACGTGCTCGACATGCCCATCGAGGAGGCCGCGACCTTCTTCGAGGCCGTGCCGGCGATCGCTCGTCACCTCAAGACGCTCAACGACGTGGGCCTGGGCTACGTGCGGCTGGGCCAGCCGGCGCCCACTCTCTCCGGCGGCGAGGCGCAGCGCGTCAAGCTCGCCAGCGAGCTGCAGAAGCGCTCCACGGGGCGCACCATCTACGTCCTCGACGAGCCGACCACCGGCCTGCACTTCGAGGACATCAAGAAGCTCCTCGACGTGCTGCAGGGGCTCGTCGACAAGGGCAACACCGTCATCGTCATCGAGCACAACCTCGACGTCATCAAGAACGCCGACTGGATCATCGACATGGGGCCCGAGGGGGGCTCCGGCGGCGGCACGGTCATCGCCGAAGGCACGCCCGAGGAGGTCGCCGACGTGGCCGCCAGCCACACCGGCCGCTTCCTCCGGCCGATCCTCGACCGCACCGCCCGCACCACGACCCGCAGCACGGCGCGGGGCCGGGCCTCGTCCGGCACGAAGAAGAAGGCGGCCGACGGCTCACAGCGAGCTGATGGCTCAGCCACAGCGAGCTCGGCCAGACTGAAGGCCGCCCGCACCACGGGTCGCGCCAGAGGAGGTGCCACCACCGCGGCCGCGAAGAAGAACACGCCCAGCACCACCGTGAGCAAGACGAGGACCTCCACCTCTACCCGGAAGAGGAACGCATGACAGAGCCCAGCCCCTCACGCACCGCCGAGCAGTCCAGCAGCTTCGCCACCGAGCACGACTCCCCCCTCGAGCCCATCGACGGGTCGACCGACGCACACACCGGGGCGGCCGACCACCGCGTCACGGGGCTCACCGACCGTCGCGGCGTCCTCAAGGTCGCCGGCGTCGTCGGGGCAGGTGCCCTCGCCGCGTGCAGCAGCCCGCCGGTCCCCAGCGCGACGGGCGGGTCCTCGAGCAGCGCGGCGTCGTCCGGCGCCGGCAGCTCGGCGGCGCCGTCCGCTCCCTCCGGCGGGGGCACCCCCTCGTCCGAGGTCCCCGTCGGAGGCGCGAAGTTCTTCCCCGACACCAAAACCGTCGTCACGCAGCCGGTGGCCGGCACGTTCAAGGCCTTCGACACGACGTGCCCGCACCAGGGCTGCGCCGTCAGCTCCGTGGCCGACAACCAGATCGTCTGCCCCTGCCACCAGAGCCACTTCGACCTCACGACGGGCGAGCCGACGCCCGACAGCCAGGCGAAGCGCGCCCTCACCGCCAAGCAGGTCACCGTCACCGGCGACACCTTCACCGTCGCCTGACCGGGCCCTCCCGTATGCCGTCCGGCCGCCCTCCCCGGCGGTGGAGGGCGGCATACGGCGGCGTCGGTGGGCCGACATAGGGTGGACGCGTGGCGGACCCGACGACCTACCGACCGAAGCCGGGGGAGATCCCGACCGACCCGGGCGTCTACCGCTTCCGCGACTCCCACGGCCGGGTCATCTACGTCGGCAAGGCGAACTCGCTGCGCCCCCGGCTGTCGTCGTACTTCCAGGACATCACCGCGCTGCACCCGCGCACCGCCACGATGGTCACCACCGCAGCGTCGGTCGAGTGGACCGTCGTGCGCACCGAGGTCGAGGCGCTGCAGCTCGAGTACTCCTGGATCAAGGAGTTCGACCCGCGCTTCAACGTCAAGTACCGCGACGACAAGTCCTACCCGTTCCTCGCCGTGACGATGGGCGAGGAGTTCCCCCGCGCCCAGGTGATGCGAGGCGCCAAGCGCAAGGGCACCCGCTACTTCGGTCCCTACGGCCACGCGTGGGCGATCCGCGAGACCCTCGACCTTCTACTGCGGGTCTTCCCGGTGCGCACCTGCTCCTCGGGTGTCTTCAAGCGGGCCGCGGCCAGCGGGCGGCCCTGCCTGCTCGGCTACATCGACAAGTGCTCGGCGCCCTGCGTCGGCCGGGTCACTCCCGACGAGCACCGCGCGATCGCCGAGGACTTCTGCGACTTCATGGCGGGCAACACGACCCGCTTCGCCAAGCGCCTCGAGACCCGCATGAAGGAGGCGGCGGCCGAGCTCGACTTCGAGCAGGCGGCCCGGCTCCGCGACGACATCGGCGCCCTGACCAAGGCCCTCGAGAAGCAGGCCGTGGTGCTGGGCGACGCGACCGACGCCGACGTCTTCGCCCTCGCCGACGACGACCTCGAGGCCGCCGTCCAGGTCTTCCACGTGCGGGGCGGGCGCATCCGCGGCCAGCGCGGGTGGGTCGTCGAGAAGGAGAGCGAGGACCTCCCGACCCTCGTCGAGCACCTGCTGCAGCAGGTCTACGGCGACGCCGACCGCGACGCCGTGCCCCGCGAGGTGCTCGTGCCCACGCTGCCGGCCGACCTCGACGCGGTCACCGAGTGGCTGTCGACCGTGCGCGGCTCGACGGTGAGCGTCAGGGTGCCGCAGCGCGGCGACAAGCGCACCCTCATGGAGACGGTGCGTCGCAACGCCGAGCAGTCGCTGGCCCGCCACAAGGTCGCCCGCGCCGGTGACCTGACGCTTCGCAGCAAGGCGCTTCAGGAGCTGCAGGACTACCTCGGGCTCGACGACGCCCCGCTGCGCATCGAGTGCTACGACGTCAGCCACGTGCAGGGCACCAACGTCGTCGCCTCGATGGTCGTCTTCGAGGACGGCCTCGCGCGCAAGAGCGAGTACCGCCGCTTCATCGTGCGTGGGGCGACCTCCACCGCCGAGGCGGGCGGGCCCGGGGCCGACGCTCCCGTCACCGTCGACGACACCGCCGCGATGCGCGAGGTGCTGACCCGCCGCTTCCGCCGCTACCTGGAGGACGCCGAGGGCGCCGGCGACCTCGACCTGTCGACCGGCGTCGTCAGCGAGCCGTCCGACCGTGACGGCCGGTCCGTGCGCCGGGACAGCCCGGCCACCGACGACGATGACGACGGCCCGTCCACGTCCGGGCCCATCGACCCCGAGACCGGCCGCCCGCGCCGATTCGCCTACCCGCCGAGCCTCGTCGTCGTCGACGGCGGCCTCCCGCAGGTCAACGCGGCCCAGGCCGTCCTCGACGAGCTCGGCATCGAGGAGGTCGCGCTCGTCGGGCTCGCCAAGCGGCTCGAGGAGGTGTGGCTGCCCCGCGACGACCACCCGGTCATCCTCCCGCGCACCAGCGAGGGCCTCTACCTGCTGCAGCGCCTGCGGGACGAGGCGCACCGCTTCGCCATCACCTTCCACCGGCAGCGCCGCTCCAAGGCGATGACGGCCTCCCAGCTCGACGGCATCCCCGGGCTCGGCAGCAGCCGCCAGAAGGCGCTGCTACGCCACTTCGGTTCCGTCAAACGTCTTCGCACGGCGGACGTTTCGGACATCATGGCTGTTCCGGGCTTCGGCCGGTCGCTTGCTTCGGCCGTCGTCAACCACTTGGCTGGGGGAGCACCCCAGGAGCCAGCCGTGAACCTCACGACGGGAGAAGTGCTCGAATGACCGCCGACACCGGCCCCACCCCGCAGACGTCGCTCGCCGAGGCGCCGATCGTCATCGTCACCGGCATGAGCGGCGCGGGGCGCAGCACGACCGCGAACGTCCTCGAGGACCTCGGCTGGCTCGTCGTCGACAACCTGCCGCCGCAGCTGCTGAGCCACCTCGCCGAGCTGCGCGACGAGACCCGCGCCAACGACCCGGACTCCCGCCCCCAGCAGGTGGCGGTCGTCGTCGACGTGCGCTCACGGGGTTGGTTCGCGCTGCTCGAAGGCGCCATCGCCGATGCCCGCGAGCGCGGTGAGCGGCCGAGCCTCGTCTTCCTCGACGCGACCGACGAGGCGCTCGTGCGGCGCTTCGAGAGCGTGCGACGCCCGCACCCCCTCCAGGGTGACGGCCGGCTCCTCGACGGCATCCAGCGCGAGCGCCAGCAGCTGCTCGACCTGCGGTCGTCGGCCGACGTCGTCATCGACAGCTCCGGCCTCAACGTCCACCAGCTCAGCGCCAAGCTGAGCTCGCTGTTCGCCGGCGAGGGTCGCGTGCAGCTGCGCATCGCCGTCATGTCGTTCGGGTTCAAGTACGGCCTGCCGCTCGACGCCGACGTCGTCTTCGACATGCGCTTCCTGCCCAACCCCTACTGGGTGCCCGAGCTGCGGGCGCTCACCGGACGCGACGGGCCTGTCAGCGAGTTCGTCATGAAGCAGGCCGGGGCCGACGAGTTCCTCCAACGGGCGGGCGACCTGCTCGACACGATGATCGCCGGCTACGTCCGCGAGGGCCGACGGTACGTCACCGTCGCCGTCGGCTGCACCGGCGGCAAGCACCGCTCCGTCGCCATCGCCGAGGCCCTCAGCGAGCGCCTCGGTGGCCGCGGCCGCGTCGACACCTTCGTCGTCCACCGCGACCTGGGGCGTGAGTGACGGGGACCAGCGCCATGCCCCCACCGCGCGGACCCCTGGCGTTTCCGCACCACCGGCACATCGTCGCGCTCGGCGGCGGGCACGGCCTCGCCGCGACGCTCACGGCGCTGCGGCTGCTCACCGACCACGTCACGGCGGTCGTGACCGTGGCCGACGACGGCGGCTCGAGCGGCCGGCTGCGCGAGGAGTTCGACGTGTTGCCGCCCGGCGACCTCCGCATGGCCCTGTCGGCGCTCTGCGACGAGAGTGACTGGGGCCACACGTGGCGTGACGTCCTCCAGCACCGCTTCGCCGGCGCGGGCGAGCTCCAGGGGCACGCGCTGGGCAACCTCATGATCGTCTCGATCTGGGAGCTGCTCGGCGACACCGTCAAGGGCCTCGACCTCGTCGGGCGGCTCCTCGGAGCGCGTGGCCGCGTGCTGCCGATGGCCGCCGAGCCGCTCGAGATCGTCGCCGAGATCCGCGGTCACGACCCCGACCGCCCCGACGACACCGTCGAGGTGCGCGGTCAGCACCGTGTCGCCTCCTCGCCCGGCATCGTCTCGTCCATCGGCATCGTGCCGACGTGCCCCGAGCCGTGCCACGAGGCCCTCGCGGCCGTCGGCGCCGCCGACTGGGTCATGCTCGGCCCGGGCTCGTGGTTCACGTCGGTCATGCCCCACCTGCTCGTGCCCGACCTCGTCGACGCCCTCGTGGCGACACCCGCCAAGCGTCTGCTCAACCTCAACCTCGAGGTGCACAAGGGCGAGACCCGCGACTTCCGTGCCGAGGACCACCTGGCCTCCTTCGCCGCCAATGCGCCCGAGCTGCGGCTCGACGTCGTGCTCGCCGACCCCAGCGTCGTGCCCGACGGTGCGTCGCTGCGCGCCGCCGCCGCAGACCTCGGTGCGGAGCTCGTCATCGCCCCCGTCGCCGCGCGCAACGAGCCGGGCGTCCACGACCCGCTCCGCCTCGCGGCCGCGCTGCGCGACGTCATCGCCTGAGCCACCCCGACGTCGGCACGACACGCCGACGTCGGCGCCCGGGGCGCCTCGGTGTGTCGCGGTGGGACTCCGACGCGAGGGTTCTTGAACAGGATGGCAGGATGTCGCCCATGGCCATGACAGCGAAGGTGAAGGACGAGCTCTCACGCCTCGAGGTGACCAAGCCCTGCTGTCGCAAGGCCGAGGTGTCCACGATGCTCCGGTTCGCCGGGGGACTGCACATCATCGGTGGGCAGATCGTCGTCGAGGCCGAGCTCGACACCGCCAATGCGGCACGGCGCCTGCGCCGCAACATCAGCGAGGTCTACGGCCACAAGAGCGACGTGCTTGTCCTCGCCGCCGGCGGTCTGCGACGCGGGTCGCGCTACGTCGTGCGGGTGGTCGAGGAGGGGGCGACCCTCGCACGCCAGACCGGGCTCATCGACACGCGCGGGCGACCGGTCCGGGGTCTGCCGCCGAAGGTCGTGAGCGCCGCCACGTGCGACTCCGAGGCCGCCTGGCGCGGCGCGTTCCTGGCCCACGGCTCGCTCACCGAGCCCGGCCGGTCCTCGGCCCTAGAGGTGACCTGCCCCGGGCCCGAGGCCGCGCTCGCGCTGGTCGGCGCCGCCCGGCGACTCGCCATCCAGGCCAAGGCGCGCGAGGTGCGCGGGGTCGACCGTGTCGTCATCCGCGACGGCGACGCGATCGGCGCGATGCTGACCCGCCTCGGCGCCCACGACGCGGTGCTGGCCTGGGAGGAACGGCGGATGCGTCGCGAGGTGCGGGCCACCGCCAACCGTCTCGCGAACTTCGACGACGCCAACCTGCGCCGCTCGGCCCGCGCGGCCGTCGCCGCCGGCGCCAGGGTCGAGCGCGCCATGGAGCTGCTCGGCGACGACATCCCCGACCACCTCCGCGAGGCCGGCGTGCTGCGTCTCGAGCACAAGCAGGCAAGCCTCGAGGAGCTGGGCCAGCTGGCCAAGCCGCCCATGACGAAGGACGCCGTCGCCGGGCGCATCCGCCGCCTGCTCGCGATGGCCGACAAGCGTGCCGAGGAGCTCGGGGTGCCGGGAACCGACGCCAACCTCACGCCGGACATGCTCGACAGCTGAGCCCGTACGCGGGGCCGCGGCCACCACTCGAAGGCCCGCGTACGCGTACCCGCACCCTGCCGCACGCGTACGCAGACGACCCGTCCGTGCGGTGAGCGCGTGCTCACCAAGCCCTGAGACTGCCGGTTCGGGCCCTGAGTCGACGCACTAAGGTGTGTGTGATCAAGGTCGCAGCGTGGCGGCCCCAAGGTCTGGCACATCGTCCGACACAGTCTCACCGAAGAGGTGCACAGCAGTGACCGTTCGCGTTGGTATCAACGGCTTTGGCCGCATCGGCCGCAACTTCTTCCGCGCCATCGTGGCGTCCGGAGCCGACATCGAGGTCGTGGCAACGAACGACCTCATGGACAACAAGACCCTTGCCCACCTGCTCAAGTACGACTCGATCCTGGGTCGCTTCCCGGGCGAGGTCACCTACGACGACACGTCGCTCACGGTCGACGGCAAGTCGATCCGCGTGTTCGAGGAGCGCGACCCGTCCAAGATCGACTGGGCCGGAGTCGGCGCCGACATCGTCGTCGAGTCCACGGGGTTCTTCACCGACGCGACCGCGGCCAAGGCCCACGTCGACGGCGGCGCCAAGAAGGTCATCATCTCGGCTCCGGCCAAGAACGAGGACATCACGATCGTCATGGGGGTCAACGACGACGCGTACGACGCCTCGAAGCACACGATCATCTCCAACGCGTCGTGCACGACGAACTGCCTCGGCCCGATGGCCAAGGTGCTGAACGACGAGTTCGGCATCGTCAAGGGCCTCATGACGACGATCCACGCCTACACGCAGGACCAGAACCTGCAGGACGCCCCGCACAAGGACCTCCGTCGCGCGCGCGCCGCCGCGCTCAACATCGTCCCGACCTCGACGGGCGCCGCGAAGGCCATCGGCCTCGTGCTCCCCGAGCTCAAGGGCAAGCTCGACGGCTACGCGCTGCGCGTGCCGGTGCCCACCGGCTCTGCCACCGACCTCACGTTCGAGGCCGGCCGAGAGACCACCGTCGAGGAGGTCAACGCCGCGGTCAAGGCCGCCGCCGAGGGCCCGCTCAAGGGTGTCCTCGTCTACACCGAGGACCAGATCGTCTCCAAGGACATCGAGACCGACCCCGCTTCGTGCATCTTCGATGCTGGCCTGACCAAGGTCATCGGCAACCAGGTCAAGGTCGTCGGCTGGTACGACAACGAGTGGGGCTACTCCAACCGCCTCGTCGACCTCGTCGCGCTCGTCGGCCAGTCGCTCTGAGCCCACTCGGCCACCGCCCCGCCACCCCGGCTCGCACCGGGTGTCCCGCGTGGGCGGTGGCCGCACCCTTGCCCGGCTGATCCCCACCACTGAAGAGGCATCCCGCGTGAAGACCACCAGAGACCTCGGCGACCTGCGCGGCAAGCGCGTGCTCGTCCGGTCCGACCTCAACGTGCCGCTCGACGGCTCGACCATCACCGACGACGGCCGCATCCGTGCGTCCGCCCCGACGATCAAGGGCCTTGCCGACGCCGGCGCCCGGGTCATCGTGTGCGCCCACCTCGGACGCCCCAAGGGCACCCCCGAGGCCAAGTACTCCCTGGTCCCGGTCGCGAAGCGCCTCGGTGAGGTGCTCGGCACCGACGTCGTCTTCGCCGACGACACGGTCGGTGACGACGCCAAGGCCAAGGCCGCCGCGCTCCAGGACGGCCAGGTGCTGCTCCTCGAGAACCTCCGCTTCAACGCGGGCGAGACGGCGAAGAGCGACGACGAGCGTGCCGAGTTCGCGCGCGAGCTCGCTTCGCTCGCAGACGTCTTCGTCTCCGACGGCTTCGGTGTGGTGCATCGCAAGCAGGCGTCCGTCTACGACGTCGCACGCCTGCTGCCGCACGCCACGGGTGACCTCGTCTCCACCGAGGTCGACGTGCTGCGCCGCCTGACCAAGGATCCCGAGCGCCCGTATGCCGTCGTGCTCGGTGGCGCGAAGGTGTCCGACAAGCTCGGCGTCATCGGCAACCTGCTCGGCACCGCCGACCGCCTCCTCGTCGGCGGCGGGATGCTCTTCACCTTCCTCGCGGCGCAGGGCCTCGAGGTCGGCAAGAGCCTGCTCGAGGCCGACCAGGTCGACACCGTCAAGGGCTACCTCGACCGTGCGGAGAAGGAGGGCGTCGAGATCGTCCTCCCCGTCGACATCGTCGTCGCCGACTCGTTCAGCGCCGACGCCGCCCACGACGTCGTCGCGGCCGACGCGATCCCGTCCGACCGCATGGGCCTCGACATCGGCCCCGAGTCGAGCCGCCTCTTCGCCGAGAAGCTGGCCGACTGCCGCACGGTCTTCTGGAACGGCCCGATGGGTGCGTTCGAGATGGCGCCGTTCGCGGCCGGCACCAAGGCCCTGGCGCAGTCCCTCGTCGACATCACGGCCAAGGGGGCGCTCACCGTCGTCGGTGGTGGCGACTCCGCCGCCGCGGTGCGCCAGCTCGGCTTCGAGGACTCCGACTTCGGCCACATCTCCACCGGCGGCGGCGCCAGCCTCGAGTACCTCGAGGGCAAGGAGCTGCCCGGACTCACCGTGCTCGAGGAAGGCGACGCCTGATGGCCAAGGACACCAAGGCAACCCGGCCCACCGGGCGGGTCCCGCTCATGGCGGGCAACTGGAAGATGAACCTCGACCACCTCCAGGCGACGCACCTCGTGCAGAAGCTCGACTGGACGCTGCGCGACGCCAAGCACGACCACTCGGCCGTCGAGGTCGCCGTGCTGCCGCCGTTCACCGCCCTGCGGTCCGTCCAGACACTCGTCGAGGGTGACAAGCTCGACCTGCGCTACGGCGCGCAGGACCTCTCGCCGCACACGTCGGGCGCCTACACCGGTGACATCTCCGGTGCCTTCCTCGCCAAGCTCGGCTGCACCTACGTGACGATCGGGCACAGCGAGCGACGTGAGGGCCACGGCGAGACCGACGAGGTCGTCAACGCGAAGGTCAAGGCCGCCTACACGCACGGGCTCACCCCGATCCTCTGCTGCGGCGAGGCCCTCGACGTGCGCAAGGAGGGTCGCCAGGTCGAGCACGTTGTCGCGCAGCTGCGCGCCGACCTCGACGGCGTCACCAAGGAGCAGGCCGCCACCGTCGTCATCGCCTACGAGCCCATCTGGGCCATCGGCACCGGCGAGGTCGCAACCCCCGACGACGCGCAGGAGGTGTGCGCCGCCATCCGCACGCTGCTCGCCGAGCTCTACAGCGGCGACGTGGCCGACGGCGTACGCGTGCTCTACGGCGGCAGCGTCAAGGCGGCCAACGTGGCCGCGATCATGGCCCAGGAGGACGTCGACGGCGCCCTCGTGGGCGGCGCGTCCATCGACCCGGCCGAGTTCGCGGCCATCTGCCGCTACCGCGACCACGTCACGGCCGGCTGACCGACCGGACGACAGGCCGGCCGGCCGGCGTTCAAGAGGCGCCGAGGCGTCCTCATCGACCGGGCGGCCCACCGAGGGCCGTTCGGCCGATGGGGCCTCGGGCAGGTATCCTTGCCCGAGCCCTGAAAGACCGGGGGAAAGTGGCCCACCGGCCCGACCACCCCCGAGATCCCGACGATTTGGAGTGACCACGTGGATGCGGTTCGCATCGTGCTTCAGGTCCTGCTGGTGCTGTCCAGCCTGGTCCTGACCCTGTTCATCCTGCTGCACAAGGGCAAGGGTGGCGGCCTGTCCGACATGTTCGGCGGGGGCATGTCCACGTCCCTCGGCGGCTCGTCCGTCGCAGAGCGCAACCTCGACCGCTTCACCGTGGCCGTGGCCGCCGTCTGGGCGGCATCCATCATCGGGCTGGGCCTGCTGGCCCGCTTCGCGAGCTGAGAGGACGAGTAGATGGCCAGCGGTAACGCCATTCGTGGAAGCCGGGTCGGTGCCGGCCCGATGGGCGAGGCGGAGCGCGGCGACGCCGCCCCTCGCGTCCACATCTCCTACTGGTGCTCCAACGGGCACGAGACGCGACCGAGCTTCGCCGAGGAGCCCGGCATGGTGCTCCCCGAGACGTGGGACTGCCCGCGCTGCGGGTTCCCCGCCGGCCAGGACAAGGACGACCCCCCGGCCCCGCCGAAGGTCGAGCCCTACAAGACGCACCTCGCGTACGTGAAGGAGCGCCGCAGCGACGCCGACGGCGCCGCGATCCTCGACGAGGCCCTGAGCACGCTGCGCGAGCGTGGCCTCATCCAGTGACCTGAGCGACCGCGCCCGCTCCGGGCGCCCGCACGAAAGTGCCCACTCGACGGTGAAGACGGTCGAGTGGGCACTTTCGTGTTCCGGGCGCCTTAGGTCAGTCCGGTGAGCCGAGACCGGATGCCGCGTCGGCGTCGACGAGCCACAGGGTGGCGTCGGTGCCGCGCACACCAGCGGCTGGGACGTCCCAGCGATCGGTGCCGGGCGCGAGGGCCGCAGCCACCGCCTCGGCCTTGTCGTCACCCGCGACGAGGAACCAGACCTCGTGGCTGCGGTCGAAGCACTCGAACGTGAGGCTCACCCGGTCGGGTGGCGGCTTCGGCGAGTCGTGCACCGCGACGGCGATCGCATCGCTGATCCGCTGGGCCGGGTGGTGCGGGAAGAGCGAGGCGACGTGGCCGTCTGGTCCGACGCCGAACAGCACGACGTCCCAGGCCTTCTGACCGTGCTCGCGAACCGTCTGGGCGTATGCCGTCGCGCTGGCCTCGGCGTTCTCGGACACCTCGGGCCCGGCCACCCGGTGGACCTTCGCAGGGTCGAGGCCCAGCGCGGACAGCCCGGCTTCGTCGTTCTGGGTGTCGTTGCGGTCGGGGTCGCCCGCCGGCAGGTAGCGCTCGTCGCCCCACCACACGCGTACGCGTGACCAGTCGACGGCGGAGCGGCCCGGCACCTTCGCGAGCGAGGCGATGATCGCCGAGCCCATCGACCCGCCGGTCAGCGCGAGCTGCGCCTCGGGCCGACGGGTCTGGGCGTCGATGATCGCGGTGACGAGTCGGGCGGCCGCAGCGTCGGCCAGGGACTGCTTGTCGGGGTGGACCACGACGCGCGGTTCGGCACTCACGAGCCGGCCTTCCTCGGCGTCGCCTTCGTCGTCGCCGTCTTCCGGGCGGCGGCCTTGCGGGTCGTGACCTTCCGCGCAGTGGATGTGCTCGCGCCAGTCTTCCTCGCGGCGGTCTTGCTCGCGGCGGTCTTGCTCGCGGCCGTCTTTTTCGCGGCTGCCTTGCTCGCGGCGGTCTTGCTCGCGGCCGTCCTGCCCGCTGCCGACGTGCGTGCCGTCGACGTCGACGCGGACGCCTTCTTGGCAGCAGCCTTGCGGGTGCCCGCCGTCCTGCCGGCGCCACCGGCGGCGGCACCGGCCTTGACCGCCTTCCTGCGGTCCTTGGCGGCCTGCTTCTCGCGGGGCGTGCGTTTGCCGGCGAGCTTGCGCACGGTTGCGGCCCGCACGTCGGCGGTCTCGGCGTGCTCAGGTGGCGCGGCGGCAGTGATCATCGCGCTGGCCTCCTGCGCCGTCACGTCGCGGCTCAGGCGGGCGGCGAGACGGCGCGACTCGGCCGGGTCGGGGGCCTTGCCGGCCTTGGCGGCCGCGGCGGCCGTGAGGCGTACGGGCGCGAGGACGCCCAGGCCGTGCAGCAGCGCGTCCTCGTAGGTGTCGTCGGGGTCGAGCCGGCGCAGCTCGTCGGCCAGGCACTCGGGCAGCTCGCGCCGCGGGAGGCTGATGCGACGGTCGGGCTGGCCCGACTGCGAGAGCGTCGCGACGGAGTCACCCGGGCGCACGAGGTCGATCGGCCCGCTCCTGCGCTCGAGGCGCACCGCAGCGATGCCGGAGCCGCGCGGCGTCGACACCCGGTGCACCGGCACCTTGAGCCTGCGGGACAGCCACGCTGCGAGCAGGTCAGAGGACGGCGAGTCGGGAGCACCGCTGACGACGGCGCCGGTGATCGGCTCGTAGGGCGGCTGGTCGAGGGCGGCCGCGAGCAGGCCGCGCCAGCGGGTCAGCCGGGTCCACGCGAGGTCGGTGTCGCCGGGGGCGTAGGACGCCGCGCGCTTCTTGAGCATGAGCCGCGGGTTGCGGTGCTCGGCGGCGTCGGTGATGCGGCGCTGGGCCATCGCCCCGACGGGGTCCTTGGCGACGTCGGCCGGTGCCTCGCCGGGCCACCAGGCGACGATGGGGGAGTCGGGCAGGAGCAGCGGCACGACGACGCTCGGGCCGTGGTTGGCCAGCGCGCCGTAGAGGCGCAGCACGACGATCTCGCTCGCGCCCGCGTCGCCGCCCAGGCGGATCTGGGCGTCGAGGCGGTTCTTGCCGCGTCGGTCGCCGGCGATGACGACGATGATGCGGCAGGGGTGCTGGCGGCTGGCCTGGTTCGCGACATCGATCGCGTTCTGCGAGTCGGTGTCCTCGACGACCACGACGAGGGTGAGCACGCGGCCGAGCGCCATCGCGCCGACCTCGTTGCGCAGGCGAACGAGCGTCTTGCTGATGCCGGTCGTCGTGGTGTCGGTCAGGTCGCGGATCACGGCATCCTCCACGTTCGTCCGTCACGCTCGAGCATGTGGTCGGCCGCGGGCGGTCCCCACGTGCCCGCGGGGTACTGCTCCGGCTTGCCGCCCTTGGCCCAGTGGCGCATGAGCGGGTCGAGGATGCGCCACGACGACTCGACCTCCTCGTGCCGGGGGAAGAGCGGCGGGTCGCCCAGCAGGACGTCGAGGATGAGGCGTTCGTACGCCTCGGGGGACGCCTCGGTGAACGACGAGCCGTAGCCGAAGTCCATCGTCACGTCGCGCACCTCCATCTGCGCGCCGGGGACCTTCGACCCGAAGCGGATCGTCACGCCCTCGTCGGGCTGCACCCGGATGACGATGGCGTTCTGGCCCAGCTCCTCGGTGGCCGTGTGCTCGAACGGCAGGTGCGGTGCGCGCTTGAACACGACGGCGATCTCGGTGACGCGCTTGCCGAGGCGCTTGCCCGTGCGCAGGTAGAACGGCACCCCCGCCCAGCGACGGGTGTCGACTTCGAGGGTGACGGCGGCGAACGTCTCGGTCGTCGACCGCGGGTCGACGCCGTCCTCCTGGAGGTAGCCGACGACCTCCTCGGCACCCTGCCAGCCACCGGCGTACTGCCCGCGCGCGGCGCCCTTGTCGAGGTCCGCCGGGAGGCGGACGGCCGACAGGACCTTCTCCTTCTCGGCGCGAAGGTCCTTGGCGTCGAAGGAGACCGGCTCCTCCATGGCCGTCAGGGCCAGCAGCTGCAGAAGATGGTTCTGGATGACGTCACGAGCCGCCCCGATGCCGTCGTAGTAGCCGGCACGACCGGCGATGCCGATGTCCTCGGCCATCGTGATCTGGACGTGGTCGACGTAGTTGGCGTTCCAGACGGGCTCGAAGAGCTGGTTGGCGAAGCGCAGCGCCAGCAGGTTCTGGACCGTCTCCTTGCCGAGGTAGTGGTCGATGCGGAAGACGGAGTCAGGGGGGAAGACGCCCTCGACGATCTCGTTGAGCTCCTGGGCGCTCTTGAGGTCGTGGCCGAACGGCTTCTCGATGATGACCCGTCGCCAGCTGTCGCCCTCGGCCCTGGTCAGGCCGCAGCGCTCGAGCTGCTCGCACACCGTCGCGAAGAAGCCCGGCGGGATGGAGAGGTAGAAGGCGTGGTTGCCGCCGGTGCCGCGGTCGGCGTCGAGCTCGTCGACGGTCTTGGCGAGCAGGTCGAACGCGGCGGGGTCGTCGAACGTGCCGGGCACGAAGCGGAAGCCCTCGGAGAGGTTGCGCCACACGTCCTCGCTGAAGGGCGTGCGCGCGTGCTGCTTCACGGCGTCGTGGACGACCTGCCCGAAGTCCTGGGTGGCCCAGTCACGCCGGGCGAAGCCGACGAGCGAGAAGCCCGGCGGCAGGAGCCCGCGGTTGGCGAGGTCGTAGATCGCCGGCATGAGCTTCTTGCGGGCGAGGTCGCCAGTGACGCCGAAGAGTACGAGGCCGCACGGCCCCGCGATACGTGGAAGACGCTTGTCGTCGGCGGAACGAAGCGGGTTGTGTCCGTGGGCGATTCGCGCCGGACTCATCCACGACCTCCTTCGGGGGACGAGCCCGAGAGGGCGTCGCGCAGCTGCGCCAGCCCCGCGTCGTGGTCGGTGAGGTGCAGCTGCAGCACGGGGCGACCGTGGTCGGCGAGCACGGCGGCGTCACCACCGGCCTGCGAGGCGATGAAGTCACCGAAGGTGAACTCGCGACCGGGGATCGCGAGATCCTCCTTCGGCGCTGCCGTGACCTGCAGGTAGACGCCGACGGCAGGGCCGCCCTTGTGGAACTGACCGGTGGAGTGGAGGAAGCGCGGGCCCCAGCCGAACGTCACCGGACGCTCCGTGCGGCGCGCCAGTGGCACTCGGCACTGCGCCAGGTCGGCGTCGGCCAACCGGTCGAGGTACGCCATGACGGCGACGTAGCCCCGGGACGGGTCGAGCTGCGCGACGAGCGCGTCGAGCGCCGCCGGGACCGTCTGGGCGTCGCCCAGCCAGGAGCCGTCGCCGCCCAGCGCGCGGATCTCGATCGCGCCGTCGGTCGCCGCCGGTGCCTCTGCCGAGCCGGTGCCCTGGTCGAGCAGCTCGCGGGCGGCCTTCTTGGCGCTCTCGACGTCGGGCTGGTCGAACGGGTTGATACCGAGCAGGTGCCCGGCAACCGCGGTCGCCACCTCCCAGAGGAGCAGCTGCGCGCCGAGGGCGCCGCCCACGCGTACCTCGGAGGGGGTGTCGCCCGTGGGCTCGTCGTCGGCGTCGGACGCGACGAGACGGGCCACGGTGACGTCGCCGGCCGGCCACTTCACCTCGGGGTCGTCGTCGCTGCCGGCCACGACGGGCAGCACTCCGGTGCCGTTCTTGCCCGTGGACTCGGCGATGAGCTGCTCGGCCCAGTCGGCGAACCCGACGATGCCGGAGCCGTCGTCGACGAGCACGAGCTTGTCGCGCAGCGGGTCGGTGCCGCCCATCGCGGCACCGAGGCGCAGGCCCGGGTTGGCGTCGTCGTCGGCCGCGAGCAGGTCGGCGACGGAGTCGGCCTCGTCGAGCAGCGCCTCGACGTCGACGCCCGCCAGGCCGCTGGGCACGAGGCCGAACGCCGTGAGCGCCGAGTAGCGCCCGCCGACGTCGGGGTCGGCGTTGACGACGCGGTAGCCCTTGTCGCGCGACTCCTTGTCGAGCGGGCTGTCCGGGTCGGTGACGACGACGATGCGCGACGCGGGGTCGATGCCGGCGTCGGTGAACGCCTGCTCGTACGCCCGTCGCTGCGAGTCGGTCTCGACGGTGGAGCCCGACTTGCTCGACACCACGAGGACGGTGCGCTCGAGGTCGTCACCCAGCGCACGGCGTACGTAGTCGGGGTGGGACGAGTCGAGGATGACGATCGGCTTGCCCGCCGTCGCGCAGATGACCTCGGGGGCGAGCGACGACCCACCCATGCCACAGAGCACGACGTGGTCGAGGCCCTGCTCGGCGAACGAGTCGCGCAGGGCAGCGATCTCGCCGACGAGGGGACGGGACGAGCGCGGCAGCCCGACCCACGAGAGGCGGATCCGGGACTCCGACTCGGCGTCAGGGCCCCACAGGGTGGCGTCCTGCGCGAAGAGCCTGCTCGCCACGGAGTCCTCGACGAGGGTCGGCACGTGCCGCCCGATCGCGTCCGCCGCTGCCCCTGACGCGGTGACGGACAGTGAGCTCATGCGCCCACCTTCTCCATCTCCGCGGTGACGCCGTCGAGGAGCTCGCCCCATGCCTTCTCGAACTTGTCGACGCCCTCGACCTCGAGCAGCTCGACGACCTCGTTGTACGAGACGCCTACACCCTCGAGGTCGTCGAGCACCTTGCTGGCCTCGGCGTAGTGGCCGGTGATCGTGTCACCCTTGATCTCGCCGTGGTCGGCCGTCGCCTCGAGCGTCTTCTCCGGCATCGTGTTGACGACGCCGGGCGCGACGAGCTCGGTCACGTAGAGGGTGTCGGGGTAGGAGGGGTCCTTGACGCCCGTGGACGCCCACAGCGGACGCTGCGGGTTGGCGCCGGCGTCGGCCAGGCTCTTCCAGCGCGGCGTCGAGAAGACCTCCTCGTACGCCTGGTAGGCGAGGCGCGCGTTTGCGACGCCGGCCTTGCCCTTGAGGGCCTTGGCCTCGTCGGTGCCGATGGCGTCGAGGCGCTTGTCGATCTCGGTGTCGACGCGGGAGACGAAGAACGAGGCGACCGAGTGGATCTTCGACAGGTCGTGGCCGTTCGCCTGCGCCTTCTCGAGGCCCTCGAGGTAGGCGTTCATCACGGCGCGGTAGCGCTCGAGCGAGAAGATCAGGGTCACGTTGACGCTGATGCCCTCGGCGATCGTGGCGGTGATGGCCGGCAGGCCCGCCTTGGTGGCGGGGATCTTGATGAGGACGTTCGGGCGGTCGACGGCGGCATGCATCTGCTTGGCCTGCGCGACGGTCTTGTCGGTGTCGTGCGCGAGACGCGGGTCGACCTCGATGGAGGCTCGCCCGTCGACGCCCTTGCTCGACTCGTAGATCGGCATGAACAGGTCGCAGGCCTCACGCACGTCGGCGGTGGTCAGCTCGAAGACGACGTGCTCGACGTCGTTGCCGTCCTTGGTGAGCCTGGCGAGGTCGTCGTTGTAGCGGTCGCCCTTCGACATCGCGGCCTGGAAGATCGACGGGTTCGACGTGAGACCGACGACGTTGCGCTCCTCGATGAGGTCGGAGATCTTGCCGGTCTCGAGGAGGTCGCGCGAGAGGTCGTCGAGCCAGATCGAGACTCCGGCGTCGGAGAGGGCCTTGGTGTTCGGGTTGGTCATGTTCACTTCCCCTTGCTGGTGGCGGAGGCGGCAGCCTTCTTCGCTGCCGGGGTGCCGAGCTCGGCACCCATGACATCGGTGGCGGCGCTCTGGGCGGCGCGGGCCGGGTTGGTCTCGGTGACGCCGGGAGCCTTCGTCGCAGCGGCCTTCGCGGCCTTGACGGAGTCCTTGGCGGCCTTGACGACGGCCTCGGCGGTGAGGCCGAACTCGCGGTAGAGGGTCTGGTAGTCGGCGGAGGCACCGAAGTGCTCGATGCTCACGACCCGGCCGGCGTCACCGACGATGTCGTGCCAGCCCATCGAGACGCCCGCCTCGACGCTGACCCGCGCCCGGACCGATGGCGGCAGCACCTTGTCCTGGTAGGAGCGGGACTGCTTCTCGAACCACTCGCGGCAGGGCATCGACACGACGCGCGTCGAGATCCTCGACTTCTCGAGCTTCTCGGCGGCCTGGACGGCGAGCTGCACCTCGGAGCCGGTGGCGACGATCACGACGTCGGGGTCGCCGGCGCGGGACTCCTGCACGAGCACGTAGGCGCCCTTGGCGACACCGCTCACCTTGCCGTAGGTCGAGCGGTCCCAGGTGGGCACCGGCTGGCGCGTCAGGCAGAGGGCGGCGGGGCCGTCGGCGCGGGTGAGGATCTGGGCCCACGCGGCGGCGGTCTCGTTGGCGTCCGCGGGGCGAACGACGTCGAGGCCCGGGATGGCGCGCAGCGCGGCGAGGTGCTCGATGGGCTGGTGCGTCGGGCCGTCCTCGCCGAGACCGATGGAGTCGTGGGTCCACACGTAGGTGACGGGCGCCTGCTGGATGGAGGCGAGGCGCACGGCCGGGCGCATGTAGTCGGAGAAGACGAGGAACGTGCCGCCGTACGGGCGGGTCAGCCCCTCGAGGGCGATCCCGTTGAGGATCATGCCCATCCCGTTCTCGCGGATGCCGAAGTGCAGGGTGCGGCCGTAGGGGCCGCCCTTCCACTCGCGGGTCTGCTTGCCGCTGGGGATGAACGACGGCTCACCCTCCATCGTCGTGTTGTTGGACTCGGCGAGGTCGGCCGAGCCGCCCCACAGCTCGGGCATGACGCCGGCGAGGGCGCTGAGGACCTTGCCGGACGCGGCGCGCGTGGCGATGCCCTTCGCGTCGGCCGGGAAGGTCGGCAGCGCCTTCGCGAGGCCGGCCGGCGCCTTGCCGGAGACCACGCGGTCGAGCAGCTGGGCGCGGTCGGGGTTGGCCTTTCGCCACGCCTTGTACGTCTTGTCCCACTCGCGGTGGGCGGCCTTGCCACGCTTGACGACGTCGCGGGCGTGCTTGAGGACGGCCGGCTCGACGGCGAAGCTCTTCTTCGGGTCGAAGCCGAGCAGCTCCTTGGTCGCCCCGACCTCGGCGTCGCCGAGGGCCGAGCCGTGCGACTTGCCGGTGTTCTGCTTCGTCGGGGCCGGCCACGCGATGATCGTGTGGAGCACGACGAGGGTGGGCTTGTTGCTCACCTTGTCGCCGCTCCTGATCGCGGCGAGGAGCGCGTCGACGTCCTCGACGTAGGCCGAGCCGTCGGCGTCCTTGCGCCAGTCGACCTCGACGACGTGCCAGCCGTACGCCTCGAAGCGGGCGGCGACGTCCTCGCTGAACGCGATGTCGGTGTCGTCCTCGATGGAGATCTGGTTGGCGTCGTAGATCACGGTCAGGTTGCCGAGCTCCTGGTGGCCCGCGAGGGCGCACGCCTCGTGCGAGACGCCCTCCTGCATGTCGCCGTCGGAGGCGATGACGTAGACGTTGTGGTCGAAGGGGCTGGTGCCCGGCTTGGCCTCGGGGTCGAAGAGCCCGCGCTGGCGGCGCTGCGCCATCGCCATTCCCACGGCCGACGCGAGCCCGGAACCGAGCGGGCCGGTGGTGATCTCGACACCGGGCGTGTGGTGGACCTCGGGGTGGCCCGGCGTGAGCGAGCCCCACGTGCGCAGCGACTTGAGGTCGTCGAGCGAGAGGCCGTAGCCGGAGAGGTAGAGCTGGATGTACTGCGTGAGGCTCGAGTGGCCGCACGAGAGCACGAACCGGTCGCGGCCGAGCCACGTCGGGTCGGACGGGTCGTGCGTCATGACGTTCTGGTAGAGCAGGTACGCGAGGGGCGCGAGCGACATCGCCGTGCCGGGGTGACCGTTCCCCACCTTCTGCACGGCGTCCGCCGCCAGCAGACGGGTCGTGTCGACGGCGCGGACGTCGAGGTCGCTCCAGCCGGCGTTCTTCGCTGCGGGCAGCGGGAGACCCGGGTCACGCTGTGCCAGCACGCCCTTCGTCTTCGTCGTCCGCGTGCTGCTGGATCGGGTGGGCTTCTTCGCCTTGGTGGTGGCGGTGCTGGTCGCAGCGGTGGGCACGGAACGGGTCTCCTTCGGAAAACGTGGATCGCGTACGGCCACGAGCCTAGTGCGTGCGTTGTGAGCGAGGACACCTCGCCCGATGGGCGGTACCGGGCTCGGTGGTGCCAGGACCTCGGAGCGGGACCGGGGCGTGTCGACCGGCTCCGGCGACGGTCTAGACTTGCGACGCAATGCTCACGTACCCATCGGGTCGGAGCGACGTACAAGCGGTGAGGATCTCAGTGACAACGGTGGACCCCCGCGCCGACCTGTCGGCGCTGCACGGTCCGGACGGCAGTGGGCTGAAGTTCCTCGTCGGACAGTACGTCTCGCTGATGAAGCCGCGGATCATCGAGCTGCTCCTCATCACCACCATCCCGGTGATGTTCCTCGCCGAGCAGGGCGTGCCCGACCTGTGGCTCGTCGTCGCAACCGTCGTGGGCGGCACCCTCTCGGCCGGTGCGGCCAACACGCTCAACTGCTACATCGACCGCGACATCGACGCGGTGATGCACCGCACGAGCCGGCGGCCCCTCGTGACGGGCACGATCACCCCGCGTGGCGCGCTCGTCTTCGGCGCGGCCCTCACGGTGGTCTCGACGCTGTGGCTCGGGCTGCTCGTCAACTGGCTCAGCGCCTGGCTCGCCCTCGGCGCGCTGCTCTTCTACGTGTTCGGCTACACACTGCTGCTGAAGCGGCGCACGGCCCAGAACATCGTCTGGGGTGGCGCCGCCGGCTGCATGCCGGTGCTCATCGGCTGGTCGGCGGTGACGGACTCGCTCAGCTGGTCGGCCTTCATCCTCTTCATGGTCATCTTCTTCTGGACGCCGCCGCACTACTGGCCGCTGTCGATGCGCTACAAGGACGACTACACCGCCGCCCACGTGCCGATGCTGCCGGTCGTCGAGCGCTTCGTCGTCGTGGCCAAGCAGGTCGTCGCCTACTCGTGGGCCATGGTCCTCACGTCGCTGGCGCTCATTCCCGTCCAGCAGGTCGGCTGGGTCTATGCCGTCGCAGCGCTGGCGTCGGGCGTGCTGTTCCTCGGTGAGGCGCACCGCCTGCTGTCGCGGGCCCGTGCCGGCGCGGCCGAGGACGTCCTCAAGCCGATGCGCCTGTTCCACTTCTCCATCACGTACCTGACGATCCTCTTCGTCGGGGTCGCCCTCGACCCGATCTGGCACCTGCCGCTCCCGTTCCTCTCCTGAGCCCGGCGCCCCGCTCGCAGTCGAAGGAGCACTCCGTCACGTGACGGAATGCTCTTTCGAGTGGGGGAGGTCAGGCGACGGGGGAGCCGCCCTCGAGGTAGAGGGTGCCTCCCGTGTGCCCGTCGAGCGTGTCGAGGAGTCGCTCGTTGTAGGGCGCGACGCGGCCGGCCCAGTCGCGCGGCGCGACCCAGTGCAGGGCGCGGATCTCGCGCGCCTGCAGGTGTGCTCCCTCGACCACGGACGTGTCGACCGTTCCGAGGTCGAAGACGAACACCGTCGCGTCGGTCCACCCGTGCAGCGCGGGAAGCCAGTTGACCGCGAGGAGCGGCCCGGCCTGCACGGCGAGGTCGAGCTCCTCCCGGACCTCGCGCACGACGCACGCTGCCGGCGACTCGTGCCGGTCGACGACGCCTCCGGGCAGGTCCCACTCCCGCTTGTAGACGAGCTCGCAGAGCAGCAGCTCGCCGGCAGGGGAGCGCAGCACCCCTTGGGCGATCGCCCGCTTGGTGGGCAGGGTCGAGTCGAGCATGGCCGTGAACCCGTCGTGGGTGTCGGGGTGCGCGTCGTCGCGGCGGCGTCCCAGCACGACGGTGTCCTGGCGTATGCCGCCCAGCGTCGCGTTGCCGCGCAGGAGCCCCTCGCGCCGGAGCCCGGCCCGCAGGGCGGTGCGCACGGAGGCACGGTTCTCGGGGTTGACGTGGGCCTCGACCCGTTCGAGGCCGAGGGCATCGAACGCCCACTCGACGAGCATCCGGACCGCGCGCCACGCGAGCCCCTGCCCGCGGAACCGGGCGTAGACGGCCCAGGAGAGCACTCCGACGCCCGGGTGGGCGACGCGCACGTCGACCGAACCGGCGGGGCGCCCGCGCCACTCGACGAGGAAGGTGACCTTGCGGCGTTCGGTCCAGTCGACAGCAGTCTGCGCGATCCAGTCGAGGTGCTCCCGCTCGGGCGGCACGACGTCGGGGAAGTCGAACCAGCGGGCGATCTCGGCGTCGTGCAGCGTGCGGGTGACGTCGCTGTCGTCAGGAGCCCACGGCCGCAGGACGAGGTCGCCGTCGCGCAGGGTGGGCTGGTCGGTCACGGCCCAAGCCTAGGCAAGGAGCGAGGCAGGGAGGGCGGGCGCCCCCGGCCTCAGACCGGGTGGCGCTGGGTCGCGAGGACCCCGAACGTCAGCGAGACGACCAGGAGGCTGGCGCCGAGCATGTGCACGAGGACGAGCAGCTCGGGCAGCTTGGTGAAGTACTGGACGTAGCCGATGAGGCCCTGGGCCACCGTGACGACGAGCACCCTGTCCCAGGCCCGCTTCGCCTCGTCGGTGGTCGCGGTGATGCGGACGGCGACGAGGGTGGCGATGACGAGTCCGCAGAACAGCATGACGGCGTCGGCGTGCATCCACGACACGAACCGGGGGTCGAAGCCGGTGCGGGCGGGCCGTTCGGCGTCGCCGGAGTGGGGGCCCGAGCCGGTCACGACCGTGCCCAGCAGGAGCACGACCGCGCCGACCGCGCTCGTGCCCAGGGCGAGCCGGCGCGCGAGCGGGTGGACGACGGGCTCGCCCGGGCCGGACACGTCGTCACGGGAGCCGCGCACGAGCGCGGTGGACAGGGCCACGAGGACCATGGACAGCAGGAAGTGGGCCATGACGGTCCACGGGTTGAGCCCGGTGAGGACCGTGATGCCCCCGAGCACGGCCTGAGCCGGGATGCCTGCGAGCACGCCGATCGCGACGGCGTGCAGCCGCCTGCGCCGCGGCCAGGCCGTGAGCACGACGAAGAGCGACACGAGGGCGAGGACGCCGACCACACCGGTGAGCGTGCGGTTCCCGAACTCGACGAGGTCGTGGTAGGCGCTCTCGGGCGTGCGCACCGGGGTGAAGGAGCCCGGCTGGCACTCGGGCCAGGTCGTGCAGCCCAGGCCGCTGCCGGTGAGCCGGACGATGCCGCCGGTGACGACGATGCCGACCTCGCCGACGAGGTTGGCGACCAGGAGCGGGCGCACCCAGCGGGCGGGGGCGGCCGGAAGGTGGCCCGCGGCACGGGCGAGGCGACTCGCGCCGGACGCCGCGTCAGCGCCTGTCAGGGTGGGGGTGGAGGACACCCCGCAAGGGTATGCCGCCGCGTCGGGAGGGCCGAATCCGGCGTCGGTCCTGTCGTCGGTGAAGGCGCTCCGCTCAGGCGAGCCCGGTCCAGACCACGGTCGAGCCAGCGTGTCCTGCGATGACGACGGTCACGAGTGCGGCGGTCGCCGAGAGCACCACCAGCGTGCCCAGGAGCATGTCGAGGGCATGCCCCCGCGGGGACTCCTCCCGCGGCGGGCGGGCGAACCACAGGGCCACGAGCGTCAGCACCATGAAGGCGAGGCAGAAGAGTCGCGCCCGACCGCCCCACTCGGTGTGCGTGCTGAGCAGCTC
This sequence comes from Terrabacter terrigena, assembly GCF_042676085.1. NCBI lineage: Bacteria > Bacillati > Actinomycetota > Actinomycetes > Micrococcales > Intrasporangiaceae > Terrabacter > Terrabacter terrigena. The sequence goes on from NZ_JBHTKH010000006.1 coordinate 179,984, forward strand.
GAAGTTCGTCGTGCTGGCCCGCACCTGCGACACGCGGGTGAGCAGGGCCTCGCCGCTCTGGGCCGCCACGAAGGCCGACCCCCCGGCGACGACCGCGCCGACGGCCGTCGGCCAGCGCAGCACCCGACGCCAGGCCGGTCGCACGACGTACGCGATGGCGGTCAGGGCGGCCATCGGCACGAGAATCACGACGACATGGATCACGAGGGCGTGGACCGGAAGACCGAGGATGATGTCGAACACGTCGCCTCCAGGCTCGTCGGGTCGCCGGGCGGTCGGCCCGTCCGCGCTGCGGTCAGTCTGTCTGGTTCAGTCGTCGAAGCGGAACAGACGCGCCGCCAGGGCCGTCGACACCACTCCCCACCCGAGGACGACGACCAGGGCGGGAAGGTTCAGGTCGCCGTCCACCAGCGCAGACCGCAGCCCGTCGGAGAGGCCGGCCGAGGGCAGGAACGCGACCGCCTGGCCGACGCCTGCGGGCAGCTCGCTGCGCGGCACGATGACCCCACCCACCCCGAGGAGCAGGACCCAGACGAGGTTCGCGAGCGCGAGCACGGCCTCGGCGCGCAGCGTGCCCGCGAGGAGCAGGGCGAGTGCCACGAACGCCCACGTGCCCGCGACGACGAAGACGACGGCATACGCGATGCCGGCGGCAGCCGGCCGCCAGCCCAGCACGAGACCCAGGACCGCGATCACGGCGATCTGCACCACCTCGACGGCGAGGGTGGCCAGCACCTTGCCGGCCACGAGCCCACCGCGCCCGAGCGGCGTGACGCCCAGGTAGCGCAGCACGGCGTAGCGCCGGTCGAAGCCGGTCGAGATGGCCTGGGCGGTGAACGCGGCGGAGATGACGCACAGCGCGATGACACCCGCTGTCGCGACGTCGACGCGGCGGCCGGGGCCGAGCGAGGGCGACGCCGTGAGGCTCAGTCCGACGAGCGCCAGCGAGGGCAGCACGAGCGAGACGAGCAGCTGCTCGCCGTTGCGGAGCAGGCTGCCGAGCTCGAAGCCCGCCTGGGCCAGCACCCGCCGGCGGGGTGCGGCAGCGCGAGAGGGGGTGGTGGCGTCGGTGGTCACGCGGCTCCCTTGCGGGTGAGGCTGAAGTAGACGTCTTCGAGCGGGCGCCCGCCCGTCACGGACTCGGGGGCGCCCTCGGCGACCGTACGGCCCGCGTTCATGATCACGAGGTGGTCGGCGAGCCGAGCGGCCTCCTCGAAGGAGTGGGTCGTGACGATGACGGTCGTGCCGGCGTCACGCTGCTCGGCGACGAGGTCCCAGACGTCGAGCCGCCCGTGCGGGTCGAGGCCGGCCGCAGGCTCGTCGAGGAAGAGCACCTCGGGCCTGCCGAGGAGCGACGCGGCGAGGGCGAGGCGCTGCTTCTGGCCGCCCGACAGCCGTCGCACGGTCGTCGACGCGAAGTCGGTGACCCCGAGCCGCTGGGCCACGGCGTCGACGTCGAGCGGGTCGGCGTAGAGGCGGGCGAGGTGGTGCAGCAGCCGCAGCGGCTTCGTGCCGTTGGGCAGTCCACCCGACTGCAGCATGACGCCGACGCGGGCGCGGTGGTCGGCCCCGGCGAGCCACGGGTCGGTGCCGAGGACGCGGACCTCACCCGTGTCGGGGCGGCCGAGGCCGACCGCGCACTCGATGGCAGTGGTCTTGCCGGCGCCGTTGGGCCCGAGCACGGCCGTGATGCGTCCGGTGGGGGCCTTCCAGGTCAGGCCGTCGAGTGCCGTGACCCGACCGAACGCGCGGTGGAGGCCGGACAGTGTCACCGCGTCGGTCATGGCCCATGAGTCTAGGCTCGGTGCCGACGCCCCCCGTACCCGCCTGACCCTGACGGAGACACCACCCGTGAAGATCGACCCAGCCGCCAGACCTTTCACCGTGATGGCGGCCGTGCCGACCGTGATCGCCGCGATGGCCCGCCGGCCCCGCACGACAGCAGCCCTCGGCCTGCTCACTGCAGGAGTCACACTCTTCTTCCGCGATCCGGACCGCACGCCCGACCACGCGCCGGTGGCCGACGCCGACGTCATCCTGGCGCCCGCGGACGGGATCGTCATGCACGTCGGCGAGCCGCAGCCGGGGATCGCCCCGCCCGGACAGTGGCAGCAGGTCAGCATCTTCCTGTCGCTGCTCGACGTGCACATGAACCGCTCGCCCTACGGCGGCCGCGTCATCGACGTCACCCACACGCCGGGGCGCTTCCTGGCCGCCTACCGCGCCGAGAGCGCGACGAAGAACGAGCGCAGCGAGATCATCGTCGAACGCGTCGTCGGGGGACGCCCTCGCCGCATCATCTACCGCCAGCTGGTCGGGCAGCTCGCCCGGCGCATCGTCACCCGCGTCGAGCCCGGCGACGAGATCGCCACGGGCGAGCGCATGGGCCTGATGAAGTTCGGCTCGCGCATGGACGTCTTCGTGCCGCCGGAGGTGCAGCTCGAGGTCTCCAAGGGCAAGCGTGCCATCGGTGGGGAGACGGTGCTCGGGCGCTTCCCGGCCGCGGACCCCTCGTGAACGGCGATCCCGCGGGTGACGCGACGCTGTCGGACGGTGGAGAACGCCCCCGCCGCCGCGACCGGGTGACCCGACGCATCCGTCTGGTCTCGGCCACCGGTGCCCGTGTCATCCCGCTGGACCGGCTCAACCCGCGAGTCCGCGCCCGGGCCACCCTGCCCAGCCTGTTCACGCTCGGCAACATGCTCTGCGGGTTCTCCGCCGTGCTCCTGTCGTTCCAGGGCCACTTCCGGGCGGCTGCGGTGCTCGTCGGCATCTCCATCGTGCTCGACATCTGCGACGGAGCCGTGGCCCGTGCGGTCGGTGCCATCACGCCGTTCGGGCTGCAGTTCGACTCGCTGGCCGATCTCATCTCGTTCGGCATCGCCCCGGCGGTGCTCGTCTACACGTGGGCGCTCCCGGCGCACCCCGTGTGGGCGTGGGCCGGCGCGATGTTCTGGCTCGCGTGTGCCGCCTACCGCCTCGCGCGGTTCAACGTCACCATCGACCCGCTCGCCGACAAGCGCTACTTCGTCGGTCTCGCGAGCCCGGGCGCCGCGGGTGTCGTCATCGCCACGGTGATGGCGATCGGCGAGCCGCTCTACGACTGGGCGCCCCTGCTGCCCATCGCGGCGGGAGTGGTGCCCGCCGCGCTGATGGCCTCGTCGTTCCGCTTCCGCTCGTTCCGTGACCTGCTCTCACCGAGGCACCTGCGCATCAGCGTGCCGCTCGCGGTCATCGTCGTCGTGGGGCTCGTCCTCGTGCCCGGCATCACCGGGATGGTCATCGCGTACGGCTACGTCCTCACGTGTCCGCTCGGGTGGCTGACCGCCCCCCTGCGCCGGCGCTGGTTCGGGCCCGACGCCGTGGCGCCGCCACGCACCCGGCTCCCGTCGGTGATCATGCCGCCCGAGGTGGAGGACGAGGACGACGACGGCGACGACGACGAGATCGACGTCGACCACGACGAGGAGGACGAGGAGGACGAGGAGGAGTAGCGAGGGCCCCACCGGGCGGCCAGCTGGTTAGGGGGACCTAACTGGAGCGCGGCCGGCAATTACGTCACAATGGTGTTGTGTTTTTCGGAGAGCACGCACCGCGTGAGACGAAGGACGGTGACGACGGCCAGCACGTCTCGCCGCTCGAGTCCCGCACGCGCTCCCGGGTGCTGCACATGGTCTCCGCCGACGGGCCGATCACGGCCGCCGAGCTCGGTCGCCACCTCGACCTGACCCCCGCCGCCGTACGCCGCCACCTCGACGCGCTGGTCGAGCAGGGTGCCGTCGTGCCCCACGAGCCCACGGGTGGGCGTCGCGGCCGCGGGCGCCCCGCACGCGCGTACGTCGTCTCCGAGATCGGCCACGGCTCGCTCGAGGCCGACTACGACTCGCTGGCCGTCGAGGTGCTGCGCTACCTCGAGGGCACCGCTGGGGCAGCCGCCGTCACCGACTTCGCGCGCACGCGCGTGGCGGCGATCGAGCAGCGGTATGCCGCCCGGCTGGCCGAGGCGGGCGACGACCCGAGCGAGCGCACGGCTGCGCTCGTGGAGGCGCTGAGCGAGGACGGCTTCGCGGCCACCGCTCGCCCCGTCGGCGCCGGCAGCCTGACCGGCGTGCAGCTGTGCCAGGGACACTGCCCCGTGCAGCACGTCGCCACCGAGTTCCCCGCCTTCTGCGAGGCCGAGACCGACGCGTTCTCGCGTCTGCTCGGAGTGCACGTGCAGCGCCTCGCCACCCTTGCAGGCGGCCACCACGTCTGCACCACCTTCGTCCCGACCGGTGGAATGGCGGCACGACCCCGGAAGACCGAGGCGACCGGCGGTGTTGACGCCGTCACGAGAGCCGAACCCCCAGCTGGCACGCTCAGCGCCCGCACGACCACACGGACCGACACGCTCACGCACGTCAAGGAAGGTTCCTCATGACCACCCACATCGAAGAGCTGAACCCCGGCCTCAAGGGCATCGGCACCTACGAGTACGGCTGGGCCGACAGCGACCTCGCCGGTTCCTCCGCGCGTCGCGGGCTCAACGAGGACGTCGTCAAGGACATCTCCGCCCGCAAGAGCGAGCCCGAGTGGATGACCAAGCTGCGGCTCAAGGGCCTGTCGCTCTTCGGCAAGAAGCCCATGCCGTCGTGGGGCTCCGACCTCACCGGCATCGACTTCCAGAACATCAAGTACTTCGTGAAGTCCACCGAGAAGCAGGCGGCGACGTGGGACGAGCTGCCCGAGGACATCAAGAACACCTATGACCGCCTGGGCATCCCCGAGGCCGAGAAGCAGCGCCTCGTGGCCGGCGTCGCCGCGCAGTACGAGTCCGAGGTCGTCTACCACCAGATCCGCGAGGACCTCGAGGAGAAGGGCGTCATCTTCCTCGACACCGACACGGCCCTCAAGGAGCACGAGGACATCTTCCGCGAGCACTTCGCGACGGTGATCCCCGCCGGCGACAACAAGTTCGCCGCGCTCAACACCGCCGTGTGGTCGGGTGGCTCGTTCATCTACGTGCCCAAGGGTGTCCACGTCGACATCCCGCTCCAGGCGTACTTCCGCATCAACACGGAGAACATGGGGCAGTTCGAGCGCACCCTGATCATCGCCGACGAGGACTCCTACGTGCACTACGTCGAGGGCTGCACGGCGCCGATCTACAAGTCGGACTCGCTGCACTCCGCCGTCGTCGAGATCATCGTCAAGAAGAACGCCCGCGTGCGCTACACGACGATCCAGAACTGGTCCAACAACGTCTACAACCTCGTCACCAAGCGCGCCACCTGCGAGGAGGGCGCGACCATGGAGTGGATCGACGGCAACATCGGCTCCAAGGTGACGATGAAGTACCCCGCCGTCTTCCTCATGGGCGAGCACGCCAAGGGCGAGACGCTCTCGATCGCGTTCGCCGGCGAGGGGCAGCACCAGGACACCGGCTCGAAGATGGTGCACGCCGCCCCCAACACGAAGAGCTCGATCATCAGCAAGTCGGTCGCCCGTGGCGGCGGTCGCGCGTCCTACCGCGGCCTCGTGCAGGTGCTCGAGGGCGCCTCGCACTCGGCCTCCACGGTCCGCTGCGACGCCCTCCTCGTCGACACGATCAGCCGCTCCGACACCTACCCCTACGTCGACATCCGTGAGGACGACGTCTCGATGGGCCACGAGGCGACCGTCTCGAAGGTTTCCGAGGACCAGCTGTTCTACCTCATGTCCCGCGGCATGGCCGAGGACGAGGCGATGGCGATGATCGTGCGCGGCTTCATCGAGCCGATCGCGCGCGAGCTGCCGATGGAGTACGCCCTGGAGCTCAACCGCCTCATCGAGCTGCAGATGGAAGGAGCCGTCGGCTGATGAGCCTTGTGGCTGACACGACGACTGACTTGACCGACACCACCGACACCACCGACACCCAGCAGAGCGAGACCACGGTGCCCGACGCCGCCCCGACCGCCACGATCCCCGGCGCCTCCGCGCACACCGACTCGGCCGCGGCCTTCGTGCCCGTCCAGTCGCGCGCCGAGCGCACGGCGTCCTTCGACGTCGCCGACTTCCCGCTGCCTTCGGGCCGCGAGGAGGACTGGCGCTTCACCCCGGTGAAGAAGCTGGGTGCCCTGCTGGCCGAGGGCGCCGCCGGTGCGCTCGACCTCACGACGAGGCTGCCCGAGGGCGTGACGACCTCGACCATCACGGCGAGCGACGCCCGGGGCCTGGGCATCCTGCCCCCGCAGGACCGCGCCGCCGCCGTGGCCGCTGCGGCGGCCGACGGCGCCCTGCTGCTCGACATCCCCGCAGAGGCGGAGCTCGACGAGCCGGTCCGCCTGTCGCTCGTCGGCCAGGGCCGGGAGCCCGTCCACGGCCACCTCGTCGTGCGCGCCGGTCGCTTCTCCAAGGCGACCGTCGTCGTCGAGCACACCGGCACGGGCCGCTACTCGCAGCTCATCTCGGTCGTGACCGGCGACGGCTCCGACCTCACCGTCGTCTCGGTGCAGCGCTGGGCCGACGACGCCCAGCACCTCGCGCAGCACGACGCGCTCGTGGGCCGCGACGCCCGCTACAAGCACCTCTCGGTGACGCTCGGCGGCGAGGTCGTGCGCGTCAACTCGAACGTGCGCTACGCGGGCCCCGGCGGCGACGCGACGCTCCTCGGCGTCTACTTCGCCGACTCGGGCCAGCACCTCGAGCACCGCTCGTACATCGACCACAACACGGCCCACTGCAAGAGCCGCGCCACCTACAAGGGCGCCCTCCAGGGCCAGACGGCCCGCACCGTCTGGGTCGGTGACGTGCTCATCCGCGCCGAGGCCGAGGGCACCGACACGTACGAGCTCAACCGCAACCTCCTCCTCACCGACGGGGCCCGGGCCGACTCGGTGCCGAACCTCGAGATCGAGACCGGCGAGATCCAGGGTGCCGGACACGCTTCTGCGACAGGGCGTTTCGACGACCTGCAGCTGTTCTACCTCCAGTCGCGCGGCATCAGCGAGGACGAGGCGAAGCGTCTCGTCGTGCGCGGCTTCTTCGCCGACATCGTCCGCGAGATCCCGCTCGCCGACCTGCGCGACGAGGTCACCGCGGCCATCGAGGAGGAGCTCGCGTCCACGGCATACGCCGCTCCCACCCAGCAGACCCCCAGCCTGACGAACAAGGAGAACTGACCCACATGAGCACGCTCGAGATCAAGGGACTGACGGTCTCGGTCGAGACCGAGGACGGCCCCAAGGAGATCCTGCGCGGGGTCGACCTCACCGTGAAGTCGGGAGAGACCCACGCGATCATGGGGCCGAACGGCTCCGGCAAGTCGACGCTGGCCTACAGCATCGCCGGCCACCCCAAGTACACCGTCACCGGCGGCACCGTGACCCTGGACGGCGTGGACGTCCTCGCGATGAGCGTCGACGAGCGCGCCCGGGCCGGGCTCTTCCTCGCGATGCAGTACCCCGTCGAGGTGCCCGGCGTCACGGTGAGCAACTTCCTGCGCACGGCCAAGACCGCCGTCGACGGCGAGGCCCCGAAGCTGCGCACCTGGGTCAAGGACGTCAAGGAGGCCATGGGCAACCTGCGCATGGACCCCGCGTTCGCCGAGCGCAACGTCAACGAGGGCTTCTCCGGTGGTGAGAAGAAGCGCCACGAGATCCTCCAGATGGAGCTGCTGAAGCCGAAGGTGGCCGTGCTCGACGAGACCGACTCCGGCCTCGACGTCGACGCGCTCAAGATCGTGTCCGAGGGCGTGAACCGCGCCAAGGCGGCGAACGACCTCGGCGTCCTGCTCATCACGCACTACACGCGCATCCTGCGCTACATCAAGCCCGACTTCGTGCACGTCTTCGTCGAGGGCAAGATCGTCGAGGAGGGCGGTCCCGAGCTCGCCGACCGCCTCGAGGACGAAGGCTACGACCGCTACCTCGCTGCCGCGCCCGCGGCGGCCGTGGAGGCCTGAGCCGCATGACGCACGTCCTGCCCTTCACGGACGGGGAGCTCGCCGCGATCCGCGGCGACTTCCCGATCCTCGCGCGGACCGTGCGCGACGGCAGGGCGCTCGTGTACCTCGACTCGGGGGCGACGTCGCACAAGCCGACGCCGGTCCTCGACGCCGAGCGCGCCTTCTACGAGCAGCGCAACGCGGCGGTCCACCGTGGCGCCCACCAGCTCGCCGAAGAGGCCACCGACGACTTCGAGGCGGCCCGCGCCACGATCGCCTCGTTCATCGGGGCGCCCGCCGACGAGGTCGTCTTCACGAAGAACGCGACCGAGGCGCTCAACCTCGTCGCGTACGCCTTCTCCAACGCCGCGCCCACCGACGAGCCCAAGGACGACCGGTTCGTGCTCCGTCCCGGCGACGAGGTGCTCGTCACCGAGATGGAGCACCACGCCAACCTCGTGCCGTGGCAGGAGCTCTGCCGCCGCACCGGTGCGACCCTGCGCTGGGTGCCGGTCGGGGCCGACGGCGCGCTCGACCTCTCGGGTCTCGACGACCTGCTCACCGAGCGCACCAAGGTCTTCGCCTTCACGCACGTGTCCAACGTGCTCGGCACCGTCAACCCCGTCACCGAGCTCGCGCAGCGGGCCCACGCCGTCGGGGCGCTCGTGGTCGTCGACGCGTGCCAGTCGGTGCCGCACCTCGCCGTCGACGTGGCGACCCTGGGCGCCGACTTCATCGCCTTCAGCGGCCACAAGATGTACGGCCCGATGGGCGTGGGCGTGCTCTGGGGCCGGGCCGAGCTGCTCGACGTCATGCCGCCGTTCCTCACGGGCGGCTCCATGATCGAGCTCGTGACGATGGAGCGCTCGACCTACGCTCCGGCACCGCAGAAGTTCGAGGCGGGGGTGCCCAACGCCGCGCAGGCCGTGGGCCTCGCCGCCGCCGTCCGCTGGATCGAGGGCCACGGCATCGACCGCATCCACGCCCACGAGGCGTCCCTCGTCGACCTGCTCCAGCGTGGCCTCGCCGAGCGCCCCTGGGTCCGGGTCGTCGGTCCGGCCGTCGGCACCCCTCGCGGTGGTGCCGTGGCGTTCGTCGTCGACGGCGTGCACGCCCACGACGTCGGCCAGGTGCTCGACGACGCCGGAGTGGCCGTGCGCGTGGGGCACCACTGTGCGTGGCCGCTGCACCGTGCGCTCGGCGCAGCCGCGACCACGCGGGCGTCGTTCTCCGTGCACAGCACCGTCGGCGACGTCGAGGCGCTGCTCGCGGCGCTCGACCGGGTGCCCGAGATCTTCGGCATCGACGTCACCGACGCCGACCCCGACGCCGGCCTCGACGCTCCCGGCCACGCCCGCGCCTTGCGCGGCGAGCACGAGACCGCGAAGGAGGCCAGCTGATGGACCTCTACCAGGAGCTGATCCTCGAGCACTCGAAGCGCCCGCACCGTGCCGGCCTCCGTGAGCCCTTCGACGCCGAGGTGCACCACATCAACCCGACCTGCGGCGACGAGGTCACCCTCCGTGTCGACGTCACCGGCACGGGAGCCGACGCCGTCGTCACCGACGTCTCCTACCGGGCACAGGGCTGCTCGATCTCCGTCGCGAGCTCGTCGGTGCTCGCCGAGGAGGTCATCGGCCGTCCGGTGTCCGAGGCGCTCGAGACGTTCGAGGCGATGCGCGAGATGCTGACCTCCAAGGGCAAGGTCGCCGGCGACGAGACCGTCATCGGCGACGGCGTCGCCTTCGCCGGCGTCTCGAAGTACCCCGCACGCGTCAAGTGCGCGCTGCTCGGCTGGACCGCTTTCACCGACGCCCTGGCTCGCGCCGGAGTCGACATCTCGACACCCAGATCCAACACGAGTTCCGCCTCCCCACAAGGAGTTTCGTCATGACCCAGACCGTTCCCGCATCCACCCCGCCCAACGTCGCCGACGTCGAGGAGGCCCTGCGCGACGTCGTCGACCCGGAGCTGGGCATCAACGTCGTCGACCTCGGCCTCGTCTACGGCATCACCGTCGACGCCCAGTCGCACGCCGTCATCGACATGACGCTCACGTCGGCGGCCTGCCCGCTCACCGACGTCATCGAGGACCAGACCGCGCAGGCCCTCGAGGGGCTCGTCACGACGCACCGCATCAACTGGGTCTGGATGCCTCCGTGGGGCCCCGACAAGATCACCGAGGACGGCCGCGAGCAGCTTCGCGCGCTCGGCTTCAACCTCTGACCACGCGCCCCGACTCGTGACGACGCGCGTCATCGAGGTCGACCCCGCCCGGTTCGACCGTTGGATGACGGGCTTCGCCGAGCGCCACGGGCCCTACGACGCCGCCGAGGAGCCCACTCACGGCGGCGTCGTCGTCTCCGCTCGCGCTGCCGACGGCGCCACCGTGGTGGCAACGCCGTTCGCGTTCGACCCGCTCGGTGTCGTGCTCATCAGGCGGGGTGGGTATGCCGTCGGGCTGGCCTCGGGGAACGCCCTGACCGCCTCGAAGGTCGGCACCCGGCACGTCCAGTCGCGCACGGCCGCGGGCGGCTGGTCGCAGCAGCGCTTCGCGCGTCGGCGCGGCAAGCAGGCCGACGAGCTCGTCGAGGCCGTCGTCGCCCACGCCCGGAGGGTGCTGCTCGGCGACGACGAGTCGCCGCCCGCCGGGGCGGACGGCATACCTCGTGGGCTCGTCGTCGGGGGAGACCGCGCGCTCGTGCGCGAGGTCGTCGGCGCCCACGCGCTCCGCGCCCTGGCGGGGTTGCCGGTGCGCGAGCTCTACGACCTGCCCGACCCGAAGCGAGACGTCCTCGAGACGGCGCTGCGTCGCGGTCGCGCCGTACGGGTCGAGCTCACCGAGACCCCTTGAAGGTCAGCTGACGGTGTCGACGCCGAAGGTGTTGCACTGGTTGATGTCGCCCGTCTGCCAGCCCTGGGTGAACCAGTGCATCCGGGCCTCGGCCGAGCCGTGCGTCCAGTTCTCGGGGGTGACCCGGCCCTGCATCTTCTCCTGGATGCGGTCGTCACCGACGGCCGACGCCGCGGACAGGGCCGACTTGATGTCCTGCTCCGTGATCGCCTTGAGCAGGGGGGTGCCGCTCGCATCGGTGGTCTCGGTGGCGTGCTTGACCCACGTGCCGGCGAGGCAGTCGGCCATCAGCTCCACGCGCACGGCCCCGGAGTTGGGGCCCTGGGGGTCCTGCTGCGCCCGGTTCAGGATGCCGAGGAGGTTCTGGATGTGGTGGCCGTACTCGTGGGCGATGACGTACTCCTTGGCGAGCTGGCCACCGTCGGCGCCGAACTTGTCCTGCAGCTCCTGGAAGAAGCTGGCGTCGACGTAGACCTTGGAGTCGAGGGGGCAGTAGAAGGGGCCGACCTGCGAGTTCGCGGTGCCGCAGCCGGACTGCGTCTGGACCTGGTAGATGACGGTCCTCACGGGCTCGTAGTTCATCTGGTACTTCGGCAACGTCTTCTGCCAGTAGTCCTGGACGCTGTTGACCGTGGCCACGATGAGGCACACGTCGTTCCTGTTGGCGTCGGCACCGGTCTTGCACTGCGAGAACTGGCCCTGGTCGACCTGTCCGGCCGCCGCGACCTGGCTGCTGTCGAGCTGCTGGGACTGGAGGCCGCCGGCCGAGCCGCCCGAGTCACCGCCGCCGAGGATCTTGCCCCCGCCGAAGATCAGCATGAGCACGAGCAGGATGAGGCCGCCGATGCCGCCGCCCACCTGGATGCCCCCGGGGAAGCCGCCACCGCCCCCGCCGAAGCCGCCGCCCCCGCCGCTCTCGACCTGCGAGGTGTCGAGCTGGGCGTTGTCGTTGAAGCTCATGTCACCGCTCCTCGGGATCGGGACCGGGTGCTCCCCGGTCCGGTCGGGTTCACCCTAGTGCGCGGTGGCCCGGGACCATCGTCTGCTGCACCGGGGTCGTACCCGCTCGGCAGCTCCGTAGCGCGCGGTGAGGGGCGGCGCGGCGTGGGTCGTGCCGACACGGCAGACCGGGAGAGCCGCTCGCCCAGCTCCGCCATGGCGTCGACGAGGGCCTGCGAGGCCCGCACCTCGAAGTCGAGGGGCGTCACGGCGAGCTGGCGGGCGTACCACTCGGGGCTGTCGGTGGTGGCTCGCAGCAGGACCCCGCCCTCGGCCGGCTCGAGGCGACCGAGGCTTCGTGGCACCCAGCGTGCGGTGTCGTCGATCGTCTCGCGGAAGAGGACCTCGACGGGGTGGCGCCACCCCTCGGAGAGGTGCTCCTCGAGAGCGCGCACGGCGTCGAGGTCCGGCGGCGGCGTGAACGTCTGCGAGGTCGCGAACACGGAGACGACGCGGTCGACGCGAAGGGCCCGGACGGCCTGCCTGGTGTGGGAGAAGCCGAGGAGGTACCACCGGCTGTGCCGCAGCACGACGGCCCACGGGTCGACCTCCATGGGCCGCTCGGTCTCGGGGCCGAGGCGGTAGGTGAGTCGGACGCGCCGGGCCCTCGTGCAGGCCTCGACGAGCTGGCTCGTGACGGCCGCGTCGACGCGGCGGGCCTCCTCCGGCGGCGGACCCGGGTCACGCCGCACGGCTCGTAGCGGTTCGGCGACCGGCTGAGGGAGCACCCGCAGGATCTTCGACAGTGCGGCGCCGACGAGCTCGGTGGGGTCGGCGGCGTCGCGGTGGCCCTCGAGGACCGCCATGACGAGTCCCAGGGCCTCGGCGGCCGAGAACATCAGGGGTGGCAGGCGCAGGCCGCGGCCGACCCGGTAGCCGCCGCTGGGCCCGGTGGCCGACTCGATGGGCAGGTGAGCCTCGCGCAGGATCGCCACGTAGCGACGGGCGGCGCGTTCGGTGACGCCGAGGAGCTCGCCCAGCCGCTGGGCGGTGATGCCGGGGGAGTCCTGGATCGCCTCGAGAGCGAGCAGGGCCCGCGCTGTCGGGCTCGTGTCGCGCCGCATGTGCCTTCCGTTCCGGACGGTCTTCGTCCGGAACGACGCTAGCGCGTCGATCGCCTCCCGTGCCGAACGATCGCGGGCCGGGCGGCGGTCGTCCACTCGCGGCGCACCGTCCCGCGCGGCGCTTGCGCAATTCTTGCGAAAAGTCTGCGGACATACAGCAGGATCCGGACAATTCGGAAGGTCGTCGTCCTAGTCTCCGGAGTCATCACATGCCTGCCACGCCCCGCATCCGCCGCCGCCCTCGCCACGTCCTCGCACGCGCCGCCGGCTCGGTGCTCGTCGCCGTCGGTGTGGCGGCCGCTGCGCTCGCGGTCGCGCCGGGTGCCGCCGCCGCGTCGAAGCCCCGGACGTCCACGACCGGCGCGAGCCCCACGGTGACCGCCTCGTCGCCGACCGACACCCGGGCCATGTGGGTGTGGGACACCAGCACCCCCGCGGCAACGGTCGACCTGGCGGTGAGCGCCGGCATCGACCAGCTCTTCGTCGCGGTCCCGCCGAACCTCACGACGTCGAGCCAGCTGCCGGCGATCCGCACGCTGACGGACCGGGCGAAGGCCGCGGGCATCCGGGTCGACGCCCTCGGCGGGGACCCCGGCTGGGTCGACAACCCGACCTGGGTCGTCACCTACTGGCTCAAGCCGGCGAGGAACAGCGGGCTGTTCACCGGCATCCACGTCGACATCGAGCCCTACTCGACCCCCGCCTGGATCACGAACCAGCCATCCGTCGTGTCGAAGTACCTGGCGCTCCTCGACCAGCTCAAGGCGAACGCCGGCACCGCCCCCATCGAGGCCGACATCCCCTTCTGGTTCAACACGGTTCCCGCGACCGCGAGTGGCGGAGCCGGCTCGAGCCTCGACCGCGAGATCATGAAGAGGACGGCAGGGGTCACGGTCATGGCCTACCGCAACACCGCGGCAGGTCCCGACGGCACGCTCGACATCGCCACGGCCGCCCTCACGGCCGGTGTCGCCATGGGCAAGCCTGTACGGCTCGGGCAGGAGACGACCTACCTGGGCGACACTGCCGCCGAGACGAAGCAGACCTTCTACGGCTGGACCCGCACCAACATGGAGACCCAGCTCGCCGAGGTCAACGCCGGAGCTGCGACCTACTCGTCGTACGCCGGTCTCGCGATCCACAGCGCCGCCGGGTATGCCGCCATGACCCCCTGAGTCCCGGCACCCGCCCCGGACCACGACCACTCGACCCGGTCGTCGGCACGGAAAACCACCTGCGCCTCGGTGCCGGCTGGGGTTGGATCGTGTCGGCGGCCGGACGGCTGCCCCCGTGCGGAGCCGGTGGGCGATGGCCGCTCATCCACGAGCTGAGAGCAGCGTGACCGACGATGATGAGCTATCCGCTCCTCGCTGTGCGGGTGAGCACCCCGACGCTCGAGCTGCGCGGGGCCACCGACGAGCTGTTGGACCAGCTCGCCGAGGTCGTGCGTGAGGGCAGGACCCACGCCGAGCCGCCCCCGTACGACGACCCGATGTCCTTCTACGAGAAGGATCCCGACCTGCGGGTGGCAAAGTGGCTTCGCGCCGTCTGGCGCGGCCGAGGGCGGGTCGAGCCGGAGGCCTGGCGCCTCTACTTCGTCGTCATGGTCGACGGGCGCCCCGTCGGAGAGCAGACCCTGAGTGGTGTCGACTTCGCCACCCTGGGCACGGTCACGACGTTCTCCTGGCTGTCGACCGACCTGCGTGGTCGGGGGCTCGGGCGCGAGATGCGGGAGGCGATCCTGCACCTCGCGTTCGGCGGACTGGGTGCGAAGGAGGCCGCCAGCGATGCCTTCGTCGACAACGTGGGGTCCAACGCGGTGTCGCGGGCGCTCGGCTACGAGCCGAACGGGTCGGACTGGGCGACGCGGCAGGGTGAGCCGGCGCTGCTCAACCGCTGGCGACTCACGCGGGACGTCTGGGAACAGCGCCGCCGCGACGACATCGAGCTCCACGGGGTCGACGCCTGCCACGCCCTGCTGCCGCTCGCCTGACGGTCGGGGGCCGTATGCCGTCCCACGGCCGTCGCGGGGCACCCCTTTCGCCGTATGCCGTCAGGCCCAGAGCTCGGCGATGCTGCCCGCGCGCTCCAGGCCCTGGGCGTGGCCGCCGCGGGCCGCCTGGGGCATCGTCGCAGGGTCCAGCGCGTTGGCGTCGAAGACGTCACCGGACCGGGCGTCGGGGAACAGCGTCTCCACGGTGCTTCCGGCGGCGCGCAGCTCGGCGACCTGGGTCGCGAGGTCCATGCCCCAGCCGGACGGCATACGTGAGCGACCGCTGAACGGTGACATCACGAGCACCCGCCCGAATCCCCCTGCGAGGTCGGCGTTCTCGCTGCGGCGGTAGCCGCCGTTCAGGTAGCAGCCGGCGCCGATCGCGTAGGGGGTCATCGCCGACGTGCTGGCGGCGACCGCATCGACGAGGTCGACACCGCTGTGACGGTCGAAGACGACCGGCTCACCCGTCAGGGCGTCCACAGCGACGATCCGGACGTCCTGAAGGGGCCACTCGTGGCTCGGCAGGCGCGAGGCGACGATGTCGCGCCAACGCGACGGGCCGGGGCCGACGGACTCGTCGAGCTTGAGGGCGGCGGCACCCAGCCGACGACGCATGTCAGCCGGGTCGGAGGCCGACCCGATGATGGCGTTCGACCAGTCGAGGTAGCTCGGCCCCGAGACGGTCGTGCCGCGCGGCGGCGCACCCTTGCGGGCCGTCCCGGGCCGCCGTGGCCCCACGGCGGACACGGCGGCATACAGGTCGGCCGGCGAGGTGCCGCTCGTTACCTGGGCCGCCACCGTCGCGCCCGCAGACGTGCCGATGACGAGCTCGGCCCGGGTCACGTCGACCCCGCCGGCTGCCAGCCCGGCGATGAGGCCGAGCTCCCACGCGTTGCCGGCGGCTCCTGCACCGGCGAGGACGAGCGCCCGCCCGTCGGGGTTGGTGGGTCTGCCCGCAGTGGACGTCGTCATCGGGGGTCAGGAGACGATGACGGCGTCGGGAGTCGTCGTGGTGAGCCGCATGCGCACCGTCACCTCGTCGCCGACGCGCGGAGGGGCGACCCCGGCCGGCAGCGACAGCAGGCTGCACTGCATGTGCGGAGGCTCGGCGAAACGGGGCATGACACCCGAGACGGTGAACGGCGACCGCACCCGGTGGGCGGCCTCGAGCACCCCCTCGGCGACTGCGATGGCCCGCGAGCGCGGTGTCGCCGCCGACGACGGGCTCTCCATCGCCACCCCGTGCGACGTGCCGCCGCTGACGACGACGACGTGGCCGGCCGGCAGAGGGCGCTGGCGGTAGCCGGCGGGGGTGCCCTTCGCCACCGGCCGCACGTCGAGCACGTGGGCGCGCACCTCATAGGAGCCCTTGTCGGCGTACCAGAGGTCGGTGCCGACGCGGGGCCGGAACTCGTGCTCGGGGTGGCGCTCCGCCAGCGTCGCGAGCTCGGCGGTGGAGACGTGGGAGACGAACCAGGACCGCACGCCGGGCACCGCGGCGATGAAACGCGTGATCTCGTCGATGTGGCCGGTGCCCAGCGGCAGGTGGAGCGTGGCCCCGATGGCGTCGGCTGCGCCGGCGAGCTCGGCGACCTCGTTCGCGGGCGTGCCGAAGCGGTTCATCGAGGTCAGGCCCTCGACGACGACCCGCGCCTCGGGCGTCGCCCCCCGCAGGCCGTCGAGGTCGGCGTGGCTGGTCACCGTGTGCACCGCGCGCCGGTTGGCGAGGTCGGGCACGGCGGCGTGGATCGCGGCGCGGTAGGGCTCCATGACGAGCACGTCGCCGCCGTATGCCGCGAGCGCCTCGGGCAGCTCGGTGTAGGTGCCGACGGCCACCATCGGGACACCCAGCCGTGACGCCTCGGCGCAGAGCAGGTCGCGACCGAAGCCGTAGCCGTTGCCCTTGATGACCGGCACGATGCCCGGCCGGTCGGCCACGAACTGGTCGTGACCGGCCCGCCAGCGCTCACCGTCGATGTGCAGCACGAACGACACGAGGGATCACCGCCGCTTCATGTAGAGGTCGAAAGCCTTGTACAGCAAGCGGTTCAGCGGAAGGTCCCACTCGCCGGCGAGCCGCACGGCCTCCCCGCCGGTGCCCACCTTGAAGCGGATGAGCCCGATGTGGGGGTTGGCCTCGTCGACGGTGTTGGTGATGCCGCGCAGGTCGTAGACCGTGGCCCCGGCCGCGATCGAGTCCTGCATCATCCGCCACTGGATGGCGGTCGAGCCCTGCAGCTCGCGCTTGGCTGCGGTCGACGCGCCGTAGGAGTACCACGCGTGCTCGCCCACCCGGATGAAGACGGTCGCCGCGAGGACGTCGCCCTCGTGCTCGGCCAGGTAGACACGGATGCGGTCGGGGTCCTCGGCCGACAGCGCGGCATACATCTGCTCGAAGTACGCGAGGCCACGCGGGGTGAACCGGTCGCGTTCGGCGGTCTCGACGTAGGTGCGGTGGAAGGCCGGCAGGTCGGACGCGTCGCCGACCCGCACCGTGACGCCGTTCTTCACGGTCTTCTTGATGTTGCGCCGCCACAGCTGGTTCATGCCGGCGAGGACGTCGGCCTCCGACCGCCCGGCGAGCGGCACCTGGAAGACGTACTCGGGCTGCCCGGCGGCGAAGCCGTCCTCGGGGGAGAGGTGCCGGAAGCCGAGCCGCCGCAGCAGCTCGACGACGGCCGTGCCGGCCGGCTCGACGACGTCGGGCGTCGTCTCGTCGTAGCGCCGCACCGACGGGTCGCCGATCGCGGCCTTGATCGTCGCCGCGCGCCAGCGGTGCGTCGCCACGGGCGGCCCGAGTCGGAGAGCGAACGCGCCCTTGGCCCTGAGGTGGTCGCGCAGTGCACGCAGCAGCTCGACGAGCCTCGGCGACGACCAGTCGATGCACGGCCCTTCAGGGACGTAGGCGAGCGACCTGCCGATCTTGGGGAGCGAGCGGTGCAGCACGAGCGCCGCACCCACCATCTGCTCACCCTCGAACCAGCCGACCGACTCGGACCGCCACTCCTTCTTCACGTCGGCCCAGGCCGGCGTCTGCAGGAAGCTCGCCGACGGCTGGGTGTGCAGCCAGGCGAGGTGCTCGGCTGCGGTGATGTCACGTACGGAGATGGGCGCGCTCACGGTCGCTCACGCTACCCGAGGGGGAGCCGTGCCCGGCTCAGCCCCAGCCCATGGTGCGCGGGTCGGGAGGCAGGCGCGGGTTGAGCAGGTGCGCGACGAGTGCGGTCCAGCCGGTCTGGTGGGTGGCGCCGAGGCCCTCTCCGGTGTCGCCGTCGAAGTACTCGGAGAACGTCGGGTGGTCCGACCACAAGGGGTCGGGGCTCGACTCGATGCGCTTGCCGTCGGAGGGGCGCCGCCCGTCGACGGGCCGGAACAGTGCCGTGAGCCCGCCGTCGATGACGTCGGCCGCCTCGTCGAGCGTGCACCAGTTGCCCGACCCCGTCGGCACCTCGATGGTGAAGCTGTCGCCGAAGTAGCGCCCGTAGGTGCGCAGCTTGTCGGCGAGCAGCACGTTGACGGGGAACCACACCGGCCCGCGCCAGTTGGAGTTGCCCCCGAACATGCCGGTGCGCGACTCGCCGGGCTCGTACTCGATCGACACGGTCTCGTTGCCGACCCGCGCCGTCACCGCCTGCCGCTGGGCGGCGGACAGCGAGCGAATTCCGTAGGGGGACAAGAACTCCTCGGTGTCGAACATCCGTTGCAGGATGCGCCGCAGCCGCTTCGGCGGCACGAGGGTGAGCAGCATCTTGCCGTCCTTGCGCGCGAGCATCGGCTTGACCAGCTCGGGCCGGCGCTCCTGCAGCCACTTGAAGCGGCTCGTCACGTCGGGGCACTCCTCGACGACCCACGACGGGATCTCGGTCGCGCCGAGGATGGGAAGCAGCCCGACCATCGAGCGCACCCGCATGTGCGGCGCGCGGCCGTCGGGCTGCACCAGCACGTCGTAGTAGAAGCCGTCCTCCTCGTGCCAGAGGCTCTTGTCGCTCGACCCGAAGTGGCGCATCGCCTGCGCGATCGCGAGGAAGTGCTCGAGGAACTTCGTCGCGACGTCGTCCCAGGCCTTGTCGGTGCGGGCCAGCTCGAGGGCGATCTTCAGCATCTGCTGGCAGTAGAAGGCCATCCAGCTGGTCGCGTCGGACTGCTCGAGCCGGAACCCGGGCGGCAGCGGCGCGGACCGGTTGAAGAGGCCGATGTTGTCCATCCCGAGGAAGCCGCCCTCGAAGAGGTTGGAACCGTTGGCGTCCTTGCGGTTGACCCACCAGGAGAAATTGAGCAGCAGCTTGGTGAAGACACGTACGAGGAACTCGCGGTCGCGGTAGCCGTCGATGCGGTAGACGTGCCACGCCGCCCACGCGTGGACGGGCGGGTTGACGTCGCCGAACTCCCACTCGTATGCCGGCAGCTGGCCGTTGGGGGCCATCGCCCACTCGCGGCACATGAGGAGCAGCTGCTCCTTGGCGAACTCCGGGTCGACGTGCGCGAGCGGCAGGCAGTGGAAGGCGAGGTCCCAGGCCGCGAACCAGGGGTACTCCCACTCGTCGGGCATCGAGATGACGTCGGCGAGGGCGAGGTGCCTCCAGTGCTCGTTGCGGCCCTGCTTGCGCGACTCCGGGGCGCGGTGGCCGACGGGGTCGCCGTCGAGCCACTGGCGTACGTCGTAGCGGTAGAGCTGCTTGCCCCAGAGCAGGCCTGCGTAGGCCCGGCGCGCCACGTGCCGGTCCTCCGCGCCGAGTGACGGGTCCACGACGTGCTCGTAGAACTCGTCGGCCTCGTAGGCGCGCGTCGCGAGCACGTCCTCGAAGTCGTCGCCGAACCAAGACAGGGCGGGGTCGCCCGGCGCGAGGCGCAGGTCGACGGTGACGGTCTCGCCGGGCTCGACGGCGTCGAAGCGGTACCAGAACGAGCACTTGCTGCCGTAGCCGCCGGGGTTCGTGGCCTTGGTGCGCCCGTGCACGACGCGCTGGTTGATCGAGTCCTTGGGGTAGAGCGAGTGGTTCGCCGGGGCGGTGTCGCCGAAGAGGTGCTTGGCGTTGGTCTCGTTGTCGCAGAAGAGCGTCGTGGGCGAGCCCGAGGCGGCGAGGACGTAGCGGCCGAGGAAGCCGTGCGTCACCTCCGCCGCGCGGTAGCCCCGAGGTGGGCGGCCGTTGCGGCGGATCTCGTGCAGCTCCGTGACGCGGTCGTCGACGCCCCACGACCACGTGTTGCGCAGCCAGATCGTCGGCAGCACGTGCAGCGGCGCCGTCGCCGGGCCGTGGTTCGTCGCGGTGATGCGGATGCAGATGTCGTCGGGTCCGGCCTTCGCGTACGTCATGAGCACGTCGAAGAACTCGTTGTCGTCGAGGATCCCGGTGTCACCGAGCTCGTACTCCCGCTCGTGGCGGCTGCGCTCACGGTTCTCGCGACGCAGCTGCTCGTAGGGGAACTCGGCCTGCGGGTAGCGGTAGAGCCACCGCATCCACGAGTGGGTCGGCGTGCCGTCGAGGGCCCACCAGTACTCCTTGGCGTCCTCGCCGTGGTTGCCCTCCTCGTTCGTCAGACCGAAGAGGCGCTCCTTGAGGATCGGGTCCTTGCCGTTCCAGAGGGCGACGGAGAAGTTGACGAAGCCGAACCGGTCGCTGATGCCGCCGAGGCCGTCCTCGCCCCAGCGGTAGGCCCGCGAGACCGCCTGGTCGAACGGGAACTCGGACCACGCGTTGCCACCCGCGGAGTAGTCCTCTCGCACGGTGCCCCACTGGCGCCCCGAGAGGTAGGGACCCCAGAGGCGCCACGCGGCGTCGTGGCCGGGGGAGTCGGCGAGCCGAGCGTGCTCGGGGCTGGGCGGCTCGTCCGGGTGGAGCGGGCTGTTCATCCGCACATCGTGACGTATCGACGTGTCAGGTGCGTTACGACCCGTCGCGAGGTGGAGTGTCGCGCAGCGGCACGAGCAGGCGGTGCGGCGACCGGAGCAGGGCCGACAGGGGGTTGGTCGGAGGGTCGGTGCGCGCGCCGGGGCCCGGTCGTGTCTCGAGCTCGCGGGCCGGTGGGGTCGCGCCGCAGGCAGGACACCGGCCGGATGCGTGGAGGTCGGCGTCGCACGTCACGTGCCGGAAGAGTCGCCGGGGGCCGTCGGGCGACGTCTGCAGGTCGCCCCACTGCATGAGGGCGTGGACGGCCGGCCAGAGAGCCTCGCCGGCCGACGTGAGGGCGTATGCGTCGTGCCCCTGGTAGGGGCGCCGCTCCAGGACGCCGGCGTCGACGAGGGAGCCGAGCCGCTGCGTCAGCACGGCCTTGGAGATGTCGAGTCTGCGCCGGAAGTCGCTGAACCGGGTCACGCCGAGGAAGGCGTCGCGCACGAGCAGGAGCGACCAGCGCTCGCCGACGATCTCGAGCGCCTTGGCGAGCGAGCAGTCCTGTCCTGCGTAGTCCGTTCCGAGGGGCATGGAATGAAGATACGTCGTGGTCTGTTCACAAGACCAACTGCCGGACCAATGGAGGACGTCATGACCCGAGCCCGACGCGCTGCCACGCCGGCCACGCCTGCCGCACGGTCAGCCGCCCGCGCGCCTGTCGCACCGGCTGCCCCCGTCCCGGCAGGGAGCGTCTCCTCGATCACGCAGCCGCGCCGGGCGCTCGCCGTGGCCGCCGTCGCGACGGTGCTGGCGCTCGTCGCGTTCACGGCGCCGCTCGCGACGGTCGGCTCGGTCGCCACGGCCGTGGGCGCCGACGTGGGGGGACGCACGTGGATCCTCAGCTCCATGGGGATCGGCCTCGGGGCCGCGCTGCTCACGGCGGGGGCCTTCGCCGACGACCGCGGTCGCCGCCGGGTGCTCGTCGCCGGCCTGGTCGTGCTCTCCGCCTCGAGCATCGCGGCCGCGCTCGCCGGCAGCACGCTCGCCTTCGTTCTCGCTCGTGTCGCACAGGGGGTCGGCGCGGCGGCCGTCGTGGCGGCCAGCCTGGGCCTCGTCGCACACTGGTTCGAGCCCGGCTCCGCGCGAGCCGCGGCGAGCGGGGTGTGGGGCGCGAGCGTCGGAGCAGGCATCGCGCTCGGGCCCCTGCTCGCGAGCTCCCTCGACCGCTGGGCCACATGGCGCGAGGTCTACTGGCTCCTTGCCGTTGCCGCCCTGGGCCTGGCAGTGCTCGCCCAGCGGGGACTGGAAGAGACCCGATCACACGAACGCTGCCCGCTCGACGTGCCCGGCGCGCTGCTGCTCGCGCTCGCGACCGTCACCTTCCTGGCGGCCCTCGTCGAGGGGCGCACCGGGTGGGCCCGGCCCGACGTCCTCGTCCTGCTCGGGGTTGCCGCAGTGGCCGCCGTCGCCTTCGCCGTGGTGGAAGCGCGGGTCGCGGCGCCGATGGTCGACCCGGCTCTGCTTCGCAACGGGCGGTTCGTGGCCGCGACCGTGGCGGGGCTGGCGACCGGAGCCGGGATCATCGGACTCCTGTCGTTCCTCCCCGGCTTCCTGGCCCTCGCGCTCGGTCTGGCGCCGACCACGGCCGCCGTTCTCTTCCTCACGTGGTCCGGCACGAGTGTCGCCTTCGCCCTGGTCGCCCGCCGCCTGCCTGCCTCGTGGTCGGGACGGCGCCAGCTCGCCGGCTCCCTCGTCGTCGTCGCGATCGGACAGCTGGCGCTGTCGGGCCTCACCCCCGGGGAGTCGTGGGTCCGGTTCGTGCCAGGCCTGCTCGTCGCGGGCATCGGCAGCGGCGTCCTCAACGCCGCGCTCGGGCGCGAAGCCGTCGCGAGCGTGCCGCCCGGCCGCGGCGGCATGGGCAGCGGAGCGAACAACACGGCGCGCTATCTCGGCTCGTCGGTGGGCGTCACGGTGGTGTCGGTCCTCGTCGCCGCCCACGCATCGAGCGGCGCGGGTGCGGCTGGGCTGGTCTCCGGCTGGAACGCGGCCGCCTGCGTCACGGCCGGCGTCTCGCTGGCCGGGGCGGCTGTCGTCTGGGTCACGATCCTCGCTGACCGTCGCTCCGGCGGCTGACCTTCGCCAGGGCCCGATCGGTCAAGGGTTGCGCCCGGACCGTGCACGCCGGCCTCCGACGCGGGGCGGCCCGGCCCGGGACTGCTCGGTGTCGGGTCCGCCGGGACAAGGCGTCGAGAGCACCCCCTCGCGGCTCCTAGACTGGAGGGGTTGTCCGGCCGCTGACGTAGTGCGGCACCGATAGGAGGAATGCCGTGATCGTCGCCACCGGGATCGAGCTGCGCGCAGGTGCACGCCTGCTGCTCGAGGACGCCAGCTTCCGCATCGACTCGGGCGACCGGATCGGCCTCGTCGGCCGCAACGGTGCCGGCAAGACGACGCTCACGAAGGTGCTCGCGGGGGAGGGGATGCCCGCAGCGGGCACCGTGACGCGTACGGGCGCCGTCGGCTACCTCCCGCAGGACCCACGCACCGGCGACCTCGAGATCCTCGCCCGCGACCGCATCCTCTCGGCCCGCGGGCTCGACACGATCGTGCACCAGCGTGCCGAGGCCGAGTCCCGCATGGGCAGCGACGACGAGAAGGTCCGCGACAAGGCGATGCGCAAGTACACCCGCCTCGAGGTCGAGTTCGAGGCGCAGGGCGGCTACGCGGCCGAGTCCGAGGCCGCGTCCATCGCGAGCGCCCTGGGCCTCGAGGAGCGCATCCTGTCGCAGCCGCTGCGCACGCTCTCCGGCGGACAGCGCCGACGCGTGGAGCTGTCGCGAATCCTCTTCTCCGGCAACGAGACCCTGCTGCTCGACGAGCCGACAAACCACCTCGACGCGGACTCGATCGTCTGGCTGCGCGAGTACCTCCGCGCCTACAAGGGCGGCCTGATCATCATCAGCCACGACGCCGAGATGCTCGACGCCGTCGTCAACAAGGTCTACCACCTGGACGCGAACCGCTCGGCGCTCGACGTCTACAACGTCAGCTGGAAGACCTACCTCCAGCAGCGCGAGACCGACGAGAAGCGCCGGCGCCGCGAGCTGCAGAACGCCCAGAAGAAGGCCGGGGCCCTGCTCGCCCAGGCTGACAAGATGCGCGCCAAGGCCACCAAGGCCGTCGCCGCCCAGAACATGGCCAAGCGGGCCGAGCGCCTGCTCGCCGGTGTCGAGGGGGAGCGCGTCCAGGACAAGGTCGCCAAGCTGCGCTTCCCGAAGCCCGCCGCCTGTGGCAAGACGCCGCTGCGCGCGTCGGGCCTGTCCCGCTCGTACGGCTCCCTCGAGGTCTTCACCGACGTCGACCTCGCGATCGACCGGGGGAGCAAGGTGGTCGTGCTGGGCCTCAACGGCGCCGGCAAGACGACCCTGCTGCGCATGCTCGCCGGCGTCGATGCACCCGACACGGGCGAGGTCGAGCCCGGCCACGGCCTGCGCCTGGGCTACTACGCCCAGGAGCACGAGAACCTCGACGTCGGCCGCACCGTGCTCGAGAACATGAAGTCGTCGGCACCGGAGCTGGGCGAGACCGACGTGCGCAAGGTGCTCGGGTCGTTCCTCTTCTCCGGCGACGACGTGCTCAAGCCGGCCGGCGTGCTGTCCGGTGGCGAGAAGACGCGCCTGTCGCTCGCCATGCTCGTCGTGTCGTCGGCCAACGTGCTGCTCCTCGACGAGCCGACCAACAACCTCGACCCCGCATCGCGCGCCGAGATCCTCGGGGCGCTCAAGACGTACGAGGGCGCGGTCGTGCTCGTGACCCACGACGAGGGCGCCGTCGACGCCCTCGAGCCCGAGCGCATCCTGCTGCTGCCCGACGGCGTCGAGGACCTGTGGGGCCCCGACTACAAGGACCTGATCTCACTGGCGTGAGCGAGCTAGCGGCGACTGGTGGATAAGCAGACGTTTTGGATAACATGATGGATGGTTATTGTATCTGGCGGGCCGGCTCGCCACACTGACGGACATGCCCAGTGACCACCACCTCAGCTGCCCGTTCTGCGCGGGCGACGACGTGACGCCGTTCCCCGACCCGACCGCCGCCTGGTCGTGCCTGGACTGTGCGCGCGTCTTCCGGGTGGAGGTCGTGCAGCCCGCGTCGGTGAGCGGGTGGGGGATCATGCGGGTCGTGTCGCCGGTGGGGTCCTCGGCACCCGCAGCGGCGTGAGGTGACCGGTCGGTAGCCTGCGTCCATGACGCACCCCCACCTCCGGGTCGAGACCGCCGGGCCCGTCCGCACCGTCACCCTCGACCACCCCGAGAAGCGCAACGCGCAGACCCCGTCCCTGTGGTCCGCGCTCGCCGAGGAGGCGCGGTCCCTTCCCGAGGACGTACGCGTCGTGGTCATCCGCGGCGCGGGCGACGCCTTCTCCGCCGGCATCGACACCGCGATGTTCACGCCCCAAGGGGTGCCCGGCGAGGAGAGCGTGGCCCAGCTGGCCGCTGGGGGACCCGAGGCGATCCAGCGAGGCATCGCGGCATACCAGGACGGCTTCACGGCGTGGGGTGAGTGCCCGGCGGTCGTCGTGGCCGAGGTGCACGGCTACGCGATCGGCGCAGGCTTCCAGCTCGCGCTCGCCGCCGACCTGCGCGTGGCGGCCCTCGACGCATGGTTCGCGATGCGCGAGACGAGCCTTGGTCTCGTGCCCGACCTTGGCGGCACGGGAGCGCTCGTGCACCTCGTCGGCTACGCCCGCGCGCTCGAGATCTGCGCGACCGGGCGCAAGGTGTCGGCGCCCGAGGCGCTCAGCATCGGGCTCGTCGGGTCGCTCGCCCCCGCCGCCGACCTGACCGAGACCACCGGGTCGCTCGTCGAGGCGCTCCTGGCCGCACCGGCTCCGGCCCTGCGCGCCCTCAAGCCCCTGCTGCGCAGCGCCGTCGACGCCGACCGCGGCACCCAGCTCGGCCGCGAGCGTGACGCGCAGACCGCGCTGCTGCAGGCGATGCTCGGCGGCTTCGGCGCCTGACTCCCGGCCCGGCCGCGACCCGGCGCCCGAGGTTCGGGCCCTGGGTCGGGAATCGCTGTCACCGCCTCGCGGTTTGATCGGAGGAGGACAGGAGGTGGTTGCGTGGGCATGCAGCCGTGGATGGCGATGAGGTCGATGTCGCGCGACTCGTCGGTGGCCGAGCAGTCACTGCGGCCGGGCACGCGTCGTCGTGTGCTGACGTACGCCGCGCCCTACAAGAAGGCGATCGGCGCCTTCCTCGCGGTCGTGGTGCTCGACTCGGTGCTCGTCGTCACCGTGCCCCTCCTGATCAAGAGCCTCGTCGACGACGGCGTCATCCCCAAGGACTCCTCCGTCGTGGTGCGACTCGCGCTCCTCGTGGCCGGCATCGCCGTGCTGGACGCCCTGCTGACGGTGGTGTCGCGGTGGTTCTCCTCCCGCATCGGCGAGGGCCTGATCAACGACCTCCGCACCCAGGTCTTCGCCCACGTCCTCCGGCAGCCGATCGCGTTCTTCACGCGCGCCCAGACCGGCTCGCTCGTGTCGCGGCTCAACAACGACGTCGTCGGCGCCCAGCAGGCGTTCACGTCGGTGCTGTCCAACGTGGTGTCCAACATCGTCTCGGTCGTCCTGGTCGTCGGTGCCATGCTCGCCCTGTCGTGGCAGCTGACTCTCGGCTCGCTGCTGCTCGTCCCGCTCTTCCTCGTGCCGGCCAAGCTCATGGGCAAGCGGCTCGCGGGCCTGGCCCACCGGCAGATGACGCTCAACGCCGACATGGGAACCCGCATGACCGAGCGGTTCAACGTCGCCGGTGCGCTGCTCGTCAAGCTGTTCGGCAACCCGGCGCGCGAGGAGGCCGAGTACGCCGAGCGCGCCGGCCGCGTCCGCGACATCGGCATCCAGATCGCACTCAACCGCACCGTCTTCATGGCGGCCCTCACGGCGGTCGCCGCCCTCGCCACCGCCATGGTCTACGGCTTCGGCGGCGTCATGGCGGTCAGCGGCAGCCTCTCCGTGGGCACGCTCCTCGCGCTCGCCGCGCTCCTCGCCCGCCTCTACGGCCCGCTCACGTCACTGTCCAACGTGCGCGTCGACATCATGACCGCGCTCATCTCCTTCGAGCGGGTCTTCGAGGTGCTCGACCTCGAGCCGCTCGTCAAGGAGCACCCCGGCGCCGTCGACCTGCCACCCGGCCCCCTCGCCGTCGAGCTCGACCACGTCTCGTTCCGCTACCCCTCCGCCGACGAGGTGTCGCTCGCGTCCCTCGAGTCGGTCGCGTCGGGCGACCGGCGGGGCAGCGGCGTCGTGCTCCACGACGTCACGCTGACGGCACCGGCCGGGCACCTCGTCGCCCTCGTCGGCCCGTCCGGGGCCGGCAAGACCACCCTGACCTCCCTCGTCTCCCGCCTCTACGACCCCAGCGGGGGGTCGGTCGTCGTGGGAGGCCAGGACCTCAGCGGCGTGACGATGTCGTCCCTGCGCGACCGCATCGGCGTCGTCACCCAGGAGGCGCACCTCTTCCACGACACCATCCGGGCCAACCTGCTCTACGCCCGCCCCGACGCGACCTCCGACGAGATCGACTCAGCCCTGCGTGCGGCCCAGATCAGCGACCTCGTCGCCGAGCTGCCCGAGGGCCTCGACACCGTGGTCGGCGACCGCGGGCACCGCCTCAGCGGGGGGGAGAAGCAGCGCCTCGCCATTGCCCGGCTGCTCCTCAAGGCCCCCGACGTCGTGGTCCTCGACGAGGCGACCGCGCACCTCGACTCCGAGTCCGAGGTGGCTGTGCAGCGGGCCCTCGACGCCGCCCTCGAGGGCCGCACCTCCATCGTCATCGCCCACCGCCTGTCGACCATCCGTCAGGCCGACCTCATCGTCGTGCTCGACCATGGACGCGTCGTCGAGACCGGCCGACATGCCGAGCTGCTCGCGGCGGGTGGCCTCTACGCAGACCTGCATGCCACCCAGTTCGACGAGCGGGCCGTCGAGCACGCCGACCGTGACGGGCGCGCCACACGCCGCTCCAGCGACGCCCTGGACCACGTCTGACCTGGTGACCGGCGGCCGAACGGGCTGCCGGCCGAACCGGCCGTCGGCGGGTTCTTCGCCTCAGCCGCTGGGCGCCAGCGCCGGCTCAGGAGGAGACGCGCTCCTCGAGACCCGCGGCCAGGCCGGCGATGGTCGCGAGGTCGACGAGCCCGCCGAGGGTGTGGGCGACGCGTCGGTGCTTCACCGGGCCGAGCCTCAGCCTCAGGTGCACCCGCGTGCGATCTCCAGCAGCCGCCGTCAGCCGGATGCACCAGGTGAGGTGCATCCGGCCGCGCGTCGAGGTGAAGAGCAGGTGCGAACCCGGCTCGATCTCTGCCACGGTGAACGTCGCGTCCGCCCCGCCCCAGTCGGGGATGACGTCGCCGACGCCGAGTCGCTGGAGCTCCGGCTCGATGCGGCGCAGGGCGCGCCGTGCTCGCGGGACGAGGTGCTCGACGGAGCGCGGCAGGTACCACCCCGCGCGGTTCTTGCCGAGCTGCACCACCCACGGCCACACGCGTGCGGGAGGTGCGGCCAGGGTGAAGGCGCGGTCCATGACCACGTCGGCCGACACGAGCGCATCGCCCGGCAGGGCCGCCGCGCGCTCGCCCGGCGTCGCACGCACCGGGAGACGATCACCGGGCTGGGGTCGGGACCGGTCAGTCATGGCAGGGGCGGAGGCTCGGGTGCACCGCTGAGGGTCTTCACGCGGACATCCTCCTCCCCGCGCCTGCGGTCACGGGCGTGGCACCGCGGCTCGCTCTCGGGGCGACGTCGCACGACCACCTGGGCCGGCCACCGAACGCGAAGCACACGTACTTCCCGGGCGCCGTCGAGGGTGTCTGGGGCCACGGCGCTCAGGCATCCTCCTCGTCCCAGATGCGGACCTTCTTCGGCTTGGTCGGTGACGTGCCCGTCCGGTCGGCCGCGTCCGTGGCAGCCCGCGACTCCCGCCGGACGGCGAAGACGATGAAGACCAGGCCGCCGGGCATGAAGAGCCACCACTGGTAGGCGTACGCCTGGTGCGGCCCGAGGTCCTCCTCAGGACGGGGGAGCACGCGTACCGGGTGGTCTCCGGCGGGAGCCGCCGGCACCTGGCTGCCGAGCACGACGTACGCGTCGACGTCGCTCAGCGAGGGAACCTGGGCTCGCGCGTCGGCGACGTTGACGCTCGCCAGCTGAGGGCGTGGCAGGTCCCGGCCAAGGCTCACCTCGCCGGTGCGCAGCCAGCCGGTCACCCCCACTGTCTCCGTCGGGGGCGGGTCGACCCGGGGGCTCGTCTCGGCGTCCTGCGCGTTGGGCACCCAGCCCCGGTCGACGAGGATCGTCGTCCCGTCCGTCCGGAACGGGGTCAGCACCTCGAAGCCCACCGTCTGGTCGAGCGTGCGGTTGCGGACGAGCAGGTCGGTGGCGGCGGCATACGTGCCGGTGAGCGTGACCCGCGTCCACTGGCGCTCCTGCGGCAGGCCTGCGGCGACGAGAGCGGGGGAGAAGGCCACCGGCGCGGCGCCGTAGTTGCGCGCGATCGCGTCGACCTTCGTGCGCTGCTCGACGTGACGGTGCCACTGCCAGAGGCCCAGGTAGAAGCACGCGACCCCGAAGAGGACCGCGACGAGCGTCCCCAGCAGCCATCGCCGCGTCAGCCAGAGTCGAAGCACGCATCGACGGTACCCGGACTCGGGAAGAGCCCGGAGACCGGCCGGGTTCGCTAGGGCCGGGTGTTCCGGGTGGCGTCGAACTCGCCGGTCTCGGCCAGGGGCGCGGGCCACCGTCTGGAGCTTCTCGTCGAGGCGGTTCGACGAGTGTCGCAGGGCGTCGAAGGCCTGCTCCGGCGTGAGCTTGAGGCGTTCCATGAGGATGCCCTTGGCCTGACCGATGACATCCCGCGACAGCAGGGCCCGGCTCAGCTGCTGTGCCTGGTCCTTCAGATGGCCACGTTCGTGGACCACCGCGGCTGCCATGGAGGCGTGTGCCGCGAGGATGAGGCCGATCTCCTGTGCCTCCGTGCTGAACGCGTCCGGCTTGCTGCCGTAGTTGTTGAGGGATCCGGTGGTGCCTGACCGTGCTGCAGCGTCTGCGGCCGGCTCAGGGCTCGCGGCCGCGAGACGGCAGCAGGCGGCCGACCGCGCTCCCAGCTCCGCCGGGAGCCGAGCGCCGGCCAGCGTGCGTCGCGAAAGGTGCGGGCGTAGACGACAGGAGTCTCGACGGCGTCCAGGGAGGGGCCCTCGCCCGCGTCGTACTGAGCCCTGTCGACTGCTGATGCCTCCGCCGCAGTCGTCGCGGCCGTCCGGTAGGTGCCGCCCTCACAGAGGGTGACGCTCGCCATCTCGCACCCCGCAACGGTGTCGACCGCGGCCTGGGCGATCCGCAGGAGGACGGCGTCGTAGGAGTCCGCGCTGTAGAGGGTCTCGGCGATGGCTGCGAACGTCGACGCCAGCCGTGTGGTCGGGGCGGCCTCGAGCCGCCGCTCCGCTGCCTCGCCGCGAGCGTCGGCGGCACGGTCGCGATCCGTGTGCGCGTCGTCACGGCTGTGTCTCGCGCTCTCCCGACCAGCCCTGGCCTCGGCCCGCTGCGCTCGCTCGGCCGGGTCGGGTGAGACCGCGAGCTCGGCAGCCCGCGCATCCAGGAGGCGTTCACGCTCGCCCAGGGCCGACTCGCGCACATCGGCCGTCAGGTCGCGCAGGTCGGCGGCTGCATCTCGCTATGCCGCAGCCGTGGCCGGGACGGCACCGACGGTGAACCCGGTGGCCGCACGGACGGTACTACCGGTTCACCGACCCGCCTGGTCCTCGTCGGGGTGGTCCACCGTCAGGACGATGAGCGGACTGTGCCGAAGCATCTCGGGCACATCCGTGCGACGCCAGCGCCTGGCGGCGGCCTCGATGAAGGGACGGCGCTCGTCGGGGTCGGTGACGACCCGGGCGGTGGCGGGCACGTCCGCGACGACCGACTGCTTCAGGTGAACCACGACACGGGGGTCGGCCTCGATGTTGTGGATCCAGTCGCGTGTTCGATCCGCCCGGGGCATCCCGGTGATGAACAGCTGGTCGTCGTCGTGGTGCAGGAAGATCTCGATGCGTCGTGGACGACCGGTCCGCCGGCCCGTTGTCGTGAGATCGATGATCTGGCTGTGGCGCAACGCGGCCCGGGTTTCCTCACTGGGCGAGATGTCCTTGTCCATGGCGCGATCCTCTCGACTGAACCCTCCCGGCAACACCGCCGCCGTCGCTCCCGGCAGCGCTGTGGACGACCTCGGGCCGTTTCTCGGTGGCGCTGCGCGTGGGGAGGTTCAATGGGTTGTGGCCCGCTATCGGTTGAGGCGGTTCGCCTACTACCTGCCTCTCATCATCGCGCTGGCTCTGCTGGCCGGCGCGCTGATCGCCAGCGCCGACATGGCGCACAGGCTGGCCACGGCGCTCTATGACTGGACGCGGACCTAGCCGTGGTCGGCGTGCCTGGTCGGCGGCGCGGCGTTCGCCGACTGATGCATCCTGGGTGAGGAGGTCGCCATGGGCAAGAAGGGCAAGGGCAAGGGTGGTGGCGAGCAGGGCCACTACCTGACTCCCGGCGTGTACGTCGAGGAGGTGCCGTCGGCCAGCAAGCCGATCGAGGGCGTCGGTACGTCGGTGGCCGCGTTCGTCGGTCTGTCTCCGTTCAGTCCGGCGCGGCTGGCGCAGGCCGTGGCCCTGGCTGCGGTGCTGACGTTCGTGGTCCGCCGGCTCCGCTGAGCCGTCGGCGACGCACTCAGAAGCCGGCGGAGGCCAATACGTCGGGCGCCCTGTCGCGCGTCGAAGCGAGAATCGATGTGAGCCGCAGGTGGTGCTTCCCTCGCGCGAACGTGAGGTCCGACGGTCTCACCGGCGTCCAGACGCAGCATCCCGGTGGGTATGGACCTGCCATGGCTGACACGGCGATCTTCGATGTCGACGGGACTCTCGTGGACACCAACTACCAGCACGCACTTGCATGGTTCCGCGCCCTGCGCCGCTTCGAGATCACCCGGCCGATGTGGCGTATCCACCGCGGCATCGGGATGGGCGGGGACCTGTTCGTCGCGGCGGTCGGTGGTCGGGACGTCGAGGAGACCCACGGCGACGCGCTGCGCGAAGCATGGGCGGAGGAGTTCGACGAGCTCATCGGCGAGGTCCAGGCCTTCGAGGGCGCGCACGAGCTGCTGGCCGAGGTCAAGGAGCGGGGCTTCCGGCTGGTGCTCGCCAGCTCCGGCAAGAAACAGCACGTCGAGGCGTTCCTCGACCTGGTCGACGGCAAGTCCCTCGCCGATGCCTGGACGACCTCCGACGACGTGGAGAGCAGCAAGCCCGAGCCGGACATCGTGTCCGCGGCGCTCGCCAAGGTGGGAGGCGCCAGCGGCATCATGGTCGGCGACTCGATCTACGACGCGCAGGCCGCGGCCAAGCTCGGCATCCCGACCCTGGGAGTGCGCACCGGAGGCTTCTCCGTCGGTGAGCTGCAGGAGGCCGGCGTCCTGCAGGTGTTCGACTCGCTGGTCGCCTTTCGGTACGCCCTCGACGGCACCCCGTTGGCTCGAGCCAGCCGCTGAGGTCCTTTCACGTGGACGTTCGCGTGGGGCTGTGCGGGTGGACGGTCTCCCAGGCCGCGTACGTGCGCCGCTTCCCCGTGGTCGAGGTGCAGCACACGTTCTACGACCCTCCGGCGGACGGAGTGCTGACGCGGTGGCGCACCCAGGTGCCGAGCGGCTTCGAGTTCACGATCAAGGCGTGGCAGGTCGTCACACACGAGTCCAACAGCCCTACCTACCGCCGCCTGAAGCAGCCTCTGCCGGACAGCTTCCGCGGTCAGGTCGGAGCGTTTCGCGCGACGCCTCCCGTCCTGGCCGGCTGGCAGCGGACCCTCGAGTGCGCCCGACTGCTCCGGGCCACCGCCGTGCTGCTCCAGTGCCCGAGAAGCTTTCGACCGACGCCCGACAACGTTGCACGGTTGCGCCGCTTCCTGTCCGAGGTGGACCGGCCGGCCGGGCGCCTGCTCTGGGAGCCCCGGGGTGACTGGCCCCCACAGCTGCTCACGGAGCTCTGTGCAGAGCTGGACCTGGTCCACGTCGTCGACCCGATGCAGACCGAGACGGTGACGCCCGAGCAGACGTACTACCGGCTGCACGGCACCAACGGCTCCCGGCACGTCCACACCGATGAGGAGCTGCGCCGGCTGCGAGACCTCGTGGACGGCCGGCCGTCGCCGTACGTCATGTTCAACAACCTGCCGCGTGTAGGCGACGCAGAGCGGTTCCTCGCCCTGCTCTCGCACTGAGGCCTGCACGCCCACGGCGACTGCGTCGATTCCGGCCTCGCGTCACGCCCAGATCGCTATCGTCGCGACCATGACTGGTCCCATGACGATGAACCGCGTCATCCACGCGGCCGTGCGGCGCGACCTCGTTCGGCTCGAGTCAGCCCTCGCCACTGCGCCCGACGGCGACCGGGCCCGGGCGCGCCAGCTCCAGGTCGCCTACGCCAACCTCCACGACCAGCTCAAGCACCACCACGAGGGGGAGGACACGCACGTCTTCCCGTTCCTGGCCAGACTGGAAGGGGCCGCGGCGCTGGTCGAGGTCATGGAGACCGAGCACGAGGCCATGGCCGACGCACTCGCGGGTGCGCGCACGGCGATGGACACGTACGGCTCGAGCGGCTCTGCCCGCGACGCGCACGCCGCCCAGGACGCCATCGCGGCAGCGAACGAGGTCGTCGAGCGGCACCTGCACCACGAGGAGGCCGACCTCGAGCCGCTCATGCTGCCGCACCTCGGGACGCCGGAGTGGAAGGCCGTCGAGAAGCGGCTGCGACCCCCGTCCCTCGCCGAGTCGGGCCGGTTCATGGCCTGGGTCCAGGACGGGATGCCCGACGCCGAGCGTGCGTACTTCCGGTCGACCATCCCGGCCCCCGTGACCTTCCTGCTCAGCAGGCTCGCCGGCAGGTCCTACCACCGCGACGTCGCGCCCGCCTGGCAGCCCACCAGGTAGGAGTCCCGCTGCGAGATCCCGCCGGAGGCCTCTCGGGCCTCCCCAGGACGCGGGCGACTGAGGCAGTGCGTCCTGACACGGCGGTCCCGGCTTAGAGTGGACACCATGACCGCCCTTCCCGACCCGAGCGTTCGACCGGCAGGCCTGGCCGACCAGTTCGGCCGGGTGGCACGCGACCTGCGCGTGTCGGTGACCGACCGGTGCAACCTGCGCTGCACCTACTGCATGCCCGCCGAGGGCCTGCCGTGGATGCCCAGGGCCGAGATGCTGACCGACGAGGAGATGCTGCGGCTCATCGGTCTCTTCGTGCGCGACGGCGTCACCCAGGTACGCCTCACCGGGGGAGAGCCGCTGCTCCGGCGGTCCCTCGTCGAGCTGGTCGCCGGCATCGCTGCGCTCGAGCCCCGGCCGAAGATCGCGATGACGACCAACGGTGTGGGCCTCGAGCGCGTGGCGACCGGGCTCAAGGAGGCCGGCCTCGACCGCGTCAACGTCAGCCTCGACACGATCGACTCCGAGACGTTCACCCAGCTCACCCGCCGTGACCGGCTGGCCGACGTCGAGGCGGGCCTCGAGGCGGCGGCCGATGCCGGCCTCACGCCGGTCAAGGTCAACGCGGTCGCCATGCGGGGCATCAACGACGACTCGGTCGCCGACGTGCTGGCGTGGTGCCTCGAGCGCGGCTACGAGCTGCGGTTCATCGAGCAGATGCCGCTCGACGCCCAGCACGCGTGGGACCGCAGCACGATGATCAGTGCCGGCGAGATCCACGCGCGCCTCTCGGAGCGGTGGGAGCTGACGCCGCTACCCGCAGCGGACCGGGGGAGTGCTCCGGCCGAGCGGTTCCTCGTCGACGGCGGGCCCCAGACCGTCGGCATCATCGCCAGCGTCTCGTCACCGTTCTGCGCGGCCTGCGACCGCACGCGGCTCACCGCCGACGGGCAGGTGCGCAACTGCCTCTTCTCCACGACCGAGACCGACCTGCGCGGTCCGATGCGCGACGGGGCCACCGACGACGAGCTGCTCGGTCTCATGCGGGGCGAGATGTGGCGCAAGCGCAAGGGCCACGGCATCGGCGACCCCGGATTCGTGCAGCCAGACCGTCCCATGTCCGCCATCGGCGGCTGACAGACGGGCCGGTCAGGAGGGCCGGAGCGCGGTGACGGAGGCGACTACCCGTCGGCGTCGGTGAGCGCCTCGACGGGAACCACCTCGATGAGGAAACCGCGCAGCGCCACGAAGTCGGCCAGCGACTTCTCGTGGTCGTCGCACGCGAGCCACACCTTCCGGCGCTCGGGCTTGTGCAGCTTGGGGTTGTTCCAGACCACCGCGTGCCGAGCGGGCGCGCGGCACGCCTTCGCGCTGCAGACGTGATCGGTGCCAGACGGGGGCGCCGCAGCCACGGCGTCGCTCACTGCTCGATGCGCCGGGTGTCGTCCTGTGGCGTGACCGCCTGCAGGTCGCCGGGCTGGCGCGGCGCGACGGCGTTCGCGATCACCACGGCGATGTAGGGGATGACGACGGCACCGATCACCGCGGCCCAGCGCAGCCAGCCCGATGTGACGAAGACCAGGCCGAAGAGCGCAACTCGGATCCCCATCATCGTCAGGTAGCGCTTGATGCGCTTGTCCTGGTCGTCGGTGGTGGAGGTCGGCGCCGACGTGACGCTGTGCACGACGGGTTCGTGGTGGGCTCTTGGCACCCTTCCACCATAAGCCCGTCCGGCGCGGGTGGACCGTGCTGTCTACCCTTCGGTAGTCCGTTAGGTTTCGGGGCAGGACCGAGACTCCGGCACGGCCGGACGGATGGAGGAACGCACTGTGTCAACGACGGTGGAGACGGCAACCACGGCGCGCAACGTGCTCGTCACCGGGGGGAACCGCGGCATCGGCCTCGCGATCGCCCGGGCCTTTGCCGAGGCGGGCGACGACGTCGTCATCACCCACCGGTCGGGCGAGCCGCCGGAGGGCCTCAAGGGTGTCACGTGCGAGGTGACCGAGTCCGCCTCCGTCGACGCGGCCTTCAAGGCGGCCGAGGAGATCTTCGGCGGCCCGGTCGAGGTGCTCGTCGCCAACGCCGGCATCACCCGCGACACCCTCCTCATGCGCATGACCGACGAGGAGTTCGACTCCGTCATCGACACCAACCTCGCCGGCGCCTTCCGCTGCGCGCGCCGCGCGGCGACGGGCATGATCCGCAAGCGCAAGGGCCGCATCGTCCTCATCAGCAGCGTCGTCGGCCTCTACGGGTCGCCGGGCCAGACCAACTACGCCGCCTCCAAGGCGGGCCTGGTCGGCCTGGCCCGCTCGATCTCCCGCGAGATCGGCGGCCGCGGCATCACCGCCAACGTCGTCGCGCCCGGCTTCATCGACACCGAGATGACCGCAGTGCTGCCCGAAGACCAGAAGAAGCAGTACCTCTCCAACATCCCCGCCGGCCGCTTCGCCACGCCCGAGGAGGTCGCGTCCGTCGTGCGCTTCGTCGCCAGCGACGACGCCGCCTACATCACGGGCGCCGTCATCCCCGTCGACGGCGGCCTCGGCATGGGGCACTGACCCCACCCGACGGCATACGGCCGTATGCCGTCGATGTCGTTGTGCACCAAGCGTCCCACCCACTCGAGAAAGTCGCAGGCATGGGAATCCTCGAAGGCAAGAAGCTCCTCATCACCGGCGTCCTCATGGACAGCTCCATCGCGTTCCACGTCGCCAAGCTGGCGCAGGAGGAGGGTGCGACCGTCGTCCTCACCTCCTTCGGACGCACCATGAAGATCACGCAGACGATCGCCAGGCGGCTTCCTGAGACGCCGGTCGTGATCGAGCTCGACGTCGCCGACCAGGAGCACCTCGACACGTTGGCCGACCGGCTGCGCGAGCACGTCGACGGCCTCGACGGCGTGCTCCACTCGATCGGCTTCGCTCCGCAGGGCGCCTTCAACTTCCTCGAGGGCACGTGGGAGGACGTCTCCACGGCGCTGCAGATCTCCGCATACAGCCTCAAGGCCCTGGCGGTCGCCGCCCTGCCCCTCATGCCCGAGGGTGGGAGCGTCGTCGGCCTGACCTTCGACGCGAAGTTCGCCTGGCCGGTCTACGACTGGATGGGCGTCGCGAAGGCCGCCTTCGAGTCGACCAACCGCTACCTCGCCCGCGACCTCGGCCCGAAGTCGGTGCGCTGCAACCTCGTCGCGGCCGGACCGATCCGTACGACGGCAGCCAAGTCGATCCCGGGCTTCGAGCAGTTCGAGCAGGTCTGGGACGAGCGCGCACCCCTGGGCTGGGACGTCAACGACCCGGTGCCCGCCGCGAAGGCGTGCGCCGCGCTGCTCTCCGACTGGTTCCCGGCGACCACCGGCGAGATCCTGCACGTCGACGGCGGCGTCCACGCGATGGGGCAGTGAGGGAGCGGTGACGCAGGCGTGACGGAGTGGTGACCCGGCGGGGCCTCACCGGCTCTCGCTAGAGTCCTGCCCATGCCTCACGCCGGGACCGAGTCCAGCACCCTGACGCCGAACGACCCGGAGGCGGTGCCGCCGGTCCGCGTCGACGAGGTTCGGGTCCTCGACGGGCCCAACCTCTACTTCGCCAGGCCCGCCATCAAGGTGATCCTGCACCTGCCCGGCTACCTCGACCTCAAGCGCTCCGAGGCCGAGACCCTGGCTCGCCGGCTCGGCATGCGTTCGGCCAGGCCGGGCAAGCGCGGCACGGCACTGCGCCAGCGCTTCGTCATGCGCCTGATCCGCAACGTGACCCGCCGTGTCGGCACCGAGATCGGGGCCGGGCGCCTCGGCGTACGCGTGCGGGCCGGCCAGACGGTCGAGGACGTCGTGCTCGCGTTCCCGTGGGTGCACCGCACCCGCGGACGGGTCGCCGGCGAGCAGTTCGGCGCCGTCATGGCTGGTCTGCTCGACTCCTCGCGCCGCGTCGACGACGTCATCGAGGAGGTCGCCGCCGTCATCATGGACGCCCCCGACGGCCCGGGGCCGAGCGTCATCACGCCCACGGTGCCCGTCGCCTCGGTCACCGGCACGAACGGCAAGACGACGACGACCCGCCTCATGGCGCACATGTGCATGACGGCCGGCCTGACGACGGCGTGGAGCTCGACGGACGGCGTCGTCGTCATGGGCGAGACGAAGGAGGAGGGCGACTTCTCCGGACCCGCCGGTGCGCGCGGCGTGCTCGAGACCCCCGGCCTCGACATCGGCATCCTCGAGACCGCCCGCGGCGGCATGCTGCTCAAGGGCATGGGCGTCACCGCCAACGACGTCAGCGTCGTCACCAACGTCAGCGCCGACCACCTCGGCCTGCAGGGCATCGACACCCTCGACCAGCTCGCCGAGGTCAAGGCCATCGTCACCACCGTCACCAAGCCTCAGGGCTGGGTGGTGCTGAACGGTGACGACCCCCGAGTCTGGGCGATGCGCCACGGCATCAAGGCCAAGCCGTGGGCGTTCAGCCTCGACCCCGCATCGCCCGCGCTGTGGGAGTCGATCAACGCCGGCGGCCGCGGCATCACGGTGCTCGACGGCGAGATCGTCGTCCTGTCGCCCAACGGTGACCCCGACCGGCTGGTCAAGATCGTCGACGTGCCGATGACGCTCAGCGGGCTGTCGCAGAACAACATCGCGAACGCCTTGGCCGGTGCCGCTGCCGCGCTCGGGCTCGGCGTGCCGCGCTCCGCGGTCGTCGAGGGCCTGCGCTCCTTCGCCCCCGACCCCGAGCACAACTGGGGTCGCCTCAACACGTACTCACTGCCGCTGCAGCAGGGTGGCAAGGCGACCGTGATCATGGACATGGCCCACAACGAAGCGGGTCTCGAGGCCCTCCTCGACGTCGCGCGCGGTCTCGCAGCACCGGGCGGGGCCGTACGCCTCGGGCTGGGTTGCGCGGGCGACCGGGCCGATGAGGCGATCACGGCGATGGGCGAGATCGCCGGCCACGGCGCGGAGGAGGTCGTCCTCAAGATCGCGCGCCCCTACCTCCGCGGCCGCCAGCCCGACGAGCTGCTCGGGCTCTTCCGCGACGGTCTTGCCAAGGTCGGAGTGCTCGACGTGCCCGACTACGGCACCGAGCTGGCGGCGTTCGAGGCCCTGGTGCCGCACGCGCTCGACGGCGACGTCATCGCCCTGATGTGCCACGCCGAGCGCACCGAGGTCGACCGTTGGATCCGTGACCACGGGGGCAAGGTCGACGACGCCCGCACGATCCGGCGCAAGGTCGTGGCCGCACGCGGTGAGCACGAGCTCGAGGCCGAGATCGCTGCCCTGTGGGACATCGACGACGAGTCGGCCCGGGTCACCGCCGCCCAGGACCTCGTCGACACCCACCCCGGCGACCCACGCCTCGTCTTCGAGCTCGCCGGCGCCAAGGACTCCATGGGCGACGAGCAGGGTGCGATCGGCCTCTACGAGCAGGCCCTCGCCGGCGGACTGCGCGAGCCGCACCGTCACCGGGCGCAGCTGCAGCTCGCGTCGAGCCTGCGGGTGGTGGGCCGGGCTGCGGAGGCTCAGGCCCTCGTCACCGGGGTGCTCGAGGCGCGACCGCACAACACGGCCGCGCTCATGCTGCGGGCGCTGGTCCAGGCCGACCTGGGTCAGGAGCGCCAGGCCGTCGCCGACCTCATCCGGGCCACGCTCGAGGCCACGACCGACGTCGACACCCAGAGCTACCGCCGGGCGCTGCGCGCGTACGCCGACGAGCTCGCCCCCGCCTCCGACTGACCGGTCCCAGCGCACCCGGTGGCGCCCGGCGGGCGCGCGAACGGTCGGGGCGGCGTACGCGTGGGCGACTCGGAGGTCGAGCAGCGCGCCTCAGATGGCGGTGTCGTCGGCCATCTCGGGCTGGGCCTCGGCCGGCACCGCGCCGAGCGCTTCACCCTCGGCTTCGTCGCCCACCGCCTCGGCCGTCTCGGTGAGCGTGCTCGGGTCGAGGTCGGGGTCGCTCGTCGCGGCCGCCGGCGTTCCGATACGGGCACCGGCCTGGGCGTGCTTCGTGCGCTCCTCGAGCTCCGCGACGACCATCGAGTGCTGGTCGACGCACATCACGACGAGGTCACCCGGGTTGGTGCGGCCCAGCACGTGCCGGGTGGCCTCCAGCTCGTCGAGGACGATCTCGACCTGGCGGCAGCGGGCGCCCTCGGCCATCGCCTGACGTGCCCCCTCGGCCACGAGCGCCGCGCTCTCTCCGGGCTTGCGACCGCGCAGGCGGGCGTCCTCTCGGACCACGATGACGTCGAAGTGATGCGCGGCGACGGCGCCGAGCTCGCGGATGTCGTCGTCGCGTCGGTCACCGGCTGCGCCGATCATGCCGATGCGCGACGTGCGGCCGAGGTCGGCCTGTCCCTGCTTCTGCTGCGCGTAGCGGTCGACGAACGCGCCGAGCTCCTTCATGCCGGCCGCGTTGTGGCAGTAGTCGACGAACACCTCGGCGTTGGCCACCTGGACGAGGTTCAGGCGGCCGGGGGAGAGGTAGTAGGTCGTGGCGAAGGTGCGCAGGCCCTGGCGGATGTCGTGCAGAGGCGCGCCAGCGGCGAACGCGGCACCCGCAGCGGCGAGGGCGTTGGCCACGTTGAAGCGGGCCGCACCGCCGAAGGTCGACGGCAGCAGGTGCGTCCACGCGAGCTGCATGCTGCGGCGGCCGTGCTTGATGACGATCATCTCGCCGCGGTCGCTGGGCTCGAGCACCACGGCGCGCCCGCCTCGACGGCAGTAGTCGTCGACGAACTCGCGCACCTCGCTGCCGGGCTCGGACATCGTGAACCAGACGATGCCGCCAGAGCAGCGGCGGCGCATGTTGCGCACGTGCGGGTCGTCGGCGTTGAGCACTGCGAACCCGTCGCGCGGGACCGCCTCGACGATGACGGCCTTGACGTCAGCGAGCTGGCGAAGGGTGTCGATTCCCTTCATTCCCAAGTGATCCGGTGCGATGTTGGTGACAACCGCGATGTCGTTGCGGTCGTATCCGAGACCCTCGCGCAGGATACCGCCGCGGGCGACCTCCATGACGGCGAAGTCGACGCGGGGGTTCTGCAGGACCATCCGCGCAGACCGCGGCCCGGACGCGTCGGCCTTGATGACGAGCCGCTCGTCGATGACGACGCCGTCGGTGGAGGTCATGCCGACCTTGCGACCGAGGCCCTTGAAGATGTGGGCGATCATGCGCGAGGTCGTCGTCTTTCCGTTGGTTCCGGTGACCGCGACGATCGGCACGCGCGACTGGGCGCCAGGCGGGAAGAGCAGGTCGACGACCGGCTTCGCGATGAACTGCGGCTCGCCGACGGTGGGGTGCGTGTGCATGCGGAACCCGGGGGCGGCGTTGACCTCGCAGATCGCCCCACCGGTCTCGCGTACGGGGTAGGTGATGTCGGGGCAGATGAAGTCGATGCCCGCGACGTCGAGGCCGACGATGCGCGCGGCCTCCTCGGCGATCTCGACGTTGTCGGGGTGCGCGTCGAAGGTGCGGTCGATCGAGATGCCGCCGGTGGACATGTTGCCGGTCAGCGCCAGCTTGACCATCTCGCCCTCGGGCGGCACCGACTCGAGGGTGTACCCCTGGCCGGTCAGGATCTCGAGCGCGTTGGCGTCGACCTTGATCTTCGTCAGCACCTTCTCGTGCCCGACGCCACGACGCGGGTCGGCGTTCGTGATGTCGACGAGCTCGCCGACGGTGTGCGTGCCGTCACCGACGACGTGCGCGGGCACCCTCTCGGCGATGGCCTGCATGCGCCCACCGACGATGAGGCAGCGGTAGTCGCGCCCGGTGACGAACGACTCGACGATGATGGTGCCGCGCCGCGACTCGGCCTTCGCGATGTCGTACGCCTTCTCGACCTCCTCGTCGCTCTGGAGGTTGAGGCACACCCCACGCCCGTGGTTGCCGTCGAGGGGCTTGACGACCACCGGGAAGCCGATGCGTCGGGCTGCGTCGACCGTGCCGCGCAGTGTGCGGACGGCCTCCTGCCTGGGCACCGGAAGGCCGGCGGAGCCGAGCAGCTTGGTCGTCATGTCCTTGTCGCTCGCGATGTCGACGGCGAGGGCGCCGGTCTTCGAGGTCATCGTGGCCCGGATGCGCTGGGCGTGGACGCCCTGGCCGAGCTGGACGAGGGAAGCGGAGTTGAGGCGGATGAACGGGATGTCGCGCGACGCGGCCTCCTCGAGGATGGCCGCCGTCGACGGTCCGAAGGCGACCCGCTCGGCCTGCTTCAGGAACGCATTGAACTCGGTCTCGAAGTCGAAGCCGTCCGCGCTGTCGACGAGGTGGTTGATGAGGCGTACTGCGAGCTTGCCGGCGGCGACACCGACCGTCTCGTCCGTGTAGCTGTAGATGACGTTGTAGCGGCCTGGCTGGCCCTTGACCGCGCGGGTCTTGCCGCGGCGCGAGTCGTGGCCGGCGAGGGTCTGCAGCTGGAGGGCGACGTGCTCGGCGACGTGGCCGAGCCAGGTGCCCTCGCGAAGCCGCTCGATGAAGCCGCCGCGGCGGCCGAGCGAGCAGGTGTGCCGCTCGAGGCCGGGCACCAGCTCGATGAGCCGGTCGGTGAACCCGTCGAGCGAGACCGTGGGGTACTCCTCGAGGCTGCCGAGGTCGACGACGAGATGGATGGCCTGCTGGTAGGACCAGACGTTGGGGCCGCGGTAGATCCGGGTCTCGAGGATCTTCAGGTCCGGTCGGGCCGGGCCTGTGGGGGTGGGGACCTCGACGGCCATGGATCTCCTCCTAGGTGGTCGCGTCGTATGCCGCACGGGCACCTCGCGCTGACCGTACTGTCAGGGACGGGCGGGAACTGGCTGGACTAGTGAGCGGCGCTGCTCGTCGAGGAGCGCGCCGCCCGGACCTTCGCCGGGACGACCGCGCCCTCGACGTCGGGGTGACGTTCGACGAACGCGGTCAGCTCGACGTGGCCCAGGTCGAACGTACTGCCCGTCGGCAGCGAGTGCACCACCGCGCCGGAGACGAGCAGCGGCGCACCACGCCTCGCGTCGGGTGCGTCGGTGATGGCGTTGCGGGCGTTGACGACGAAGATCGAGCCGGCGCCGATGACCGACATCACCGAGCCGCCGCGGATCTCGGCGGCGGTGTTCTCGTCGATGCCCATGCCGAGCAGGTTGGGTGACGCGGCGACCATCGACATGAGCCGGCCGTAGCGGCCGCGCTGGTCGAAGTGCTGGTCGATGATGACGTCCTCGACGAGGCCGAGGCCGGCCGAGATCTGGCTGGCGCGCTGGCGAGGCGTGAGTCCCTCCTCACCGAGAGAGATCATGAAACGGCTCATGATCGAGGCACCCGCCGAGGTGCCGGCGACGACGGCGCCCCGCTCGTAGGCGCGCACGATGGCGTCGCCGACGGGGGTTCCGACGATGTTCTGGGCGAGCTTGACCTGGCTGCCGCCGGTGAGGAACACCCCGGTCGCGCTCTCGAGCAGCTCGACCATCGCGCGGTCGTTGGAGTCGCGCCGGGTCGCCGGGTTGACCACCGACACGTCGCCCCCGCGAAGGCGCGTGAAGACGTCGCGGTACGCCTCGGACACCTCGTCGGCGAACGAGGACGCCGTGGGGATCACGACGATGTGTGAACGCCGGCCCCCGGCGAGCTTGACGAAACGCTTGAGCACGACCGACCGACCGATGCGGTCCTCGGCGCCACCGATGACGAGCAGTGTGCGCCGGACGCCGTCAGGGTGCGAGGCTGCTGACGAGGTGGCCACGGTCTGCATCGCGCCAGCCTAGTGACCGTGGTGCGGGACCGGCGGAGCCTGGGTCGGCGTGCCGTCGTCGATGTCGGCCTCCTCGATCTCCTCACGGGAGATGCCGAGGAGGTAGAGCACCGAGTCGAGGTAGGGCACGTTGACCGAGGTCTGGGCCTGCTCCTGCACGATCGGCTTGGCGTTGAAGGCGA
Source organism: Terrabacter terrigena (assembly GCF_042676085.1). Taxonomy (NCBI): domain Bacteria; kingdom Bacillati; phylum Actinomycetota; class Actinomycetes; order Micrococcales; family Intrasporangiaceae; genus Terrabacter; species Terrabacter terrigena. The sequence continues at coordinate 223,549 of NZ_JBHTKH010000006.1, forward strand.
CTCCGAGACCGGCCGCGTCGAGCATGTCGAGGTCGTTCGCGCCGTCGCCGATCGCGACGGTTCGGCTCAGGGGAAGACCCTCCTGCGCGGCGAACTCGCGCAGGGCGTGGGCCTTTCCGGCCCGGTCGACGACGTCGCCGACCACGCGCCCGGTGAGGTGCCCGTCGACGATCTCGAGCTGGTTGGCGCGGGCGTGGTCGATGCCGAGCTCGGACGCCAGGTCTCCGACGATCTCGATGAAGCCCCCGCTGACGAGGCCGACGGTGAAGCCGAGCCGCTTGAGCGTGCGCACGAGCGTGCGCGCCCCGGGCGTCAGCTCCACGGCGGCACGCACCTCGTCGAGGACCGTGGCGGGCAGGCCGGCCAGGGTCTCGACACGCGCACGGAGGGACTCCTCGAAGTCGAGCTCGCCGGCCATCGCCCGGGCCGTCACCTGCGCGACCTCGGCCTCACGTCCGCAGTGGGCGGCGAGCAGCTCGATGACCTCCTGCTGGATCAGGGTGGAGTCGACGTCGAGGACGACCAGGCGACGCCCGCGCCGCGCGAGACCACCGGGCGCCACGGCGATGTCGATGGCCTCCGACGCCGCCACGAGGGCCATGTCCCGGCGCAGGGAGGGGACGTCGGCCCCTGACACGTCGAACTCGACGGTGGTGACGGGATACCGCGAGAGCCTTCGGATGCGGTCGATGTTGGCGCCGTGCAGGGCGATCTGGCTCGTCACGAGCGACACGGCGTCCGCGCTGAGCGGGGCGCCGAGCACGACGACCGCCGCGCGACCCTGGCGCGGACGCGCGTTGTCGCCGGTGCCCTCGACGACGGTGAGCGTGAGCCCCAGGCGGTGGGCGGCGACCGCGGCGGCGTCGCGCAGCTGGTCGACGTGCGCGCCGGGACGCAGCAGCACCGTCAGGGTGAGGTGCCCGTGGACGACGACCTGCTGGATGTCCAGGACCTCCGCGTCGACGCCCGAGAGCGCGCCGAGCAGCGTGCCGGTGACACCGGGCCGGTCGTCACCGGTCACCGTGACGCTGAGCGTGTGGACATCCGTCCCTGAGGTCCCGTGCGTGCGGCTCTCTTCGGTCACGCGCGTCAGCGTAGTGAGGGCGCGGCCAGGCGCGACCACGCCATCCGGCATACGGCGCGGCGTGCGGTGCGCGGCTGCGTGTCAGCCGAGCGCACTGAGCAGGAAGGCCAGGGCGAAGCCGATCATCGTGACCAGGCCCACGAGCCGGCCGGCATGCTCGGTCGCCTCGGGGATCATCGTGTCGGCGAGCATCGTGATGATCGCCCCCGCGGCGAACGTCTGGATGCCTGCCACGACCGTCGGCGAGGCGCCCTGGAGCAGCACGTAGCCCGCGCCTGCCGCAACGCCGGAGACGACGGTCACCGTGAGCCACAGCCCAAGCACCTGGCGGGTCGATCGGCCAGCGCGCTGCAGTCCGGCGCTCGCCGACATCGACTCGGGCACGTTGGACAGGAAGACGGCCGCCACCATGGCGATGCCGACCTCGCCGCCGCTGAGGATGCTGACGCCGATGGCTGCCGACTCCGGTATGCCGTCGAGCAGAGCCCCGAGGACGAGGGCCATCGCCCCCGCGCCCTGCTGCGGTGTGCCCGTCGGGCTCTTGCGCCGGTGGCCGCCGCGCCGATCGATGAGCCAGTCGCCGAAGAAGAAGACCAGCGAACCGCTGACGAGGCCCACCACGACGGGCAGCGTGCCGCCTGACTGGAACGCCTCCTCGGTCAGCTCGAAGGCGACGGCACTGATGAGCACGCCGGAACCGAAGGCCATGACGATGCCGATGGCGCGGTTGGAAGCATGCGCGTACAGGCCGAGCAGGGCCCCGACGAGCAGGGCGGCCCCGCCCACGAGGCCCCAGAAGGTCGCGGTCAACATGACGGGTCCGTACCCTCAGGCAGGTCCTGCGGTCGCGGTGGCTCGTGTGGCGTTCACCTCGTCGCGCCACTGCAGCAGGTCGCGCACGCGGGCCAGGTCGGGGTGCGCGGCCGCGACGCTCGCGGTGAACAGCCGGGTGCCGATGTCGTGGAGCTGCTGGGCGTTGCCTGCGTAGTCACCGGACTGGTCCGGGTTGCGGCCCGGGACGAAGGCGACCCCGGCAGAGCGCTCGATCTCGAGCGGGTCGCGGCCGCGGCGGGCACACCACTCGTCGAGCACCCGGTGCTTGTGCGCGATCTCCGCGGGGCCGCCGAAGCCGTGCCAGATCGAGGCGTGCTCGGCGACGATGCGCAGCGTCTTCTTCTCGCCACCACCGCCGATGAGGATCGGGATGTCACGGGTGGGTGCCGGGTTGAGCCGCGTCCAGCGCTCACGGATGATCGGCAGGTCACGGGCCAGGTTGTCGAGCCGCCCACCGGCCGTGCCGAACTCGTAGCCGTACTCGTCGTAGTCGAGCTGCTTCCAGCCCGAGCCGATGCCGAGGATCAGCCGCCCCTCGCTCATGTGGTCGACGGTGCGGGCCATGTCGGCGAGCAGGCTCGGGTTGCGGTAGCTGTTGCACGTGACGAGCGCGCCGATCTCGACGCTCTCGGTGGACTCGGCCCAGGCGCCGAGCATCGTCCAGCACTCGAAGTGCATGCCGCCGGGGTCGCCACTGAGCGGAAAGAAGTGGTCCCAGTTGAGCAGCACGTCGACGCCCAGCTCCTCGAGCGTCGCTGCCGTGCTGCGGATCTGGGCCCAGGTCGCGTGCTGCGGCGGGATCTGGATGCCGACACGTGCCGGCCGCGGGTCGGCGGAGCTCGCCGGCGCTGCCTGCGCCGCGGGGGAGTCAGGGCTCACCGGGTGACGACCTGGCCCTTGCCCACGACGACGATGCCGGTCTCGGTGACGTGGAAACCGCGCGCCCGGTCGTACTCGTGGTCGATGCCGATCTGGCAGCCCTCGGGGATCACGACGTTCTTGTCGATGATCGCGCGGCGGATCTGCGCGTGGCGCTGGACCTGGACGCCGTCGAGCAGCACGGAACCCTGGATGCTCGCGTACGAGTGCACGTGGACGAGCGGAGACAGCACCGACGCGTAGATGTGGGCTCCGGAGACGACGACACCGGGGGAGACCGCCGAGTTGAGCGCCTCACCGATGCGGTCACCGCTGCCGTGCACGAACTTCGCCGGCGGGTAGGGGCTGTGCTGGGTGTAGATCGGCCACTCGTAGTTGTAGAGGTTGAAGACCGGGTGGATCGAGATGAGGTCCATGTGCGCGTCGTAGTAGGACTCGATCGTGCCGACGTCGCGCCAGTAGCCGCGGTCGCGCTCGGTGGCCCCGGGGACCTCGTTGTCCTTGAAGTCGTAGACGCCCGCCTCACCGCGCCCGACGAAGTAGGGCACGATGTCGCCGCCCATGTCGTGGTTCGAGTCGGGGTCGTCGTGGTCGGCGGTCACGGCCTGCTCGAGGGCGTCGGCGGTGAAGACGTAGTTGCCCATCGAGGCCAGCACCTCGTCGGGGTTGTCGGGCAGGCCCTTCGGGTCGCTCGGCTTCTCGAGGAACGCAGCGATCTTCGCGGGGTCGTCGTCGTCGACCTCGATGACACCGAACTGGTTGGCCAGCGAGATCGGCTGGCGGATCGCGGCGACCGTGCACGCGGCCCCGGACTCGATGTGCTGCTCGACCATCGCGCTGAAGTCCATGCGGTAGACGTGGTCGGCGCCCACGACGACGACGATGTCGGGCCGCTCGTCGTGCATGAGGTTGAGGCTCTGGTAGATGGCGTCGGCGCTGCCGAGGTACCAGTTCTTGTCGACGCGCTGCTGGGCCGGGACCGTGGTCACGTAGTTGCCGAGGAGCGTCGACATGCGCCAGGTCTTGGTGACGTGGGCGTCGAGGCTGTGCGACTTGTACTGCGTCAGCACGACCACCTGCAGGTAGCCGGAGTTGACGACGTTCGACAGCGCGAGGTCTATGAGGCGGTAGATGCCGGCGAACGGCACCGCTGGTTTGGCCCGGTCGGCGGTGAGCGGCATCAGTCGTTTGCCCTCACCGCCGGCGAGCACGATCGCAAGAACCTTCGGACCAGCGGCAGGGCTTCGTCGGGCCATGCTGGCCACCCTAGGGCAGGGTCCGGCGGCTCGACAGGTCCAGCGCGCAAGATCGCCAGACCTTTTCGCTTCATGGGATGGCGACGGCACTAGGGTCGAGGTGTGCGCGTCGACATCCTCAGCAAGGAGTACCCGCCCGCCATCTACGGAGGCGCCGGTGTCCACGTGGCCGAGCTCGTCCGGGCCTTGCGGGCCCGCGGCGACATCGACGTGCAGGTGCGCTGCTTCGGTCCGCCGCGCGACGAGCCCGGCACGACGGCCTACGCCGACCTGGCCGAGCTGTCGGGCGGCAACGCGGCGCTGCAGACCCTCGGGGTCGACGTGGCGATGGCCGGCGACTGCGTCGGGGCCGACCTCGTGCACTCGCACACCTGGTACGCCAACATGGCCGGCCACCTCGCCTCACTCCTCGGGGGTATGCCGCACGTCGTGACGGCGCACTCGCTCGAGCCGATGCGGCCCTGGAAGGCCGAGCAGCTCGGTGGCGGCTACCGCGTGTCGTCATGGGCCGAACGCACCGCGTACGAGTCGGCAGCCGGCGTCGTGGCCGTCAGCGCCGGCATGCGCGACGACATCCTGAGAAGCTATCCGTCGCTCGAACCGTCACGAGTCCACGTGGTGCACAATGGGATCGACGCGCAGCTGTGGCAGGCCGACCGCTCTCCCGAGGCAGCCGACGTCGTCCGCAAGCACGGCGTCGATCCCGACAGGCGCTCGGTCGTCTTCGTCGGCCGAATCACCCGGCAGAAGGGCCTGCCCTACCTGTTGCGGGCGTGCGCGCAGCTGCCGCCCGACGTCCAGCTCGTGCTGTGTGCCGGCGCGCCCGACACCCCCGAGATCAAGGCCGAGGTCGAGGGGCTCATGAACGACCTCAGCGCGCAGCGCGAGGGTGTCGTGTGGATCCCCGACATGCTGCCTCGCAACGAGGTGGTCGCGCTGCTCAGCCACGGCACGGTCTTCGCCTGTCCGTCGGTCTACGAGCCGCTCGGCATCGTCAACCTCGAGGCGATGGCCTGCGAGCTGGCGGTGGTGGCGACCGCGACCGGGGGCATCCCCGAGGTCGTCGTCGACGGCGAGACGGGATGGCTCGTGCCGATCGAGCAGGTGCAGGACGGCACCGGCACGCCGGTCGACCCCGACCGGTTCGTGGCCGACCTGGCCGCGGCCCTGACCGATGCGGTCTCCGACGTCGACCGGGCCCGGCGCTTCGGAAAGGCCGGCCGTGCCCGCGCGGTCGACTCGTTCTCCTGGGCCTCCATCGGTGACCGCACGCTCGAGGTCTACCGGGCGGTCCTCGGGGGCTGATGCCGGCAGGCTTCAGCGCGCACCGACCGCGCGCAGGCCCGCGTCCGCTGGTGCGTCCCGTCGAGCGCGCCATGGGCGCGCCGATCGTGGGCGTCGAGGCGGTCCACGGACGCATGTCGCCCCGACCAGTGGCGGCGCTCACCCTCGGCGACACGCCAGGCCTTCGCGAAAGCCGCTGCGGCGCAACGGAATGCCAAGGCGTATGGCGCTCCACGAAGGCGGGGCGGGCGTCCTCGGTCGCACTCCCGACGTCGAGCCGCATGTCCGTCCGGTGGCCACGTGGTTCGCGACGACCGGCTCGCGATCGTGACCGGCGCCGCGTCAGGGCTGGTCGACGCCCTTCACCCGATGACGCGTCCGGCCAGCGAGTAGGAGGCTCCCGTGACCTCGGCGGGGCCGCCGAGGATGGACTGCAGCAGGTCGCGGGGCCTCGGGTAGTCCGGTCCGAGCGCGGCGAGGTAGGCGTCGTGCGCCTCGAGCGAGGCGACGGCTGCCTCGAAGTGCTCGGACGTGTCGACGAAGTGGGTCGGCTCCGGGTCCGCCGTGACGAACAGCTGCTTGACCTGCCACGGCTCGTGGCCCTCGTCGAGCAGGTCGCTGAAGATCCACCGGTTGCCCGCGTCGGCCTTGGCGTCGACGGTGGCCAGGCCGACCGCGCGGTGGTCGGCCTGGTTGACGAAGCCGCCCGGGAAGTGGTCGGCATACGTCGTGGAGATGATCAGTTCCGGGCGCCGGATGCGGATCTCCCGCGCGATGGCCCGGCGCAGGGGCAGGCCGTACTCGACCACACCGTCACTGAACCCGTCGAGGAACTCCACCACGTCGACCCCGACGCGGGCAGCGCCCTCGCGCTCCTCGGCCTCGCGCAGCGGTCCGGCCTCCGCGGGGGCCATCGTGTCGATGCCCGCCTCGCCGCGGGTGACGAGCAGGTAGGTCACCGTCTTGCCGGCACGCACCCACTTGTCGACCGCTGCGGCCGTGCCGTACTCGAGGTCGTCGGGGTGTGCGACGACGCACAGCACCGTGTCGAAGGTCGTCTCGTCGAGGGGAGTCAGGCGGGTCTGCTCGGTCTGCTCGGTCTGCTCGTTCTGCTCGGTCACGGCACTCAATCTAGGGTCCCTTGGCCTTCGGTCGCCCGGATGTGACCATGGAGCATGCTGACCATCGATCTCGCCCGACGGCTCGCCGAGGCCGGCCTCGTCTGGCAACCGGGTTCCGGCGACCGCTTCGTGGTGCCCGTCAAGGGCATGGAGGACGACGTCTTCGTCATCAGCGAGATCACCGTCGACGTCCACCACTTCACGTCGGGCGACATCATCGGCTTCAACGGCACGACCGAGTGGGCGCTCGACAGCGTCGAGCAGGACAAGGTCGTGTGGCTGCCCCGCGAGGACCAGCTGCGTGAGCTGATCGGCGACGCGTTCGTGGCGCTCGAGCGACTCGACGGCGGGTATGCCGTCACGATCCGTGGTCAGGACGACGACCTCCAGCGCCACGTCGACATCGACGCCGAGCGCGCCTACGCGCGAGCCGTTGCGGCCCTGCTCGGCTCGTCGGCGCCCGGCGAGGAGCGGTCCGCCTAGCGTCGTCCGGGCACGCCTGTGGCTCAGGCGGGTCGCCAGCCGGCGATGGACATGACGGCGACGTTCGTCGCGTCGGCGAGGGCGCTGTCGGCGTCGGCCGCGAGGTTGCGCAGCAGCAGGCCCCGGCTGGCCGCCGTTCCGGCGTCGAGGCCGCTGGAGCCGAGCGAGGTGAGGCCGGCCGTTCGGTGCGCCAGGCGGGAGAGGTTCGCAGCGAGCGCCATGATGCGCAGCGCCCGGCCCGACGTCGCGGCCGGGATGCCCCAGAGTGCCGTGTCGAGGTCGGCGGCCGCCTCGGCTCGGGCGTCGTCCCCCCAGGGGTGGCCGCCGACCTGCTCGAAGCTGGCCGTGTGCTCGCGCAGCCGGCGCATCAGGTCGCGCTCGATCTCACGCAGGTCGAGCATCTCCATTCGGTGACGAGGCACGGGATCGGCTTCGTACGCGGTCCAGTCTGCGCGCACACCGACGTCGCCGTCGGGTCCGAACTCCGACAGCGTGGGGACCAGGACACCGCCGAGGCCCGCGACGAAGACGCATTCGCCGGCGTCGGCAGCGTGGGCCGTTGCGGCAGCCGAGCCACGCGGCATACGGCTGAGGTCGCCGGGGCGGGGGAGCGCGACGAAGAGCGCCTGCTCGCCGAGGTCCCGCCAGACATCGAGCCGGGCCAGGTCGCCGGCCACGTGGTCGAGGTCGGGGAACGCGCGCGCCAGTGCCTCCGACGTCCCGGGCCCACCGTGCCAGGACGCCGTGACCCACAGGGCGAGGCGGACGGAGGCGGGCAGCTCGGGCACGTCGTCATCGTAGGGGTGCGTTGCGCCGGCGTCCGGCGACCGTGTCATAGGGTCGGACCCATGAGTGACGTCCTCGCCTTCGCCGGAGTCACCGTTCGCCGCGGTGCGACGACGCTGCTCGACGACGTCTCCTGGGAGGTCGAGGAGGGCGAGCGCTGGGTCGTGCTGGGCGCCAACGGTGCCGGCAAGACGACCCTCCTCCAGATCGCCGCCGCCCGCCTGCACCCGACGTCCGGGGTCGCCGGCATCCTCGGCGAGGTGCTCGGTGCCGTCGACGTCTTCGAGCTGCGGCCGCGCGTGGGCCTGGCGAGCTCGGCCATGGCCGAACGCATCCCGGCGGCCGAGCTGGTCGGCAACGTCGTCGTCACCGCCTCCTACGGCATCATCGGTCGCTGGCGCGAGACCTACGACCACATGGACTACGTCCGCGCGATGGAGCTGCTCAAGGCGCTCGGGGCGGACCACCTCGCCGACCGTTCCTTCGGCACTCTGAGCGAGGGCGAGCGCAAGCGCGTCCAGATCGCCCGGGCGCTGATGACCGACCCCGAGCTGATGCTGCTCGACGAGCCTGCCGCCGGGCTCGACCTCGGCGGCCGCGAGGACCTCGTGCGCCGGTTGGGCGACCTCGCCGCCGACACCGAGGCGCCCGCCATGGTGCTCGTCACCCACCACGTCGAGGAGATCCCGCCCTCGTTCACCGACGTCCTCATGATCCGCGACGGCAAGGTCGTCGCGGCCGGTCCCATCCCGATCACCCTCACCGCCGAGAACCTCAGCGCCACCTTCGGACTGCCTCTCGTCCTCGAGCAGCACGGCGAGCGGTGGTCGGCCCGCGCCGAGTCCTGATCGCAACCTCGCCCTCGGGCGCAACTCGTAGGCCCGCAAGGGGAACTGGGGCAGAATCGAAGACGTCACAGGTGTGACGCGCGAGACGTCGGTGTCTTGACGGTGCCGGCTCGACGAGACGGGGTGGACGGTGTTCGAGGGCTATGCGTGGCTGGTCTGGTTGGGGGTGGCGCTCGTCCTCGTCGCCATCGAGGCCGCGACGGTCGACTTCACCTTCCTCATGCTCGCGGGCGGTGCCGTGGGAGGCTCCGTCGCCGCGGCGTTCGGCGCCCCGCCGGTCGTCCAGGCTGTGGTCGCGGCCCTCGTCGCCGTGGCCCTGCTCGCCATCGTGCGTCCCTGGTTGATGAAACGCTTCCAGGCCAACACCCCGCAACAGCTCATGGGTGCGGCCGCCAACATCGGCCGATCGGCCGTCGCCCTCGACCGCGTCAGCCCCGCGGGCGGCACGGTCAAGCTCGCCGGCGAGACCTGGTCGGCACGCACCCTCGGCGACAGCATCGAGCCGGGTGAAGAGGTGGTCGTCGACTCCATCGACGGCGCCACCGCCGTCGTCAGCCGCGCTCGCCTCGTCGGCGAGTGATACCGACGAACCGTCCGGGCCGCCCGGTCCGGACGCTCAGACCACGCGTCCTCGGGGGCGCACAGAGCAGGGAGTAGTCCGTGGACCCGGTACTCATCATCCCGATCCTCATCGTGATCGTCGCCATCGTCGTGGTGTTGCGCACGGTGCGCATCGTGCCGCAGCAGACGGCGCAGATCGTCGAGCGGCTCGGCAGCTACAACAAGACCCTCACGGCCGGCATCCACTTCCTGGTGCCGTTCGTCGACAAGGTCAGGGCCAACATCGACCTCCGAGAGCAGGTCGTCTCGTTCCCGCCCCAGCCCGTCATCACCTCCGACAACCTCGTCGTGAGCATCGACACCGTCATCTACTACTCCGTCATCGACGCCAAGGCGGCCGTCTACGAGATCGCCAACTTCATCCAGGGCATCGAGCAGCTGACGGTCACCACGCTCCGCAACGTCATCGGCTCGCTCGACCTCGAGCAGACGCTGACGAGCCGCGACCAGATCAACGGCCAGCTGCGTGGCGTGCTCGACGAGGCCACAGGCAAGTGGGGCATCCGTGTCAACCGTGTCGAGCTCAAGGCCATCGACCCGCCGCACTCGGTGCAGGACTCGATGGAGAAGCAGATGCGCGCCGAGCGTGACCGCCGCGCCGCGATCCTCACCGCCGAGGGCGTCAAGCAGTCGGCGATCCTCACCGCCGAAGGTGAGAAGCAGAGCCAGATCCTGCGCGCCGAGGGTTCGGCCCAGGCCCGCATCCTCGAGGCCCAGGGCCAGGCCCGTGCCATCCAGCAGGTCTTCTCGGCGATCCACCGCGGCAAGCCGACCCAGAAGCTGCTCGCCTACCAGTACCTCCAGGTGCTCCCGCAGCTCGCCCGCGGCGACTCCAACAAGATGTGGATCATCCCCTCGGAGCTGACCGACGCCCTCAAGGGCATCGGCAACGCGTTGGGCGGCACCGACCCGCGCCCGGGCGCCGAGGAGGAAGAGCCGTGGGTGCAGACGACCGACGCCGAGGAGGACGCCTTCGCGGAGACGATCCTCGAGGACTCCGCAAAGGCCCTCGCGGAGGCCCGCGGTCAGGCGGCGGCCGCCAGCGCCGAGTCCACCGAGCACACCGCCCCCATCTGGCGCGAACGGGCGTCTGTCCGTCCTGCCGACCCGGACCTGCCCCCACCGCCCGTGGCGGCCCCCCCGGCGCCCGGAGGACTGCCGCCGGCAGCCCCGCCGGCAGCCCCGCCGGCCGCCCCGCCGGCCGACATCGCCGCCCCGGAAGACCTGCCGGGATCCAGCCCCGAGCCGCCGGAGCCGCGCTGACACAGTGCTGCCCGGCGCTGACCCGGCGCTGACCCACGGACCACCACGCCGACACCCGGTCGCCCTCTGTAGGGTGGCCGGGTGTCGTTCTGGTCAGCCGTCGCCGTCGCACTGGCCGGCACCGGAGCGGGCCTGATCAACACGATCGTCGGCTCGGGAACCCTCCTCACCTTCCCGACCCTGCTGTTCTTCGGGGTCAACCCGCTCGTCGCCAACGTGTCCAACAACATCGGTCTCGTCGCGGGCGGCGTCACGGGGTCCTGGGGCTATCGGCACGAGCTCGGCGGTCAGGCCCCGACGCTGCGCCGCCTCATGCCGCTGTCGTTCGTGGGGTCCGTGGTCGGGGCCGGCCTGCTGCTCGTGCTGCCTGCGACGGCGTTCCGCGCGATCGTGCCCGTCCTCATCATCATCGCGATGGTGCTCGTGCTCGCCGGCCCACGCATCCAGGCGAGGGCGCATCCCGAGGGTGTGGACGGCCGGGCGCCCGCCTGGCACGTCCCGGCCATCGCTGTCGGCGTCTTCGTCGCGGGCGTCTACGGCGGCTACTTCGGCGCGGCGCAGGGCGTGCTGCTCATGGGTCTGTTCAGCGCCCTGAGCCTCGAACCGTTGCAGCGGCTCAACGGTTACAAGAACGTGCTGTCGCTCGTGGTGAACTTCGTCGCCGCAACCGTGTTCGTCCTGTTCGCCCGCGAGCGCATCGACTGGCTCATCGTCCTGCTCATCGCCGTGGGCTCCTTCGTCGGCGGCATCATCGGCGCCCGGGTAGGGCGACGCATCCCTCCCAACGCGCTGAGGGCGCTCATCATCGCCATCGGCCTCGTCGCCGTGGTCAAGCTCATCTGGTTCCCCTGACGACGGGTCGGGCCGGCGGCCGACCAGTGCGCGCGACGGGGGCCGACCGCACTACCCTGACGGGCGTGCCGATCGAGATCACCGACCCCGCCGACCCTCGGCTGGCCGACTACGTCGCCCTGACCGACGTGGTCCTGCGCCGGCGGGCCGAGCCCGAGCGCGGCCTCTACATCGCCGAGAGCCAGAAGGTGATCCGCCGGGCGCTCCGTGCGGGCCACCGGCCGCTGTCCTACCTCATGGCGCGGCGCTGGCTCGACGACCTGGCGGACCTCGTGGCCGATGCCGAGGCCGAGGGGATCCCCGTCTACTTCGGCGAGCACGACGTCATCGAGCAGCTGACCGGCTTCCACCTGCACCGCGGTGCCCTGGCCGCCATGCAGCGACCCCAGCTGCCCGACGTCGAGTCGCTCCTGGCCGGGGCGCGCCGCGTCGTCGTGCTCGAGGACGTCGTCGACCACACGAACGTCGGGGCGATCTTCCGCAGCGCGGCGGCCCTCGGTGTCGACGCCGTGCTCGTCACGCCGCGATGCGCCGACCCGCTCTACCGCCGCTCGATCCGGGTCTCCATGGGCACCGTCTTCCAGGTGCCGTGGACGCGCATCGACCCGTGGCCGGGCGGGCTCGACCTGCTCCGCGCGGCCGGACTCACCATCGTGGCCATGGCCCTGACCGACGACTCCGTCTCGCTCGACCAGCTCGAGGCCGACCCGCCCGACCGCGTCGCCCTGGTGCTCGGCACGGAGGGTGACGGTCTCTCGCATCACACCGTCGGGGGCGCGGAGGTCACGGTGCGCATCCCGATGGCGGGCGGCGTCGACTCACTGAACGTCGCAGCTGCCAGCGCCGTCGCGATGTGGGCCCTGCGCAGTCGCTGATCGCGAAACGCCGTGCGGCTCAGGCGCGCACGAGACGCCCGAGGAGGCGCTGCAGCTCGACACCGGGGTCGTCGCAGAGCCCGCCGTGGACCGGCCCCGGCTGCACCACCGTCGACCGTGGCGCGATGATCCAGCCGAAGCGCTGACCTGGCTTCTCGAGGGTCGGCAGGCCCCGGCCCGTCTCGCCGCGGCAGACGGCGCGCACGCGGTCGAGCATCGAGCGGACGCCGTCGAGATCGCACGTCGGGCACAGGGCGGCAGCCCTGGCGTCGTCGAGCTCCCACGCGGCGTCGAGGAACCCGGCGTCCTGGGAGTAGAGGACGACCCCGACGTTGATGAACTCCTCGCGGTCGACGCGAGGCACGAGGCGGAGCAGGACGTACTGGTACGCGTTCACGCGGCCACCCCCGACGGCACCCACGACAGGGGCCCGTCGAGTCTCGCGCGCAGCATCTCTGCGTATGCCGTCCGCACCGCGGGTGCGTCCGCCAGGAAGGGGGTCGGCTCGAGCCACTCGTCGGGCACCTCGGCGACGAGGGCCTCGACGGACGCGGGGTCGAGTCTCGCCGCGAGCTCGTCGTGCCGGCTCGCCACGTCACCGGCGACGTCGCGCAGCACGTGCGTGGTCGCGTCGAACGGCTGTGCGGCGAACCGCTCGGGCGAAGGCTCGCGGCTGGGCCAGGAGTGGTGGAAGTAGAGGGCGGCGCCGTGGTCGATGGCCCACGTGCGCCCGTGCCAGACGAGCAGGTTCGGGTTGGCCCACGTGCGGTCGACGTTGGCCGTGAGGGCGTCGAGCCAGATGATGCGCTCGGCGAGGTCGGCACCCGGTGGGCGCGACCCGTCGTAGCCGAGCGAGCCCGGCAGGAAGTCGACGCCGAGGTTCGTGCCGACGGAGGCCGTGAGGAGATCCTGCACCTCCTCGTCGGCCTCGTACTTCGCGATCCTGGGGTCGAGCCGGATCACGGCGAGGTCGGGCACGGGTACCTCGAGCAGGCGGGCCATGCCGGCGACGAGCACTTCGGCCACGAGCACCTTGAGGCCCTGGCCGGCACCCCGGAACTTGAGGACGTACGTGCCGTCGTCATCGGCCTCGACGATGCCGGGCAGCGAGCCGCCCTCCTTGAGCGGCGTCACGTAGCGGGTGGCGGTCAGCTCGGGCAGCACGCGGTCAGCCTAGTGGCCGCTCGTGGTCGAGCACGGTGGCCCTGGCCCACAACCGGGCCAGGAGCATGGCCGCGGCCCCGTAGAGGCAGGCGAAGGCGATGAGGGGCCACCAGGCCAGGCCGGACGACGGCAGCACCAGCGCACCGAGGGCGGCTGCCGCCACCATGCCGGCGTTGTAGACGACGTCGTAGGCCGAGAAGGCGCGGCCCAGGAGGTGGTCGTCGACGTGGGCCTGCATGAGCGAGTCGACGGTGATCTTCACGCACTGTGACGTGAACGCGACGACGAACGCAACGACGACGATGCTCCACGGGCTGAGGAACGGGCCGAGCACCGCGCACACCAGCGCGCCGAGCGCGAGCATGCGGGCGGCATACGGAACGGCGGTGAGCCGGGGGGCCAGCCACGGTGTCACGAACGCCGCCGAGGCGAAGCCGAGGGCCGAGGACCCCGCCGCGATCCCGAAACCGAGGGCGCCCCGGCCGTGCTCGAACGGGCCGCGGAAGAGCAGCAGGGTCTGCAGCAGGAGGAAGCCGAAGGGCAGGCGCGTCAGGAAGACGAGGACGAGGAGTAGGCGCGCCTTGCGCGGCAGGGTGCGCACGGCCTCGACGAGGCCGCTGACGACCGAACGCGTGATGTGTCCGATCGTCGGGGACTCGCTCGTGTCGTCCGGGCCTATGAAGGGCAGTCGCGTTGCGGCCCACGCAGCCACCAGGACGCCCACGGCCGCGAGCAACACGTCGAGGACGTCGCTGCCGCCGGCCGCCCGGAGCCCCGTGCCGATGCCGCCGCCGAGGAGGTAGGCGAGCGAACCGCACGTCGGGGCAACGGAGTTCGCGCTCACGAGGGAGGCGCGAGACACGACGTGCGGCATGGCCGAGCCGAGGCCGGCGAGGATGAAGCGGTTGACGGAGAACACGACGAGGACCAGCGCGAAGAAGGCCGCCCCGGTCTCGGCCCCGGTGACGAGACCGGTGACGCCGAGGATCGCGACCGCGCGCACCACCTGGCTGACGACGAGGACCCGGCGGCGCGGCCAGCGGTCGAGCAGCACGCCGACGAAGGGCCCGAGCGCGCTGTAGGGCAGGAGCACCAGGGCGAACGCGACGGCGATGCCCTGGGCGTCGGCAGCCTTCTCGGGGTTGAACAGGACGTGGCTCGCGAGCGCGACCTGGAAGATGCCGTCGCTGAACGAGGAGGTGACGCGCGCGACGAACAGCCGTCGGAAACCGCGGCCCCCGAGGAGGGTCCACAGGGCGCGCAGGAAGGTCACGCGGCACAGACTAGGGCCCGCCGGCCTCGGGTGCCCCGAGGGTCGGGCGCCAGCGCGGCGCGCAGTCCGGCGTCAGGCGCTGGTGCCGGCGGCTGCGCCGCCGGTGGTGTGCAGGTCGGGAGCAGCCGGCGCCTTGGGGGCGTCGGGGAGTCGGGCTGCCACCTCCGCGATGAGCGGGATCGCCTGCGCGATGCGGGCGCGGGTCGAGGCGTCCAGGGAGTCGAGCACCGCGGTCATGGCCTGGGCGCGCTGGTCGCGCCACTGCTCGACAGCCGCCCGGGCGTGCGCGGTCAGGTGCAGCCGGGCCACCCGCCTGTCATGCGGGTCGCGTTCCCGCACCACCACGTCGAGAGAGACGAGCTGGCCCACGAGCGTGGAGATGGTGTTCGGGGCGAGGCCGAGGGCAGCGGCCGCATCTGCGACGGCCAGGCCGGGGTTGCGGCGGATCGCCCGGACGAGCTCCAGCTGGGCACCGGAGAGGTCGAGCTCGGGCAGCGGCGCGCCGACGAGCCGCCGGGAGCGGCGGCGCACCAGGCCGAGGACGTCGTAGAGGTCGTCCGCGAGCAGGTTGGACGGGCTCTCGCTACGGTGCGGCTGGCTCACCCCGCCAGCCTAGTTCGCCGACGTGGCGGGCCGACCGGGTGGCGATGACTCGGCGTCTCCGCCGCCCGACGCGTGCGTGTGGCTCGCGGTCACGATCCCGGCGACGACCTCGAGCTCGGCCTCGTCGCGCGGTCCGAAGACCATGACGAAGCCGGGCGTGAGGCGGCCTCCCGCCCACGGGTGCGGAGTGCCCCAGCCACGTGCGACGACGTCGGCCGCCTGGGCAGCGGGGAGGGCGAGGTGCAGGGAGCCGTCGTGTGCCGGGTGCAGGTGGGCGAACTCCCGTGCCTGCGGAACCAGGAATGCCTCGTCGGGTCCGTCGCCGTCCTCGAGCAGGAGCCCGCGGGCGCCGGGCACGGAGATGCGGGACGGACCCGAGGAGACGCCCGCGAGGGCGCTGATCCGGGCGTAGAGCTGCTCCTGGAGCTGGGTCGGCGCGTTGTCGGACTGCTGCTGCTGCGGGATGGACCAGGCGACGTCGGGTCGCGCACCGGGACGGTGGGGGAGCGTACCGCCCGCGAGGGTGGGCCAGGCCACGTCCGCCGGGACGCCCACGGGGACCGCGCCTCGCTGCAGGACCTGCGAGAGGCGGCCCTGCGCCCACTCGGCCAGCTGTCGCACGGACGCCGGGGTGATGCCGTGGCCGCCGGGGTCGCGGTGCGCCCACGTCGGTGCGCCCGACTCGTCGAGCAGGTACGACCACGTGCGGTCGAGCAGCTCGCGGGGGATCACGTGGTCGGAGTCGCCCTGGGCGACGAACATCGGCAGGTTGGCCAGCCTCGACCGTGTGACCGGCACGCCGGCGTCGAAGGGCAGCGTGCCGTAGAGGATCGCGGCGCCGACGTAGCGCGCCGGGTCGGCGAGCACGAGTCCGCCGGCGAAGGCTGCCCCGCCGCTGAAACCGGCGAGGAGCACGGGCCGCCCGGCGGGTGCGACGCCGTCGAGCCAGGCGCGGAACCACGACATCGTGTCGGCGAGGGACTCGGCGACCGGTCGTCCGATGCCCCGGTTGGCGAACCACGCGTAGCCGCCGCCCTCGGCGATCGGGGCACGGACGGCGGCGTAGGTCGCGCCGCGGGGGAGGTGCGCGGCCAGCGAGACGATCTCGCGCTCGTGGGACCCACGGCCGTGGAGCAGGACCACCAGGGGTGCGTCGGGGTCGTCGCTCCCGGCGTACGCGACGGCGGGTGGGGCGAACGACGTGCTCATGACAGATCCTCCGAGCTAGTTGCGAGTTCAACCACCATTGCACTTGTTTGGTTGTAGCGTCAACTAAAGCGTATGATCGGCTCATGGACACGAGATGGCTCGACGACGACGAGCGTGCTGCCTGGCTCAGGCTGATGGCGCTGGTGGAGCTGCTGCCCGGGGCGCTCGACACCCAGCTGCGACGCGACTCGAGCCTGTCGCACTTCGAGTACTTCGTCCTCGCGATGCTGTCCGAGGCCCCGCACCGGACGCTGCGCATGACCCAGCTCGGGCGCCTGACCAACTCGACGCTGACGCGCCTGTCACACGTGTCGCGCCGGCTCGAGGAGCGGGGGCTCATCGAGCGGTTCCAGTGCCCCGAGGACGGGCGCGCGACCAACGCCACGCTCACCGAGAAGGGCTGGCACACCGTCGTGCAGGCGGCCCCCGGGCACGTGGGCACGGTGCGCGCGACGGTGCTCGACGCCTTGAGCCCCGAGCAGGTCGACCAGCTGCGCGCCATCGCCGACGCGGTGCTGCCGAGGCTCGACCCCGACCGGCGGCTCGCGGTCCTCTACGACGAGAGCGCCCCGGCAGAGGTCCACTCCTGACCCACGCCACGCAGGAACCCGGGGGCCCATGGTGTCGAGGGTGACTTGAGCTCTCGTTACCGAGACGCCTCCAGGAACACCAGACGTCGTTTGATGCTCAGGAACAGCGGAACAGAGTGCCCGCCTGACGTTCGAGCCGCATCGCGATGAGTCCATCGACGTGCGCGGGAAGCGTCACAACGAGCAGCACGTCCGGAAGCTCACCCGCGCGGGCCACCTGGCGGGATCACCATCTCGGCCGGCCGCGTCCACGAGTGGCGATATGAGCCACAGGTGCGCGTGGCGACCCCTGGCACGACCACTGCATCGGCGTGGCGATCGGGCCAAACTCACACCCAGTCGCTAGGCCAGGGGCCTGGCAGCCAGGGGTTCTAGACCCTTTGTCCAGCCTCACCCCCTCAGATTGGGGACCGACTTGTGCGCCGCAGCGCCCGCCAGGGCTGAGACCATCGATCCACGAGCCCGTCGTCCCCGCGACACTTCTGGGCTCGACAAGCACCGCAGCCGCCCACTGCGGCCGGTGCACAAGCGACCCGCCCACTCCCCCCACGGGCGGGTCGCGCACGTTGGCGGAGCGGCAAGGCGCCGGCCGAACCTCCCGGCCCACACCCGGGCGTCCCCCGGCGTGAGCGGTCAGCTGAGCCAACGCCGCGAGAGGGGCACGGCCCGTCCATGTCGGGGGTCAGGACGGGCCGTGCCCGGCGCCGCGGCAGATTCCCCCTGCCGGGGCGCGTAAGTGCCCACCAGGATGGGAGGTCCGGTAGGCACTCGTGCATGTTCGCAGCCTGTAGCGCGTTGCGCGGGCAAACGCGACAACTCGACCCGAGCAGATGGGCGCTGCCGCCGCCCATCTGCTCGGCAGCGTCCAGGGAGACGTCCTTCACGACGTCTGCGACCTCTGCAGCGGTCGGGACGTCGACGGCGTGCGAAACGCCTTCCGCGGAGCCGAGAGGATCTTGGGAAGCGCGGCAGACGCTGGGGGATCTCGTCGGGGAGCCGATCCGAGCGCGAAATACCACGGGAGTGTTCCCGAGGCAGCTCTGCACCCGAAACGGGAACGGCCCCGAGTCCCTGACGTGCAGAGACTCGGGACCGAACTGGTGTCGAGGGGGGGACTTGAACCCCCACGCCCGTTAAGGGCACTAGCACCTCAAGCTAGCGCGTCTGCCATTCCGCCACCCCGACAAGGTGTGCAAGGGGCTCGTGGGATTCCCTTGCGGCGAGGCGAAACGTTAGCACGGGGCCACCCGAAAAGACCAAACGGCCCCGGTCGGTGCCGGCCTCCTCGGAACGGACCCGACCCGCGGCTGCGCAGGCGGCGGCATACGCTGGCTCGCATGAGCCACGACGACGCCGACCGGACCGCGCCGACCAGCCTGGCGCCCGAGGACGAGGTCGCGCGGATCTGTGCCGAGCTCATCCGCATCGACTCGTCCAACTACGGCGACGGCTCGGGGCCGGGGGAGCGCAAAGCAGCCGAGTACGTCATGGGCGAGCTGGCCGAGGTCGGCCTCGAGGGAACGCTGCTCGAGAGCGAGCCGGGCCGAGCCACGGTGGTCGTGCAGCTCGAGGGCGAGGACGCCTCCAGGCCGGGGCTCGCCGTGCACGGTCACCTCGACGTCGTGCCGGCCAACGCCGCCGACTGGCAGGTCGACCCGTTCGCGGCCGAGGAGCGCGACGGCTGCATCTGGGGTCGCGGCGCCGTCGACATGAAGGACATGGACGCGATGATCCTCGCGAACATCCGCCACTTCGCCCGAACCGGCACCAGGCCGGCGCGCAACACGACCTTCGTCTTCTTCGCCGACGAGGAGGCGGGCGGCACGCTCGGCAGCCACTGGCTCGTCGACCACCAGCCGCAGTGGTTCGAGGGCGTGACCGAGGCCATCAGCGAGGTGGGCGGCTACAGCGTCACGGTGCCGACGCCGCAGGGCCAGCAGCGCGCGTACCTGCTGCAGACAGCCGAGAAGGGCATCGCCTGGCTGCGGCTGCACGCCCGCGGGCGGGCCGGACACGGCTCCGTGCCCAACGACGAGAACGCCATCGTGCGTCTCGCGGCGGCCATCGGCCGCATCGCCGCCCACGAGTGGCCGCGCGAGTACATCGCCTCCGTGCGCGAGCTGCTCGACGGGCTCGGCACGATGACCGGCATCCCGGCCGGCGACGACCTCGAGCCGCTGCTCGGCGCCCTCGGCGGGGCGCAGGGGTTCGTGCGCGGCACCCTGCGCGACACCGCCAACGTGACGATGCTCGAGTCGGGCTACAAGCACAACGTCATCCCACAGACCGCGTCGGCGGCCGTCGACTGCCGCTTCCTGCCGGGCCACGAGGAGACGCTCATGGCGACGATCCGCGAGCTCGCGGGGGAGCACGTCGAGATCGAGGTCGTCCACCGCGACGTCGCCCTGGAGGCTCCGTTCTCGGGCGACCTCGTCGAGTCGATGAAGCAGTCGCTGCTGCGCGAGGACCCCGAGGCCGCGATCCTGCCCTACTGCCTCTCCGGCGGCACCGACAACAAGGCGCTCGGCCGGCTCGGCATCAGTGGCTACGGCTTCGCGCCG
Organism: Terrabacter terrigena; assembly: GCF_042676085.1. NCBI lineage: Bacteria > Bacillati > Actinomycetota > Actinomycetes > Micrococcales > Intrasporangiaceae > Terrabacter > Terrabacter terrigena. Next base: position 243,135 of record NZ_JBHTKH010000006.1, read on the forward strand.
CTGCGGCTGCCGGCCGACCTCGACTTCGCGCCGATGTTCCACGGCATCGACGAGAGGGTGCCCGTGGAGTCGCTGCGCTTCGGCGCGCGCGTGCTCGGCGACTTCCTCCGCACCTGCTGACGGGGTGCCCGGGCCTAGGGCTCAGGCCGTGCGCTCGACCCGCATGATGCGTCGGCGCAGCCACATCCGGCGCACTCCACCCTCGTAGATCACGGTGCGGGACAGCTCCCACCGGCCGTACTCGGCGTGCTCGCGCACCGCCTGCCGTGCCTGGGCCTTGGACGTGTGGCGGTCGAACGTCAGGACCCGGTACTCGTACTCCGTCATCGTCGCCATTCTGACACCAACCGTGATCCCAACGAGACCGTATGCCGTTGTGTCGCGGTCACCCTGCCGCGATACGGTCGCTGGGTCATCCGAGGTCGCCGACGTCCCTCGGCGTCGGTCACGGCGCGGGGGAGCTGCCGGGCTGGGCCCGGCGTCAAGGGCCCAGGAGGTCAACAGCATGAAGTGGAACATTCGCCGCACGGCGGCAGCAGTCATCGTCCTTCCCGTCGTCCTCGGTGCCGCCGCCTGCGGCAAGACCGACACGCCGGCCCCGGCCACCGGGCAGACGGCCACCCAGTCGTCCAGCGCCGCGACCAGCGACGCCTCGACCTCCGGTCAGCCCTACAAGGACAAGGCCTCGTTCGTCGCCGCGATGAAGGCCGCCGGCAAGAACGTCACGAGCGCCCACGTCACGATGGACATGGACGCGGCCGGGCAGAAGGTCGCCATCTCGGGCGACACGAAGCTCGATGCGGCCGACCCGGCGATGAAGATGTCCATGGACATGGGGTCGTCGACCAAGCTCGAGATGATCCTCGTCGACAAGAAGATCTTCATGAAGGGCATGCCCGGCCTCGCAGCCGGCAAGTGGGCCGTCATCGACAGCAGCTCGACCATGGGCAAGCAGCTCGCCGAGTCGCTCAACCAGGCCGACCCGACGAAGATGTACGACCAGTTCGGCGCGGCGGTCACCGACGTGAAGTACGTCGGTGAGGACACCGTCGAGGGTGACAAGGCCTTCAAGTACGACCTGACGCTCGACACCAAGGCCATGCAGGCCCAGATGCCGGCCGGCGACAAGACCAAGCTCCCCGACACCATCCAGTACACCGCGTGGCTCGACGAGAAGGACCAGCTGCGCAAGGTCACCTTCGACCTGATGGGCGTCAAGGCCAACATGACGATGGGCAAGTACGGCGAGCCCGTCGACATCAAGGCACCGGCTGCCGCCGACACGGTGAAGGCGCCGCTCTGACTCGAGACGCCCGGCGCGGGTGAACGCACCGCCAGCAACGCGTGACGGCCCCGCGGCGAGCACGGCTCGCTGCGGGGCCGCTGCGTCTGCGGCAGCCTGCGCAGCCGTTTGGCCGCCCTGATTCACTGCCCTCCGTGCTCCCGGTCGACTACCGTCGAGGCATGACTGTGGATCCCCGCTCCGCCCTCGAGCAGCTGATCGCCGCGCTGGAACGACACTTCGAGGCCGCCAACGCGAGCCGGGACCCCGACCACCCGATGGTCATGGCGGCCGCCCAGGACCTCGCCGAGGCCTTCGACGACTACGACGAGGCGCTCTACGAGGCGACCGAGGTCGCAACGCCGCTCGCCATCTACGGCGACGACTTCGACGGACACGAGGACGAGGACGGCACCGAGGGACGCGTCTACGCCGGGCTCGACTCCGACGACTACGACGATGATGACGACGAAGACGAGGACGACGACGACGACGAGGACGACGACGACGACCTCGACGACGAGGACGACGACATCGACGACGAGCTGGACGACGACCTCGACGACGATGACGACTACGAGGACGATGACGACGAGGACGACGACGACGAGGACGACGACCTCGAGGTGAGCAACGGCGCGGGTGCCCGCGCCTGACCGCCGACGCTAGGCCGACACGTCGTCGAGCGCCGCGACGATCTCCTCCGGCAGCACCAGCTCGAGGCTGGCCAGCGACGACCGCAGCTGAGTGAGGGTGCGCGCTCCGACGATCGGCGCGGCCACCCCGGGTCGGTCACGCACCCACGCCAGCGCCACCTCGCCCGGTTTGACCCCCAGTCCACGGGCAGCCATCGCCACGGCCTCGGCGACCCGGGCCGACTGCTCGCCGAGGAACCGCGAGGCGAACCCCGGGAAGTCGTCGGAGGCTGCGCGAGAACCCGACGGGATGCCGTTGCGGTACTTGCCCGTGAGCACGCCCCTGCCCAGCGGTGACCAGGGGAGCAGTCCGAACCCCAGTCCCGTCGCGGCGGGGGCGACCTCGTGCTCCGGCGTGCGGCATACGAGGGAGTACTCGATCTCGTTGGCCACCAAGGGGATTCGGGCCGCTTCGAGCAGGCTGAAGGCTCTCGCGGACTGCCAGCCGGAGTAGTTGGAGACGCCGACGTAGCGGGCCCGGCCCGAGGCCGCAGCCCACTCGAGGGCGGACAGCGTCTCGGACAGCGGCACGTCGTCGGACCACGTGTGCACGAGCCAGAGGTCGACGTGGTCGGTGCCCAGCCGTCGCAAGGACGTCTCGAGCTGGGCCATCAGCCCGCGCCTGGACACGTCGACCCGTCGCTCGCCACGGGCGCGGGAGATGCCGGCCTTCGTGCAGACGACGAGGTCGTCGCGTGGCACCGTGCCGTCGAGCAGCGCACCCAGGATGGTCTCGGCGTCGCCGCCCCCGTAGCCGTATGCCGTGTCGACGAGGTTGCCCCCGCCGTCCACGAACGCCCGCAGGTGGTCGCCGGCCTCGTGCCGGTCGACGGCGTTGCCCCAGAGCATGGTGCCCAGGGCGAGGGGGGTGACCGAGAGACCGGACGAGCCGAGACGCCTGCGCATGTCCCGAACGGTAGTGGGCGACGCCTCACTCCCGGTGGCCGCCACGGCGCGCGCCGCCCGGATAGCCTGCGCAGCATGAGGATCGGTGTGAACCTTGGCTACTGGGGACGCGGGACGACGGGCGCCGACCAGGTGGCCGTCGCTCGGGCCGCTGACCAGCTCGGCTACGACAGCGTGTGGGTGGCGGAGGCGTACGGCTCGGACAGCCCGTCGATGCTGGCGTGGATCGGCGCGCTCACCGACCACGTCGGTCTCGGCTCGGCGGTCATGCAGATCCCCGGACGCACGCCGGCCATGACGGCGATGACCGCGGCGACCATCGACACGATGTCGGGCGGCCGCTTCCGGCTAGGGCTCGGCGTGTCCGGACCGCAGGTGAGCGAGGGGTGGCACGGCGTGCCGTTCCGCAGCCCCCTGGGCCGTACGCGTGACTACGTCGAGATCGTGCGGGCGGCCCTGCGCCGTGACACCGTCACCCACGAGGGACCGCACTACCCGCTGCCGCTGCCGGACGGGCCGGGCAAGGCCCTCAAGCTGTCGGCGCGACCGGTGCGGCCCGACGTCCCCGTCTACCTCGCCGCTGTGGGGCCGAAGAACCTCGAGCTGACCGGCGAGATCGCCGACGGCTGGCTGGCGATCTTCTTCAGCCCCGAGCACGCCCAGGACCTGCTGGCCACGCTCGCGAAGGGCCGGCGTACGGGTGGCCACGGGACCGCCGAGGACCCCCTGTCCGGCTTCGACGTCGTCGCGACGACCCCCGTGGTGCTCGTCGACGACGTCGAGGAGGCGGCCAACCACGTGCGCGACTACTGCGCGCTCTACATCGGCGGGATGGGCTCGCGCGATCAGAACTTCTACAACCAGCTGGCCTGCCGGATGGGCTTCGAGGACGCAGCGGCGCGCATCCAGGACCTCTACCTCGCGGGCCGGCACCGCGAGGCCGCGGCCGCCGTGCCGCTCGAGTTCGTCGACGAGACGGCCCTGCTCGGGTCGCCGGCGCGAGTCGCCAAGCGCATCGGTCGGTACGAGGAGGCCGGCGTCACGACGCTGGCCGTCGCGGTCGGCGGCGGGATGAGCCGTGAGCAGGCGGTCGCCACGCTGAACGTCGTCGCCGAGGTCGCCGGTCTTCCCAGCGGACGTTCTGGATAGGCTGCGACATTGTGCCCTGCGGCCGCCGGACCCGTAGGGGGCGGCCTGACCTGTCCCTCTTCGCAGAAGGTTCTCCCTGACCCATGGCTGACCTCAGCTACCTCGACGCCGTCATCCTCGGCGTCGTCGAAGGCCTGACCGAGTACCTCCCCGTGTCCTCGACCGGACACCTGACGATCACGGAGCAGCTGCTCGGGCTCAAGGTCGACGACCTGGCCGTGACCGCTTACACCGCCGTCATCCAGCTCGGCGCCATCGCGGCGACGCTGCTCTACTTCTTCAGGGACATCGTCCGCTTCGCGGTGGCGTGGTTCCGCGGCCTCGGCAGCGCGGAGGCACGCAAGCACCCCGACTACGGCCTCGCGTGGGCGGTCGTCATCGGCTCGATCCCCGTCGGCATCGTCGGCTTCGCCGCGCGCGACCTCATCTCGGGCGCCCTGCGCAGCCTGTGGGTCGTCGCAGGCGCCCTCGTGCTGTGGAGCGTCGTGATGGTCGCCGCCGAGCGCATCCACGCCCGCTACGAGTCGCGAGGAGTGGTGCGTGGCGAGCACTCGGTGCGCCCGATGGACGGCCTCGTCATCGGCCTCGTCCAGTGCTTCTCGCTGATCCCCGGCGTGTCCCGGTCCGGTGCGACGATCTCCGCCGGTCTCGCCCGAGGCATCGACCGGGTCACGGCGACGCGGCTCAGCTTCTTCCTCGCGATCCCGGCGCTCACCGCGGCAGGCCTCTTCCAGGCGGTCGAGGAGAAGGACGGCCTGTCGGCCCTCGGCATCGGCCCCGTGGTCGTCGGGCTCGTGGTTGCGTTCATCGTCGCGTACGCCTCCATCGCCTGGCTGCTCAAGTTCGTCGCGAACAACAGCCTGCTGCCGTTCGTCTGGTACCGCGTCGCGCTCGGCCTGCTGCTCGTCGTGGCCCTCGCCACGACGGTCATCGCCGCCACCTGACGCGTTCACCACGTCGGCCGACGCCGTCACCCGAGTTCTGGGTGGCGGCGTCGTGCTACAGCCAGCCCGAGCGTTTGAACGCGCGGTAGAGGCCCACGCACGCCACGGCCATGACCGCCAGGACGAGGAAGTAGCCGTACTGGAACTCGCCGTTGCCGACGTGGATGCTCGCGGTCAGCTCGGGCATGTGCGCGAAGTTCATGCCGTAGATGCCGGCGATCATCGTCGGCACCGCGGCGATGGCGACCCAGGCCGAGATGCGCCGCATGTCCTCGTTCTGCTTGACCGAGACACTGGCCAGGTGGGCCGAGAGCACGTCGGTCAGCAGGCGGTCGTAGGACTCGACGTGGTCGTTGACGAGTCTCAGGTGGTCGGCGACGTCGCGGAAGAACGGCATCATCTCCGCCGGGAGCATGCCGCCCCGCCCGCGTTCCATGAACTGCGAGAGCGTGTCGGCGAGCGGCTGGCTGGCGCGGCGGAACTCGAGCACCTCACGCTTGAGCCGGTAGATCGTGTTCGCGTCGCCGCCCTCGTCGGAGGCGAACACCTGCTCCTCGATGCTTTCGAGGTCCTTGCGCACCTCGCGGTCGACGACCACGTAGTTGTCGACGACGGAGTCCATCACCGCGTGGAGCACCGTCAGCGAGCCGTGGCCCAGCCGGTCGGGCTCGGTCTCGAGCCGCTGGCGCACCCCCGCGAGCGGGTTGCCCTCGCCGTGTCGCACCGTGACGACGAACCGGTCGCCGATGAACAGCATGACCTCGCCGGTCTCGATGTCGCTCGTGGCCTCGATGTACCGCAGCGTCTTCAGCACGACGAAGACCGACGACTCGTACTTCTCGATCTTCGCCCGCTGGCGTCCGTTCACGGCGTCCTCGACGGCGAGCGGGTGCAGGTGGAGCTCCTCGTTGACGAGGGCGAACTCGTCGTCGGTGGGGTCCTTGAGACCGATCCAGAGGAAGCCGTCCTGGGTCAGGCGCAGCACGTCGAGCTCGTCGCTGAGGTCGCCGCAGCCCTGCCGCCGGCCGTTGCGGTAGATGGCCTTGTCCACGATCACTCCCCTATGTGACCACGGCTCGCTGAAAGCGGCGGTCAGGTGGGCGACGACGCGGCCGTATGCCGGGTCGGCGGGCGGCGTGCGGACGCGGATTAGGCTGGCGGGCGTGCCCACCGTCATCTTCGTGCGCCACGGGCGATCGAGCGCCAACACCTCCGGCGTGCTCGCCGGCTGGATGCCCGGCGTCTTCCTCGACGAGACCGGTGAGGCGCAGGCGGCCGCGCTCGGCCAACGGCTGGCCTCCGCCGTGCTGCCCGTCGCCGAGGTGGTCAGCTCGCCGCTCGACCGGTGTGTGCAGACCGCCGACCTGCTGGCCGCAGCCCTGCCGGCCCGCGTCGCCCGCAGCGTGCACGACGGCTTCGGCGAGTGCCGCTACGGGGCCTGGACGGGGCGTCCGATCTCCGAGCTGGCCCGCGAGGAGCTCTGGAAGGTCGTGCAGGACCGGCCGAGCGAGGCGCGCTTCCCGGACTCGGCGGCATACCCGGCCGAGTCGATGGTCGAGATGCAGGAGCGGGCGCTGCGCGCGGTCCGCGAGACCGACGCCCGCATCCTCGAGACGCACGGCAAGGACGCCGTCTGGGTGGCCGTCTCCCACGGCGACGTCATCAAGTCGATCCTGTCGCACGCCACGGGCGCGCACCTCGACGACTTCCAGCGGATCAACGTCGACCCGGCCTCGGTGAGCGTCGTGCGCTACACCAGCCGCAAGCCGTTCGTCCTGCGGCTCAACGACGTCGGCGGAGACCTCGCGGGGCTCCGGCCGCCCGAGAAGCCGGCGGCCGAGGAGGGCGACGCGGTCGTGGGCGGGGGCGCGGGTGCGCCCGACGCCGTCGGATAAGGTCGGGTCCATGACGGTCCAGGACTTCGATCCCGCTGACCGGTTCGTCGCCGGGACGGTCGGCCCGGCCGGCCAGAGGGCCTTCTACCTCCAGGCGAGCTCCGGTCCTCTCGTCGTGACCGTCGGGGTCGAGAAGCAGCAGGTGTCGGTTCTCGCCGACCGCATCAACGACGTCCTCGACCAGCTCGCGCCCGTGGCCGCTGTCGAGCCCGGTGAGCCGGGCGGTGCCCCCGAGGACACCGAGCCGCTGCAGACGCCCTTCGACGAGGACTGGCGCGTGCAGACCCTCTCGCTCGCCTGGGACGAGGACCGCCAGAAGGTCGTCATCGAGTGCCATGACCACGATCCCGACGAGGTCGACGACGAGCCCGGGGACGACGAGGTCGGACCCCTCGCGCGCAACTCGATCCGCATCAGCCTCGGGCCGGCCGAGGCCAGGGCCTTCGCGCGGCGCACGAACGCCCTCGTGGCCGCCGGCCGACCGCCCTGCCCGTTCTGCGGCAACCCGCTCGACCCCACGGGCCATGTCTGCCCGCGGGCCAATGGCTACAAGCGCTGAGCTGACTCCGCCGCCGGTCGACCTGACCGGCGAGATCGACGTCGTGGGGCGCATCACCGACTCGTCGAACCTCGCCGTGCTGGCCACGGTCTCGACGCTGCCGGGGCGCCACGTCATCTACAAGCCGGTACGCGGCGAGCGCCCGCTGTGGGACTTCCCCGACGGCACGCTCGCGGGTCGCGAGGTCGCGGCCTGCGTCGTGTCGGAGCTCGGTGGCTGGGACGTCGTGCCGCCGACGGTGATGCGCGACGGGCCGCTCGGACCGGGCTCGGTCCAGCTGTGGATCGGCGACCCGTTCGACCCGGTCGCCGACGACCGGGTCGTCGACGTCGTGCCCGAAGGGCGCACCCCGGCCGGCTGGCGCGCCGTGTTCGACGGCGAGACGCCGGGCGGCGCCTCCGTCACGGTGGTGCACAGCGGCGCCGACGACGTGCGCTCGCTCGCAGTGCTCGACGCGGCTGTCAACAACTCGGACCGGAAGGGCTCGCACTGCCTGCGCGACTCCGACGGCCGGCTCTGGGCCATCGACCACGGCGTCACCTTCTCGCCGACACCGAAGCTGCGCACCGTGCTGTGGGGCTGGGCCGGCGAGCCGCTCACCCGGGCCGACACCGGCCGGCTCCAGAAGCTGCAGCGCGCCCTCGACGACGACGCGTCGAGGGCGAGACTCGACGACCTGCTTCCCGAGCACGACGTCGACGCGCTGGCCCGACGCGTACGCGAGCTGCTCGCCCGTGGCGTGCACCCGTTCCCCGACCCCGACTGGCCGTCGGTGCCCTGGCCACCGCTCTGACCCGACCTGCCGGGGAGCGACGGGGTGGCCGTTCGACCCACGAACCCGCACGGGGTCGTCCTCGCGCCGCGGGATACAGTCTCGGGGTGAGAAGCTGGCCGATGCCGTTCATCCCGCAGGTCCCCGGCAGTGCACCCGAGGTGCGGGTCCGCGACACGGCGTCCGGCGAGCTCGTGCCCGCCGCCGGCGGCGACGCCGTGACGATCTACGTCTGCGGCATCACGCCCTACGACGCGACGCACCTGGGCCACGCCGCCACCTACGTCACGTTCGACCTGCTCGGCCGGGTGCTGCGCGACAGCGGCCACAGCGTGCGCTACGTCCAGAACATCACCGACATCGACGACCCGCTCCTCGAGCGCGCCGAGCGCGACGGTGTCGACTGGCGCGACCTCGCCACCCGCGAGATCGCCCTCTTCCGCGAGGACATGACCGCCCTCGCCGTGATCCCGCCCGACGAGTACCTCGGCGCCGTCGAGAGCATCCCGACGTTCGTCCAGCCGATCGAGAAGCTCGTCGCCGACGGGTGGGCGTATGCCGTCCCGGCGCCCGACGCGTCCCGCGAGGGCGCGCAGGACTACTACTTCGACGTCGCCAAGGACCCGCGGTTCGGGTCGGTGAGCCACCTCGACGAGGACGGCATGCTCGAGGTGTTCGAGGAGCGCGGGGGAGACCCCGACCGCGCCGGCAAGCGCAACCGGCTCGACGCGCTGCTCTGGCGCGCCCACCGTGAGGGCGAGCCCGAGTGGGATGGGGGCTCGCTCGGCTCCGGTCGCCCGGGCTGGCACATCGAGTGTGCCTGCATCGCGCTGGACCACCTCGGCGTCCCCGTCGACGTGCAGGGCGGTGGCACCGACCTCGTCTTCCCGCACCACGAGATGAGCGCTGCCCACGCCCGCGCGCTCAGCGGGTCGGCCGCGTTCGCCGGCGCCTTCGTGCACCAGGGGATGGTCGGCCTCGACGGCGAGAAGATGAGCAAGAGCAAGGGGAACCTCGTGCTCGTGTCACAGCTGCGGCGCGAGGGCGTCGACCCGATGGCCATCCGTCTCGCCCTGCTCGCCCGACACCACTCGCACGACTGGATCTGGCAGGACGACCAGCTCGTCGAGGCGCAGCAGCGGCTCGACACGTGGCGAAAGGCCTTGTCGGGCAACGGGGGTCCGGTCGCCGACCAGGCCGTCGACGACATCCGCGCTGCCCTCGCCGACGACCTCGACAGCCCCCGGGCGCTCGACGCCGTCGACCGCTGGGCCAGCCAGGCCCTGTCGCGCGGCGGCGACGACCCTGGTGCTCCCGGGGTGCTCGGTCGCGCCCTCGACGCCCTCCTCGGCGTCCGCCTCTGACAGTCGACAGAACGCGTAGTCAGTGAGCTGAGCGCTGCTTCGACCGGCGGGTCAGCGGCCGGTCTGGTCGTCGTCGCGGCCGCGGAGGTAACGCTCGAACTCGCGGGCGATCGCGTCACCGCTCGCCTCCGGCAGCTCGGCGGTGTCCTGGGCCTCCTCGAGGGACTGGACGTACTCGGCCACCTCCTCGTCGGACTGCGCCAGCTCGTCGACGCCGCGCTCCCAGGCGCGCGCGCTCTCCTCGAGGTCGCCGTGGGGCACGGTGACGCCGAGGAGCGACTCGATGCGGCGCAGCAGGCTCAGGGTCGCCTTCGGTGAGGGCGCCGCACCGGCGTAGTGCGGCACCGCCGCCCAGGCGGACACGGTGGGGATGCCGGAGTCGCTGGCGGTGTTGCTCAGCACCCCGACGATGCCGGTCGGGCCCTCGTAGCGGGACGCCTCGACGTCGAACCGGTGGATGGCGGCCTCGTCCTCGGCCGTGGCCGTCACCGGGATGGGCCGCGTGTGCGGCACGTCGGCCAGGAGCGCTCCCACGGTGACGATGGTCGTGACGCCGAGCTGCTCGGCGAGCTCGAGCAGCTCGATGCAGAACGCCCGCCACCGCATCGACGGCTCGATGCCCTGCACGAGCACGACGTCTCGGTCGAGGCCCGTCTCGGTGGCGACGAGGATGCGCGTGGTCGGCCACGACAGTAGACGCCGGCCGTCCTCCATGGAGACGCGGGGACGGTTGACCTGGAAGTCGTAGTAGTCCTCGGGGTCGAAGGCGGCCACGACCTCGGCATCCCAGACCTCAGCGAGGTGGCGGACGGCGCTCGTGGCGGCCTCGCCGGCGTCGTTCCAGCCCTCGAAGGCCGCGATGAGCACCGGGTTGGTCAGCTCCGGCACGTCCTCGAACTCCAGCACGTCATCTCCTTCACCGAGGACGCGGTCACGTCCACCCCTTCAGCCTAGGACCTGTCACCGCCGTGGGGCCGGAGTCGCCGCGCGTGCCGCGGAGGGTGCCGTCGAGCATGCCGTCGAGGGCGTCGTCGAGGCCGTCGTCGAGAGGGTCGTCGAGAGCGACTCGAGGGCGCCGCGCAGTAGGGGACAGGCTCGCGTCCGGCCACTGCCCGCCGGCACCGGCTGCCCGCAGTGCGGGCGGTGGCGCATGCGTCGCGTGAGGTCCGTAGAATCAGGGCGGTCCCGTCCCACGGCGCCCACCCGCGCCGCAGAGAGGAGCCATCGTGTCCTCGTCGCAGCAGCGGCCTGATGCCACCGAGACCCTGACCGCGATCCTCGGGCAGCGCATCATGATCCTCGACGGTGCCATGGGGACGGCCATCCAGCGCGACCGTCCCGACGAGGCGGGCTACCGCGGCGAGCGCTTCGCCGACTGGCCGAGCGACGTGCAGGGCAACAACGACCTCCTGACGCTGACGGCCCCCGAGATCATCGCCGGCATCCACCGCGAGTACCTCGAAGCCGGCGCCGACATCATCGAGACCAACACGTTCAACGCCAACGCCATCTCCCTGTCCGACTACGGCATGGAGGAGCTCGCCTACGAGCTCAACTTCGAGGCGGCGGCGCTGGCCCGCCGCGAGGCCGACGCCATGGCCGAGCGCACCCCCGACCAGCCGCGGTTCGTCGCGGGTGCGCTCGGGCCCACCACGCGTACGGCCTCGATCTCGCCCGACGTCAACGACCCCGGCGCGCGCAACGTCTCCTACGACCAGCTCGTCGCGGCGTACCTCGAGGCCGCCCGTGGTCTCGTCGACGGCGGCAGCGACCTCATCTTCATCGAGACGATCTTCGACACCCTCAACGCCAAAGCGGCGATCTTCGCCGTCGAGACCCTCTTCGAGGAGCAGGGCCGGCGCTGGCCCGTCGTCGTCTCCGGCACCATCACCGACGCCTCCGGACGCACGCTCTCGGGGCAGGTGACCGAGGCGTTCTGGGACTCCATCCGGCACGTGTCCCCGCTCGCGGTCGGGCTCAACTGTGCCCTCGGCGCGAAGGAGATGCGGCCCTACATCGCCGAGATGGCCCGCATCGCCGACTCGTTCGTGTCCTGCTACCCCAACGCCGGCCTGCCCAACGCGTTCGGCGAGTACGACGAGGCGCCCGAGGAGACGGCGGCGATCGTCGGCGAGTTCGCCGAGGCGGGGCTCGTCAACCTCGTCGGCGGCTGCTGCGGCACGACGCCGGAGCACATCGCAGCGATCGCCAAGGCCGTCGACGGCAAGGCGGCGCGCGAGTTCGGCGCCATCGAGCCGGCGCTGCGGCTCTCGGGCCTCGAGCCCTTCACCATCACCGAGGCCAGCCTCTTCGTCAACGTCGGCGAGCGCACCAACATCACCGGCTCGGCACGGTTCCGCACGCTCATCAAGGACGGCGACTACGACACCGCGCTGTCCGTCGCGGCCCAGCAGGTCGAGAGCGGTGCCCAGGTCATCGACGTCAACATGGACGAGGGCATGATCGACGGGGTCGCGGCCATGGACCGCTTCCTCAAGCTCGTCGCGAGCGAGCCCGACATCAGCCGCGTGCCGGTCATGGTCGACTCCTCCAAGTGGGAGGTCATCGAGGCCGGGCTCAAGTGCGTGCAGGGCAAGGCGATCGTCAACTCGATCTCGCTCAAGGAGGGTGAAGATGCCTTCCTCGAGCACGCCCGCCTCGTGCGCAAGTACGGCGCCGCCGCGGTCGTCATGGCCTTCGACGAGGACGGCCAGGCCGACTCGCTCGAGCGTCGCAAGCAGATCTGCTCCCGTGCGTACCGGCTGCTGACCGAGCAGGTCGGCTTCCCGGCCGAGGACATCATCTTCGACCCGAACGTGTTCGCCGTCGCGACGGGCATCGAGGAGCACGCCTCCTACGGTCTCGACTTCATCGAGGCCACCCGGTGGATCAAGCAGAACCTCCCGGGCGCCAAGGTGTCGGGCGGCATCTCGAACGTCTCGTTCAGCTTCCGCGGCAACAACCCGGTGCGCGAGGCGATCCACGCGGTCTTCCTGTACCACGCGATCGCCGCGGGCCTCGACATGGGAATCGTCAACGCCGGCGCCCTCGCCGTCTACGACGAGGTCGATCCCGAGCTGCGCGAGCGCATCGAGGACGTCGTGCTCAACCGACGGCCCGATGCCGCCGAGCGCCTTCTCGAGATCGCGGAGGAGTACAACAAGGCGGGCGTTGCGGCCGAGGTGAGCGAGGAGGAGTGGCGCGCCCTGCCGCTGGGCGAGCGCATCACGCACTCGCTCGTGAAGGGCGTCGACGCGCACATCGAGGCCGACACCGAGCTGTTGCGCGCCGAGATCGCCGCGCGCGGCGGACGCCCCATCGAGGTCATCGAGGGCCCGCTCATGGACGGCATGAACGTCGTCGGCGACCTCTTCGGCTCCGGCAAGATGTTCCTCCCGCAGGTGGTCAAGAGCGCCCGCGTCATGAAGAAGGCCGTCGCCTACCTCATCCCGTTCATCGAGGAGGAGAAGGCCAAGGACCCCGAGCTCGCGAAGCAGAAGGACACCAACGGCACGATCGTCATGGCGACGGTCAAGGGCGACGTCCACGACATCGGCAAGAACATCGTCGGGGTCGTGCTGCAGTGCAACAACTACGAGGTCATCGACCTGGGCGTCATGGTGCCCGCGCAGAAGATCCTCGACGCGGCCAGGGAGCACGACGCCGACATCATCGGCCTGTCGGGTCTCATCACTCCGTCGCTCGACGAGATGGTCGCCTTCGCGGCCGAGATGCAGCGCCAGGGCCTCACGATCCCGCTGCTCATCGGTGGGGCGACCACCTCGCGTGCGCACACGGCCGTCAAGGTCGACCAGCGCTACGACGGTCCCGTCGTCTGGGTCAAGGACGCCTCGCGCTCGGTCCCGACCGCGGCAGCGCTGCTCAGCGACGAGCTGCGACCGAAGCTCATGGCCAAGGTCAAGGACGACTACGACGCCCTCCGGGCCCGGCACGCGACCAAGCACGACCGGCCGCTCGTGACGCTCGAGGAGGCTCGCGAGCGGCGCAGCGAGATCGACTGGTCCGGCTACCGACCGCCGCACCCGCACCTGCTGCTCCAGCAGGACCACGACGTCTCGTCGGTCACCCGCTCGCACCGGGCGTCGCAGCACGTCAAGGTGTTCCACGACTACCCGCTCGGAGAGCTGCGTCGCTACATCGACTGGCAGCCGTTCTTCAACGCCTGGGAGCTCAAGGGCAGCTTCCCCGACATCCTCAACAACCCGGCGAGCGGGCAGGCGGCGCGCAAGCTCTACGACGACGCGCAGGCGATGCTCGACCGCGTCGTCGACGAACGCTGGCTGCGCGCCAACGGCGTCATCGGGTTCTGGCCCGCGAACTCGACCGGCGACGACGTCGAGGTCTACCTCGACGACGACCGCACCGAGCCGGCGGCCGTGCTGCACCACCTGCGCCAGCAGGGCGACCACCGTGCCGGCGTGCCCAACCGGTCACTGGCCGACTACGTGGCCCCCAAGGGCATGCGCGACTGGATCGGCGGCTTCGCCGTCACAGCAGGTCTGGGCAGCCAGGAGCGCGTCGCCGAGTTCAGGGCCGCCCTCGACGACTACAACGCGATCCTGCTCGAGTCCCTCGCCGACCGGCTCGCCGAGGCCTTCGCCGAGCGCATGCACGAGCGGGTGCGCAAAGAGTTCTGGGGCTACGCCCCCGACGAGCACCTCGACAACGTCGCGCTCATCAAGGAGCAGTACGCCGGCATCCGGCCGGCTCCCGGCTACCCGGCCTGCCCCGAGCACACCGAGAAGGAGACCCTCTGGCGCCTGCTCGACGTCGAGGCCAACACGGGCATGGTCCTCACCGAGAGCATGGCCATGTCGCCGGGCGCATCGGTGTCGGGCTGGTACTTCTCGCACCCGCAGTCCCAGTACTTCGTCGTCGGCAGGCTCGGCCGCGACCAGGTTCAGGACTACGCCGACCGCAAGGGCTGGACGCTGACCCAGGCCGAGCGCTGGCTCTCCGCCAACCTCGCCTACGACCCGGAGGACTGACCCGGTGACCCTCCCGCAGGCGGCGCCCGCCGACAGCGCGGCGCCCACCTATCCCGCCGCGGTCCTCTGGGACATGGACGGCACGCTCGTCGACACCGAGCCGTACTGGATCCAGGCCGAGCACGAGCTCGTCGCCGAGCACGGTGGGGTGTGGAACGACGAGTTCGCGCACAAGCTCGTGGGCAACGCGCTGGAGGTCTCGGCGCAGCTGATCCTCGACCAGTCGGGCATCGCGCTCACGGTGCCCGAGGTCATCGACGCGCTGCTCGTCCGTGTCATCGCCCAGGTCCGGGCGCGTGTGCCGTGGCGACCCGGTGCACGAGAGCTGCTGCTGGAGCTCGGCGAGCTGGGCGTGCCCAACCTGCTGGTCACGATGTCGTGGCGCTCGCTCGCCGACATGGTCGTGGCCCGGCTGCCCGAGGGAGCGTTCCAGGCCCTGGTGACCGGTGACGAGGTGAGCCACGGCAAGCCGCACCCCGAGCCGTACCTCGCCGCCGCCCGTCTCGTCGGCGCCCACCCGGCCGACTGCGTCGCGCTCGAGGACTCGCCTGCCGGCGTGCGCTCGGCGACGGCGGCCGGCGTGCCGACGATCGCGATCCCGCACGTCGTCCCGGTCCCCGACGTCGAGGGCGCGGTGCACATCGACACGCTGGCCGGTGTCTCGGCCGCCGACCTCACCCGCATCGTGGCAGGGGTCCGGTCAGGGCGCTGACGCCCCCTCGCCCCGGACCTGCGTCACCGGCCGCCCTTGCGCCGTCCGCGGGTTCCCGCCGCGCCGCCGCGCCCGCGGTGGCCGGCGTTGCCGGCGCCCGACGAGCCCTTGGCGCTGCCCGGCTTCTGACGCGTACGCGCCTGTCGGGGCCCTTCCTTGGCGCTGCCCTTCCGCGACGGCTCGGAACGCGAGCGCTTGCCGCCTGCGCCACCCGGCGGGTCAGCCGGTGCGCCCACCACTGAGCCTGCCCCGCCGCGTGTGCTGCGCTCGGTGCGGCCGCGAACGATGCCGATGAACTCCTCGAGGCGCGGGTCCTCGTCGTCGACCCGCCAGGCGAGCCCCACCCCTGACGGGGCCACCCCCCTGACCGGCCGGTGCACGACGTCCTTGCGGTGGTGCAGGCGGGCGACCGACATCGGGACGATGACGATGCCGGAACCGCTCGCCACCACCGAGATCGACTGCTTGGCCGACATGGGGGGCATCGCGGCCGACCGCTCCCGGACCTCGGGGTCTGCCACTTCGGCCCACTCGGGCACCAGGTCCGGCTCCTGCATCAACACCTCGGTGGCGAGGTCGGCGACGTCCACCTCGTCGAACGCGGCGACGACGTGGTCCTTCGCCACCACGACGACGGGCACCTCCTCGTACAGGGGGATGACGTGCAGACCGTCCCTGTCGACCGGAAGGCGGAGGAGCGCCATCGACGACGTGCCGTCGTGCAGGTGCGCCACGGCGTGCTCGTCGTCGACCGGCTCGGCCTCGATGGGGGAGTCGGGCAGGCGACGCGCCCAGACGCGCAGCCACTTGTCGGGCGTGACACCGGGGACGAACTCGACGCGGAACGGCGACCCGTCGGCCGGCGGGGTGACGCCTTCGGCTCCTTCTGACACGTCTCGAGCGTAAAGGACCCACCACGTGGGGAGCGGGCGGCGTCACGGCGCCCATCGCGTACGCCCTAGGCTTGGTCCATGCCCTCGCCGAAGTCGCAGACCATGAAGCCTCAGACGGCCGCGAAGAAGCTCGGCGTGCTGCTCTCCGCGACCCCGGCGGAGTTCCGCGACGGCGTGGTCAGCCGTGACGAGCTCAACGCCCTGCAGGCCGAGCCCCCGGAGTGGCTGGCGAGCCTGCGGCGCAACGGACCCCACACCCGCCAGGAGTCGGCCCGGCGGCTCGGGATCTCCGGCAGCGGGCTCGTGCGCGCCGGCGTCGGCGAGCACCTGACGACCGACGAGATCAAAGCGCTGCTCGACGAGATGCCGCCGTGGCTGGTCGCCGAGCGCGACATCCTCACGCAGGTGCGAGCGGAGGACGCCCGCGCCAAGGCCCGCGACGCCGAACGCGGCTGAGGCACAACAGGATCCGCGTTCTTCAGCGGTGCTGGGCGGTCCACGCCCCGGCCGCTGCCGCTTCGGCGACGAGGTCGGCCACCTCGAGGTGGTCCTGTCGCACGAGTCCCGTGGTGATCCGGACGTGGCCGGCGGGACCCGTGATGGGCTCCACCGAGAAGGGTGACCCCGGCGTCACGGCGATGCCGTGACTGGCCAGACGCAGCACCGCCGCTGCCTCGTCGCGCACCGGCACCCAGATGTTGAGCCCGTCGGAGCCGGGGACCGTGATGCCGTGCTCGGCGAGCCGGGTGACGACGAGCTCGCGGCGGCGCGCGTACTCCGCTCTGGCGGAAGCGATCTGACGTGCACACGTCTCGTCCCTCAGTAGCCCGGCGAGCACTCGTTGGAGCAACCGGCTCGTCCACCCCTGGCCGAGGGCGCGCGAGTGGCGCACGGGTGCGAGCAGGCCGGCCGGGCCGCTCAGTGCCGCGATGCGCAGGTCGGGGCCGTGGGACTTGCTGAAGCTGCGGATGTGCAGCACCTGGTCGGGGATCCAGGCCCCCAGGCTGATCGGTGACGACGTCGAGATCGGCCCGCTGGAGTCGTCCTCGATGACGATGCAGTCGTGGCCCCTCAGCAGCGTGCCGAGACGGCGGGCCCGGGTCGGGGACATCGAGACACCGGTCGGGTTCTGACCGCGCGGCTGGATCACCATGGCGACCGGACGGCGGGGGAGCAGCGCCTCGACCCGGTCGAGGTCGACCCCGGTCTCGTCGAGCGGCACACCCACCACGTCGACGCCGCGGTCCTCCAGCAGGTCGAGCAGCGGCGGGAACCCGGGGTTCTCGACCAGCACCAGGTCGCCCGGCCGGAGCAGGGCGCGTGTCACGAGGTCGAGGGCGTCCATGGCGCCGTCGACGACGAGGAGCTCCTCTGCGGCGTACGGCCAGTCGCGCACCAGCTCGGCGCGCAGCTCGTCGAGCAGGGGGTCGTCCAGGTAGCTGCTCGGGGTGGCGGGGTCGTCGAGGCCGGCGAGCACCGTGTGCAGCGGCGGCAGCAGCAGTCCGTCGGGGATACCGGTCGAGAGGTCGAGGCTCACGGGGGAGTCGTGCCGCAGGGCCCTGCTGTAGCGCTCCCCGCCGCGCGTCGTGGGGGCGACCGTCGTGCCCCGCCGTCCGTCGGAGCGGATCGTGCCCGAGCGGGCGAGCAGCTGCCAGGCCGCGCTGACGGTGGTCGGCGACATCATCAGCTCCTCCGCGACCCGACGGATCGGCGGCAGCTGGTCGCCGGGCAGGAGCGTGGCATCGCGGATGGCTCGCGACACCGCCTGCGCCAGTCCTTTCGCCGTCGGCGCGTCGAGGCGCTCCTCGATGGCGGAGATCATGGCTCGCATGTTCGTAACATAGCAATCAGCACTTTGTACGGGCTAATGCTGGAACGTAATGTTGCCCGCATGACGAGCCCCACCGTGACGACCATCGACCACTGGATCCAGGGCGCGCGGGTGCCCGGCACCTCCGGCCGCACCGCTCCCGTCCACGACCCCGCGACGGGCCGGCAGACCGGCGAGGTCGCGCTCGCCTCGGCTGCAGAGGTCGATGCCGTGGTCAAGACGGCCGCCGCCGCGAGCCGTGACTGGCGCACGAGCTCGCTCTCGAAGCGAGCCGCGGTGCTCTTCGCCTTCCGCGAGCTGCTCCACGCGCACACCGACGAGCTGGCCGCGGTCGTGACCGCCGAGCACGGCAAGGTGCTCTCCGACGCCGTCGGTGAGATCGCACGCGGCCTTGAGAACGTCGAGTTCGCCACCGGGGTGCCCCAGCTGCTCAAGGGAGGCTTCTCCGAGCAGGCCGCCACCGGCGTCGACGTCTACAGCATCCGCCAGCCGCTCGGTGTCGTCGCCGGCATCACGCCGTTCAACTTCCCGGTCATGGTGCCGCTGTGGATGTGCGCCAACGCCATCGCGTGCGGCAACGCCTTCGTGCTCAAGCCGAGCGAGAAGGACCCGTCGGCCTCGCTGTTCCTCGCCGAGCTGTGGAAGCGGGCGGGCCTGCCCGACGGCGTCTTCACCGTCGTCCACGGCGACAAGGAGGCCGTCGACGCGCTGCTCGACCACGACGACGTCGCGGCTGTCAGCTTCGTCGGGTCGACCCCGATCGCGAAGTACATCTACGAGCGCGGCACCGCCAACGGCAAGCGCGTCCAGGCCCTCGGCGGCGCGAAGAACCACGCCCTCGTGCTGCCCGACGCCGACATCGACATGGCGGCCGACGCGATCGTCTCGGCGGCCTACGGAGCGGCGGGCGAGCGGTGCATGGCCCTGTCCGTCGCCGTCGCGGTGGGTGGCGTCGGTGACGAGCTCGTGCGCGCCGTTTCCGACCGCCTGCCCGGGCTCACCGTCGGGCCCGGCGCCGTGGAGGGCACCGACATGGGCCCGCTCATCACCGCGGAGCACCGGGACAAGGTCGCCGGCTACGTCGCCGCGGGCGCTGCAGCCGGCGCCACGGTGGTCGTCGACGGTCGCGACCAGGACGTGCCGGCCGACGGCTTCTTCCTCGGCATGACGCTGCTCGACGACGTGACGCCCGACATGACCGTCTACCGCGACGAGATCTTCGGCCCGGTGCTGTCCGTCGTCAGGGTCGACACCTACGAGGAGGGCTTGGCCCTCATCAACCGCAACCAGTACGCCAACGGCACCGCGATCTTCACGCGCGACGGTGGGGCGGCCCGCCGCTTCCAGAACGAGGTCGAGGTCGGCATGGTCGGCATCAACGTCCCGATCCCGGTGCCGGTCGCGTACTACTCGTTCGGCGGCTGGAAGGACTCCCTGTTCGGCGACACCCACATGTACGGCCCGGAGGGGATCAGCTTCTACACGCGCGGCAAGGTCGTCACGCAGCGCTGGCCCGACCCGGCGACCTCGACGGTCGACCTCGGTTTCCCCCGCACCCGCTGACAGACAGGAGCAGCCCCACCATGACCGACCTGGACCGCCGCACCGTCGTCAAGGACCTTCTCGACCAGATGGGCGAGGACGAGGTGCGTGCCCTCGACCGCGCCCACGTCTTCCATTCGTGGTCGGCGCAGGGCCTCATCGACCCCCTGCCGATCGCCCGCGCCGAGGGCTCGTACTTCTGGGACTACGCGGGCAAGCGTTACCTCGACTTCAGCAGCCAGCTCGTCAACGTCAACATCGGCTACAACCACCCCAAGGTCGTGGCCGCGATCCAGGAGCAGGCCGGCCGGCTCGCGACGATCCAGCCGTCGTTCGCCAACGACGCCCGCAGCGAGGCCGCCCGCCTCATCACCGAGGTCGCGCCCGACGGCCTGTCGGCGGTGTTCTTCACCAACGGCGGCGCCGAGGCCAACGAGAACGCCCTGCGGATGGCGCGACTGCACACCGGTCGCCACAAGGTGCTCGCGACCTACCGGAGCTACCACGGCGCGACGGCCGGCTCGATCACCATGACCGGTGACCCGCGCCGCTGGCCCTCCGAGCCCGGCTACCCCGGGGTGGTGCACTTCTGGGGCCCGTACACCTACCGCTCCGCGTTCCACGCCGAGAGCGACGAGCAGGAGCGTGACCGCGCGCTCCAGCACCTCCGAGACACGGTCATGGTCGAGGGCGCGCACACCATCGCGGCGATCATCCTCGAGACCGTGGTCGGCACGAACGGCATCCTCGTGCCGCCCGACGGCTACCTCCAGGGCGTTCGCGACCTGTGCGACGAGCACGGCATCATCCTCATCGCGGACGAGGTCATGGCCGGCTTCGGCCGCTGCGGCGAGTGGTTCGCCGTCGACCACTGGGGCGTGCGCCCCGACCTCATCACGTTCGCCAAGGGGGTCAACTCCGGTTACGTGCCGCTCGGCGGCGTGGTCATCTCCGACGAGATCCGTGCCACCTTCGACCAGCGGGCCTTTCCCGGGGGCCTCACCTACTCGGGGCACCCGCTGGCGTGCGCGTCGGCCGTCGCCTCGATCAACGCCTTCCGCGAGGAGGGCATCATCGAGAACGCCCGCAGGCTCGGCACCGACGTCATCGGCCCGCGACTGCGCGAGATCGCCGCGAAGCACCCCAGCGTGGGCGACGTGCGCGGTCTCGGCGTCTTCTGGGCCCTCGAGCTCGTCCGCGACCGCGAGACCCGCGAGCCGTTGGTGCCCTACAACGCCGGCGGCGAGGCGGCCGCACCGATGGCGGCCTTCGCGGCCGCCTGCAAGCAGCGAGGGCTGTGGCCGTTCACGCACTTCAACCGCACGCATGTCGTGCCGCCGTGCACAACCACCCCCGCCGAGGCCGAGGAGGGGCTCGCCGTGCTCGATGAGGCGCTCTCGGTCGCCGACGAGTTCACGGTCTGACTCCCGGGGGGAGGCGTCTGCCGGCCGACGCGACCCGCGGGTGCGCGCCGGCCGGCAGACGCCAGCAGCCGCGCCGGGGGCGCCGGGAGGTCAGGCGTCGATGTCGACCAGGCCCGTCACGGCGGGGTCGACGGCGCGCTCGGCGGCGTCGACCGGGAGGGGCGGCGGGGTGCCACCCCAGGCCGGGCAGAGCGAACGGTGCTCGCACCAGTCGCACAGGCGGCTCGGGCTCGGGCGCCAGTCACCGGTGGTGGCTGCTCGCTCGATCGCGGTCCAGAGCGCCTTGACCTTGCGCTCGGTGCCGAGGAGGTCCTGCTCGTCGGGCTCGTAGGCGACGATCTCGCTGTTGCCGAGGTAGACGAGCTGCAGCCGCTTCGGGATGATGCCGCGCTGGCGCCAGAGGACGAGGGCGTAGAACTTCATCTGGAAGAGGGCCTTGGCCTCGAAGTGCTCCGACGGCGAGCGGCCCGTCTTGTAGTCGACGACGCGCATCGCGCCGCCGGGAGCCACGTCGAGTCGGTCGACGTAGCCACGCAGCACCAGACCGTCGATCTCGGTCTCGACGTAGAGCTCGCGCTCGGCGGGCTCGAGACGGGTGGGGTCCTCGAGGCCGAACCACGTCTGGAGCAGCGCCGTTGCGCCGGCGAACCACTCGTCGGTGCGACCCTGCTGCTCGGCCAGCAGCTCGAGCATCGCCGGCTCCTCCTCGGCGAGCCGCTGCCACTCCTGGGGCACCAGCTCGACGGCGGCGTCGATCGTGCGCTCGGCCGCCGGGAGGTCGAAGAGACGCTCGAGGACGGCATGGACGAGCGTGCCCCGGGCGGTCGCCTGGGTGGGCGGCGAGGGGAGCTTGTCGATGACCCGGAAGCGGTAGAGCATCGGGCACGACATGAAGTCGGAGGCCCGACTCGGGGACAGCGCTGAGACCATGGCCCGACTGTATGCCGCAGGGGCGACAGGGCCGGGGCGCCACCCACAGGTGGGGCACCGGACCGGCACAGGGCGCGGCGGCGTACAGGCCATAGGGTTGGCCCATGAGCACACCCGCCCCACGGAGCCCCTCCCACGGGTGGCGGATCGGCAGCCTGGCCGGGACCCCGGTCTACCTCGGCCGCTCCTGGCCGCTGATCGCGGTGCTCGTCGTCGTGGTGTTCGGTCCCAACCTGGCCGGGGCAGACCGCGGTCCGACCTACGGCTACCTGCTCGCCGGCGGCTACGCCGTGCTGCTGCTCGTCTCCGTGCTCGTGCACGAGGCGGCCCACGCACTCGCAGCGCAGTGGCGCGGCCACCCGGTGAGCCGTATCGTCGCCGACGTCTGGGGCGGCCACACCGTCTACGACGCGACCCGCAGCTCGCCGGGCACGACCGCACTCGTGGCCGTCGTCGGACCGCTGTCGAACCTGCTCCTCGCCGCGCTCGTCTGGGGCGTCCGCGCCCTCACGACCAACGAGACGGCCCTCACGCTCCTGGGCATCGTGGCCTTCGCGAACCTGCTCGTCGGCCTGTTCAACCTGCTGCCCGGGCTGCCGCTCGACGGGGGCCAGATCGTCAGCGCCCTCGTGTGGCGGGCGACCGGCAGCCGTGGCCGCGGTCTGGTGGCCGCCGGCTGGCTCGGCCGGGTCGTCGCGCTGCTCACCGTGGGCTGGTTCGCCGTGCGGCCCCTGCTCGAGGGGCGCGCTCCCGAGATCTTCGACATCGTCTGGCCGGTGGCCATCGCGTTCTTCCTGTGGCAAGGCGCCACAGCGGCCGTCCGGGCCGGTCACATCCACGAGGTGACCTCGGGGCTCGCGACGGAGGTGCTCGAGCCGGTCGTGCTCGTCGCGGGCAGCACCAGCGTCTCCGACGTGGAGGGGGCCGTCTCGCAGGGCGTTCACGTGGCTGCGGCCGATTCCGCGGGGTGGCCGCTGGGGCTCGTGGACGCCGAGTCCGCGGTGCGTGTGCCCGCAGAGGCCCGGGGCCGCACCGCCGTCGCATCGGTCACGATCGCCCAGCCCGCTGCCTGGGTCATCGCCCTCGCCGGTGACGCCGCCCTGACCGACCTGATCCGCGTGATGAGCGAGCGTGACCTCTCGCAGGCCGTCGTCATCGACGAGGCCACGCGTGACGTGCGAGGGCTGGCGACGGCCGAGCGCATCAACGCGGTCGTGGGCGCCGAGCTCGGTCGCCGCGGCCGCCGCTGACCGGCTCCGTCCACACCCCCTTCGTCCGAGGGCCCATGGTCCACAGAGCGGAGCAGCGCGGTGGGCTGCGGCACCCCCGTCGGCGAGCGTGCTGCCATGGCCCGACGGTCGGGCCGGAGGGAGTGACCATGCGCACGAGCAGGACGCCGACCGACACCGCCGGCAGGACCGCCGCCGAGACGCCGACCGACCCGCCGCCGGGCCGCAACGAGGTCGTCCTCGGCGGCAGGGTCGCCGCCCGCGCCGAGGAGCGTGAGCTGCCCAGCGGCGACCGCATCGTCACCCTGCGGGTGGTGGTGCCGCGCTCCGACCCGCCGCGCCGGCGAAAGGACACCGGCGAGACCCCGCGCCGGGCCACCGTCGACACCATCGACGTCGTGTGCTGGTCGGCCGCCACGCGTCGCACCGCCATGCGGCTCCGGGAGGGTGACCTCGCCGAGGTGGAGGGCTCCCTGCGTCGTCGGTTCTTCGGTGGCGTCGGGGGTCGGCAGAGCCGCTACGAGGTGGAGGCCAGCCTGCTCCGTCGCGTGTCCGGGGGGCGCTCCACGGGCACCTAGACTGTGCTCCCATGACCGACGCCGCGCAGTCCCTCGTCACCGGTGCAGCCCACAACCGCCGCGGCGTCTTCGAGGTGGGCGAGCGGGTGCAGCTGACCGACCCCAAGGGCCGTCTGCACACGATCACCCTCGAGCCCGGGCGCGAGTTCCACACGCACCGCGGCTTCCTGCGGCACGACGACCTCATCGGCTCGCCCGACGGCTCCGTCGTGACCAACACGGCAGGTGTCGAGTACCTCGCGCTCCGGCCGCTCCTCAGCGACTACGTCATGTCGATGCCGCGGGGCGCCGCGGTCGTCTACCCCAAGGACTCGGGGCAGATCGTCCAGATGGCCGACATCTTCCCCGGCGCGACGGTCGTCGAGGCCGGAGTCGGCAGCGGGGCGTTGTCCATGTCGCTGCTGCGGGCCATCGGCGAGAACGGTCGGCTGCTCTCGTTCGAGCGTCGAGAGGACTTCGCCGAGATCGCCCGGGGCAACGGCCGCGCCTTCTTCGGTGGGGACCACCCGGCGTGGACGGTGACGGTCGGCGATCTCGTCGAGTCGCTCCCCTCCGTGACCGAGGCCGGCACGGTCGACCGCGTCGTGCTCGACATGCTCGCGCCGTGGGAGTGCCTCGACGCCGTGTCGGAGGCGTTGATCCCCGGCGGCGTGCTCATCTGCTACGTGGCGACCACCACCCAGCTGAGCCGGGTCGCCGAGGGCATCCGGGCCCACGGCGGCTACACCGAGCCCTCCGCCTGGGAGTCGCTCGTACGGGGCTGGCACCTCGAGGGCCTCGCCGTGCGTCCCCAGCACCGCATGCACGGCCACACCGGCTTCCTCATCACCACCCGTCGTCTCGCGCCGGGGGTCGACGCGCCCGAGCGCAAGCGGCGCCCGGCCAAGGGCGCCTACGGCGACAACGGAACCGGGAACGACGCCACCGCTGCTGCGGCCGCCGGCGGGTCCGAACCGATCGCCGGCTCCACGGCCGCCACCGACGTCCCGGCCGACGCCTGGACCCCTGAGGCGCTCGGCGAACGGGTGAAGAGCGACAAGACGATCCGACGCCTCCGACGATCAGTGGCTGAAACGTCCGACGACTTGGGCTGACACGGGGTTAGGGTCGAATGGTCACTATGTGCGAGTGACGGATGAGGAGGCCGAGATGTCTGATGACGTCCGCAACCCAGACCCCGAGGGTGCCGCCGGCGCCGGAGTCCCCGATGTGGGAGACCGCGAGCTCGCAGCCCTGCGAGCCGAGGTCGAGTCCCTGCGTGAGGTCGCTCGGCACTCGCCGCAGCGCACCCGCGAGCTCGAGGCCCGCCTGGCCCACGTGCAGACCAGCCTGTCGACGCTCTCGTCGCAGAACGAGCGGCTCGTGCGCACCCTCAAGGACGCCCGTGAGCAGATCGTCACCCTCAAGAAGGAGGTCGACCGTCTCGCGCAGCCGCCCAGTACCTACGGCCTCGTGGTGGACGCGCCCGACGACGGCGCGATCGACATCCTCACGGGCGGTCGCAAGATGCGGGTCGCCATCAGCCCGTCGGTCGACCAGAAGGAGCTCGGCCTCGGCCGCGAGGTGATGCTGAACGAGGCGCTCAACGTCGTCTCGGTCCACGGTTACGAACGGGTCGGCGAGGTCGTCACGGTCAAGGAGCGCATCGAGTCGGACCGTGTCGTCGTCGTGACGCACGGTGACGAGGAGCGCGTGTGCCGCATCGCCACGCCGCTGCTCGACGAGCGCATCCGGGTCGGTGACTCGCTGACCCTCGACCCCCGGTCCAACTTCGTCCACGAGCTCATCCCGAAGCTCGAGGTCGAGGAGCTCGTGCTCGAGGAGGTGCCCGACGTCGACTACGCCGACATCGGTGGTCTCGCCGGTCAGATCGAGCAGATCCGTGACGCCGTCGAGCTTCCGTTCCTGCACCCCGAGCTCTACAAGGAGCACGCGCTCAAGCCGCCCAAGGGGGTCCTGCTCTACGGCCCTCCCGGCTGCGGCAAGACGCTCATCGCGAAGGCGGTCGCGGCCTCGCTCGCACGCCAGGTGGCGGCGCGCACCGGCAAGCAGACGGAGAAGAGCTACTTCCTCAACATCAAGGGGCCCGAGCTGCTCAACAAGTACGTCGGTGAGACCGAGCGGCACATCCGCCTGATCTTCCAGCGCGCGCGCGAAAAGGCTTCTGACGGAACGCCCGTCGTCGTCTTCTTCGACGAGATGGACTCCCTCTTCCGCACTCGCGGGTCGGGCGTCAGCAGCGACGTCGAGACCACGATCGTCCCGCAGCTGCTCGCCGAGATCGACGGCGTCGAGCGGCTCGACAACGTCATCGTCATCGGCGCCTCCAACCGTGAGGACATGATCGACCCCGCGATCCTGCGACCCGGCCGTCTCGACGCCAAGATCAAGATCGAGCGGCCTGACGCCGAGAGCGCCCGCGACATCTTCAGCAAGTACCTCACCGACACGCTGCCGCTCCACGAGCACGACCTCGCTGTCAACGGCGGCAGCCGCGACGCCACGGTCGAGGCGATGATCACGGCGGCCGTCGAGCGGATGTACTCCGAGATGGAGGAGAACCGGTTCCTCGAGGTCACCTACCAGGGCGGCGACAAGGAGATCCTCTACTTCAAGGACTTCAACTCGGGCGCGATGATCCAGAACATCGTCGACCGGGCCAAGAAGCTCGCGATCAAGGACTTCCTCACCACGGGACAGAAGGGCATCCGCGTCGAGCACCTGCTGGCCAGCTGTGTCGACGAGTTCAAGGAGAACGAGGACCTGCCCAACACGACCAACCCCGACGACTGGGCGCGCATCAGCGGCAAGAAGGGCGAGCGCATCGTCTACATCCGCACGCTCATCAAGGGCAAGGACGGCACCGAGCCGGGCCGTTCCATCGCCACGGCGAACACCGGCCAGTACCTCTGAGCTGCTGACACCCCGCGTATGCCGTGTGGCCCGCACCGGGTCACACGGCATGCGCGCGTCCCGGCGCTCGCCAAAGGGCCCCGAGTGGCCTCTCGACGGGTGTGGGGGAGGGCGCGACGTCAGAGGTGGCTGGACGCCCGGGCGCCGCGGGCGGCATACGCGCCCAGGGCCCGCCAGCCGAGCAGGAACGCCGCGAGCACGACCGAGGCCACCACGACGAAGCTGGCCGCGGTGCCCGAGCCGACGGCGCGGCGCAGCAGCATCCCCACGAGGACGGTCGCGAACCACACCGTCACGCCGGGAGCGACGTCGACCGGCCAGGCACGCCGCGTGCCCCGCACGACGAGCCAGCCCACGGCCGTGCCGACGAGGAAGGGCCAGGCCGTGCCGAGGACGCCCACGACGGCATTGTCCTCGTCGTGGCTGGCCCGGCCGAGGGCAGCGAAGACGACGACGAGCAGCGCGTCGAGGATGAGCGCTGCCGCGGGTCGGCGCCACCCGGGGGCACGCCTCATGCGTGCGTCTCGAACGGCAGCTTCGCCTGCGGCGGCGCGTGGGTCGGGTCGACGCCCTCGAACAACGAGCTGACGGAACGCCCGTGGTGGATGCGGCTGATCGCCTCGGCGAAGAGCGCCGACACCGACCGCACCTTGAGCTCTGGCCAGCCGTCGGGCGCGGGCACCGTGTCGGTGGTCACGACCTCGGTGACGAAGGGATGGTCGCGCAGGCGCTCGACGGCCTTGCCGGCGAAGAGGCCGTGGGTGCAGACGATGGCGGCTTCGGTGGCCCCGGCGTCCTTGAGGCGGTCCATCAGCTCGAGCATCGAGCCGCCCGTCGCGATCTCGTCGTCGAGGATGATCGCCCGGCGCCCCGAGACGTCACCGACGATCGAGTCGATGACGACGCGGTCGTCGGCGACCCGCTGCTTCGACCCGGCGGCGACGGGGAGGCCGAGCAGCCGGGCGAACTGGGTGGCAACCTTCGCGTTGCCGAGATCGGGGCTCACGACGATCGCGTTGTCGAGGTCGGCGTCGCGGAAGTGGTCGGCCAGCACGCCGATGGCAGTGAGGTGGTCGACCGGGGTCGAGAAGAAGCCGTGCACCTGTGGTGCGTGCAGCGCCATGGTCAGCACGCGGTGGGCGCCGGCGGTCGAGATCATGTCGGCCACGAGGCGGCCACCGAGCGAGATGCGCGACGCGTCCTTCTTGTCGGACCTCGCGTACGCGTAGTGCGGCATGACGGCGGTGATCTGCGCCGCCGAGGCGCCGCGCGCCGCGTCGATCATGAGCAGCAGCTCCATGAGGTGCTCCTGCGTGGGGGGCACGAGCGGCTGCAGGATGTAGACGTCGCGCTGGCGGCAGTTGGCCAGCAGCTGCGCCTGGAGGCAGTCGTTGCTGAACCGCTTGATGTCGACGGGGGAGCGCGTGACCCCGAGGTGCGAGCAGATGCGGTCGGCCAGCGCCGGGTGCGCCGAGCCGCTGAAGACGACGACATCGTTCACTTCGAGACCATCCCTCACGAGACCCGGGTGCCCTTGGCACACTATCCGACGCTCCCGCGGTGTGCGTGGCCTGAGACCCAGTCCGCCAGCTCGGCGCGGGCGGCGCCGCCGGCCCGGGTGGCGCCCGGGAAGCTCATGAAGCCGTGCGGCACGCGCGGGTAGTTCGTGTGGCGCACCATCGCCCGCCTCGCGCAGCGCCGCGGCGTAGCGTGCGCCCTCGTCGCGCAGCGGGTCGAGGTCGGCCGTCTGCACGAGCGTGGCCGGGAGGCGCTCGTGGTCGGGCGCGTGCAGCGGGGAGACGAGGGGGTCACGGCGGTCGAGGGCGTCCTCGCCGTCTCCGAGGTAGTGCGCGAGGAACGCGTCCATGTCGAGCCGCGTGAGGATCGGCGCCTGCGCGTGCTGCGCGACGGACGGGCTGCTCATCGTCGCGTCGACCGCGGGGTAGAGCAGGGCCTGGTAGGTGACGTCGACCGTCTCGTCGCGCAGCACGTGCGCGGCCACCGCAGCGAGGTTGCCGCCCGCGGAGTCGCCCGCGAGGCCGATCCCCGTGGGGCGTATGCCGTCCGCCGGGCCCGCCGATGCCACCCACCGGGCCGCGTCGACGCAGTCGTGCGCGGCCTGCGGGGCCCGGTGCTCGGGAGCCAGCCGGTAGTCGACGTTGAGCACGGCGACCCCGCAGCGGTCGGCGAGCCAGGCGCAGATCGGGTCGTAGCCGCGGGTGTTGCCCAGAACCCACCCGCCGCCGTGGAACCACAGCAGGGCCGGCAGCGTGTCGCCGCGGAAGTCCCGACGACGGTAGGTGCGGACCGCGATCGTGGCGCCGTCGCGTGCGGTGAACGACGCGGCGCCGACGAGCACCGACGCCGGCACCGGACCGGTCACCCAGGTGTAGGGCGGCCGCGGCGGAGTGAACAGCGCTCTGCTACGGGCGATTCCGTCGGGAGTGAGGGTGGCGATCCCGCCCCGCCATCGCTGCAGGGCGCGGGCGAGCAGCCTGGTTCGCAGGGGCATGTCCCAGGAGCCGGTGGCCGTCACGGGCGCCAGTCTGGCACCTCGACCTGCGAGGCACATCCGGCCGTGATCTTCCTGCACGTCGCAGGTGCGGCCAATCAGCCCGCGGCTCAGGCAGGATTGACCCCATGCCCGACGACAGCGAACACGCGCGACCCCTCGGTCACGGCGTCGACGTGGGTCGTCCGGCGCAGGCAGACGACAGCACGGGGGAGCACATGAGGCCGACCGCGGAGCAGGAGGCGGTGGACGAGACGGAGCCGGAGACGGAGGAAGCCTCGTCGGTTCCTGCGGGACGAGCAGAGACGATCGACCCGGAGGCACCGACGCCGGTGCCTCCCGCGGACGTCGACGTCGTCGAGCCGACCATCCCCGAACGCGTGCGCCGCCCCGCGGACGTCGCTCGCCTCGTCGTCGCCCTGCTGCTGCTCGTGCTCGGCCTGCTCGTGGCGGACCTCGCCTCGGGCACCCGGGGCGCGGTCGAGCAGGACCTCACCGACGTCACCAGCGGTCTGCCCAGGGTGCTGCTGACCCTGCTCTCGCTGGTGAGCGGCATCGGCGTCCTGCTCGTGCCGATCGGCGTCGGCATCGACCTCGTCGTGCGCCGACGCGGCCTGCAGCTCATCCAGGCCCTCGGTGCGGCCGTCGTCGCCGGTGTCATCGTCATCGTCCTCGCGGTGCTGGTCCAGTCGGGCAACGGCGGCTTCCTCACCGACGTCCTCACCCGACCCACGCCGACCGGCCACACCGGCCCCCTCGACATCGTCATCGTCTCGACCGTCTCGCTCCTCACGGTCGCCGACATCTCGGGCCGCAAGTGGATCTGGCCGATCGCCGTCACCGTCGTGGTGGCGACCCTGGTCACGACGCTCCTCTCGGGCGCGATGACGCTCGCCGCCCTCGCGGCGTCGCTGCTGCTCGGCTGGCTCGTCGGCATCGCCGTCCGGCTCGTCTTCGGCGTCACCTCGACCCGAGCCCCGGGCCGCGACGTCGCCGACGTGCTCGTCGCCACCGGCGTGCCCCTGCGACGGCTCGAGCTGATCGACGCCAACGACGCCGGCGACCGCCGCTACCTCGGCACGACCGAGATCTCGGACGGTGCGCGCACGGTCGACGTGCACGTCATCGACCGCGACACCTTCGGCCTCGCGTCGGGACGCCGCTTCCTGCGCGTGCTCCGGCTGCGGAGCGGGTTCACCCGGCCGCCGGCCCTGACGCTGCGTTCGGAGATCGAGCACCGCGCCCTCATGGGCCTCGTCCTCGAGGACCTCGGCATCCCGGCCCCGCGGCCGGTGTCCATCGCGGAGGTGGGGCCGTTCTCGGCCGTCATCGCCTACCTCGAACCGAAGGGGCGCCCCCTGGCCGAGGTCGGACCCGACCTGACCGATGCCCAGCTCGCAGCCGTGTTCCGGCTCTCGGAGACCCTGCACCGGCGACGGGTGGCCCATCGCGCGCTGAGCCCGCAGCACGTCCTCGTCGACGGCGATACGGTCGCGCTCGCGAGCCTCGGCAGTGGCGACGTCGCCGCCGACGACATCAGCCTGCGCATCGACCTGGCCCAGCTGCTGACCACGGTCGCCCTCGCGGTCGGGCCCGAGCGCACCGTGCGGGCCGCCACCGAGACGCTGGGCGAGGAGGCGGTGCTGCGCGCCGTGCCGCTGCTGCAGTCGGTCGCCCTGACGCCCGAGACCCGCGAGGCGCTGCGCGAGCGTCGAGGCGTGCTCAAGGAGCTGCGCAGCCGCCTCGTGGGACTGCGCCCGTCGATCGAGCACGTCGAGCCGGTGCAGCTGCGCCGGGTGTCGGCGCGCGCCGTGGTCACCGTCATCGGTGCGGCCGTCGCCGCGTACTTCATCCTGACCCAGCTCACCCAGTTCGACCTCGCCACCGTCTTCCGCGAGGCCGACTGGCGGTGGATCGCCGGGCTGGTGCTCTTCGCCGCCTCGACCTTCGCAGGGGCCTCCCTCGCCCTCGCCGGGGCCTCGCCGATCCACCTGCGGTTCATCCGGACCTACATGACCCAGCTCGCCGTCGCGTTCAGCGGCCTGGTGGCGCCGGCGGCGGTCGGCAACATCGCCCTCAACACCCGCTACCTGCAGACCTCCGGCCTGCAGCCGACCCTCGCGGGCGCCAGCGTCGGAGTCGCC
Source organism: Terrabacter terrigena (assembly GCF_042676085.1). NCBI lineage: Bacteria > Bacillati > Actinomycetota > Actinomycetes > Micrococcales > Intrasporangiaceae > Terrabacter > Terrabacter terrigena. The sequence continues at coordinate 274,418 of NZ_JBHTKH010000006.1, forward strand.
CAGGTGGCGCAGTTCTGCTCGTACTTCGTGCTGCTCGTCATCTCCGGGGTGCTCGCCGGCACCGGGCCGTCCGTGTCGTTCAGCCCCTCACCGGTGCTCGTCGCGGCGATCCTGGCCGTCGTCATCGCCGCGCTCGGGCTGCTCGCCGTGCCGAAGATCCGCGCCCTGCTCACCGAGCGGGTCATGCCTCAGGTGCGCTCCGCCCTCCCGCAGGTGCTCGAGACCTTCCAGCACCCGCAGCGGCTCGCCCAGTTGCTCGGGGGTGCGCTCCTGCTCGACGTGTCGTTCGTCGCGGCTCTCGTGTGCGCCACGCGGGCGTTCGGCGCGGAGCCGTCGTTGGCGTCGGTGGCTGTCGTCTACTTCGCCGGCGCGATCGTCGGCTCGGCCGTGCCCACGCCGGGTGGTCTCGGCGGCATCGAGGCGGCGATGTCGTTCGGCCTCGTGCAGATCGGCGTCGACAGCGCGGTGGCGGTGCCCGCGGTGATCCTCTACCGGCTCGCGACCTACTGGCTGCCGATCCCGTTCGGCTGGTTCTCGCTCAACCGCCTCCAGAAGGTCGGGGCGCTCTGACCGGGCCGCACGCGTACGCAGGTCGAACCGTCGCGAGCGCCACCCCCGGCTGCGGTTAGGGTCGGGCCATGACGGTGCGGCGGATCATGGGGCTCGAGACCGAGTACGGCATCTCCGTGCCGGGCGACCCGATGGCCAACCCGATGTTCCTCTCCGGTCAGGTGGTGAGCGTCTACGCCGCAGCGCAGGGCATCCGGTCGAACCAGTCGAGCTGGGACTATGCGTTCGAGGACCCGCTGCGCGACGCCCGCGGGTGGCAGCTCGACCGCCAGACCGCCGACCCGAGCCAGCTGACCGACGTCGAGGACCCCACCCTCGCCAACGTCGTGCTGACGAACGGCGCGCGCTACTACGTCGACCACGCACACCCCGAGTACAGCTCTCCCGAGGTGACGCTCCCGCGCGATGCGGTCGCCTGGGACCGTGCGGGCGACGCCATCGCACTCGAGTCGGTGCGCCTGCTCGCCGCGCGCCCCGGCCAGCCGCCCGTCAACCTGTACAAGAACAACACCGACGGCAAGGGCCAGTCCTACGGCACGCACGAGAACTACCTCATGCCACGGCGCACGGCCTTTCCCGACATCGTGCGTCACCTCATCCCGTTCTTCGTCACCCGCCAGGTCGTCTGCGGGGCAGGGCGGGTCGGCCTGGGCGTCGACAGCCGGGGCGCCGGCTACCAGATCTCCCAGCGCGCCGACTTCTTCGAGACCGAGGTCGGCCTCGAGACCACCCTCAAGCGGCCGATCATCAACACCCGCGACGAGCCGCACGCGGTCGCCGACCGCTACCGCCGGCTGCACGTCATCATCGGCGACGCCAACCAGCTCGACGTGGCCACGCTGCTCAAGACCGGCACCACGTCGCTCGTGCTGGGCATGATCGAGGACGGGCACCTCACCGAGGACTGGTCCATCCGGCGGCCCGTCGCCGCCCTGCAGGCCGTCTCGCACGACCCGACGCTCCGGGCGACGGTCGAGCTCGTCGACGGGCGCACCGTCACCGCGCTCGACATCCAGTGGATGTACCTCGAGGCGGCCCGCGCCTGGCTCGGGCGCCGCGGCGACGACCCCGAGCCCGAGGCCACCGCAGAGGTGCTGGCGCTGTGGGAGGAGGTCCTGGCCGGTCTCGGCCGCGACGTCATGTCGTGCTCGCCGCTGCTCGACTGGGTGGCCAAGCTCAAGCTGCTCGAGGGCTACCGGGCACGCGACGGACTCGCGTGGGACGACCACCGCCTGGCCGCGATCGACATCCAGTGGGCCGACGTGCGCCCCGAGAAGGGGCTCGTGCTCCGGCTGCGCGACCGGGGGATGCTGCGCGACCTCGTGACACCGGAGGCGGTCAAGGACGCCCAGACCACACCGCCCGAGGACACCCGGGCGTGGTTCCGTGGTGAGTGCGTGCGCCGTTTCACCGGGCAGGTGTTCTCGGCGAGCTGGGACTCCGTCGTCTTCGACGTGCCCGGCCGGGCCAGCCTGCAGCGCGTGCCGATCCTCGAGCCCGAACGCGGCACCAGGGCGCAGGTCGGTGCGCTGCTGGAGAGCAGCGCCGACGTCGGCGAGCTGCTCCGCGGGCTCGCCACTCCCGAGTGAGGGCCCATCTCCCAGCTGCGTGACCGTCCGCCTGGGGTCCGTATGCCGTCCGCCGCCGAGGCGGTGCTCGGAACCCGCGGTCGCACGGGTTAGGGTCGGGTCAACGAGGTCTTTCACTCTGGGAGGTAGCCATGCCGGGTCAGGAGCACGCCAAGCCGCAGCGTCGTGACGAGGAGCCGCCCGAGGCGCCCGAGGCACCGCCTGCCGCGCCCGCCGGTGCGGCCGTCAAGGAGGGCCTCTCCGACGACATCGACAGCGTCCTCGACGAGATCGACGGGGTGCTCGAGTCCAATGCCGAGGAGTTCGTGCGGGGCTTCGTGCAGAAGGGCGGCCAGTGACCGACTCGTTCCCGGGGCGGTCCCGTCGGCTCGATGACGCCTTCCTGACGGCGGGCTCGTCGTCCTTCACCGAGTTCGTCTCCGCCTACCGCCCCGAGCTGCTGCCCACGGGCCGGCGCCTGCCCTCGGGCACCAGCATCGAGGCACCGCACGGCACGACGATCGTCAGCCTGCTCTACGACGGGGGCGCCCTCATGGCCGGCGACCGCCGCGCCACGATGGGCAACGTCATCGCCAACCGCGACATGGAGAAGGTCTTCGCCGCCGACGAGTACAGCGTCGTGGGCATCGCCGGAACGGCGGGCATCGCCATCGAGCTGGTCCGGCTCTACCAGGTCGAGCTCGAGCACTACGAGAAGATCGAGGGCGCGATCATGTCGCTCGAGGGCAAGGCCAACCGCCTCGCCTCGATGATCCGTGGCAACCTGGCCCTCGCGATGCAGGGCCTGACGGTGGTGCCGACGTATGCCGGCTTCGACCTCGAGTCGGCGACGGGCCGGATCTACTCCTACGACGTCACCGGCGGCTGCTACGTCGAGGGCGGACACCACTCGACCGGCTCCGGTTCGGTCTTCGCGCGCGGCGCGCTGAAGAAGCTCTGGAGGCCGGGCCTCGAGGAGCAGCAGGCCGTGTCGGTCGCCATCGAGGCGCTCTACGACGCCGCCGACGACGACTCGGCCACTGGCGGCCCCGACCTCGGCCGGCAGATCTGGCCGACCGTCGCGCTCGTCGACCACGCCGGTGCCCGGTTCGTGGCCCAGGACGTCCTCGAGGGGCACGTCGAGCGGGTCGTCGCCGCGCGTCGTGACAACCCGGGAGGCGCCCGATGAGCATGCCGTTCTACGTCCCGCCCGAGCAGGTCATGAAGGACCGGGCCGACTTCGCGCGCAAGGGAATCGCCCGCGGACGGTCGGTCGTGGTCGTCGGCTACGACCGGGGTGTCGCATTCGTCGCCGAGAACCCGTCCCGGGCGCTGCACAAGGTGTCCGAGATCTACGACCGCATCGCCTTCGCGGCCGTCGGCCGCTACAACGAGTTCGAGAGCCTGCGCGTCGCCGGCATCCGCTACGCCGACCTGCGCGGCTACTCCTACGACCGCACCGACGTCACGGCCCGGGCGCTGGCCAACACCTACGCGCAGACGCTGGGCGCGGTCTTCACGCAGGAGTCCAAGCCGTTCGAGATCGAGATCGTGGTGGCGGAGGTGGGCGCCGACAGCGACGCCGACCAGATCTTCCGGCTCACCTACGACGGCTCCGTCGCCGATGAACGAGCCTTCGTGGTGATGGGCGGTGCCAGCGACGCGGCCGAGGAGCGGCTGGGCACCTCCTGGCGTCCCGGCATGACCCTGGGCGAGGTCCTGCGTCTCGCCGTCGACGTGCTCGGCGCCGGCGACAACGGCGAGCGCCGCGCGCTCGACGCCGGGCAGCTCGAGGTGGCGGTCCTCGACCGCGACCGTCCGCGCCGGTCGTTCCGCCGCATCGTCGGCCCGCTGCTCGCGAGGCTGATCGAGCCGCGCGAGACGAGCGACGCCCCCGCGGAGTCGCTCGGTGGCCCCACCGGTCCGACCTCGGAGGCCTCGCCCGACGGAGCCGACGCAGCCACCGCCGCCGACGCGCCGCCTGCGGGCGACGAGCCCGACCGCCCGTCCGATCCCTAGGTGTGATGCCCAGTCACGTTGGTCGAGTCAGTGTGACGACACGATCTGACCTTCATGGCAGATGAAGACCTCCCGGTG
>NZ_JBHTKH010000007.1:0-249073 GCF_042676085.1 Terrabacter terrigena
GTGGCGGCCGTGGCGGCCGTGGCGGCCGTGGCGGCCGTGGCGGCCGTGGCGCCCGGGGCGGCCGTGGCGCCCGGGGCGGCCGAACCCGCTGAGCGCGCCGACGCGATGCGCCGCTTGGCCACGGTGCCGAGGAACGGCGTACGCGAGGGGCCGTGCCGGTTGCCGTCCCACGGCGCCGGCATCGACCCGCCCTCACCCGCGCTGGGGGCGGCCTTGCGGTCGGCGCGCGTCGCGTAGACGAGGGGGGCTCCCGGGCGCACGGCCTCGTCGGGGTCGACCACGAACGGCTGGGGGGTCACCCGCACGTCGAGCTCGCGGGCGATGCGCCGCGCCTCGGCCGGCGAGTCGGCCGCGACGACCGCGATCGGCTGCCCCGCCCAGCGCACCCGCCGGTCGCCGGTGCCCTCCCGGGCCAGCAGGTCGACGCCGACGACGCCCGCCGGGAAGGTGACCGGCCCCACGATGCCGGCGGCGACGTCCGAACGACGGAACGCGGCATGCAGCATGCCGGGAAGGCTGACGTCGGTCGTGTAGACCGCCGAGCCGGTGACCTTGGCGGGTGCGTCGACCCGCTCGACCGTGCCGGCGCCGCCGTCGTGCTCGCCGCGGCAGGCAGCGGCGACGGCGCGGTAGATGCCCTCGTAGGCGCCGCACCGGCAGAGGTGTCCGGCCAACGCGTCGGCGATCGTCTCGCGGTCCGGCTCGTCGGTGCCGTGCTCGGTGCGCCAACGGTCATGGAAGGCGACGGCGCCGACGACGAATCCCGGTGTGCAGTAACCACATTGGAGCCCGTCGTGGTGCGCGAACGCACGCTGCACCGGGTGCAGCTCGTCGCCGTCGGCGAGACCCTCGACCGTGGTGACGCTGGCGTCGCGCAGCCTCGTGGCCGGGGTGAGGCAACCGAGCACCGGCTCACCGTCGACGAGCATGGTGCACGCCCCGCACACCCCGCTGCCGCAGACGAGCTTCGTGCCGGTCAGGCCGAGCCGGTCGCGCACGACGTCGACCGCTGCCTCGGTGCCGGCGACCTCGACGACCCGCGACTCGTCGTTGACCGTGGTGGTGAGCTGCATGGCGCCTCCTCCGGCGGTGTCTCGGCAGGATGGCTCGAGACGGTCCAGTGGCGACGCTACCTCCGGACCGGCGCCGGGCGCGATGATGGCGTCAGGGCCCGTAGCGCGTGCCCGGGGACGAGGAGGCGCGGTCATGCGGTTCGCAGTGCTGGGCACGGGCGGGATCGGCGGCTACTTCGGCGGACGTCTCGCGGCGTCCGGCCACGACGTCACCTTCGTCGCGCGAGGTGCGCACCTCGAGGCGATCCGCGGCCGGGGCCTGCAGGTGGCGAGCGTCGCCGGCGACTTCACGGTGCACCAGGCGACGGCCACCGACGACCCGACGACGGTCGGGGAGGTCGACGCGGTGCTGCTCGCCGTCAAGACGTGGCAGCTGGCTCCGGTGCTCGAGACGCTGCCCTCGCTGGTCGGGGCCGCCACGGCCGTGGTCACGACGCAGAACGGCGTGGAGGCACCCGAGCAGGTCGCCGCCGTCGTCGGGAGGGGCGCGGTGCTGCCGGGCATCGCCAAGATCTTCGCCTTCATCGACGGCCCCGGAAGAGTCACGCATGCCGGCGGCCCCGCGTCGCTGGCCTTCGACGAGTGGGAGCCTCGTCCCGGCGGCCCCTCGCAACGGGTCGCCCGGCTGCGCGAGGCCGTCTCGGCCTCGGGTGCGGTGTCGCCGGTGCCGGACGACATCTGGGCCGAGCTGTGGTCGAAGATGCTCTTCGTCGTGCCGTTCGGGGGCCTCGGAGCCGCCCTCGCCGCCACCCTCGGCGAGCTGCGCGGCGACCCGGCCCGTCGGGGACTGCTCCAGGACGCGATGCGCGAGGTCGAGGCGGTGGCCCGGGCACGCGGCATCCGGCTGCCCGAGAAGGTCGTCGACGGCACGATGGCGTTCGTCGACGACCAGCCCGCCGATGCCACCACCTCTCTCCAGCGTGACCTGCTCGAGGGCCGTCGCTCGGAGCTGGACGCCTGGACGGGCGCGGTGGTGCGCCTCGCCGCCGAGTCGGGCGTCGACGCACCGCTGCACCGCCTCCTGCTCGAGGTGCTCAGGAGCCGTCACCCGGACGCGCTGTCCGGTTGAGCGGCGGCCCGCGGAGGCGATGACCGCAGGGCGCGGTCAGAGGTCGGGGCGGCAGCCCCCGCGACCGAGGATCGCGAGTCCGCGGCGGTCACCGTCAGCCGGCCCGTCGACGGCGCCCCCCGACTCGGACATGAGCTGCGAACCGTCGGAGACGTGGTTGAGCCCGATCACGTGTCCGATCTCGTGCTCGACCACCGCCCTCGCCGAGTCGTGGCGGCCGGCTCGCAGCAGCGCGGTCATGGCGTCGCGGTCGAGCCAGACCGAGCCGGAGACGTAGACGAGCACGCCGTCGTCGGCCGCGCGCGGCGTGCTGCCGCCGAGCCCGATCGTGCCGCCGGCGAGCCGCGGGATCTGGTCGGGCGTCGCGAAGGAGATGTAGACCGGCGCCCAGCGGTCGCCGTAGCGGTCGGGCTGGTAGGGATCCCGGTCGGGCGTCGGCGGCTCGTCGGTGAGGCCGTCGTCGACGAAACGCAGGCCGCTCGCCTCCGACATCGTCGCCACGGCCTCGTGCACGAGCGCGTCACCGCCCTCGGGGAGGCCGACCGTGCTCGTCGTGAAGTGGATCGGCCGGCACGGGTCGTACGCGACCGGCTCGGTGCCGTCGGCCTGCATCCGCATGAACGTGTAGCCGCCGCGGCCGCCGGGGGTCGCCGGGGGCGCACCGAGCGGGGCCTGCGCGGCACCGATGCCGGCGGGCGGCGCATCGGCCCCGAGCCCGAGGCGCGAGTCGAACGGCCGCGCCTGCCACCACCACACCGGCAGCGCCACGACGAGCAGCGCCATCACCACCAGCCCGAGCCAGCGTGGCCGGCGGGCGTTCCGGGCCTCCGCCCGGTGTCGACCCGGTGGCCGGGCAGCGCGGACGAGAGGCCCCTGAACCATGTCCTGCATGCTGCCGTGAACCGCCCGTCCTGTCGCCTCGAGACCCGTCCACCCCCGAGACCAGGAGGCCGGTGGACGGGTCCGCCTGTCCCGTACCCCGTGGACGGCCACCTCAGGCGCCCACACGTGCGTGGGCTAGGTTCGGCGCTCGTGAACTGGTTCGAGGCAGTACATGACCGGGCGGTCCCGGCGACCGGCGACGTCGCCCTGGTGGCACCCCGCCTCGTCGTGGTGCTCGCCGTCGCCCTGGTGCTCATCGTCGTCGAGCCGCTCTGGCGCGTGGTGCGCCTCGCCGTGACGCTCGTCCACGAGCTCGGGCACGCCGTCGTCGGAGTGCTCGTCGGGCGGCAGTTCACTGGCTTCGTGCTGCGGGGCGACATGTCGGGGCACGCCGTCACCCGGGGTCCCGTACGCGGCCCCGGACGGGTCGCGTCGACGTGGGCCGGCTACCCGATGCCCGCGCTGCTCGGCGCCGCCATGGTGTGGGCGGCCGGGCGCGGCTGGGCGGCGCCGATGGTCACCGCGGGCCTCGCCGTGCTGCTCTTCGCCCTGGTCCGGGTGCGTTCGGCGCTGACGGTGCTGGTCATGGCCGTCGCCATCGTGGGCTCTGCCGCGCTGTGGTGGTGGCGCGACGACGCCCTGCAGCCGCAGGTCCTCGTCGGGCTCGGTGTGGTGCTGCTCGTCGGCGCCTGGCGTCACCTCGGGGCCGTGCTCAAGGACCGCAGCCGCGGCAGCGACCCGGGAGTCCTCACCTCGCTCACGCGCCTGCCCCGCGCCGTCTGGAACGGCTCGTTCGTCGTGGTGTGCGCCCTGGCGACGTGGCTCGTCGTCAGCGAGATGGTCGCCACCCTCGCCTGACCCGTCGGAGACCGCGCCCCCGCGCCGCACCTCCCGCCCGGGGGCCACGCCCCGACGGCGGTCAGTTCAGGCTGAACGGCGGCACGGACGGTGGGGCGACCGCGCCCAGAGCCGAGGCGAACTCGCTCTCACGCCGCACGAGCCTGAGCCCCAGGCGCAGGCGTGACTCGGTGTCGGTGCACTCGAGGAGGCGCTGACGGTCGGCCACGTCGAGGCTGACGGTGTCGGGCACGGCATACGCGAGCATGCGGGGGTCGTCCGGCAGCTCGTCCGGCTCGGGCTCCGTGCCCAGCGACGCGGCGAACGCGACGAGCTCGGTGCGCAGCGCGGTGGCGAGCTCGGCGACCCTCGGCACGTCGCCGTCGGCCTCGTCGAGCCACGTGACGCGCGCCGTCGCGTAGGGGGTGCCCGCGTCGTCGTCGATGGCGTCCAGGCGGAAGCGGTCGGTGCCCTCGGACACGACGAAGAACCGCTCACCCTCCAGGGCGGCCGCCTGGGTCAGCAGAGCCCCGCACCCGACGGGGTGCAGAGCCTTGACCGCATCGTCGCCGACCTCGTAACCCTCGCGGATCGCGACGACTCCGAATACTGGTGACCGCTCGTCCTGACCGTCGATCAGGTCATGGAGCAGCTGGACGTAGCGCGGCTCGAAGATCTGCAGCGGCAGCCGCGCCCCGGGCATGAGCACCGTGGCGAGCGGGAAGATCGGCAGGGTCGCCATCCCGCCAGCCTAGGCGCGCGGGCAGCCGGTCAGGCCCCGCGGGCGGAGTCCTCGCGGTCGGACCGGAGCGGCGTCGGGGCCGGCGTTGCCATCGCCTGGGTCGCGGCGAGCTCGGCGTCCTCGCCGGCGCTGCCGGCGCTTCCGGCGGTGCCCGAGCCGACGGTCGCGTTGCCGTTCGAGTGCCCGACCTCCTCGGCCAGCTCCTCGACGTTCTCGATCATGTCGGCAGGAGCACCGTTGATCGCGGTCGCGAGGCCCAGCGCGAGACCGCGCAGCTCCTGGTCACCCATGCCGAGGCGAACGGCGACAGTGGCTGCGTTGGCGGGCCGCTGCTCCGGGTCCTTCTCCAGGCACTCGGTGATGAGCTCGCGGAGGTCTTCCGGCACGGTGTCCGGCAGCGGCGGCGGCGGCTCGTTGACGTGGCTCAGCGCGGTCGCGATCGGCGTGCCACGGTCGAAGGGTCGCTGGCCGACGAGCATCTCGTGGGCGACGACGCCGAGGGCGTAGAGGTCGCTCGCGCCGGTCGCCGCGTGGCCGAGGGCCTGCTCGGGACTGATGTAGTTGGGCGTGCCCAGCATCTCGCCGTGCTGCGTGTGACCGGAGGCATCCAGCGCGCGGGCGATGCCGAAGTCGGTGAGCTTCACCAGCCCGTCCTCGCGCACCATGATGTTCGCCGGCTTGATGTCGCGGTGCACGACGCGGGCCTCGTGCGCGACGCCGAGGGCCAGAGCCGCCTGACCCATGATCGAGCGCACCTCGTGCGGCGGCAGGGGGCCACGCTTGTTGAGGATCGCCGAGAGCGGCTCGCCCTCGACGAGCTCCATGACCAGGAAGGCGAGACCGTCGTCCTCGCCGTAGTCGAAGACGGTCGCGATGTTGGTGTGCATGAGGCCTGCGGAGTGCACGGCCTCGTCGCGGAACCGCAGGGCGAAGAGCCGCTCGTGGTCGGTGTCGGGGCGCATGACCTTGATCGCCACGTTGCGCTGCAGCACGTCGTCGGTGCCACGCCACACGTCGGCCATGCCGCCCGAGGCGATACGGCCCTCGAGGCGGTAACGGTCGCCGAGGACGAAGCCTTCCTGAAGACGGTTCATGAGAGGGGGCACCTGGGCCTTTCGGACGGAAGGTGCGCGTCGTGTGACATCTGAGAGGCCTTCGTCAGCGGTCATCGTACGGGACCCAACGGTTGGATCGAGCATTCGTAGACCAGTCGTGGGATTGGTCTGTGTGGTGGCCGACCCCCGGGCCATGGCTCACGCCTACATACCCCTGTGCCGCCGCTGCGAACCACCCGGCGGCACGACTTTCGCCGGTTCGGAACCCTCGGCACGCACGCGCACGACATGACCCGGCGACATACGGGAGGCGTATGCCGCCGGGTCGGGTGGGAGTCGTCGCTGCCGGCGCATGGGGCCGGCAGCTGCCGTCGACCCGTTGCGGTCAGGCGCGTCAGGCGGGCCGGGCCGGCCTGCGCCGGCTCGCGGCCACCAGGGCGACGCCGCCGGCGAGCACGGCCGCGGTCGCCGCGCCGATGCCGACCACCGGGAGGTTGGTCGGCTCCCCGAGCGGGACCTTGATCTTCGGGGTCGCAGGTGCGACCGGTGTGGCGGGGATCCCGCGCTCGGCGACGTTCGCAGAGCCCGTGAGGCTCTGCTTGGGGAAGAGCCTGGCCTCGCGGCACTCGACGATCGAGCCACCGCCCATGTAGGTGCACTCGGTCGCGGCCGGCGGCACGGGCTTCGGGCTGGGCTCCCAGGGCTGCTGGGCCAGGGCTGGGCCGGCGAGGGCCAGCGAGAGCACAGCGGAGGCACCGAGGGCTGCCGCGGAGCGGCGGCCCAGGCCCGAGGACGTGGTGGAGGACTGACTGGACATGTGGCGCTCCCTTCTGAGTGGAGAGTGACCAGCGCCGGTCGCGCCTGACCGTGATCCCATCCCCCTGGTGCCGCGCCGTCGGGAAGGTCCGTCGGGTCCGGCTGGTGGTGATCGAGCTGGGTGACAGGAAGAGGTGCGCGCCGGGCCACAGATACCGGTCGCCTGCTCAAAAGGCGAGGTTGCGGGTTATCCCTGAGGACAAGCCCTGCCATGCCCGGCCAAGGCGGACGTTGCGGACCGGCTGGTCGTACCGCTGGTTGCGCGGGCCCGACAGTGAGAGGGCCCCGACCTTGGTAGGTCGGGGCCCTCTTCTCCACGCGTGCGCGAGGGGGGATTTGAATTCCTCTCAGCGCTCGTTTGCCGCCCTCCTCGCCGCGGGGCTGAGCACGGTAGGCGTTAGTGAACCGCAGTCGGAAGGGGTGTCACGGTACCCCCGGGGTACGGCGCTCGTCCGTGGCATCTGAGGCGGCGGCGGCGCGCGACACCTCCACGTCGAGATGGGCGGTGGCGGCCTCGACGTCCTCACCGATCGAGTAGCGACGGTTGACGGTGTCCGCGAGAACCAGTTGCACGGTGTCCGGGCGACTTTCGTCGAAGACCCAGAAGAGCTCATCCCCGGGGGAGACACCCATCCTCGATGCGAACCGGGTGGGCAGCCTGAGCTGGAGCTTGGCACTCACCTTGAAGGGTCCGTCGATCGTCGCCATCGAACGAGTCTAGGTCGTTCCCTTACTTTCCTTGCCGAGTGGCGTACACTCGAGCTAAGGGCTGAACAGGACGCATGTCCTGGGTAGGCACTTTCCACCCCCCGGCCCACGGCCGGGGGGCCCTTTTATGTGGGCGGCTACTCACCTGATGACGATTCCAGGCTTCGCCCGGGCGACACGTGAGTTCACCGCGGCATGCGTAGCTGTGCCGATCTCGTCCCACATCGTCGGCGGGCACGTGGTCGCGAGGGATGCGCTGGGCGGTATGTGAGCTCGGAAGGCCGCGTAGGCAACCAGGTCCGCCATCTGGATGAAGTAGGACTGATGAGACAGGCGCGGTGAAGGGTCGTCGACGAGTCGGTCCGCCTTAAACGTCAGGCGCCCCGTCCCGAAGGCCGATCCCGCCGTGAGGTACCTCCGGGACCTGCGCACCCACTTCCGGACGGCTTCATCTTCGCCCTGGTCGTGCATGACCATGAACGAAGCCTGCTCGTAGCGGCTGGTCAACGTTAGTCGCTGCAGCAGGCCTTCCCATCCGAGGTCGAAAGTCTGGGTCGCGGATTGCCACTTGCCATGACGCTTGTCCACCACGATCGCGAAGGCGCGAGTGCCGGGCATGCGGGCGAGCGTCTGGAGATGAGCTCGGTAGATGACGTAGTGACCTCGCGGTCCGAGGCCAAGGCCTCTGAGGGCTCCCGAGCCGCGAAGCAGGAAGTTCGCCTTGACTTCGTCGCGAACCTTCAAACCGAAGTGAGCCTTGAGGCGCCGACGTAGTTGCACGAGTTCGTCGAAGGCCGGGGTCCAGGTCTCGGCGTCGACGAGGACGCAGCCCAGTGTGTAGGTGTGACTTCCCCCTGCAGCGGGGTCACCCGTGTTCCCAGACTCATCAACGTAGGCGAGCAGCACAGCCTCATGGTGACATCACAGAAATGCGGAACGGCGCATAGTCTCCGAGGACACGAGAAGGGGCCCCGCTCACCACGAGGTGAGCGGGGCCCTTCTTGTGGCCGCTGTGATGGCGTGGGGCGCCACGGCCAGCTGTTGCGATGTGGTCGCGGGCGAGAGCCTACGTCGAGGCGCCGACAGTTACTGCCGGCGGAGGAACGCGGCCGCGGCCGCGGCCCCTTTGCGCATGAACGCGAGGGCGCGCACGATGACGCCGCCCCAGTAGCCGCCGTTGGGACCGAGGCCCTGGCCGGCGCGGTCCTTGAACCACCAGCGGAGCCGCTGCCACCAGGTGAGCCGCCAGCCGAGCAGGGTCCGCAGCGTCCTCTCGATGTCGCCGGAGGACGGTCCGCTCACTCGCGCGAGCCGTCATCATGCGCAGCCGGTGACTTGCGGTCGCCGGCAGAGGTGACCGGCTCGACGTCGACCGGCGGCACGGGCTGTGGTTCGGCGGCCAACCACTTGAGGAACCGGTTCGAGCGGAGGAAGGCCTCGACCTGCGGGATGGCCATGATGCGTGTGATGACCGCGGCCACCGCGGTGACGACGGCAGCAGCGCCGAGCAGTGCGGCCCGCAGCCAGTCCGGCGCTGCCTCGCCGAGCTGCTCGAGGATCGCGTCGACGATCTGCGGGACGACCAGGCCGAGGGCGAGCAGGGTCGGGATGCCGACCTGCAGGATGGTCCGCACGACGGCGCGCGCGGAGAAGCGCACCTGGGTGGGCGCGTCGATGGTTGGTGCAGTCACGATGACTCCTTCGATCGGGTGAGACGGAGAGCGACGGCAAGACCTGTGCCGCCGCCGAGGAGAGCGCCGACCGCGAGCGACCCGTACCAGAGGACAGGGGCGAGGCTCGCGGTGCGGCGCAGAGTCACGACTGGCTCGGCGGCGCGAGTGCGGCCCCAAGGGCGGCGACGACGGCGTCAGCCACGGCGGCAGGCTGGCCGGCGGCGAGCACCGCCTCACGGACGGTCGGAGCGATGGCGCCCGCGACCTCGGCTGCGAGCTCCTTCTCGTCGAGCTGGACGCCGACCTTCGACGCCACGCCGGTCAGTGCGCTGGACAGCCAGCGGAAGCGGCCCGAGTCGACCTGGTACCGGTCGGACTCGACCTTGTAGCGGCCGTCCTCCTCGGCGTCGTGGGCGACCAGCGCCCTCTCGATCCGCTCGAGGCGGGCGCGGTCGTTGGCGTCGAACATGTCGTCGGCCTCCTGTGGGGCGGTGGGGGTGATGGTGGTGCCGCCGGCGAGCTGCAGGATGCGGGCGACGTTGAGGGCGCCGGGGTCGCCGTGGCTGTTCCCCGACGCGTGCTGGTGGCCGAGGACGCCGCGGAACGCGCCATACGTCGGCCCGGACATCCGCACCGGCGAGGCGCCGGCGGACGCGGGGTAGGGCAGGAACCTAGGGGCCACGAGCGGCGGACCGCCCCACTCGGCTCGGACCCACGCGATGAGGTCGGCGATGTCGCCGAGCTCATCGTCGGTGAGCTCGGACACGGGGAGGTGGCCGCGTTGGCGGGCAAGCTTCTCGTCGGCATACGCGACGATCTCGATCTGGACGACGTTGTCGCGGTTCTCGCGCACGACGGTGTCGGCCGGGTCGACGAGGGCCCGGGCCGAGCGGTCGAGGTAGCAGTGCTGCCGCCAGGCCCGCAGCCGCGGGTGGTAGGTGAGCGAGGGCGCCTTCGCGCCGGCGTCGTAGCCGGGCCAGCCGCCCGTCTCGGTCGTGTGCAGCAGCACCTTCTCGATGCTCGAGAACGTGCCGCGGCTGAAGGCCGTTTCCCACCACTGGGTCTGCGCGTCGGCCTTCGGGTAGATGCGGGTGCGTGCCACGGGAGCCTCCTCGGCTGGGGTATGAGTGAGCCCCGCGCCGGCGGTGGTGCCGGGCGGGGCTCGAGGGGTGGGCGTGGACGTCAGTCCGCTGGGCTGGGGCTGCCCCAGTGGCGCAGCATCGGGTCGATCAGATCTCGCAGCTCGCCGGGGACTGCGGGCTCGGGCCCGTGTGCGCCGGAGCGCAGGTACCGGATCAGCTGCTCGATGTAGCGCAGCGCCGCGCTGAGCGAGGAGTCGAGCGTCTCGACGGACGAGGCGAGCGAGACTACCTGCCCCTCGAGGCGCAGCTGGTTGGCCTGTGCCTCGAGCTTCACGTTGGAGAGGTCGGCCCGCAGGTCCTTGATGTCCTGGCGGAAGTCGCTGGCGACGCCGCGCATCATCTCGACAGCCTCGGCCGACGTGGCCACGGCCGCTGACTGCTTCGGGATGGGATCCTTCTGGTTGTCTCGCCGCCGGATCAGGTAGCCGAGGCCTCCGCCTCCGGCGATCAGCAGGGTGACGAGTGCCCCGATCACTCCTTCGCTCATGCCACGCCTGCCCTTCTCATCCGCGCGCGCACGCGTTTCTCCTCACGGCGGGTGGCCCACAGCCGCAGAGACGGCGCGCCGGCGCCGACAAGCAGGCACAGCAACCACGTCAGGACGCTGGACGGGAACGACCAGACGATCGCGATGAAGAAGGCGAGCCACGCGGCGATCGTGAGCACCAGTCCGGTCCGCTCGATCTTCCAGCCCTGCATCAGGTCGTCGTCGTCGTCGAGCAGCCCACGGACGATCTGGATGCCGCCGAGCGCGAAGAGGATGCCGGTCGCTGCGACTAGCGGCTGAGGCAGGCGTTCGATGGCCTGGCTGACGGTGAAGCTGAACAGGGTCGTGAGGACGGCGAGCGCGCCGGCGATGACCTGCCAGACGGCGAAGGTGATGGCGTATGGGTGTGCGAGTAGGTGGTCGAGCACGGTTGGTGGCCGGTTGTCGGTGCTGTAGCCGCGCAGGGGCATAAGCCTCTCCTCGGGTTCGGGGTCAAGCGTCGATGCGGTTCGGTCCGTGGAGGTGCTTTTCGGGCATTTCGTGCACAGGCGTGCTGTGGGCGGTTTACGGTCTGCGCATGGTGAGGTTCTGGAGGTGGCTGCGGTACCAGTGGGTCCGCTCGACGCTGTGGTGCGAGATCTGCGGCGAGCCGGCCATGCCAGACATGCGGAACTGCTGCAGCGAAGAGCACGCCGCCCAGGCGCAGGCCCTCTCGTTCTGACGCCGGTGACACAGGTCGCCACGTGGGTCCTCGGTCGTCGGCCCGCTCTCGACGGGCTCCGCGGGCTCGCGATCCTTCTGGTGCTGTGCCATCACCTGCAGGTGCTTCACATGGACGGCGCCGGCGCGGGCGGCGTCACCGTCTTCTTCACCCTGTCGGGGTTCCTCATCACCGCGCTGCTGCTCGAGGAGCGTGAGCGCGTCGGGCGGATCAACCTGCGCCGCTTCTACGAGCGGCGCGCACGCAGACTCCTGCCCGCGCTAATCCTCAGCACCGCCCTCGTGCTCGCCTTCGCGCCCGTGTTCCGGCCGATCTTCGGCGACGCCTATCTACAGCCGCGGGACCTGCCCGCGGTGATCTTCTACTACGGCAACTGGATCGAGGCCCGACCCCACGATGACATCGGGGTGCTTGGAGCGACATGGTCCCTTGCCGTGGAGGAGCAGTTCTACCTCGTCTGGCCCCTCGCCGTCATCGCCATAGCAGCGTTGGGGCGCCGGCAGACCGTCATGCTCGTCGCGCTCCTCGGAGCGGCTGTATCTCTGCTCGTGCGCGTTGAGCTCCTCGCGGAGGGTGCGTCGAAGGACCGCATCTACTACGCGAGCGACACCACCGCATTCGCGATCCTGCTGGGCTGCGCCCTGGCTGCATGGCTCGGCACGCGGCGAGCGCCGCGGCCGCGCTGGGTCTACACGGTGGCGGGGATGGGTCTCGTGATCCTGCCGAGCTGGTGGGTGGCCGAGATCGCCAACCGGATCGCGCCGCCGATTGTGGCGGTCGGCGCCGTGCTGCTCCTGGTGAATATCGCCGGCGACCGGCCGCGGCGCGTCCTCGAGCTGCCGGTGCTGCGGTGGTTCGGCACCCGGTCCTACGGCCTGTACCTCTACCACGCGCCGCTCTTCCTGCTGCTCGCTCGGCTCTACGGCTGGTCCGGATGGCAACTGGCTGCCGGGGTACTGCCCCTCTCGTTCGTGCTCGCCGAGTGGTCCTACCGCCGGGTCGAGATGCCGTGGCGCCGTGGACCGTCGGCGGCCGAGGCAGCGCCCGCAGGTACGGCGCCGGCGGTGTCATCCGGGTCAGTCGGGCACGAGCCACGCGACGTGGTCCCACCACGCCACGCCTGACTCGTCGAGACGCTTCACCTTGAGCGGCATGCCGCCCGGCGGACGATTGTCGGGTCCGTGTACGGCGTACTCGGCCGCGGTCAGGTCGCGCCAGCGGCCACCGCTCGGCACGCGGAAGATGCGCGTCTCGGTGTCGGGCTTGCCGAACCCGACCGGGCACCAGTCGCCTTCGCCGGCCTTGACGAAGAAGCGGGGCTCGAGCTCGGGCGCCGGGACGGCGGCCGGGTCGAACCACTCGTAGGCCGGGACGGCCAGGTGCGGGTCGGGTCGGGTGAACCCGGCGAACACGGTGGAGAACGTGTCCTCGGTGGGGGCGGTGAACCACAGCGGCGCGAACGCGGAGAGCAGCAGGAACGGGGCGTCCGGCAGGCGCATCTCCCCGGCGGCGGGGAACTGGGTGATCGCCGCGCCGGTGGGGAGCCGGAAGTCGACGCCGCCGTAGAACCCGCCGACCGGGACGAACGGGGGCCGGCCCGGCAGGGCCTCGACGGCGAGCCCGCCGGGGCCGTCGATGTGCGCGGTCGCGCCACCCCAGCTGGTGAACTCGGCGATCAGCGGGCCGCCGCCGACGGCGCGGACCGTGCTGGTCTTCTCGTACTGGTGCTCGTGTGGGTCGACGCCAGCGGTGACGCCGGAGCCGGGCTGCACGTCGGTGATGACGCGCGGGTTGGCGGCGAGCACAGCGAGCCCGTAGTTGCCGGCGGCGAACGGCTGGAACGGCTCGGAGGTGAAGTTGCCCGAGACGTTGAAGTGCATCTGCGCCGACCCGTCGGTGGCGAACTGCCACTCGGTGGGGCCCTCGGCGGCAGCCAGGCCGGTCTTGCCGAGCGACCATGCCTCCTCGAGGGTGGGCACCTGCGGCGACTCGTACCCGAGCGAAGTGCCGTTCCAGATGGCGACGCCGCCGGAGTTGACCAGGTCCCAGCCGGGCGCCGCGGTGGTGACCCATGCCCCGCCGGCGCCTTGGGCTGGCCACACCCGGAGCTTGACCTGCTTGACCTGCAGCGCACCTGACACACAGTCGACCCGCACGACGGGCAGGTCGTCGCCGGCGACGAGCATCGCGTGGGTGATCCCGGTGACGGGCGCGGAGACTAGGGTTGTCGGGCCGGTGACGGCATACGCCCCGAGCGCCTCGGTCGCCGAGGTCGGGTTGCTCGCGTTCCAGGTCGGGTCGATTCCCGAGGCCAGCTCGACGGTGCCGGAACCGGCCGTGACCTCGAGCACCCACCGCACCGTGACGTCGCCCGTGTAGGCCGCGAACGCTGCAGAGTCGAACGAGTCGGCCATGCACCCCAGCAGCCACGCGGCGCCGCCGGCGAGCGGTTGCGCATCGTCCTCGAAGTGATAGAACAGCTCGCCCAGCGGAACCTCCGGGCCAGCGAGCACCGTACCGATGGTGTAGCCGAACGACTCCCCGTACCAGTCAGCCACGGTTGACTCCTCCCGCTACTCGCCGGACGTGTCGAGCCACGGCGTGCCGACCTGCCACGACAGGTTCTCCTCGGGCCCGATCTGCACCAGGAGGGCCGCCGTCTCGGACTTGTCTCGTTGACGGCGCAGCTGCTCGATGTCCTTGCGGATCGCGGCCAGGTCTCTGCGGATGCCCTCGTCGCCGCGCGGGCTCGGGTTGGGGGTGGGCACGTCACGCCTCCTCGAGTGAGACCATCAGACGAAGGCCGTCAGGATGGGTCTGCCGCTTGGTGATCCGAGCGAGTTGGTCGATGTCCCAGGGCTCGTCGAGGATGAGTCGCACCGTGTCGCCCTTGCTGGTGTGGGCGAGCACATCCGGGATCGCCCACGGGTCGATGTCGAGCCAGTACGCCGGCGTCGAGCGGCGCGCCCAGCCGAGCTCGGCGACGGCCGTCTCTGTGAGCTCGTTGGCCGGAGTCTCCTGCTCGGCGGTGATGAGCCGTTCGAGGCGCAGCCCGCCCAGGGCGCGGCTGTCGATCGCGTATCCCTCGTCCCGGACGGAGCCGCCGTCCTGCGCCTGGGCGATGACGAGCGAGCCGACGTCGCGGGTCGCGGCGGGGACCGCCCGCGCGACGTTGCTGCCGAGGGCGAGCACGTAGTCGGTGACTTGGCCTTGGCGCGGGTAGTAGGTCGTGACGGTCGTCTTCGTAGGGTGTGGCGGGACGTCGATGTCCATGCCGGCGAAGAGGCCTTGGAACTCGGCGAGGACCTCCTCGACCGCCTGCCGGCCGGAGTGCGGGTAGATGCGGTCGCGCTTCACGCCCGTGTTGGGTGTGCGCGTGCCGACCTCGATCGACCACTGCTTGCCCATCGCCGGGTCTTGCATGTGCTCGACGACGCCGCGGACGATGCCGGCCTGGTCGGCGCCCCAGAAGTACAGCTGCTCCTGCGGCTCGAGTCGGACCCTGGTGTACGAGGCGAGCGCCGCTGGAGCGTAGAGGTAGACCTCGACGGTATAGGTGCGGCCGTCGGGCGGGATCCGGACGGAGGCGCCCTGCTTGAGCCAGCGGCCCACCGGGTCCGTGTCGCTGATGCTCGAGGAGCCCTCGTCGTGGATGGTCGTCCAGCCCTTGCGGCGAGCCACGATCCGGACCGTCATCATGTTGGCATCCGCGACGGACCAGTCATCATCGATCTTGACCCACGCGGCCGCGGCCAGCTCGAGCTCGTAACGGGCTGCCTTCGGGTGGGTCACCTCGACGAGCTGCTTGATGAACTGCTTCGACTTGCCGCTGATGGTCTGGTCGTAGCTGATGACGACGCGGCGCTGCTCCTGGCTGTTCTTCGGGAACTTCGGGTTCGGGTCGTAGTAGCCCACGCCCTTGGCCGAGATGACGGCCTTCGGGCGCAGCTTCGCGATGCGGGCCTTCGCCGCGTTCGCGCGGCGCAGCGAGAGGCCCAGACCGTCCCCGGTGCCGTCGTTGGCGGTGTGGCCGACGATGCTCACCTTGAGGCCGTCGGTCTCCGGCATCGCCTTCGCGACGTCGTCGACGGCCGACTCCCCGCCCGGGCGGAACTTCGCGCTGTTCGGGAAGAAGACGGCGTTCGAGGAGAGCTCGGACTGGGTCACGGACTCGACGCCGGTGATCTGCGCCGCCTGGATGGGGACTGCGTCCTCGTAGTGCAGGATCTCCTCGGAGACGACGTGCACGTTCGGGCGCGCCTTCGGGATCGAGTCGACGTCGTATCCGCGGCGCCAGCCCGCCAGCCCGCGTGTGAAGTCGCCGTTGCGCAGCAGGTTCCGGTTCGGGACCCGGCCGATGCGGCGGCGGCCGGCGCGCCAGAACCACGACGGGTCGTGCACCCGGTAGGTGATGGTGGCGCCGTCGTCGGACGGGTTGCCGGGCAGGATCGGGCCACGGAGCAGCAGCTGGTTGCCGCGCCACACCTGGCACTGCCGCGAGACGGGCCGGATGAGGCCGTGCTCGAGGCTGTCGACCGGGATCGTGAAGTCCATGGTGGCCGGGTCGACCACGGCGTCTTCGACCGGCGAGTGCTCGATCTCGGTCAGTTCGCCGACGGGCGTGCCGTCGAGCTCGACGACGACGTAGCGCCACTGCTCGCGCAGGGTTCGGGGGTCGGTCGCGAGCGCGGCTGCCGGGCGGGCGGTCACGGTCGCGCCGGCGCGCAGGCTCATCGGCGCCATGGGCTTGACCGGGCGGATGGCGGCGACGTGGATCGGGCCGCCCGCGCCGGTGAGCTCGACCGGGCCCATGCGCACGACGGTGACGGTGCGCAGCGCGTCGATCGTGACGGTGCCCGCGCCGAGTAGCAGGGCGGTCTCGCCAGCGTTGGTGAGGAACGAGCGGCTGCTCGACCCAACCCCGACCGGCGACGTGCCGGTTACGACGGCGGCCCCCACCGTGGCTGCCGCACTCGACGACTCGATCGAGACCGGCGCCGACCCAGACGCCGTCAGGATCAGCAGTGCGGCGGACGACGACCCGACTCCGACCGGCGACGTGCCGGTGACGGCCGGCGTCGAGGGTGTCGACGACCCGGCGTCACCGGGGGCGGTCTGCCCAGGGAGCGCGAGGCCCGGGTATGCCGGCGCGGCGCCGCTGCTCGAGTCGCCGGGGATCGCCTGACCGGGGATCGCCTGACCGGGGAATGCGGCCACGGGCCCGCCCTTCTGCTAGGTCAGCTGACGCCAGAGACGCGGCGCAGGAACTCGTAGGACATGACGCCCTTCGTGCTGGTGCCCCAGAGCGACCCGACGAGACCGACGTGTGTCGGCGTCAGCGTCTTTGTGAGAGTCGCCGGGCCGGTCATCCAAGCAACACCGTTTGGTGAGATGTCGTGCCGCCAGGTGTTCGCTGCGATGAGCGAGAGTCGCAGGAAGATCGGGCAGCCCGACCGGCACATCACGTCGCCGGCCTGACCGCTCAGCGACCAGCCGGTGCCGTTCCAGATGTTGTTCGTCATCTGGTCGCCGTTGGCGCCGGTGCCGTAGGAGAGCGCGGCCACCTGTCCGCCCGCACCCGCGGCCGTGCTGTCAGTGAGCACGATCCCGGCCATGAGGAAGTTCGCGGTTGGGCCGAAGTGGGTCACTGCGGTGACGAACCCGTCGCCGACCGCGAGCGCCCCGCCTATGCCGGACAGGGGGCGGATCAGCCCGTGGATCTGGTTCGCCGGGGTTCCGCCGGCCAGTTGGTTGCACGAGAGCGAGTCGCCGCCCTCAGACCAGCTGATCGAGGACGCGACACTAGCCGGGTCGACCCGCGTCCATGCGGCGTCGAGACTGTCGTCGTCGAACTCGTCGACCGACGTCGTCGACGACGGGATGAGGAACTTCCGGTCGCGCACCGCCCGGGAGATGGCTTCGAGGTCGGCGGCCATGATGAGCGTCGAGGTGTCCGGCGCGTCCTTCCAGTCCTTGTTCGCCTGCGCCTGAGTGATCGCCATGTCACGCCCCCGCGAACGGGCCGACGCCGATGGACAGCTTGATCTGCGCCTGCCCCGTCGGCGACTGCGACGACGACAGGACGTTGCCCTGCCGGAACGTGCCGGCGGACGCGGCCGACCATGCGCCCCAATGGCTGTACGTGGCGGCGTCGACGTCGAACGTCACCTCGGACGACCACGCGACGCCGACCGTCGCAGGCTGCGCCGACGCGCCGAGCGGGCCCACAGCGCCAGCAGCGTTGAAGGTGACGGCCTTCCGCGCGTAGGCCGGCGAGCCGCCCGCGGCCTCGTTCGCGCCGGTCACGCCGGGCGAGCCCTCGTGCAGCGACAGGTGTGTGATGCGAGCAGCCTCCTGGTCGGCCAGGTAGTTGCGCTCGGCGTCAGGGATCAGGGTTGCCATCAGTTCTCCTAGCGGATCAGGACGCGGGCACGAGAGCGACGGCGAAGTCGCCGGCGTCGAACAGGGGAGACTCGCCGACCGCCCACGCCGCGGGGAACGTGGGGGAGTCGTGCAGCCACTTGAGCTCGTCGGTGGCCGGGTCGTGCAGGCTGATCGCGGCGACCGCATCGGACGCGACCGGCATCTCGACGACGACGAACGCAGCCGCGTTGGTGGCCTTCGCGATCTGCCCGCCGGTCGCGGCCTCGGCCGGGTTGAAGACGACGGTCGGCGGCGTGTAGCCGACCACCTCGGTGCCGCCGACGCCGGTGAAGTCGGGTGCGATCGTCCAGAAGTGCACGTCGACGCCGCCCGTGAGGACCATGTCGAGGATGTCGCACCCGGTGGGGACAGACGGTCCAGAAGCCATTGCGCCTCCTACGGCGGTGTCAGGGGTAGGTCGGGAAGTAGCGGATCGACAGGCCGGCGGTGCCTGCCTGGTGGATCGTGTTGTCGCCCGGGGCGATCGCCGGCCACTGCATCGGCTGCACGATGTGGCTGAACAGGTTCGAGTTCGCCGGCAGCGCGGAGCGGATCGTGCGCTTCGGTCGGGCGAACCCGGGCCCGGAGGTCAGGACCGCGCCCGAGGGGAGCGAGCTTGCGCGCAGGCGCAGTTGCCCGATCGTCAGGTCGACCGAGCCGGCACTGGTCAGGGTGACCTCGATCTCCGCCGGGGCTTTGCCCGCGGCTGTGTGCTCGACCGTCGCGCCGGCGAGGACCGGGATCGTGACCGCTGCCAGCTCGCGCTTGAAGGGGTACTCGGCCAGGAGCTTGAGGGTGAACTCGAACGCGCCGTTGACCGGCTCGCCGACCTCGGGCGGGCCGTCCTGCACGACGCGCAGCCGCTTGACTGGCTCCTCGTGGACGACGAGGTCCATCGCGCCCTGGATGCCGGGCAGGGCGCCCGTGCACCGGTAGTAGGCGTCCCAGGCCGCGGTGCGGGTGGGTGCCTCGACGAGGCCGTGTACCTCGAGCGAGCGCCCGCCGTAGATGGCGCGCGGCCGCAGGGTGCCCGGGCCGCTGGTCGGGTCGAAGCGGGTGTCGCGCTGGCTGGCGGCGGCCCAGCCGTCGATGCGGTGCACGAACCACTCTGCGCCGTCGGCGGTCGGCTCGAGCGTGCTCGTGACGACGTCTCCGAGGTCGACCTGGACGTGGTCGCCGAGAGCGAGCATCAGTCCCTACTTCCTGCGAGCGCGGTGTCGAGCTGGCGGATGCCCATGCGGGGGGCCGGTCCGCGGGAGACCGCCTCGGCGATGTCGAGGACGCTCTTGCGGCTGAGCGTGACCTGGCCGAGGGCTCCGCCGAGCTGGGACTGGTTGTAGATGTGGCCGGCGGTGTCGGGCACGAACAGCTCGGTGGTGCGGTTCCACGAGCCGTCGGGGTTGTCGCCGACGGCGTAGACGCCACTGGGTGACACCGGGCCGCCGGTCGCGCGCGGGGCGGGCACCAGCTGGCCGTTGCCGCCGTAGACCATGCGGGTGTTGACCTCGGCTGTGACGGTCCAGCCCTTGTCGAGGAACTCGCGGTGCAGCGCCTCGATCGCGAGGTTGGCCTGCTCCGTGTCGATGTTGACCTGCAGGTCGTCCTTGATCTGGTCGAGCTTCTCGTTGGCCTTGTCCTTGAAGGTGTTGAACTGGTCCGCGGCGCCCTGGAGCTTCGGGCCGATGCCGGGCACCCAGCCGAACGCCTTCGCGGCCCCGTCGAGGAGGCCGCCGACGACGGTGAGCCACACGTTGGCGAGGAACTGGAAGGCCGTCACGGCCACCTTCGCGAGGGTGAGCGCGCCGATCTTCACCATGCTGAACGCGGTGCTCACGTAGGAGCGGAACGTCTCGCTGTTCTGGTAGGCGTAGATGAGGCCGGCTGCGAGCGCGGCGATCGCCACCACGACGATGCCGATGGGGTTCGCGGTGAGCACGCCGTTGAGGAAGAGCTGCGCCGCGGCGTAGGCCTTGGTGTAACCGGTGATGACCGTCATCGTGATCTTGTAGATCTTGAAGACCGCGAGCGCCGTGCCGAGGCCGGTGACGAGCGCTCCGACGAGGGTGGTGTGCTCGCTCATCCACTTGGCCGCGACCTTGAGGGCGCCGGCGAGGCTCTCGATGATGCCGGGCAGGGCCTCGAGCGCGGCCTTGAACAGGTCCCAGGTGGAGATCCCGATGTTCTGGTAGGCGCCGTACAGCTGGGTGGCGATCTCACCGATGGGTGGGCCGAGGGACTTGGCGGCGTCGAACACCTTGCCGAGGGCGCCCTTGAACGCGTCGAGCACGGGGGAGGCTGCGGCGCCGACCTTGGGCAGGACATCGCGCAGGTAGTCGAAGACCTTGCGGCCGGCGTTGGCTGCTCGCTCCATGAAGCCGGCGAACCCGCTCGAGGTGACGTCGCCGTCGTTGGCCTTCCACGCGGCGCTGAACGCCTTGACGCCGCCGACGAGCGAGGTGAACGCGTCGCGGATCCCGAACAGGAACCCGACGACCGCGGAGTCCTCCTCGATGTGGAATGCCTGGCTGAAGCCCTTGGTGAAGTCGCCCTTGAACAGGATGTCGATGACGCCTTGGAGCGCGGGCAGGACCTTGCTCTGGGTCCACGTCGCGAGCTTGTCGATGAGCGGCAGGGCGGTGGTGCCGATGCCCTCCTTGAAGTTGCCCCACGCGGTGGACAGCTTCTCGCCGGCGGTGGCCGACGCGGCGGCCGCGCCGCCGACCTGGGACTCGACCTCCTTGAGGATGATCCTCTGCGCGTCGAGGGTCTTGCCGTGCTCGACGAGCGTCTTGATCTGCTTCTTCTGCGCCTCGGAGAACGTGACGCCCGAGCGGCCGAGTGCGGAGATGCCCTTGATCGGGTCGTTGAGCGCCTTTCCGAGCATCTTGCTCTGGCCGGCCATGTCGCCGAACCCGGCCGCGGACAGGTCGGCCGCGGCCGCGGTGGCGCGGTCGAAGATGTTGGCGCCCTTGCCGACCTCGTTCTTCACGTTCTTGAACGTGAGGAGCATGTTGGCGCCGGACTGGATCGCCTCGTCGTCGACGCCGGTCTTGTTGCTGATCGCGGTGGCGAGGTCTCCGACCTGGCCGGCGGTGATCTTCGCGGCGCCGCCGGTCGAGCGGATGATCGACTCGGTGAGCGCGCCGACCTTCTGCGACTCGCGCGCCTCGGCGACGGAGTCCTTCGCGAACGACATCGCCTTGCCGGCGAGCTCGGCGATGCCGAGGGTGGCGATGACTCCGGTGACGGCGCCCTTGAGCGAGGAGCCGAAGCCGTTGCCGAAGATCTTGCCCGAGGACTTGCCGGCCGTCTCCATCTCGCCGCCGAGCTGCGACTGGAGGCGGCCGGCGAAGCCCTGAGCCGAGGGGATGACCTCGAGGTAGGCGGTGCCGACGTTGGTGCCCTCGGACATCGGTCAGGCCTCCTTGCGGTGTCGTCTCTGGAACGCGCGTGCGCGCGCGGCGATGAGCCCGGTCCGGCGCTCCTTCTGGAGGTCCTCGCCGGGGTGGGGGATGCGCTTCGGCTTGTCGCCCTTGCCGCCGCCGCGCTGCCAGTTGGCGATCTGCCCGACGTCGATGGCGAGCGCCTGCAGGTGCTCGCCCGGCGTCCAGGCGGCCGACGTGCCGAGCGCGAGATGGACGGCAGCTCCGGGCGGGAGGTGCCGGGCGAAGAGTGCGACCTTGCGCGGTGTGATCCGGCGGCGCCAGAGGTCGAGTAGGTCCGTGTCGAAGAAGCGTTGCAGGTCGGCCTCGAGCGCCTCGCCGTGCTCGCGCAGGAGCAGGGCGAGGCCGGTCAGTTTCCCGCGACGGCGTCGGCGGCCTTGAAGAAGTCGCCGAGGTGGTCGATCGAGACGCGGCCGTTCTCGCCGCGGTTGGCGTCCTTGAAGGCCTTGTACTGCTTGGGGCCCAGGAGCATCTGGACGACCTTGGGCAGCAGGTAGGACTTCTCCTGCATCTCGCCGATGAGCTCGAAGAACTCGACGTCGTCGACGACGTCGCGCTCGATCGTGTAGTCGGCGCCGTTGTAGCTGACGGTGAGCGAGTCGCCGAGTGCCTCGGCCTTCTGCGCCTTGCTCTTCTTGGGTGCCTTCTTCTTGCGGTCCTGGGGGACGATGGCGCCCTCGGGGATCTCCGGCATGGTGGTGCTCTCTTCCTTGCAGGCTGCAGGCAGGCCAGCGCCCCCGGTGCCTGCGAACCGGGGGCGCTGGGTTCAGGTGGCTCCGGTCAGGAGCCGACGACGCCGGGGGCGTCGGTGATGACGAAGTAGTCGCCGTTGACGCCGACGGTGAACTCGTAGACCGTCATCTCGTCGGTCTTCCACACGACGTCGGCCGTGGTCTCGGCGGTGCCGGAGGGGATGACGTAGCGGATGGTCGAGCCGTCGTCGAGGTGCTCGTCGAGGACCCAGGCGCGCTCGTCGTTGATCGTCTGGTTTGTGACGTGGATCGTGGCCACGCCGGCGGCGATGGTCGGCGTCTGGCCCTTGTAGAGCAGGCCGAGGGTGATGGCGGTCGTCTCGAGGCACTGGAACTTGAAGGTGTCGTCCACGCTCGACGTGCGGCGCTTGACGATCTTGCCGCCCTGGTGGCCACGGAAGACCTGACGGTCCTCCGAGCGGGAGAACGAGATGCCGTCCTCGGAGAGCCAGCCGAGCTCCGCGTGGGGCGCGCTCGGGGCGGCGAGGGTCGTCGGGCCGGTGGTGCCCTTCGGTGCGGTCCAGACGGCGGAGTCGTCGCCGCCGCCGCCCAGGATGTTGGCGAGGTCCTTGGACATGGTGGTCAGGCTCCGTTCGGGTCGGCGTCGCCACTGCCGGCGTCGCTGTGGTCCTCGGAGCCGGACGGCTCGTCGGCGTCGTCGGGCACGCGGGCGAGGCCCTCGTGCAGCAGGCGGTTCGCCTCGGCGCGGTCGAGGGTGACCGTCGTGTCGGCGTCGTGGTGCTTCTTGACCTTGCCGTCGCTCCGCAGCTCGGAGTACGGGTAGGCCAGGGTGACCTTCTTCTTCATGACTGCACTCCCTTGGTGAGCAGCTCGAGGGTGAACAACGCCAACCGCTTGGCCGGGTTGGCGGGGTCGGGGAGCAGGACGGGCGAGGCGACGTCGCGGGTGCGCAGGGCGGCGCGTGCGCGGCCGTGCAGGATCCGGGCCATGCGCAGCGCGGTGGCCTGGGTGCGGACTGTGCCGTCGGCCCAGACGAGGACGTCGACGCGGGGCCGGTCGTGGGTGCGGCCCTCGCCGACGCCGCCGATGTGGCGGCAGTACACCTTCATCGCTGGCGTCGTGCCCGACGGGATGTCGCTGCCGGCGAACGTGAAGCCGGCGGGCTCGTCGACGGCCGGGACCGCCTGGCTGAGGAAGTCGGCCATGACCTGCAGCGCGTCGGCCTGCGTGACGATCGGGGACATCAGGACCTCCCGGAGTCGATCGCCGTGCCGAGCGCGCGGTCGTTGGCCTCGCCGCGGGCGCCGGTGCCGAGGCGGGTGACGTAGAAGCGGGCGCGGTTGACGCCGCCCTCGTTGACGACGACCTCGTCGCCGCTGGCGGCCGAGGCCGCGGCGGCCATCCGCTCGGCCCGGGCGCGCAGCTCGTCCCTCACGCCCTGCGAGGTGAGCGCGGCGGCGCGGACGCCGGCGCGGTCGAGCTCGATGCGGGCGCGGCGAGGCATCAGCCGGCCACGTTCTTGAGGCGGATGACCAGGTGGTCGAGCGGGGTGCCGACCTCCCAGCGCTCGATGGCGCCGTCGATCTCGTAGTCGGTGCCCGCGAACTCGACGCGGTCCGAGTCGAGCACGTCCGCGGAGATGGGCGCCCAGACGGTGTAGAGCGTGGTGATCGCCTCGCGGCGGTCGGCGAACTCGCTGCCGCCGCCGGGCTGCACCGAGCAGCCGGGGATCGGCTTCGCGTCGGGCTCGGTCCAGTCGGGCACCGTGTTGCCGTGGCCGGCGGTGGCGGTGCCGGTGGACCGCTTGCGCGTGATGGTCTGGGCGCCGAGGTTCACGAGCGCACCGGCAGCACGTAGCGGTCGAGGACGGCCTGCTGCTCGAGCATGAACGAGGCGGCACCGGGGACGCCGTCGACGCCGCCCATGCGGACCTGCCCGACCTGGGACACGGCGGATCCGGTGATGCCTCGCGAGGCTGCCTCGCGGAGCACGCCGAGGATCTCGCCGGGGCACGTCTCGTAGCCGTGGGTCATCGTGGCGGTGATGCCGCGGTACCGCCCGGTCCAGCTGCCGCGGACCATTCCGGCCTGTGACCACTCCGGGTCGCTGACTGCGGCGCCGTCGTTGGTGACGTCGGCGAGCGCCGTCAGGTGGAGCGTCGGCAGGAGCAGGACGCCGGTGCCGGGTCCGTCGAGAGTGACGGACTCGGTGAAGGACGGGGCGACGTGCCACCCGCAGTACGCACGGACCGCGGCGCACGCCGCCGTCCAGGCGTCAGCGTCGACACCGTCGGGGGTGTCGGCGAGGGCGGGCAGCACGTCGGCCACGGGTCAGGCGCCCTTGTTCTCGGCGTCGCCGGCCTTGTTGGCAGCAGCACCCTCGGTGTTCGAGGCGGTCGCGGCCTTGCGGGACCGGGTCGCCTTGACCTCCTTGGCGTTCTCGCCGTAGAGCGCCTCGGCGTCCTCGGGCTCGAGGAGCATCGAGTGCTCGATGCCGTTGATGTCGACGGCGTACTCCTTGCGCTTGTCGGCCATGCCGACTCCTTCCGTGGTGGTTGTGGAGCGGGGGGGGTGGAGGGGGCCGCCCGGGTTGGTGGCCCCCTCCTGGTGGGTCAGACCAGCGTCACCTTGACGGTGGCCGCCGGGATCCGGTTGGCGAGCGCGATGCGCTCCTCGATGCGGGTCGTCACGATGTCCTTGGTGAACTTCGAGGCGTCGCTGTTGGTGGACTCGACCCGGACGCCGCCCTTGCGGTACAGCGTGGTCGAGGCCTTGAGCGCGCCGACCACGACCGTCTTCGGGGCGACGGCCGCAGAGACGACCGTCTTGAGGCCCCACACCGGCGGCTGGAACTCCACGCCGCCGACGCCGTAGAGGCCCGAGAAGAAGCCGCCGCCGTAGTACTGGCCGTTGCCGTCCTTGCTCAGGCGCAGGGCCTGGTAGTCGGCCGGGTTGATGATGATGGCGTCGGCCTGCAGACCGGTGGCGGTCTGGACCTTCGTCATCGCGCGGAAGATCGCGTCCTGGGCGGAATCGCCCGTGGCCGCCTGCGTCTCGGTCTGGATGCCCGAGCGGTTGAGCAGGCCGAGGACGTTGGACCCGGTGCCGTCACCGTTGAGGACCTGGGACTCCTCGACGAGCGAGAGCAGGTACAGGCCGCGGTTGTTGATCTCGGACACCCAGAAGTCGAGGTCCTCGATCATCTCGTCGGCGGTGTCCCACCAGCCGGCGATCTTCTTGGCCGCGTCGGTCTTGGCGACCGGGTCTGCGATGTGCAGCTGCGGCTTCTGCCCGCCCTCGGCGACGGTGGCGAAGTTGCCCTCGGCCGCGCCCTCGACGAAGTAGGTGATCGCGTTGCTGCCGGCGCCGATGTTGCCGACGCCGAGCAGGTCGGAGACCGTCGCGCGGCGGAAGGCCGGCACGACGGTCCGGTCGACCTGCGTGAGGACGGGCCCGAACGCCGAGGGCGTGAGCTGCGGGTCGGTGTTGGCCTTGAACTCGGCCGTCGACAGCGACGTGCCGCGCACGCCCTTGAGTCGCGTGAGTCCCTCCTGACCGATCGACTTGGCGAAGAACTCGCCGAGGCTCTTGGCGGAGACCTCGTCGCCGTCCTTCTCGTCGTCGGCCTGGCCGCCGCCGAGACCGGCCAGCTGCGCCATGAGCGCGTCGGAGCCCTCGGCCGCCTTGATCCGCTCGTCGAGCTCGCGGATCTCGGCGAACTTGGCCTCGACCTGGGCCTGCTCGTCCTTGGTGAGGTCGCGGGCCGCGGCCTTGGCTCCCTCGATGAGGTCCTGCGCCGCCTTCAGCGCGGCGGCGCGCATCTGCTTGAGGTTCACGGTCGAACCCCTTCCTGCGCTCCCGTGAGCGCGTAGATGTGTGCTTCTGCCGCCAGCAGAGCGACGGACGGACCAGCCTTGGGCTCCTCGTCGGGCTCGGTCGACTTGGCCCCGTCGGGCTCCTCGTCGCCTGTGCCGGACTTGGCCGTGGGCTCGCCGCTGGCCTTCTCCTGGTCGTCGCCTCCCGCGTCGATCGCGGAGAGGACGTTCTTGATCTCGTCGGCCGCGCCGACGAGCTGCTCGTGGGCCGAGCGGAGTGCGGTTTCGTTCTTCGCCGACAGGACGCGCCCGGCCTTGGCCATGAGTGCGTCGGTGGCGGACTTGACCGCGAGGATCTCGGTCTCCTGGTTGGCGCCGATCGTGACGACCGAGACCTCGTAGAGCTTGAGCTGGCGCAGCTCGTAGACGCTCTTCTCGTCCTGGGTGACGGCGCCGCCGTCGATGACGTCGTAGGCGAACGACATCTGGTTGACGCGGCGGCCCTTGATCATCCGGTAGACCTGCGCGGCCTTGGCGTTCTCGAGGTCCAGCTGGGCCCGGACCTTGAGGCCGTAGTCGTCCTCGACGGCCTCGACGACGTGGCCGATGTTGAAGTCGGGGTCGGCCATGTTGTGGCCGAACAGGAGCGGGATGTTCTGGCCGGACTCCTTCCAGCGCGCGAGGTCGGCAGCGAAGGCGCCCTGGACGACGATGTCGCCGTAGGAGTCCTCGTTGCCGAAGACGCTTGCGTAGGCGGTGAACTCGCCCTCGGTCAGCCCGTCATCCGGGCCGGCCTTGACCTGCCGCGCGGTGAGCGCGGTGTCCTTGACCTTCATGTGCCCTCCTCGGGGCTAGGGGATGTTGATCTCCAGCTCGCAGTTGCATCCGGCGACCTCGTCGGCGTCGCCGGCGTCCCCGGGCCACGCGAGCCCGTTGGAGAAGTTCTCGGAGAGCGGCACCGTCTCGCCCGACATGGATGCGTGAGACGGGCGTGCGTTCGCGCCGGCGATCCACGTCTTCGTCGCAGCGTCGCCCGCGACCTGCTTCGCGGCCTCGCTCGAGGCGAACCCCGAGCAGGCGGTCACAGCGGTGATCGCGATCTGCGTCGAGCGTGAGGACTTCGCGACGTCGAACACGCCGGAGACGGCGTCCATCGGGTCGTCGTCCTCGAGGGCCGCTTCGATCTGCTTGCGGGTCGTGGCGTTGATGTTCGCGGCGCGCGACTTGGAGACTGCGTCGAGGAACGCGAGCGTGCGGTCGACGTCGTACTCGTCGGGCGAGACGCCGAGGCGCTTGAGCGTTGCCGCGGCGACCTGCTGCGATGTCGCGACCGCCAGTTTGTAGAGGTCCGAGGCGAGCTCGCCGTCCCAGCGCTCCTCGTCCCACCAGTCGTCGTCGGCCTTCGCGCCGAGACGCGACCGGACAGCCGCGGCCTGGCGCTTGAAGAACGCCTGCAGGACCTGCTCGTGCTTCGTGACGTAGGTGGCCGGTGCTCGGCCCTTGAGCGCCGGTGCCTTGCCCGCGTTGCGGTTCTGCGAGCCGGAGTCCGTCGGGGATGCCTGGCCGCCGGAGAGGACGTTGAGGGGCACCACGAGCTCGTCCGCGCCGGGGACGGCCGGGAGGTTCATCCGCGCCCGGGCCTCGCTACGCAGCATCCACGGCGCGCCCGTCGCCGACTGCATCGCGGCGGCCTGCTCCTCGAACGAGCCCTGCAGCTTCTCGGCGATGTTGAACTCGCCGTAGAAGCGCTCCGCGTCGACGCCGAGCATGGGCAGCAGGAAGGTGTTGACGCGCGCCTCGATCTGCGCCAGCAGCGGCCCGAGCGTGTCGCCGTACAGCATGCGCCGGAACTCGCGGACGTTGCTGTAGTTGGCGCCGTCGTTCTGGCCGATCATCGTCGGGTTGACGTGGAAGGCCGATGCCACGGTGACGAGGGAGAGCTTGGCCGCCTCGACGAACTGCTGCTCCTGGGCGTTGAAGTCGACGCGCTGCAGGGTCATGCCGTCCTCGAGGATCGGCGTGCCGCCGGCCTTCGGGCCGCGCCCGGTGTACTTGGCGTACCAGTCCTCGCGGAAGGCTTCGCGCGCAGGGTCGCTCCACTTCGGGGCGTTGGCCGGGCGCTGCAGCACGGACGAGACGCGGCCGCCGCGCTTCCATACCTGGGCGCGGTACTTCGACGCCTCGACCTGCTCCTGCAGCGTGGTGCGCAGCGACTCGATCGTGGGCGACCCCTTCTTGGGGTCGGTGGGCGAGTAGCCGGTGAAGGCGAGGATCTGCGACGCGTCGACGACGATCGACTGGTTGCCCTGGGAGATCCGCCACTTCTTGACCGTGAACAGGTCGGACTCCTCCACCGAGACCCACGACGGGGGCAGGCGCCGGATCATCCAGCCGGTCGGCGTCGCGGTCGACTCTGCGACGAACCAGAACGCGCGGTCGTAGAGGCAGACATCACCGACCAGCGCGTAGATCAGGTCGTAGCCGGTCATCGTCCCGTCAGGGAAGGCGAGCGTGCGAGCGACGAGCGAGGTGCGGTCGCGGCGGCGGTCAGTCTCGTCGACGCGCTCGAAGAACTGGAGGCCGAGCTGGGCGACGTTGCGGGCCAGGAACGACACGACGGTGCGCAGGTGCGGCTGCGTGCGCCACAGCGAGGCCGGTGTGGCGTGGTCGAAGGACGACGCGATGCCGTAGTGGTCGGCCAGCTCCTCGTTGCCGCCGATGTACTCGACGCGCGGGGAGAACACGGCCACCTGGTCGCGACGCAGGATGCTGTCCCAGAAGCCCATGCCACCCCTCTCAGATCGTCAGGACGCCACGCGCCTCGTAGGCGCTCTCGGCGGGTTTCTCGGTCGGTCGGGTCAGGAGCCAGTGCGCGCCGTTTGCCGCGCGCAGCGGGGCGATGTCGGTGGTGGACTTGGCGTCGTCCCAGAGGAAGGCGCCGGCGCCGAGCATCTTGGGAACCGCGGTGGCGGCGGCGATGTCGAGCGGGGGCTGGGGTAGGTGGTCGAACTCCCCGTCGCGGACGGCGTCGTAGAAGCGGCCGGTGCCCTCGGCGAGCGCCGACCCTTCCCACTTCGTTACCGGCATGCCGGCGAGGAGCAGATCCTCGAGGAGCTGTGACTCGGGGGCGCCCTTGCCCTGGCCCGTGATCTCCTCGATGAGGTCGACGCGCTTGTCCTCCTGCAGCCACGCCTTGACCCAGTCAATCCCGGCGCGGCGGGCGACGAGCTCGATCTGGGGGCGGCCGCGGTCGTTCGTGCCGGCGAAGGCGATCGAGCACATCGTCCGGTCCCGGGAGAGCGCGATGCCGGCCTTGACCTTGCCGACGATCTGGGGGATCTCGTCCTCGGTCTTGGCCTTGACGCGGCTGTCGTCCCACGAGCCCGGAGGGAAGGGCCCCTCGAGGGTCCCGTCGGACCACTGGCAGAGGACCTCGGTGCGGAAGATCCACTCGGGGTCGGTGCGGGCGGCCGAGGCGATCGTGCGCTCGGTGATCGTGTAGCCGAGCGAGGGGTTGGCCTGAGCCCAGCCGGCGCGGTCGTTGATGTCGCACCCGGGCGGGGCGGACCACTCGAAGAAGCCGAGGCTGTCGTCGTCGATCTCGAGGTCCTCGAGGTCGAGGTCCGGGTCGTCGAGGTCTTCCTCGTCCGGCAGGAGCGACTCGGGATCGTCGGCTGCGTTGATGCCGTCCGGGTCGCCGAGCTCGGCGTGCGCGAGCTTGCGCAGGTAGCGCAGCACGACCGAGGTGGCGTCGCCGGCGTTGGACAGGGCGAGCACGATGGCGATTGCGCGGGCCATCGTGGTCTTGGTGATCGCGCCCCAGGCGTCCCACGTCTGGTGCTCGCGCAGCTCGTCGAGCAGGATGAAGTCGCCGGAGAGGCCGCGGCCGGCGCGGCGGTTGGCGGCCTTCACCTTGTAGCGCTTCTTCGTCGTGAGGTTCAGGCTCTTCTTGCCGTTCACCTGCACGACCTTGTCCACGAGCGCGGCGAGCTCTGGGCGGACGTACTCGTCGGTCTCGTCGTCCGTCTCGGTGACGAGGTTGACCGCGCCCTCCCACACCTCCTCAGCGGTGTCGAGGTCCTGCGCGGTGCCGAGCACGAGCTTGAAGCCGTAGACGTACATGAACCACAGGGCGAGGACCTGCGAGAGGGTCGACTTGCCGTTCTGCCGGGCGACCAGGACGACGACGT
The DNA here is from genome assembly GCF_042676085.1 of Terrabacter terrigena. Lineage (NCBI taxonomy): Bacteria > Bacillati > Actinomycetota > Actinomycetes > Micrococcales > Intrasporangiaceae > Terrabacter > Terrabacter terrigena. The sequence goes on from NZ_JBHTKH010000007.1 coordinate 29,789, forward strand.
TGCGGAACCGCGGCGTGTTGTCCGGCAGCAGCTCGAGCATGTGGATGAGCAGCCACTTCTGCCACGGCAGGAGTTCCATGCCGAGCAGCTCGCGCGCGAACTCGATGACGGCGAAGCCCAGCGAGGTCTGGGGCGTGAGCTTGCGCAGCGGCGGGGTGTAGATCCGCGGTGTCTCGCAGCCGTAGACCTTGGGCCGGACCTTGCGGGGCGCGGCCCGCTTGGTGCTACGCCGGGCGCGGGATGTTGCTGACGCTCGCAAGCTTGCCACGCGTCGGCTCCTTCGACTCCGGCAGCTTCGATCGGCTCGAGGGCGTCAGGCCGAGCGCCTCGCAGTAGCGCAGGAACAGCGCCGGCGTGTCCTTGTCGACGATGAGGGTCTCGGTGAACTGATCCATCCGCCGGGCCAGCAGCCGCAGCACCGCGACCGCGGCCGCGTCCTGGTCACCGAGGCGGCCCTCAACGGCGGCGAGCGCCGTCTCGACCTGCTCGACGACGGTGCCGGGGGTGACCGGCTCGGCCTTGCCCTGCTCGTCGGTGACCACGTCGACACTCGAGGGGTTCCGTCGGTGCGCTGCGCGGCAGGCCGCCGAGCAGAACCGCGAGGTCGCCCGCTTCGCCGGGTAGGTGGCGTGGCACTGGTCGCACTGCCGTTCGATCACGGGCATGGACGGTCACCACCAATTCGCTTGCAGCCCAACCGTGTTGGCGATCACGAGCCGCCCGCACGCTAAGGGGAGGGAGAGACGGGGGAGGGACGGACCACTACCGGCGAACTGGTCCGTCGGTCGACGGCCAGCGATCGCGACCCCCTACCCTCACCAGTCGCGCGATCTCGTCCCGAGCTGCGGCTCGTGGCGCGTCTGTGCCGACTGATTGCACCTCAAATGGGCAGCAGCGAGGTTCGCTGGGTCCTCGGCGAGGTGCGGATGGGTCGAGAGCGGATAAGGGAAGTGGTCGACGCTCTTCGACTCGGGGTCAGGTGTGCCCGTCGTCGCGCTGAGGTACGGGAGCGAGTAGTCGATGGCCTGGCCACACCGGCAGCACGGCGAGCGCCGCGCATACACCTCGGACTTGAGCCGCTTCCACGGCCGGCCCGAACGACCGGAGTGCTTGGGCATGAGCTCGGCGCCTCCCGAAGTCGTCGCCGGTGTGGCGCGTCCGTCTCCTGGCGTGAGCCCCATGCGGGGCTGGTGCCGGTCCACGTACCGCAACGGGCCGACCGGCGAGGCCATCGCGCCGGTCGAGCGCCCTCCACAAGCACCCGACCGACGCGTGGAATGAGGAAGGCCCGAGCCGCTGGGCGGTTCGGGCCTGATCGCGGAGACAGTTCTTCCGCTGACACTCATTGTGACAAATCGGCACCGTTGTGTCGAGCACGGCCGCGCGGGTTCTTCCGCGTGTTGTGCTCGACGTCCCACAGGTCGGCGAGCGCCAGCAGTAGCCGGCCGTCCACCTTCGTCGAGCGCACCTTGTAGCGGCGCTTCCACTGCCTGATCGTCGCCGCGGGGACGCCGAGACGTGCAGCTGCCTCGTCGACGGTGACCAGGGCGACGGCGCCTACATCGAGAGGTGTCATGCCTTGGCCGTCTTCTGGTCCTTGGCGGCCGCGACGGCCACGCGCACGAGCCACTGGTACTCGTCCTCGGTCCAGCGCCGGCGGCATCGCTCGCAGTGCACGACGTCCTCGCCGTCGATGCGGATGAGCGCGCGCCGGTCGCAGTGCGGGCATGCGCCGAGGTGGTGCACCAGCTCGTCGCGGCCGGAGAGTTTCTCCGCCCGCTTCGCCAGGCGCTGGACCTCGAGGCCCCACCGCTCGGCCTCGGGCAGCGACCACGTCACCGGGCGGGCGAGGATCCACCACACCGAGGTCGACAGCACGGTCGCGCGATGCTCGCTCGTGCCGTTCCACCAGTCTCCGTCGCGGGCCTCGATGCCGAGCCGGGCCCGCACCTTGTCCTCGACGGCGGCCGCCCAGGTGACGATCTCGTCGCAGGCATCCCACGACGGCGACAGGGACGGTGAGCCCTTCGTCGACGAGCCTCGCTCGGCGCGCACGGTCGAGAGCCGGCCGAGGTCGATGCCGGCGCCGGCGTGCCCGCGGTCCCACAGCCACGCCGCGAGGTCCGGCAGCCGGCGGACCGCACCCTTGATCGCGTCGAGGCAGTCGGTGCACCACACCGGGTCGCCGAGCATCGGCTCGATCGAGAGGCGCAGCAGCCGGCCCTGCTCGATCGACGTCAGGTTCCGCTCCTTCTGAGCGGCGAGCAGCTGGTCGCGCTCATCGGAGAAAGCCTGCGCCTTGCGCCACGCACGGTTGCAGTCGCCCGGGCAGACGGCCTGGTCGTTCACGCGGTCTCCTCTCGTCGGCAGCGGTAGAGCGGGCAGATGTCGCACCGGAGGCCGATGGCTCGTCGGCAGTCCGGCATCAGGCGTCGCCGGCGACGTGCCGGTCCCAGGGCGTGACCTCGCGGCGGATGGCGTACTCGTTGAGGTTCCAGCCCTCTTTGGACGTCGGTTCGTCCGGCGGGCACGCGTCTGCCCAAGCACCGGCCATGGCTGCCACCTGGATCAGCTCGCGACGTAGCCGTCCGGCGTCGACGGATCGCTCTTCGACCTCAGCGTCGTTGAGCTCCTTGGCGACCTCGCCGACCTCCTCGAGGAGGATGCGCAGCCGGCGCTCGGCCGTCCACGGTGCCGACTCCATCGACTTGTTGCCGTGCTTCGCGTGCGCCCGCTCGCGCTCGGCGTGCACCTCGGTCCAGATGTCGGGGAACAGGCGCATGAGCGTCCTCTTCTGCCAGGGCAGCAGCGGGATGTCGTGCTGCTCGGCGAACGCGATGATCGCGGGTGCGCCGGTCGCGCGGCGCTGGCCGGCGGCGACGTCGTCGGCCCAGAAGTCGGTCGGGGTGCAGGGCGAGGTGTCGCTCATGGTGAGCCTTCCTGGTGGAGTGAGTGCATCTGCTCGAGGAGCTGCTCTTCCTCGGGGGTGAGGCCGCAGCCGAGGTGGCGCCGTATGCCGGCGTCGACGAGGACCTGGGCGACGGGCGCGCCGTCGGCCGGGCACCGGACGGTGGAGTCGGGGAAGCGGCGCCCGTCGGGGCCGGCCTTCGCGGGACGGCCGGCGACGAGCTGGAGGTGGCCGCGGCGGCGCATCTGGCCGGCGGACGGGCAGGTCGCGAAGTGCGTGCGGTAGGCCCGCTCGGGTCGCGGCGCTGACTTGGGGACGACGTGAGCGAGGATCCCTCGACCGCGGCGCTCGAGACGCAGGTTTCCGTTCGGGTGTGGGAGCGGGTCGATCGGCATGGCCTTGTCGTTCTTCACGGACTCGACCCACTGGACCGGGGCGCCGCAGGCCTTGCACGAGTCGCGGACGCCGGAGCGCTGCCGGGTGATCCAGTCGAGGCCCTTCTCGGCCTGGGACCAGCTCGTCGACGTGACCCGCCGGTCGCCGATCGCGTCGACGAGCAGGGCACGGATCTGCTTGTCCCGGAGCTCGTTGACGGTGACCCCGCGGTCAGCTGCAGCCTCCACCAACATTCGGGAGACCTCACCAGGCACCAGCGTCTTGAGGGTGGTCATGTGCCCTCCCGAGGCTGAGGCGGTTTCCCACGACGACCACGACGACGAGACCTTGAGCGAGACGGGCTCCCGTCACGACCAGTCCCTTCCCGACCAGACCTGACCTGCCCCGGCCCGACCCGACCCGACCCGACCCGGTCGCCAGACCTCGTAACGGGAGTCCGGTCCGGGTCCGATCCCGGGTCCGTGCCGGATCCCGGTTCCGTGGCGGGGCGCCCGGAGGCGTCCTGCGCGGCGCTGCGAGCCTCTCGGCGAGCGCTTGGTGTCGTCGTGCCGGCGGGGGCCTGTTCGGGTCGCACAGCGGCCTGAGGGGCGCGTGCGGGGTCCGTGGGCTCGCCGAGGCGGGCGGCGACCTTCTCGGGGCCGAAGTAGGCCTCAAGGACGGAGCGGGTCTTGGCGGTGTAGTACGGGACGGTGGGGACGGGCAAGAGCGGGTGCTTGGTGTCGGCGTGCTCGTCGTTGAGGCGGGCGCTGTTGCACTGCTTGCAGGCGACGACGTAGGTCTCGACGGTGGCGGCCTGGCCGGGCTCGCGGTGGTCGTAGGTGCCGGCGCGGCCGGAGCGGTGGTCGGACCAGGAGACGACCTGGTTGCAGTAGCGGCAGGCGTCGCCGTCGCGGAGCCGGACCGGCATGGTGAGGTCCTTGTTGCGGCGGTCGCTGTCGCGTTGGCGGTCCCACTGGACGGCGGCCTTCTTGCGGATGTGCATGAACTCGTCGTCCTCGACGATCTGCCAGCGGCGGCCGCGGCCTTCGCCGGAGACGAGGCGCATGAGGCCGGTGGAGCAGGCCTGCTCGACGAGGAGCTCGAACCGGGTGGGGGACATGAGCTTCACGTCGCCGTAGCCGATGAGGTAGTCGGTCATGTGGGCGGCGCTGTGGAGGCCGAGGCGGTAGACGAAGCCGGCGACCTCGTTGACGGACCAGTCCTCCGCGGTGGGGAGTTCGTCGACGGCCAGCAGCGCGGGGTAGGACGCTGCGGTGTCGCCGGACTTCATCCAAGGCATGCGGGGTGGTCTCCTTTGAGTGGTGAGGGGCGTTGCGCGAGAACGAAGTCGGCCGCGGGGGCTACGGCGGCGGCTCGGCGAGCGCGGCGTGGATCCGGGCGAGGGCCGAACCAGGGATGGGCTCGGCCTCGACCGGGGCGTGCGCGGCCGCGAGCGCCTCGCGGGCGGTGAGGACCTGGGCGATCGAGACGTGGACCTGCGCGGTGGTTGCGTAGGCGAGGGAGGTGTCCCCGAAGCCGTGGTTGCCGTGCTCGACCGCGATCGCGGCGAGCCGGGTCGCGCGGGCGAGGTGCTCGTCGACGCTGAGCTGCTCGGGCTGCATCAGGCGCCGCCGGTCGCCTCGTAGAGGTGCCACACGAAGGGCGGTGCGATGACGGATCCGATGTGGCGCGTGACGTCGTTGGGGATGGGGTTGCCGGTGCCGACGACGCGCAGGTGTCGCTCGGTCTGCGAACGGTTGGGGTCGACCTCTGCCCAGATGAGCAGTCCCGTGGGTCCGTCGGGGGCGACGTGGACGATGTTGAGCGGCGCGGGCCCGTTCAGGTCGAACTCGTCCTGCACCGGGGCCTGGAACTTCCAGATGGTGCGGCTCACGCGGGCGCACCTTGCTGCTCCGTGCCGCAGGTGACGCAGTGTCCGAGCTGCGCGCTGCGCGCGTGGGCCTGGTCGCGCTCGTCGGCGCGGATTACGGACTCCCAGCACTCGCCGCACGCGACGCCGCCCACGCTGTTGCGGCCCTTGGACTTGTGCCCGAGGCGGATGCAGCGGGCCCGTGCGAGGCGGCCGAGGTTGTGGTCGACTCCCAGGTGCGGGTGGCCGGTGCTGTTGGGCTTGCCGACCTTGCCGGAGGCGAGGCGGCCGCGGCGGACCGCGTCGCCGAGGTTCATCTGGCCGGCGCGGAGCATCTCCTGCTCGTCGATGGGCAAGGAGAGGATCGCGAGACGGGACGAGACGTGCGCTTGGGATCGGCCGATGCGAGCGCCGAGGGCGGCGTCGGAGATGCCGCCCAGCTGTGCCTTGAGTCGGCGGAGGGCTCGGGCCTCCTCGACGGGGTCGAGGTCAGCGCGCTGGCCGTTCTCGATGAGCATGGCGGCGAGGACGTCGTCGGGGCGCATGCCGGCGCGGACGATGACCTGGACGCGCTGCCAGCCGAGGTGCTTGACGGCGGCGAGGCGGCGGTGGCCGGCGACGACGATGAGGCGGCCCTGGTGGCGTCGGACGACGAGTGGCTGCAGGAGCCCGGCTGCCTCAATAGAGGCCGCGAGCTCGCGGATGTCGCCGACGTTCTCGCGGGCGTTGTCCGGGTCGGGGTGCACGTCGGTGACGAGCACCTCGAGCAGGAGGGCGTCCTCGTCTCCGGCACCGGGCATCGGGGCCGCGGGCTTGGCTGCGCGGCCGGCCGAAGGTGTGGGGGTCACCCGGCCGCCGCTTTGGTCGACCGTGATGTCCGCCTGGCCGAGGTGGATGAGCTGCGCGGCCGCGGTGCGGAGCGCCGCGGTGCTCGGGTAGCCGTGGGCGTCTCGGAGGAGGACGACGACGTTCTCGGGCAGGGCCCGCTCGCGTGCGATGCGTGTGGTGGAGCGGCCCCGCAGCACGTCCTCGAGGACGAGGGCGGCCTTGCGGGCCGGGCCTCTCCAGGAGAGTGCGGCGACGACGGTGGTCGTGGTCATGGCGCTCACTCCTCGTCGATCGTCGAGAGGGTGAGGACGCCGGCGCCGTCGAGCAGACGGCGGGAGCCGCACATGTGGTCGACGGCCTTCGACCGGGCGCGCAGCTTGAGCGTCGTGTCGTCGCCCGTTCCCTCGGTGAGCACCGAGGAGAGGCGCACGAGGATGGTCTCGAGGGAGCCGCACCTGGGGCACGGCACGTCGACGATGTGGGTGCCGATGGACAGCGGCGGGGCGGGCTTCTCGATCTTGGCCATCAGTCCTGCCCTCCGATCAGCGCGAAGCGGCCGCTGTTCTCGAGCCCGGCCGCGAGGTCCCAGCAGTCCCGGGTGCAGAGCTCGCCCTGGCCGTAGATGGCGTCGAACGCTGCCTCGAGGAAGGGGCTGACCGCGGTGACGTACTTGCTGCCCTGCGGGCGCCACTCCGGCTTGGGGACGAATGGCATGAGCAGGCCGACGACTTCGTCGTCACGGAGGAGCGGCTGGGGCAGACGTGCGTCAGGTGCGTCGCCGACCGTGATGCCGGCCTGCGCGAGGGGTGCCAGCAGTCCCGCCCAGAACAAGGGTGAGGCCTCGACGGTGTCGGCGAAGCGTCCGGGCAGGTACGGGTCGACGAGGCGAGCGAGGATCTCGTTCGACTCCGCGGGCGTGAACGGCGTCAGGGTCGGCCGGTCGTCATCGTCGAGCGACTCGAGGGGCGGCAGCTGGTCGGCGCGCACGATGACCAGGCGGTTGGTGATCCAGTCGTGGCCTGCGTGCTCGATCTTGTAGAGCAGCTCGTAGCCGGGGGAGTCCTCCCACTCGCCCACGACGATGTCCTCGACGAAGTAGTCCCACGTCAGGGGCGTCGTCTCGGTGGGGATGGCCAGCGCGGTCACTGGTCGTCTCCGTCCTCGTCGGCGGGCGCGGCCGCGGCGAAGCAGTCGCGCTCGAAGGTGGAGGGCGTGTAGCCGTAGACGTCGACGAGCCGCTGGAACCAGGCGCGGGGGTGGGGCTCATCCCACCTGTCGTTGGCCAGCTCGTCCTCCTCGTAGGCGTGGAAGGCGACATCGAGCACGACGGCCAGCTGCCCGATCGAGAGGTCCGCGAGCGCCTGCGTCCAGAAGGCCTCCACGCGCTCGGTGCGGCCGTCGCCGTAGGTGACGACGTCGGCGACGTCGATTCCCACGAGGGACCCGACCAGGGTGATGACCTCGCTGGCCCCGTTGCCCCAGTAGCCGTCCTCGCCGGGTTGCGCGAGCGCGGACCGGAGGCAGTCGGTCGCGAGCTCGTCCGAGGGGCCGGCCGTGACGATCGCGGCGAGGTGGTCGAGACGGGTGCGCTGGGCGGCGTCGAGGTCGACGCGGCGGGCCTCGCGAGCCTTCTGCTGCTCCTCGAACTCCCGCTGCCGCTGTGCCTCGCGAGGCGAGATGGCAGGAGCCTCTCCGACTGTGTCGGTGGCGGCGCTCGTGGCAGCCGCGGGGGTGTGAGCGTCGGGAGTGAGGCAGTAGTACCGGACGATCCTCGACTCAGGCACCGCCTGGGCGGCGTGGCCAGGGCAGGCCGCGTGCTTCGCCGCGTGGACGTCGGCGTCCTGCGACCACTCGTGCACGTAGTCGACGCCTGGCATGTAGACGCTCAGGCTCTTGTACGACGGCGAGAGGGTGCCCGCGCTCGTCTCGATGCGGGGCAGGGCGTCAAGGTCGTCCTGGGTGAGGAAGCGGACGCCCTTGCCCTCGAGGGTGCGGACCCGATCGGCGAAGCGGCGCTCGTCCTCCTTGACGCGGCGGACACGGTTGACCGTGTGAGCCCAGTCGTCGGTGCCCACGGCCTCCGTCAGCTTGGCGAGCGCCTCCTCGTCGTCCTTGAACTCGTCGAAGGCGAGCGCGTCGGTGAGGGTGATCTGGCCGGCGTGGGTGAGGTCCTGCACGGTCTCGGGGATGCGGGTGAGCTTGAGGCGGTCGCGGACGCGGGCCTGGGTCTGGCCCGTGGTGGTGGCGATCTGCTTGACCGGGACCTTGAGGTCGAGCAGTTCCTGGTAGGCGTGGGCCTCCTCGACCGGGGTCAGGTCGGAGCGCTGCAGGTTCTCGACGACCATGGCCTCGATCTGTGAGGCGATGTTGTCGAGGTCGTTGCGCACGAACGCCGGCACGGACTTGAGCCCGGCCTCCTTCGCGCCGGCGAGGCGGCGGTGGCCGGCGATGAGGATGTGCGTGGCTGAGCGGGGCGCCTTCTGGTCGGTGTCGGTCGGCCAGGGCGCGACGACGACGGGCTCGAGGATGCCCTTGGTCTTGATCGACGCGGCCAGGTCGGCGACGTCGCCGACCGATCGGCGCGGGTTGTGCGGGTGCGGCGCTATCTTCGCGAACGTGAGCGTGAGCAGCTCCGGCGCGGAGGTCTTCGTGGTGGTCATGAGGCTGCTTTCTGTGTGGAGTGGGTGGTGCTGATGACTGCGGCGGCCGCCCGTGCAGCCGCGAGGTTGTCGACCCGGACGGCCGGGGCGCGGGCGACGAGGACGACCCCGTATGCCGCGGCTCCGGCGATGGCGGTGCCGGGCTCGTACCGGAAGACGGGGCGGCCGATGACGCGGGCGTGGGCTCGGGCGGCGACCTGCTCGAGGTCCTCCGTGGCTTCCCGCATGACGCGCGTGTAGGTCGCGGTCTGGTCGTTGATCGGCCACCAGGCGAGCAGGGTGTGCGTCGGCTCCGGCAGCTCCTCCTCGTCGTCGTGCAGGGCGGTCACCGGACGACCTCGACGAACGCGGAGTGCGTCTCGCGCCCGGTCGCGTCGCGGTAGACCGCCCAGATCTCGACCTCGGTCTTGAGGCGGGCTGCGACCTTCTTCGCCTGCTCGCGGGCGTCGGGGAGCTTGACCCAGCGAAGGGTCCGGGCGCCCTTCCGGGGGTCGCGGTAGGAGATCTCGTGCCACGCGAGACGCGAGCCCGTGGGGGTCGACGCCCCGGCCCCCGACAGGGGGGTAGGGGCCGGGACGTCGACGAGGTTGCGCGCAGGACGACGCGAGGGCTGAGGAACAGCGGCCCGCGGCTCGAGGCCGTCCTTCCTGTCCAGCGACGGTCGGAACGGACCGTCGGTGGTGAGGTTGACGCGCGTGTCAGTGGGTGTCGTGGGGCCGCTCGAGAACGGCGGTGAGGCGGCCATCAGCGGGCCTCGTCCGGGAGCTGTGCGAGGCGGTAGACCCGGGCGGGCTTGCCGTTGTTGCCGGACGTCGAGCCGGTCGTGATGACCCAGCGCTCGGGCAGCTCGTCCCAGACCAGGACGCCGGCGGCGCGCAGCGAGGCGACGGTCGCGCCGATGGTGTTCGGGTGCACGGTCGAGACGCCGTCACCGTCGAGGAGCTTGGGTCGCCACTCGTTCGGGTCGGCGAGGCGGTCCTCGCGGGCGAGCGCCGTCTCGACGACGGCGCGGATGACGGTGAGGCGGTCGCTGGCGTGGATGGGGTCGATGTCCATCAGGGCCAGGACAGAGCGGGTGTGGTCGTCGATCGCGGCGGCTTGGGGCGAGTCGAAGAGGGTGGGCTCGTGGAAGAGGGTGCTCATCGCTTGCCTCCGGTGCGGTCGCGGCGCGGGTACCTCGTGCAGGCCATGGCGTATGCCGTGATGCCGAGGATCAGCAGGAACGGGGACAGGACGACGACTGCGACCTCGCCGCCGCTCATCGGGTCCACGTCCGCAGCTCGGGGTGGATGCACACGGCGGTCTCGAGGTACTGGGCGGTGATGCGCGCCGTCGGGCCGGGGGTCAGCCCGACGGCGCGCAGCCGGGTCACCATCTGCAAGGCCCTGCGGATGGTGTCGGCGGCCACCGCGTCGTGGGAGGCGCGGTGGTGGGCGTGCAGCTCGGCGACGGCCGCAGGGGACGGCGCCATCGCGTGGGAGGGCTGCACGGGGTTCGTGGTGGCGAGGTGGTTGAGGACCGCGAGGCCGCGAGCCTCGTCCTGGGTGAGGTCGGCGAGGCTCATGCGGACGGCACCGCCTCGAGCATCTGCGCGACGACGGCCTCGAACCACTCCGGGGCGGCGGGCACCCACGCCGGCGGCGGCGTGGTGTTCAGGCCCACGGCGAGCGCCGGCGAGGTGCGGTACCAGGAGTAGTTCTCGTGGCGGGCGAAGGCGGTCACCGAGACGATGACGCCGCGGTCGGAGCGGTTGGCGCGCCACTGCACGTCGGTGACGCGAGGGGCCTCGCCGTAGAAGTAGGTCCGGCTGGAGCGGGACGGGAGCTCGTGGTCGCCGGTGATGGGCAGGGAGGTCTCGACGCGGAGCGGGGCGGTGGTGCTCATCGGGTCGCCGCCGGCATCTGCAGGACCGTGCCGGTCGCGGCGTTCGCGCACCACGCGCACTGCAGGTGGTCGAGGACGGTCGGGTCCTCGGAGCGGACGACGGCGCCGCAGGTGCCGCACGGGTAGATGGCCTCGAACTTGCCGGAGGCGACGAACACGGCCGACGTCGCGGTCTCGGCGTGGAGGCGGCGGACGGTCGCGCGGCGGTCGGCCTCCGCCTGCTCGGCGCGGCGCGCACGGCGCGACTCGCGGAGGACGAGGACCAGGGCGACCAGCAGGCCGCCGAGGATCAGGAGCAGGCTGGTCGGCGTGTCAGCCGTGGCGGGGAGCGAGTCGCTCATGAGAGCATTCCTTTCGTCGCGAGCGCCCGTGTTTCCGGTCCAAGGGAGCGGGCGCTCCGTCATGTGGTGGTGGAGTGGGTCAGGCGGTGGTGCGGTCGGCCCGAGTGCGGGCGGCTCGAGCGCGCTGGGCGCTGCTGCGGGTGGAGCGGCCCCACGAGATGTCGGCGACCTCGGTGGGCGTGGCGGCCTCCGGTGCAGAGGTCTCGGCCGGCGGGTTGACCTCGAGGAGCTCGGAGATCCGGGTGACGTGGGCGTCGGTGAAGCGGTAGCGGCCGGCGACCTTGAGGTGCGGCCAGCGCTTGGCGCGGCACTGCTGCTGGACGAACCAGGCGGAGACCTGCAGCTGCTCGGCGAGCTCGCGGTCGGTGACGAACGTCGTCACGTTCACGCTGCGCCTCGCTGCTCCGCGGCCAGCTCGGCGAGCGCCTCGATGAGGGCCTCGTAGGTCTCGCGACTGATGACGCGTTCGCCGCGCTCGCACCGGCTCAGGTGACCCGGCGAGATGCCGACCCGGCTGGCCAGGTCTGCCTGCTCCACGCCCGCCTCTTCGCGACGGGCTCGGATCGTTGCACCAAGTGGCGTTGAGGAAAGTGAGGGGGAAACTGCGGAAGGCATGGCACGAACGTAGGTGATTGCCGCAATTCGGTCAAGCGTTCCCTCAGAAGTTTCTGACCGAGTCGCGCAGATTCCTCGATTGTGACTTGCGGGATTCGCGCCCATAGGCTGTATCAGTTGCGGCAAACTTGCCTCTACTGAGTGCGCCTCCAGCGTCGGGCGCCACGAAAGGTGCCGATCATGAATGGGATGACCCAGCGTCAGAAGACCGATCTCGGCAACGAGATCCGGCGTGTCCGCGAGATGCGGCCGCTCATCAGCATCGACCGCCTCGCCCAGGAGGCCGGCATCGCGCCGAACACGGTCGCCTCAGTCGAGCAGGGCCACGGCCGCGACAACAGCGCGCGCAAGATCCTTGAGGCCCTCGGTCGCCTCGGGCGGCCGGTGACGATCGCCGACACCGCGCCACAGTCTCCCGTCGCCGAGCGTGAGGCCTCCGTGCCCGACGGTATCCAGTCCACCGGGGACCTCATCGTGGCCATTCTGCGAGCCGCGCCGCCCGAGGAGCGCGAGCAGCTGCAGTCCAACATCTGGCTGCTCGTCCGCGGCCGCAACGAGGAGCTCATCGAGCGGCTACGCCATACCGCTCAGTAGGTTGTCCGTTCTGTCGCGAGCGTCGGTTCTGTCCCTTATGGTGCAACCGACTCCCTTGGCGCCGCCGGTTCAGACCACAGCCGGCTTCCACTCACGCCGGGGGCAACCTCACACACAGGGTCAGGGACATGCGCGGATGCGAGCTGTTGTACGGGACGGAGCAGGCCGATCGCCTGCAGGCGGCGTTCGAGGAGCTCGAGGGAGGACCATGCCCGTGCCGACTCGACCAGGCGTGCCCGCTGCTTCCCGTCCGGATCCGGCTTGAACTCGTGGAGCCGGGCGCTGCCTGACCCGCAGTGATGCATTGATATGCACTGCTTCGTCAGCACATCAGTGCATCTCTGCGAGCCAGCGCGCGCGCCGAGATCAGCAGCGGAATCCTCGGCGCCATGGAGGGTTGGGTGCGGCTCGGACGCCGGGTCGCAGCCGAGCGCGGCCGCCACTGGCGCTCTCGGGCAGCCTTCGCCCGCGCCGCCGGCCTGTCCAAGCGTGTCGTCGACGACCTCGAGCTCGGCCGGCGCAGCAACTACGCCGAGACCACCTTGGCCGCGATCGAGGCGGCCCTGGGCTGGACGCCCGGCACGTGCCTGCGGGTCGTGCAGGGCGGGAAGGTGCAGCGCGAGGTCGACCCGTCGATGGTGCGCCTGATGGACGCTTGGGTGCGGCTGCCCGAGGAGGCGCGGGCCATGCTCGTCGAGATCGCCGAGCGTGCCGCCCGCGACGGGCGCTGGCCCGGCCGCTAGCTGGCGGCCTCGAACGCCGGCGTGATGGCCTCGCCGAGTCCTTGGCCGACGCTGAGCAGCTGGACGTAGTCGTCACGAACCAGGTGCACGTAGCGGTCGATCGTCGTCGTGATCGACTCGTGGCCCATCTGCCGCTGGATGACCGGCAGCTGCACACGGTCCTGGATGGCCCAGGAGGCGTAGGTGTGCCGCAGGTCATGGATCCGCGGGTGCTTGCCCGGGCCTCGGGCGACGACGCGCTGGCGCGGGCGGCCGCGTGTGTCAGTCTCCGTGGCCACCTCGTCACCGGCGAATCGGTGCACCATGGGCTGCCAGACCCGGCCGTGGAACGTGCCGGAGCGGACCGGTCGGCCGGCCTTGTTGAGGATGACGAACTCGTCGGGGGCCTTGCCCTGCAGCAACGGGACGATCGCGTCCATGGCCAGCGGTGGGATCGCGACGGTTCGCCGCGAGCGCTGCGACTTCGGCGGGCCCAGGCGCATGCCCTCGCCCTCGGTGTGCTTCCACGCGCGGCGGATCCGCGCGGAGTGGTCGGCGACGTCGATGTCCTTGACCTGCAGGGCCGTCGCCTCGCCCCACCGCACGCCGGTCAGGACGAGAAGCAGCACGAGCGGGCGCCAGTGCGGGTCGAGCAGGCGCAGGACCTGGGCGACCTCGGGCTGGCTCAGGAAGATCATCTCGTCAGCGTCGTGGTCGACCCGGGGCAGCCGTAGGCGGTAGGCCGGGTTTGTCGGGGTGAGACCGGCGTCGACGGCCGAGGAGAGGGCCGCGGAGAGCAGGCCGTGCCAGTTGCGCAGCGTCTTGGCCGACGGCGGGGTGCCGTCGTCGAGGCGGACCTTGTTGACCCAAGCCGCGACGTGGTCGCGCGTCAGGTCGGACAGCAGGATCTTGTCGAAGTGCGGCCGCAGCTTGTCGCGGGCGATGTTCCGGTAGCGCCGCCGGGTGCCCTCGTCGATGCCGGTCAGGTGCTCGACGTGGTGGTCGACCTGGTCCGCCACGGTGCGGGTCGTGGTCGGCGTCTTCTCCTCCGTCAGGAGCGCGAGCGCCTTGCCCGGGCCGAGTGAGTCGAGCACGCCCTGCCACGAGCGCGCGGCCGCCTCTGTGGTGAAGGTCACGGCGCGGTTCTGGGTTCCGATCCGGAATCGGATGCGGTGCGCCACGTTCCCGGTCTTGGGGTTCGTGCGGGTCTCGTAGCTCGACATGAGCGCCTCGGGAGGTGTGGAGTGGCTGCTGCGGTACCCCACGGTACCCAATAGAAACAGGTCAGGGGCCCGATTGGGCCCCTGACCTGCTGTTTCTTGCGTGCGCGAGGGGGGATTTGAACCCCCACGCCCTTTCGGACACTGGCACCTGAAGCCAGCGCGTCTGCCGTTCCGCCACTCGCGCGTGACAAGGAGACAGTGTGGTGCATCCCCCACCAGATCGCCAAACCGGGACACGCGACGTCCCGCCAGGCGTCCACGGCGGAGGCGTCATCGACCCCCGTGCGGCTCGCCGAGCCTGTAGTCGGGCTGCGTGAAGCCCCCGCCCAGGAAGGGTGACGACGGTGCGGCGGACAGGTGCCCGCCCGCGCAGGCGTACGTCTCGGCGTCGTCCTGCGGGTCGAAGCCGATCGCCAGCCCGGGCGAGAGGTCGACGTGTCGGCGCGTGTTGCGCGAGACGCCCCACACGACGTGGTGCCCGGTGGCCTCGGTGGTGAGCGCGGCCAGCACCAGCCGGGTCATGTCGTCGGACGAGAGCCAGGAGCGCAGGGACCGACGGTCGGTGCCGTCGGCGAAGGTCATGATGCGGGCGCTCACGACGGTCATGCCGAACCGGGCGGCGTACAGAGCCCCGAGCGCCTCGAGTGCCGCCTTGCTCACGCCGTAGTACGTGTCGGGTGCGGGGAGCGGCATGCCCTGCCGCAACGCCGGCGAGTCGACCGGCACGAAGCCGGCCGCGTGGACCGAGCTGGCGAGCAGCAGCCGCGGCACACCCGCCAGGCGCGCGGCCTCGCACACCGCGCGGGTGCCGTCGATGTTGACCGACAGCAGGTCGGCCCAGGCCTGCTCGTCGGAGTGCGCACCGAGATGCACGACGAGGTCTGCGCCCGCGAACGCCTCCGCCTGGGCGTCGATGTCGCGCAGGTCGCACTCGACGAACCGCTCGAGGTCATCATCGACGTCGGCGACCGGGACACCGGGTCCCTCGCAGAGCACGAGCCGGTGGCCGGCCGCGCGCAGGCGCGGCCGCACGGCCGTCGCGATGCGCCCGGCCGCACCGGTCAGCGCGAGAAGGGCCATGTCGACGGCATACCCGGTCGGGCGGGAAGACGCGCCGAGGTCAGAGACCGTCGACGACGACGGCGGCCATCTCCATGCACGCATCGTGCGTCTTCTTGCTGATCTTGAGCGGGTCGAGGTGCAGGCCCGGCGCGAGCATCTGGTCGTAGGGGATGTCGACGACCGCGCGCACCCACTGCTCGAAGTGCTCACGCGTGTGCACCCCGGCACCGATGTCGTTGCCCTTGGCCGACGTGTGCGAGATGACGCAGACGGCGTTGCGCACGAGGTCTCCGCGGCCCATCGCGACGAGCGCGTCGAGGTTCTTGGCCGCCACGACGGACGTGTCGTCCTTGAGCGACGTCGCGAAGACGAGCATGTCGGCGCGCGCGGCGGCCGCCAGCCAGTTCGGGGAGAGACGGTTGTTGCCGGTGTCGACGACGATCATGCGGTAGAAGCGCGACAGCTGCGTGTGGAGGTCCTCGAACTCCTGCTCGCCGATGATGCGCATGGCCTCGTCGTCGTCGGCCGAGGCCAGCACGTCGAACGACAGCCCGCGCTGCTCACGCACCCAGTGCTCGAGCTCCGACGTCCCGGCGTTGGGGTCGTTGGCGATGGTCGGCAGCGCACCGAGCAGGTCGACCACCGTGCGGTGGTGGCTCTGCGACGGCGCCCGCATGCCGAGCGTGCCCTCGGTCTCGTTGTTGTCCCACGCGAGCACCGAGCCCGAGCGGTAGCGACCGAGATAGCTCGCGAGCATGAGCGTGACGAGCGTCTTGCCGCCACCGCCCTTGGTGTTGATCACCATGATCGTCTTGCGGCCGTTGAGCGGACGCGCGATGCGGTCGATGCGGTCGCGCTCGAGCAGCTCCTTGCTGCTGGGGCCCAGACCGAAGGCCTTGCGCAGCCCGGAGTTGGCCTTGACTTTCTGGCGCTCACCCTTGGAGCGCGCCGTGATGAGGTCCTCGGCGCTCGGGCGGTCGCTGTTGCCCTGTCGCGCCGCCGGCGTCAGGTCGTATGCCGTGTCATCGGTCGTGTAGCCCTCGGCGACCGCGGCGGCCACGTCGGGGTCGACTGCCGGGCGAGCGGCATACGCCTGCTGGGCCGCGCTGTGGTCGGTGCCGTAGTGGCTCTCCCGGGCGGACGTCGCGCCTGAGTCCGAGGGCGAGACGGAGCCCGCTGGGGCCCAGCCGGAGTACTCCTCCTCGGAGGCGGCCGCCGTGTCGGCGTTGTGCTGGAGGGTCGACCAGTGGCTGGTCGACGGGTTCGCATCGCTCGCGGGCCCTGAGCTGCCGGCCGCGGGCCAGTCGCCGGTGCCGGGGTCGGAGCACTCCCAGTCGGTCCACGAGGTCGTGGAGGACCCGTTGTGGTCGCGGCCGTCGGAGTCGGTCGAGCCGTTCGCCGACGCGTGCTCGCCGCCGTACTCGTAGGAGTCGGTCCACTGGTTGGAGCCGGCGCCGTCGGAAGTGCCCACGGTCGGCTGCTGACCGGTGTCGCCGGACTGCCAGGAGGTGTCCTCCCACGTCGAGCTCCACGGGTCGGCAGGAGCCACGTCCTCGTGCGGCTCGCCTGCCGTCGCGGTGGGGATCGGAAGGGTGAAGCCACCCGGGATGGAGTTGTTGGCGGAGAAGCCGGGGATGCCCTGACCCTCGTTGCTTCCGGTCTCGTCCTTGCTCATCGAGCGCTCCTTGCTGGCCTACCACGTGCGAGGGACCCGCGGCGGGACCCCGAGAGATCGTCCCATGCTTCCGTCACACATCAAACCCGCTGACCAGCGGCGCGGCGCATGGCAGAGGCGTCCGGAACGCGTCCTCGAAGGGCCCGCCACGGGCCGCGCACGCCCGTCGGTTGGGGGCTGGGCGGGCTGACCCGGTTACGATGAAGCGCCCGGCAGCAGCGCTCACCAGAAGGAGGAGACGGCGTGGGAATCATCAACCGTGTCGAGCACGGTCTCGCCAAGGCTGTCCACGGTGCCTTCGCCAAGGCGTTCAAGTCCGAGGTGCAGCCCGTCGAGATCGCCTCCGCGATCCGGCGAGCCATGGACGACCGCGCGGCCCTGCTCGGGCACGGCCGAGCCATGGTTCCCAACCTCTACACCATCGAGCTCAGCCAGACCGACTACGAGCGTCTCGGTGACTACGAGGACGACCTCTCCGACGACCTGGTCGCCGCAGCGCAGGAGCACGCCGACTCGCAGGGCTACCAGCCGGGCGGTCCGCTCGAGGTGCAGCTCGTCGAGGGCGAGGGCCTCGAGACCGGCGTCTTCCGGGTGCGTCCCGCGACCGCGAAGCAGGCCGGCCGCGAGCCGGCAGCCGCGTCGCAGGGCCCCGGTCCCCGCCCCCAGACCACCAACGGCACGGCCATCGACCAGGCACCGGTGCACCGCCCGGCCCCGCGGTCCAACCCGTCCGCCCGGCCCTGGCTCGACATCGGCGGCGACCGCTACCCCCTGCTCGGCAGCCTCACGACCATCGGGCGTGACGAGACCGCCGACATCGTCATCGACGACCCCGGGGTGTCCCGTCGTCACAGCGAGGTCCGCGTCACGACCGACGGACCGCACCTCGTCACCTCGATCCGCGACCTCAACTCGACGAACGGCACGTTCGTCAACGGCGAGCGCATCTCCGCCCAGCGACTCCAGGACGGCGACCGCCTCACGATCGGGCGCACGTCCGCGACCTTCCGAGCCGGGCGCCGGTGACGCATGAGTGAACTGACCCTGACCCTGCTGCGGCTGGGTCTGCTCGCGCTGCTGTGGATCTTCATCTTCAGCGTCGTCGGCGTGCTCCGCACCGACATCTACGGCACGGCCGTGAGCCGCCGCGGCCGCCGCAAGGCACGCAAGGAGGCCGAGCAGCAGAGCCGCCAGCGCACGCCCGCCCGGACGCCCGCACCGGCCGCCGCCGGGGCTGCCGGGGCCGCCGGGGCCGCCGGGGCCGCCGCACCCGCCCCCGAGCCCGCAGGCGGCTCCGGCTGGCGCGGTCGCGGACGCCCGAAGGGCGCACCGACGACGCTCGTCGTCACCGAGGGACCGCTCGCCGGCACCTCGCTCCCGCTGCGCAGCGGCGGCATCCTCATCGGTCGCAACCCCGAGTGCGCGCTCGTGCTCGACGACGACTACGCGTCCGGCCGGCACTGCCGCATCTACCCCGACCCGTCCGGCCGCGACGGCTGGGTCGTCGAGGACCTCGGCTCGACCAACGGCACCTTCATCGGCCGTGACCGCCTGACCGGGAAACGTCCCGTGGAGGTGGGCACCAGCCTGCGGATCGGCAAGACCGTCCTCGAACTGCGAGGCTGACCCGATGGCCATCGCCCTGCGCTACGCCGCGCGCTCCGACCTCGGGCTGGGACCCAAGTCCCGCAACGAGGACTCCGCGTACGCCGGCCCCAACCTGCTCGTCCTCGCGGACGGCATGGGTGGGCACGCCGCGGGCGACGTCGCGAGCTCGATGATCGTCGGCGAGCTCGCGCCGCTCGACGAGGAGGACGTCACCGCCGACCAGGCGATCCCACTCCTCGAGGAGGCACTGCACTCGGCCAACGCCAAGCTGACCAAGGCGATGCGTGAGAACTCCGACCTCGCCGGCATGGGCAGCACGACGATCGTCATGCTCCGCACCGGCAACAAGCTCGCGATGGCCCACATCGGCGACTCGCGAGCCTTCATGCTCCGCGGCGACACGTTCTCGCAGATCACCAAGGACCACTCGTTCGTCCAGCAGCTCATCGACGAGGGCCGCATCAGCAAGGACGAAGCCGGTCACCACCCGCAGCGCTCGGTCGTGACCCGCGTCATGACGGGCCAGCCCGACGACGAGCCCGACACGTCGCTGCGCGAGGCGAAGATCGGCGACCGCTTCCTCATGTGCTCCGACGGGCTGTCCGACTTCGTCGGTGCCGACGTCATCGAGGAGATCCTCCGCGAGGCGCGCACCCCCGACGAGGCCGCCGACCGGTGCATCGAGGTCGCGCTCAAGGCGAGCACCCGCGACAACGTCACCGTGATCGTGGCCGACGTCGTCGACGCCAAGGGCGACGACCTGCCGGCCACGGTCCCGCAGGTCGTCGGCGCGGCGGGCAAGCGGATGCGCAACAAGACGCGCGCCATCCCCACGAGCCCGGCCGAGAAGGCGGCGGCGCTGTCGCGCGAGGCCACCGGGCGCGCACACCCCGACGACGACGGCCTCGAGCTGGCCGAGGACCGCACCCGCTCGAAGCGTTCGAAGGTCGTGCGCCGGACGATCGGTGTCCTGCTCGTCGTGGCCGTGCTCGCCGGCGGCGGCTACGCCGCCTGGGCCTGGTCGCAGAAGCAGTACTACGTCGCCGCCGAGGGCGGCCGCGTCGCGATCTTCCAGGGCGTCTCCCAGGACCTCGGCCCGCTCAACCTCTCGCACCTGCAGTCGCAGTCCGACGTGCTCGTGTCCGACCTGCCCACCGACGTCCAGGGCTCGGTCGGCAACACGATCACTGCCCGCGACCTCGCCGATGCCGAGCTCAAGGTCGCCGCCCTGCGCACCGAGGCGCAGCGCTGCCAGCAGATCGCCGCGACCGGCACCCCGTGCGGCACGAGCCCCGCTCCCACGCCGACGCCCACACCGACGCCGACGAGCCCCACCCCGACGAGCCCGACCCCCACGGTCCCGACCCCGTCGCCGTCGCCCACGACCTCAACCACCACGCCGGTCCCCGCCGTGGCAGCCGCGTCCTCGGGGGTGGGCGCATGACGACGACCGTCGAGCCCCTGACGCCGCGCACCCGCCGGGGCGCCGAGCTCGTCCTGCTGCTGCTCGCCGTCGCCATCGTGCTGGTCGCGTGGATCACCACCGACCTCAACCGCAACGGCACGGTGCCGGCCAACATCGTCCCGGTCGCCGGCGGCTTCGTCGTGCTCGCACTCGCCGTCCACCTCGTGCTGCGCTGGAAGGCCGCGTACGCCGATCCGGTGCTCCTGCCGATCACGACGGTGCTCAACGGGCTCGGCCTCGTCATGATCCACCGCCTCGACCTGGCCCGCGGCAAGCTCGGTGCCGACGGCGACGCGTACCGCCAGATCGTCTGGACGACGCTCGCGGTGGCGCTCGCCGTCGCCGTCCTGTTCCTGCTGCGTGACCACCGGCTCCTGCGCCGCTACACCTTCGTGACGATGGCCGCCGGCTTCGTGCTGCTCCTGCTGCCCCTCGTGCCCGGCGTCGGGCGCTCGATCAACGGCTCGCAGATCTGGATCACGATCGGCCCCCTCAACTTCCAGCCGGGCGAGTTCGCCAAGATCGCGCTCGCGGTCTTCTTCGCGGGCTACCTCGTGCAGACCCGCGACGTGCTGTCGCTGGCCGGCAAGAAGGTGCTGGGCTTCACCTTCCCGCGTGGGCGCGACCTCGGGCCGATCCTCGTGGCGTGGGTGCTGGCGCTGCTCATCCTCGTCTTCCAGAAGGACCTCGGCTCGGCGCTGCTCTTCTTCGGCCTCTTCGTCGCGATGCTCTACGTCGCGACCGAGCGCGTGTCGTGGATCGCCATCGGCCTGCTCCTCTTCGCCGCGGCCGTCGCGTTCGCGCTCTCGGCCTTCACCCACTTCCAGAAGCGCGTCGACCTGTGGCTCGACCCGTTCTCCCAGGACAACCTCGAGCGGTCCAACCAGCTGGCCAACGGTCTCTGGGGCATGGCCTCGGGCGGCCTCACCGGCACGGGACTCGGCGCCGGCCGGCCCTATCTCACGTCCTTCGCCGAGAGCGACTTCATCTTCCCGGCTCTCGGCGAGGAGCTCGGCCTCTTCGGCGCGGTGGCCATCATCGTGCTCTACCTCGTCTTCTGCGAGCGCGGCATCCGCACGGCCCTGGGCGTGCGTGACGGCTTCGGCAAGCTCCTCGCGATCGGCCTCGCCTTCTCCGTCGCCTTCCAGCTGTTCATCGTCATCGGCGGCGTCACGCGGGTCATCCCGCTGACCGGCCTCACGACCCCCTTCATGTCGCTCGGTGGCTCCTCCCTGCTCGCGAACTGGGTGATCATGGCGCTGCTGCTGCGCATCTCCGACCAGGCGCGTCGTCCTATACCCGAGATCCCGGTCGGCGTCGCGGTCGACGACCCGTCGCCGGCCGAGGCGACCCAGGTGGTGAAGCTGCCGTGAACACCCCGATCCGCCGGCTCTCGGTCGTCATCGCGTGCCTCTTCACGGCGCTGCTCGTCGCCTCGACCATCGTGCAGTTCACGCAGGCCAGGTCGCTGGGCGCGATGGCGAGCAACAAGCGCACCCTGCTCGACAGCTACTCCCGTGAGCGCGGGTCGATCATCGCCGGAGGCCAGGCCATCGCGAAGTCGGTGCCCGTCGAAGACCAGTACCGCTTCCTGCGCACCTACTCCCAGGGCAACCTCTACGCCCAGCTCACGGGCTTCTACTCGTATGCCGTCGGGGCCCCCTACGGCCTCGAGCACGCCGCCGACGACCTCCTCTCCGGCGATGCCGACACCCTCTTCGTCCGCCGCATCACCGACCTCATCACCGGTCGCAAGACGTCCGGGGCGACCATCGAGCTGACGATCGACCCCAAGGCGCAGGCCGCGGCCGACAAGGCCCTCGGCGACAACAAGGGCGCCGTCGTGGCGCTCGACCCGAAGACCGGCGCGATCCTCGCCATGGTCAGTCACCCGACCTACGACCCCAACCCGCTCTCGAGCCACGACCTCTCCAAGGCGGCGAAGGCGTGGCAGATGCTCTCGACCGACAAGGACAAGGCCTACCTCAACCGGGCCGTCAGCGGCGTCTACCCGCCCGGCTCCACGTTCAAGGTCGTCACCGCGGCAGCGGCGCTCGAGAACGGCGTCGTCACCGACGAGAACTCGTCGGTGCCGGGCCCGCCCGAGCTCGACCTGCCGCTCACCAGCACCAACCTGCCCAACGAGAACGGCCGCTCGTGCGGTCCGAACGACAAGACGACGCTCATCCACGCGCTCGAGATCTCGTGCAACACGGCGTTCGGCTCGCTCGGCCTCGACCTCGGCGGAGAGAAGCTGCGGGCCCAGGCCGCCAAGTTCGGCTTCGGCGACTCGCTGCAGGTCCCGATGCGCGTGGCCACCAGCTCGGTCCCGGCCGACCTCAACGCGCCGCAGGCCGCGCAGGCCGCCATCGGCCAGTACGACGTGCGCACGACGCCGCTGCAGATGGCGATGGTCGCCGCCGGCATCGCCAACGGCGGCCGCGTCATGACTCCGTACCTCATCGACTCGGTGCGCAGCGCCAACCTGGACATCATCGAGTCCACGCCCGACCCGGTCGAGCTGTCGCAGGCGGTGTCGGAGCAGACCGCTTCCACGCTGACGAAGATGATGGTCTCCGTCGTGCAGAACGGCAGCGGCGCCCGAGCCAAGATCGACGGCGTCGAGGTGGCCGGCAAGACCGGCACAGCCCAGCACGACCTCGGCAAGCCCCCGCACGCCTGGTTCATCTCCTTCGCCCCGGCCACCGACCCGAAGATCGCGGTCGCGGTCGTCGTCGAGGACGGCGGCGTCAAGGGCAGCGAGGTCGGCGGCGGCCGTGTCGCCGCGCCGATCGCCCGCGACGTCATGGAGGCGGTGCTGAACCGATGACCGACCGACCCGACCAGCGCGAGCAGCCCCCTGCCGGCGCCCGACGAGCGGACCACGATGACCCAGCACCCGGCCGAGCACACGAACGAGCACACGAACGAGCAGAGGCGAACGACGTGACCACCGCAGCCCGCGTCCTCGGGGGACGCTACGAGGTCGGCGAGCTCATCGGACGAGGCGGCATGGCCGACGTGCACCTCGGCCACGACACGCGGCTCGGCCGCCAGGTCGCCATCAAGATGCTGCGCTCGGACCTCGCGCGCGACGCCAACTTCCTCATGCGCTTCCGCCGCGAGGCGCAGTCCGCCGCGGGCCTGAACCACCCGGCGATCGTGGCGATCTTCGACTCCGGCGAGGACGAGGGGCTGGCCGACGCACCCAACGGCGCGCGTACGACCATCCCGTACATCGTCATGGAGTACGTCGACGGGCAGACGCTGCGCCAGAAGCTCACCGACCACCAACAGCTCGACCCGGCCGAGGCCATCCGCGTCACCGAGGGCATCCTCGACGCGCTGGCGTACAGCCACCGGATGGGCATCGTCCACCGTGACATCAAGCCCGCCAACGTCATGATCACGAGCGGTGGCCACGTCAAGGTCATGGACTTCGGCATCGCCCGCGCCATCGCCGACACCGCCGCCACGATGACACAGACCCAGTCGGTCGTCGGCACGGCGCAGTACCTCTCGCCGGAGCAGGCGCAGGGGCAGACCGTCGACGAGCGCTCCGACCTCTACTCCACCGGCTGCCTCCTGTTCGAGCTGCTCGCCGGACGGCCGCCGTTCGTCGGCGACTCGCC
This sequence comes from Terrabacter terrigena, assembly GCF_042676085.1. Classification (NCBI taxonomy): domain Bacteria; kingdom Bacillati; phylum Actinomycetota; class Actinomycetes; order Micrococcales; family Intrasporangiaceae; genus Terrabacter; species Terrabacter terrigena. The sequence goes on from NZ_JBHTKH010000007.1 coordinate 53,251, forward strand.
CGTCGCGATCGCCTACCAGCACGTCGGTGAGCTGCCGCAGCCGCCGAGCGTGTGGAACGACGCCGTCGGCGGTGACCTCGACGCCGTCACCCTGCACGCCCTCGCCAAGGACCGCGAGGCCCGCTACCAGGACGCCACCGAGTTCCGCGACGACCTCGAGAACGTCCGCCTCGGCCGGCAGATCAGCGTCGCGGCCCTCGGCACCGCGGCCGCCGTGGGCGCCGCCGCCACCCAGACCCTGCCGCAGGCGTATGCCGCCCCGGGGGCCCCGACCGCGGTGCAGCCCACCGTCGGCGCGCGCGGCGACCGCTACTCGAACACCGCGGGCCTGCCGGCGGTCGGCCACGACGAGGGGGAGGACGCCGCGCGCAAGGGTGGCCGGGGCAAGGCCGCGTTCATCACGCTGCTCGTCATCGCCCTGCTGGCCCTCGTCGGTTGGGGTGCCGTCACGTGGTTCGGCAACCAGGCGCCGGCGACCGTGCCCACGGTCGCGGTGCCCACGCTCGAGGGCATGAAGGAGGACGTCGCCGCCCGCACCCTCGCGACCAACAACCTGCGTGGCCAGAAGTCCACCGCGGCGAGCACCAGCGTGCCCGAGGGCGAGGTCGTCAGCCAGGACCCCAGCGCCGGCACCCGGGTGCAGACGCAGACGACGGTCAAGTACGTCGTCTCCTCGGGTCCCGACACCCTCACCGTCCCCGACGTGACCGGCTTCGACAAGGACGAGGCCCGGGCCGCGCTCGAGAAGGCGGGCTTCGCGGTCGCAGGCTTCACCCAGGAGAACACCCCCGACCAGGACAAGAACAAGGTCACCAAGACCGAGCCGGCCGCCCGGGCCGTCGTCGCCAAGGACACCAAGATCCGCATCTTCTACGCGACCGGCAACGTCAAGGTGCCCGACGACCTCGTCGGCAAGGACTGGGCCCTCGCCGCGGTCGCGCTCCAGAACGCCGGCCTCGACCCACGCAAGGAGTCGGTCGACTCCGACAAGAACCCCGACGAGGTGCTGTCGGTCGACAAGGCGGGTGACGTCGTCAAGCGCGGCACGACCATCGTCGTCAAGGTCGCGAAGACGCCGACCTCGACGGCGACGGTGACCGTGACGCCGACTCCGCCGCCCACCACGACGAAGCCGCCGACGACGCCACCGCCGACCACGCTGACCCTGCCCTGACCGGTCGGGTCCCGGCCCACCACGACCGACCGCGCCGTGGCGCAGCTGCCTGCCGGCCGCGCCGGAGACCGTCGGCGCGTCAGACGGCGGCGCTGACGAGCGGGCTGAGCCCGGCCGACCGCGCGACCGCCCCGGCGTCGCCGCACATCGCGAGGAAGTTGGCGAGCATCCGGTGCCCGCCCTCGGTGAGCACGCTCTCGGGATGGAACTGCACGCCGTGCAGCGGTAGGTCGCGGTGGCGTACGGCCATGACGAGGCCCGAGTCGGTGTGCCCGGTGGAGACGAGCTCGGCGGGCAGCGTCGACGGGTCGATCGTCAGCGAGTGGTAGCGCGTGGCCGTGAAGGGGCTCGGCAGACCCTCGAGCACACCGGTGCCGTCGTGGTGCACGAGCGAGGTCTTGCCGTGGAGCAGCTCGGGGGCGCGGCCGACGGTCGCACCGGCGACCACTCCGAGGGCCTGGTGGCCGAGGCAGACGCCGAACATGGGCTTCGCGATGCGCGCGCACTCGCGGATGACGTCCATCGACACGCCGGCACCCTCGGGCGTGCCCGGGCCGGGCGAGACGAGCACCCCGTCGTATGCCGCCGCCTCGCTCGCGTCGACGGCGTCGTTGCGCACGACCGTGCACTCGGCCCCGAGCTGCTCGAGGTAGCCGACGATCGTGTAGACGAAGCTGTCGTAGTTGTCGACGACGAGGATGCGGGCGGGGCTGGTCATGCGGGTGTCTCCCGGGGGATGGGTCAGCGGATCGGCGACGCGTACTGGAAGTCGACCGAGCCCGAGTATGCCGGGAACTCGATCGAGCTGTGCGTGTGGAGCCCGTAGCCGAGACCGACGGCGTCGACGTACTGTTTGTAGATGGTCACCGAGGGGTCGGCGTCGAGCCCCTGCTGCAGACGGTCGACGTCACCGATGGCGGTGATGCGGTAGGGCGGCGCGTAGACGCGGCCCTGCAGGATCAGCGTGTTGCCGACGCAGCGCACGGCGCTCGTGGAGATGACGCGCTGGTCCTGGATCATCATCGCCTCGGCGCCGGAGGACCACAGTGCGTTGACGACGGCCTGGACGTCCTGCTGGTGCACGACGATGTCGTCAGCGGTGAAGCCGTCGGGCAGGGAGTCTGCCGTGCGGTGGGCGTCGTCGAGGGTGACCTCGAGGCCCGGACCCTTGACCTTCGTGGTGGCCGCGGCGCCGGCCAGCTCGTCGGCGGCGCGGCCCAGGCTGGAGATGCGGTCGTCGGCGGGCGCGCTGGTCCTGGCCAGCGCGTTGACCTCGCGCTGCACGTCGTCGAGCAGGGCGGCCTTCTCCTGCACCCGGGCCGTGCCCTCCTTGATCAGCTGCGGCAGGTCGCGGTCGGCGCGCAGGTCGCGGCCCTGTGCCGCCTGGAAGCTCATCGCGAACATCAGGCCGGCACCCGCGGTGACGACCGGGACGAGCACGCCCCACGTGGGGCGACGGCGGGCCGCGGGGCCGGCGTTCGGCGCAGCCTCGTGAGGCACGGGTGCCTCGGGCGGCACGGCGTCGTTCATGTCCGGTCCTCGCTCGCGCGGACGGTCCGCGCCGCCACCATTGTGCCTCGTTCGTCGCGCCGACCGAGCCGAGGTTCCGTGCGCGAGGACGCCGAGCACGTCATTGGTTACCCTTGGCTCAACTCAGAGCAAGGAGAAGCGCAGTGCCCGAGTCCAAAGGCCGCGACCACAAGGCGACGGCATACGTCCCGGCCCGCACCAGCAAGGCCGCCGAGCCCAACCCCACCTGGTGGGCCCCCGTCTTCATCACGCTGCTCGTCCTCGGGCTGCTGTGGATCGTCGTGTACTACGTGTCCGAGTACAAGTTCCCGATCGGGTCCATCGGCGTGTGGAACCTCGGCGTCGGCTTCGTGCTGCTCATGGGCGGCTTCATCATGACGATGCGGTGGCGCTGACCGGCATCCACACCTGCCCACAGCCTGACCGACGCCGGCTGTCCACACCTGTGGACTACCGGCGTCGCTCTTTTTCCTCCACAGCTGTGGACGACCCCCGTGCACAACTGACGGCGCACAGGCCGCCGGTTGTCCACAGAGTTTTCCCCAGCTGGGGATGAATGACACGTGTGTAACTACATCCACAGGCTTTTCCACAGCCGGTGGACAACCTCCTGTGCGCAGGTGCGCGAAGCGCCCCCGGCGGGCGTGCCGAGGGCGCTGGGTGGATGACTGCGGGGCTCAGCCGGCCGTCAGTTCGCGGATGTCGACCGGGACCGTGAGGTACTTGGCGACGGCGAGACCGACGACGACGGCGAGGACTGCGAGCAGGGCGGCCCACACGAGGCGGCGCACCCCCTGCTTGCGGAAGGCCACGATCACCCCGGCGCAGGCGAGGCCGGTGACGAGTCCGCCGAGATGGGCCTGCCACGAGATGCCGGGGTAGAGGAAGCCGAAGGCCGCGTTGATCGCGATCGTCGCGTACATGGCCGTGGACGAGCGGCCGAGGTGGCGGTTCAGCACGAGAAGGGCGCCGAAGAGACCGAAGATCGCCCCGGACGCGCCGACGACGGCCCCGAACCAGGCGCCCCGGCCGCCTGCGGCGACGTCGGCCACGGTGGGCGAGCCGGCGAGGAGCGTGACGCCGACCTGGCCGCCGATCCCGCTGATGAGGTAGAGCGCCGCGAACCGGGCACGTCCGAGCATCGGCTCGAGGTACTGCCCCAGCGACCACAGCGCGAACATGTTGAGCAGGATGTGGAAGATCGTCTGGGGCGAGTGCAGGAACGCGGCGGTGACGAAGCGCCACGGCTCGCTCCACCCGAGGAAGGGTGCGAACGCGAAGTCCAGCGTGACGGACTGACTGGCGCGCTGCGCGAGGTAGACGACGGCGCAGATCGCGATGATGGAGTACGTGACGACGGGGGTGCCGTCGGTCGCCCGGCCCCCGAAGACGGTGCGCGCGCTGGGCGTGGACCGGGCGGCCTCGCGTACGCAGTCGACGCACTGGATGCCGACGGCGGCGGGCCGCTGGCACTCCGGACACGCGGGCCGTCCGCAGCGCTGGCAGCGGACGTAGGCCTCGCGGTCGGGGTGGCGCGGGCACACGGACGGACCGGCTGCCGGCTGGGGCACGCCGGGGCGCACCGTCGGCTGGCCGGCCGGGTCGGGCGGCCCGTACCGGCTGGGCTCGCCCGACGGCTGCGATGGCGGGACACCGCTCGGGTCGTCTGACAACTCGATCTCCCTGCCGGTCTCGTCCGTGGATGCCAGGTGTGGGCGCGTGTCAGTCGGTGATGGTCACCGAGTTGATGACGACGTCCTCGAGGGGCTTGTCGTTGGCACCCGTCGGGACGGTGCCGATCTTGTCGACGACATCGCGTGAGGACTGGTCGGCGACCTCACCGAAGATGGTGTGCTTGCCCTGGAGCCAGGTGGTCGGCGCCGTCGTGATGAAGAACTGGGAACCGTTGGTGCCCTTGCCCATCCGCTTGCCGGCGTTGGCCATGGCGAGGATGTAGGGCTTGGTGAAGTCCTTGTCGGGGCTGATCTCGTCGTCGAAGGTGAAGCCGGGACCGCCGAAGCCCTGACCGATCGGGCAGCCGCCCTGGATCATGAAGTTCGGGATGATGCGGTGGAAGATGAGACCGTCGTAGAACGGCGTCGGGTTGGTGCGACCCGCTTCGTCCTTGTACTCCTTCTCGCCCTTGGCGAGACCGACGAAGTTCTCCACCGTCTTCGGGGCCTGGTGCTCGAAGAGGTCGACGACGATGTCGCCGTGGTTCGTGTGCAGGGTTGCCTTCATGGGCCCAATCCTCGCACGACCGCGGCGTGTGCCGTTCGGGTGGCGCCCGCACGTCCGTGCGTTCGCGACGTCCACCCGTCACCACTCCGCGGGTATGCGACCGGTGCCTGTGGAACGTCGGGGGTGGACCCGCCGTTGGCCCAGGAGAAGGATCATCCTCACCCGAGGACGCGGAGGCGTCGCAGACCCGGACCGGCCTGCGAGGCTTACGCGACCAGACGAGCCGCCGGCCGGGCCGGCGCAGGACGGAGTGCCGATGTCGTTTCTGGACAAGATGAAGAAGAAGGCCGAGGAGCTCGACCTCGAGACCAAGGCCAGGCACCTGCAGGAGCAGGCGGCCGCAGCCGCGAGACAGGCGCGCGAGAAGGCCGGTGACTTCGCCGCCGAGAACCGCGAGAAGATCGACGGCTACGTCGAGACGGCTGCGGCCAAGATCGACGAGAAGACCGAGGGCAAGTACGCCGACAAGGTGGCCAAGGTCAAGGAGCAGGTCGGCCACGGGGTCGACAAGGTTGCCGAGGGGCACACGTCCGGGCCGACCACGGCCACCGGCGCCGCTGCGGCCGCCGGGGCGACCGACGTGACCGGCGGCGAGCCCTACCCGGTCGATCCCGAGTCTCCGACGTCGAGCCGCGCCACCCTCGACGACAGCGGGTTCGGCGCCGCCGCGGGCGACGTGCCCGCGCCGACCCGCGAGTCGCTGGAGGACACGACGCTCGAGGACACCGTGCTCGGCCTGGACCACCCGCCGACCGTCCCCGGCCACCAGGGGCACGACCCCCTCCAGGGTCACGACGCGCCCGGCCCGGAGCAGGCGACGCCGACCACCGAGGGCCGGCACGGCCAGCCGCCGCACGACCCGTCGAGCTGAGCGAAGAGCCCGCGTGCGCAGCGACACGGCATACGCGGGAAGGGCGACGCCGGCTGCACCCCCGCCTGCGCCCACCCGCGGGCGGCGCTGCCCCCGTGCGGCGCGTCGCCGAACTTGGCAGGATGGGTAAGGACGAGTGGACCTAGGAGGACGAATGTTCCGAACCAAGCAGTCCCGCACGGAGGCTGCCGTCGACCACGCGCGCGCCGCGGCAGCCGATCTCGGCTCGGCGGCCGGCGACCGCCTCGACGCGCTGAGGCACTCTGCCGCCGGCTCGGCGAGCGAGGCTTCCGCAGCAGCGAGGGAAGCCGCCTGGGAGCGGGCCCACGCGGCTCGTGAGGCTGCAGCACCCGTGCTCCACGACGCGGCCGAGGCGGCGCGAGAGCGCTTCGCGGCCGCCAGGGAGGCCGCCTCACCGGCCCTGCACGACGCGGCCGACACGGCGCGCGAGCGCTTCCAGGACGCCGCGGCCACCGCTCGCGACGTCGCCGGCGAGGCGTTCCACGACGCCGCCGACCGCGCCAAGCCCCGCGTGGAGGCCGCCCAGTCGACGCTCGTCGACACGGTGCTGCCCAAGGTGGGCGCCGCGATCGCCACCGCTGCCGCTGCCCTCGCCGCCGGCGCCGAGCAGGCCCGGGAGGCGGCCCAGCCGCACCTCGAGCAGGCCGCCGCCCAGGCCCGGGAGTCCGCAGCCGTCGGTGGGCACCGCGCCCACGACGCCTACGCCGTGCTCAAGGGCGACGCCGTTGCGAAGAAGCGCAGCGGCAAGGGCAAGTGGCTCATCGCTATCGGTCTCACGGCCGCCGCGGTCGCCGCCGTCGCGGCCTTCCGCAAGCAGCAGCAGGCGGATGACCCGTGGGCGACGCCGCTCGACTCCCGCACGGCGGGCACGGCCGGCACCTCCGAGGCGGCCACCTTCAAGGACAAGGCCGCCGAGCAGGTGAGCCACGCCAAGGAGGCTGTCGCCGACGCCGCGACCAAGGCCAAGGAGAAGAGCTCAGAGCTCGCCGATGCCGCCAAGGACAAGGCCGGCGACCTCGCGGCCAAGGGCCAGGCGGCCATCGCCGACGCCAAGGACCGTTCGGGTGAGTCCGCCGACGCCGGCTCGCCGGGCCAGGTCACGGCGGTCGACCCGGCGCCCGACTCCGACGCGATCACGTCGGACGCGGTCGAGGGCGGCACGATCAACGGCGCGTCGACCACGACCTCCTCGCGCGGGTCGGCCCGCACACGCGCGCAGCGGGGTGACGACGCCGGCAGCTGAGCCCAGCCGCACGGAGCGACACAAAGAGAAGGACCCGGGTGCCAGAGGCATCCGGGTCCTTCTCTGCTTGAGCTGGCTCGCACCGACAGGGGGACAGCGCGAGCCAGCACATGCAGAAGGGCTGGGCGCGGTTCGTGCGGGCCCAACCCTTCGCTACTGACGAGTGTAAACGGAACATGGCCAGTTGCGAAAGAGCCTCGATGAAGTTTGCATCAGATCGAGCGGGTCAGTCTCGTCCTTCCGAGCACCACGCCCCCGGTGGGCCGGGTCCGGAGGGGCCCCTCGATGGTGCTGAATCGAGCATGGCACTCCGGGAAAAGATCCGCCATAGGTAGCTGCCGTGGATTCCCTGTGCGCCCTCGGCGTCGGTCCTCACCGCGCTCCGGGTCCTGATTCTGACCTGGTCCGGGCCATCGTGGCTCGACGGGCGAGGGCGCTCGGGGGCATCCTGTCGACATGGCCGACAGCGGGCAGCCGAGGAGCATGTCCGTCCCCCTGGCTGCCTTCGCTGCGGGCGCAGTGGTCGCGCTGCTCGTCGGGGTGTTCGGCAAGGTTCACGACCCGACGCTCGTCGGCACCACGACGTTGGGGTTCCGCACCGTCATCTCCATGAAGGTGGTGCTCTCGGTGGCGATCGCGGTCCTGGTGGTGCTCCAGCTGCTGGGTGCCCTCTGGATGTACGGCAGGTTCAGCAGGCCCGCACCGGGTTGGGTCGGCCCCGCGCACCGCATCTCCGGGGCGGTGGCGCTGGTGCTCACCGTCGTCGTGGCCTACCACTGCGTCTGGGCGCTGGGACTCGAGTCGGGCACCTTCTCCGACGGCAGACCCGTGCCCGCGCGCACGGTGGTGCACGGTGTCCTCGGCTGCGCCGTCGTGGGGGCGGTGGTGGTCAAGCTCGTGGCCGTCCGGTCGAGACGGGCAGCGGGCTGGTTCCTGCCCGTGGCGGGCGGGTTGCTCTTCGCGCTGCTCGTGCTCGCCGTGCTCACGTCGGCGGTCTGGTACGTCGCCGCCCGCTGACCCGGCTGATCGTCGACCTGGCGGAAACGCTCATGGTGGGTCTGGTCCTGCGACCGGGCCGGGGCGCGCCCCGGAAGGCTCTGGGGCATCTCGTCGATCCGTCGACCGGAAACCCACGAAGGGGTACACCACGCCTTTCCCGACGCGTTCCACACGACCGCCACGGGTCGTGACGGTTCGCGCCCCTTCGCGTACCTGCCGGATCTGCCGGGATCTGCCCAGGTCTGGAGGACTCGGACCTCACGAGGGCAGCTCGTCGAGGCGCTCGTACGCGTGGAGGGCGTTGTCGCGCGCCACCATCCGCAGCACCCTCCGGGCGTCGGCGAGCGCCCACTCGTCGGCGTCGACGAAACCACCGAGCACCCGCGCCATGGCGTTGCGCCAGAGCCGCGCCCCGAGGAAGTGCAGGTCGGAGGGTCCGCACGCGTCCGAGCTGTAGAGGACCTTGTGGAGGGGGGCGAGCTCGAGGCTGCGAGCCACGAGCTCGGTGGACCGGGCGCCGAGGTGGTTCACGGCGAGGCCGACGTCGAGGAAGACGTTGCCGAAGCCCTGGGCGAGGTAGCCGGCCTGCCGCTCGAAGGGGTAGCAGTGCAGCAGGAGCACCGGGACCCGGGCGACCCCCGGCGCCCGGAGCAGGTCGAGGAGCAGCATCGGGTCGCAGCGGTGCAGGTCGAGGTCACGGTCGCCGAGCCCGACGTGCAGCTGGATCGCCAGGCCGAGGTCGGCCGCCTCGTGGATGCCGAAGGCGATGAGCCTCGGGTCGACCAGCCGAGGGCTGTCCGTGTGCTCGCTCTCGACGAACCAGCGCTCGGAGCGCCGCTCGACCTCAAGGTCGTCCGGTCTGCCGAGGTCGACGTCGAAGCCGGCGCGGTAGGCGAGGACGGACTTCGCGGCGACGGCGGACAGCGAACGGCGCTCGAGCAGCTCACGGAACGCGTCGGCATACGTGCTCGGGGTCGCGCCCTCGGCGACGACCTGCTCGGCGAGTGTCTCGAGGCGCACGACCTCCGCGGCGTTACCCCCGCTGGTGACGGCCATCGTGTGCGGGTCAGTGAGGTCCGCCGTGCGGAAGCCGGTGTCGACGAGCCAGTGGCTGACGTTCGCGGCCGTGAGGAAACGTCGGTTGACCTCGTCCTCGCCGAGTGCGGCGCGGGCGGTCCAGTAGTCGTCGGGATCCGCGTGGCGTTCGAGCCCGAGCACGGGGGCGCACCACGCGCGGATCGCGAAGCCGAGCTGGCTGTCGAACGGGTTCACCTGCGGCGGAGCAGGATCCGTGTCCACCTCGTTGAGGGCGCGGCCGTATGCCGACCGGCTGGGTCCGGTGCGAAGGGCTCCGTGCACGTGGTGGTCGACGAGCGCGGCCGAGTCCGCCTCGTCGAGGAGGTCGGCCGCCGCGCCCGCCCAACCGTCGGACATCAGATCGTCCAGGCCAGGCGGAGCCGGTCCGCGAGCTCCGTGGGGTCGAGGCCGCCGAAGACCTCGCCCTCGTGGCGACGCACGGCGACGAGCGCGGCCGCGGCCTGTTCGCCCAGGACGGTCTCGGCGACCGACCCCGTGAAGGCGTCGAGGATCCGGTCGTGGTCGGTGAGGACGAGGCGGAGACCCGCGGCGGCACGGTCGTCTGCCGTGAGGCCACCGGTGTCGCGCGTGGTCTCTGGCGGCAGGGGGAGCTCGCGCTCGATGCCGTCGAGGGCGAGGCCGAGGATGACGGCGGTGGCGAGATACGGGTTGGCGGAGGGGTCGACGACCTTGACCTCGACGTTCGCGCCGTGCGGGTTCGCGGGGCCCGGCGCCAGGTAGCGCAGGGCGGCTTCGCGGTTCTCGGTGCCCCAGCAGAGCGTCGCGCCGGACCACAGGCCCGGTGCGAGGCGCAGGCCCGAGAGCACCGAGCCGGTGAGCACCGCCTGAGCGCCGGTGAGCCCGTCGAGGATGCCCGCGACCGCCTGCGCGCCGCGGTCGGTCATCGCGGCCTGCGCGGACGGGTCGAAGAGGTTGGCGCCGTCGGCCCACAAGGAGAGGTGCTGGTGGGCGCCGTTGCCGACGGCGCCGGCGAAGGGGACGGGCGAGAAGGAGGCGGACAGCCCGTGGGAGCGTGTGACGATGCCGATGACGGTCTTGAGCAGGATGACGGAGTCGGCCGCCTCGACCGGTGTTTGCGGCGCGAGGGAGAGCTCGAGCTGGTGGGCGCCGTACTCCGCGTGGACCTGCTCGATCCCGAGACCGGCCGCGGCTGCCGCGTCGAGGATGTCGCCGACGAGGGGCGAGCGGTCGACGAGGGCCGAGAGGCCGTACGGCGTCCAGGCGCCGGGTGCGAGCGCAGATCCGTCCGGTGCGACGAGGACGAGCTCGAGCTCGTGGCCGACACGGGGCTCGAGCCCGGCCTCGGCCAGGCGGTCGACCGTTCTCGCGAGGATTCCGCGGGGCTCAGCGGGGTCGGACTCACCGGCCTGGGTGACGGCATGCGTCGGCCCGGCGGCCAGCCCACCAGGCAGCACGCGTACGGCCTCGGGGACGAGCCGAAGACGCAGGTCGCCGACCGCGTCGTAGAACGGAGTGAGCTGGATCGAGGCGTCCAGGGAGTAGCCGTTGTAGACCGGTGACATGCCCGCGCCTGTCGTCACGAAGTCGGCGGTGCGCGCGACGGGCATCGCCTTGGCGTGTACGAGGTTGCTGGCATTGGTCGCCCAGCCCGCGACGATGCGCACGCCCTGCCGGATGAGCGCCGCGGTGAGGTCGGTCAGGTCGCTCTCGCTCATGAGGCGAGTGTGCTCCGGCGCCTGGGCGAGTGGGGGCCATCTCGACCGATCAGGACCCTGCCCATGACCCTGCACATGACCCTGCACCCGATGTGGTGAACACCGCACCACCGGCAAGACCATCCGCACACCCAGTCCCCGGGGCATGCAAGAAGCCCTCTCCCGTAAGGGGAAAGGGCTTCTCGTCTGTGGAGCCAAGGGGACTCGAACCCCTAACCCCCTGCTTGCAAAGCAGGTGCGCTACCAATTGCGCCATGGCCCCTGGATGGGGAGGAGGTCAGCTCGCGGTGTTGGCCTGGCCGTTCGCCGAGGGCGAGGCGGGAGCCGGGACGACCGGTGCCTGCACGTCGTCGGTGGCCTGCGTCCACAGGTCCTGCTCGGCCTGCTGCTGCTTGGCCTTCTTGCGCAGGAGCACGAGGCCGGCGACCGCGCCACCGATGAGGGCGAGACGCTTGAGCATTCGAGATCCTCTCCGAAGTGGCGGTGATGGTGGGCCTAGGAGGACTTGAACCTCCGACCTCTTCCTTATCAGGGAAGCGCTCTAACCGTCTGAGCTATAGGCCCATCGTCACCTTCGCGCGACCGATCCGACCCCGTCAGAGATGATGACCGGACGCGAGGGGAAACGTTACCCGATGCCCCCGCGAACCTACAAAACGGTCGCGACCCGAGGGCGCAGAGGTGACGTCAGTCGTCGGTCAGGGTGAGCTGCACGCCGCCGACGAGGGCCGAGCAGATGTTGTAGAGGAAGCCCATGACGGTCGCGATCGCGGTCATCAGGATGACGTCGATGACGCCGATGACGATCGAGAGCGACACCACCCGACCGAAGCCGACGTAGTCCTTGATCGAGAACGGGTCGGACGTCGTCGTCTGCAGCGACTGGAGCACGCCCTCGATGTCGGAGAAGACGTTCATCGTCGAGAGGATCATCCACAGCACGGCCGTGAGGATGACGCCGGCGATGCCGAGCGCCACCGAGAGCAGGAAGCTCATCTTCATGACCGACCAGGGGTCGACCCGGGCGACGGCGAGGCGCACGCGGCGGGGGCCCTTGTGCTTGCGGGGCGCCGTGCCGGCACCTGCGGGACGGCCGGACGCGGCGCCCACCTTCTGGGTGGGGGCCGTACGCGTGGTCACGGCTCCGCGCGAGAGCGACGTCGTCGAGTCGTTGCCGGACGCACCCGAGGTGTTGCCGGACGAGCTCGACGAGCCGGAACCCGAGGAGTACGAGGCGCCGCCAGAACCGTAGTAGCCGTTACTCGAGCTGCTGCCCGAGTTGCCGGAACCACTGCCAGGACCCGTGCTCGCACTGTCCGAGCCGCTGTCCGAGGTGGCACCCCTGCTGCTGCCGGAGCCCCGCGACGAGCCGGCACCGAAGCCGGCCTTGCCGAACGACCCCTCAGAGCTGGTCGTGCTCATGCGTCACCTCCGTTGTCGTCCTCGGACGAACCGCCCTCGTCAGTCGAGGTCTCGTCCGACGGTACGCCATCATCGACGGGAACCGTAGCGGGCGCTCCCGTGCCGGACGGCTGGTCGACGGGCTCGCCGGCCTCGATCTCCTCGACCGCGGTGGCCGACTCTGCGTTGCGGGCCACGGCCACGATCGAGTCGCCCTTGTCGGGCGTCGCGAACTTCACGCCCTGGGACGAGCGGCCGGTGTGGCGCACCTCGTCGACGCGCGACCGGACGATCTTGCCCTTCTCCATGACCACCATGACCTCGTCGGTCTCGACGACGGTGAGGGCTCCGACGAGGTCGCCGCCCTTCTCCGACAGCTTGGCCACCTTGATGCCGAGGCCGCCGCGCCCCTGGAGGCGGTACTCCGAGACCGGGGTGCGCTTCGCGAGGCCGTTCTCGAAGACGACGAAGACGTCGGGGCTCTCGCCCTCCTCGACGACGGACATCGCGAGCAGGTCGTCACCGTCGCGGAACTTCATGCCCGTGACGCCGGAGGTCGACCGGCCCATGGGGCGCAGCGCCTCGTCGGTGGCGGTGAAGCGCACCGACTGGCCCTTGCGCGAGACGAGCAGCAGGTCGTCGCGGTTGGACGCCAGCCCGGCGCCGACGAGCTCGTCGCCCTCGCGCAGGTTCACGGCGATCAGGCCGCCGGACCTGTTGGAGTCGTAGTCGGCGAGACGGGTCTTCTTGACGAGACCGCGCCGGGTGGCGAGCACGAGGTAGTCGCCGGCGTGGTAGTCCCTGATCGCGAGCACCTGGGCGATCTGCTCGCCGGGCTGGAACGCGAGCAGGTTGGCCACGTGCTGGCCCTTGCTGTCGCGCGAGCCCTCGGGCAGCTCGTAGGCCTTGGCCCGGTAGACGCGGCCGAGGTTGGTGAAGAAGAGCAGCCAGTGGTGGGTCGTCGTCGTGAAGAAGTGCTCGACGACGTCCTCGCCGCGCAGCGTCGCGCCGCGCACACCCTTGCCGCCGCGCTTCTGCGAGCGGTACTGGTCGACGCGGGTGCGCTTCGCGTAGCCGCCACGGGTGATCGTGACGACGACGTCCTCCTCGGGGATGAGGTCCTCCATCGACATGTCGCCGTCGAAGGGGATGATCTCGGTGCGCCGGTCGTCGCCGTACTTGTCGACGATGGCCTGCAGCTCCTCCGAGACGATCTCGCGCTGGCGCTCGGGCGAGGCGAGGATCGCGGTGTACTCGTCGATGAGCGCCTGGAGCGCGTCGTGGTCCTGCTGCAGCTTCTCGCGCTCGAGGGCGGCGAGGCGGCGCAGCTGCATGTTGAGGATCGCGTTGGCCTGCGTCTCGTCGATCGCGAGCAGCTCGATGAGGCCCTCGCGGGCGATCTCGACGGTGCGCGACCCGCGGATGAGCGCGATGACCTCGTCGAGCATGTCGAGCGCCTTGAGCAGGCCACGCAGGATGTGGATCTCCTGCTCCGCCTTGTTGAGGCGGAAGCGGGTGCGCCGGACGATGACCTCGATCTGGTGGTCCACCCAGTGCCGGATGAAGCCGTCGAGGGGCAGGGTGCGGGGCACGTCGTCGACGAGCGCGAGCATGTTCGCGCCGAACGTCGTCTGCAGCTGCGTGTGCTTGTAGAGGTTGTTGAGCACGACCTTGGCGACGGCGTCGCGCTTGAGCACGATGACGATGCGCAGGCCGGTGCGGCCCGACGTCTCGTCACGGATGTCGGAGATGCCGGCGATCTTGCCGTCCTTGACGAGGTCGGCGATCTTCAGCGCGAGCATGTCCGGGTTGACCTGGTAGGGCAGCTCGGTGACGACGAGGCACTGGCGGTTCTGGATCTCCTCGACGTTGACGACCGCCCGCATGATGATCGACCCGCGGCCGGTGCGGTAGGCGTCCTCGATGCCGCGGTGACCCATGATGAGCGAGCCGGTCGGGAAGTCGGGTCCCTTGATGATCCCGAGCAGCGCCTCGAGCAGCTCCTCGCGGCCGATCTCCGGGTGCTCGAGGTAGTACTGCGCGCCTGCTGCAACCTCGCGCAGGTTGTGCGACGGGATCTGCGTCGCCATGCCGACGGCGATGCCGGCGGATCCGTTGACGAGCAGGTTGGGGAAGCGGCTGGGCAGCACCGCCGGCTGCATCGTCTTGCCGTCGTAGTTCGGCACGAAGTCGACGGTGTCCTGGTCGATGTCCCGCACCATCTCCATGGCGATCGGGGCCATCCGGCACTCGGTGTACCGCGGGGCGGCTGCGCCGTCGTTGCCGCGCGAGCCGAAGTTGCCCTGGCCCTGAACGAGCGGGTAGCGCAGCGACCAGTCCTGCACGAGGCGCACGAGGGCGTCGTAGATCGCCGAGTCGCCGTGCGGGTGGTAGTGACCCATGACGTCGCCGACGACGCGGGCGCACTTGTTGAAGCCGCGGTCGGGGCGGTAGCCGCCGTCGTACATCGCGTAGACGATGCGGCGATGCACGGGCTTGAGGCCGTCGCGGACGTCGGGCAGCGCACGCGAGACGATGACCGACATCGCGTACTCGATGTAGCTGCGCTGCATCTCGGTGTTGAGGTCGATCGGCTCGACCCGGTCGTGCTCGCCCGGCTCACGCGCGATGACGGCGCGTGCGTCGACGTTCTCCTCGGCAGGCTCGTTGACGTCGTCCCCGTTGGTGGGAGGCAGGTCGTCGCTCACGTCAGATCCCTTTGTCTCTCAGTCAGATTCGTGCAGTTGAGGGCGTATGCCGTGTGGTGACGTTTCACGTGGAACGTGCCGGACGGCATACGCGGGCAGTCGGATGGCTGTCGGATGTCGTCAGATGTCGAGGAACTTCACGTCGTGCGCGTTCTTCTGGATGAACGTGCGGCGGGACTCGACGTCCTCACCCATGAGCACGGCGAAGACCTCGTCGGCCTTCGCGGCGTCGTCGAGAGTGACCTGGAGCAGCGTGCGCGTGGACTGGTCCATCGTCGTCTCGCCGAGCTCCTGGTAGTTCATCTCGCCGAGGCCCTTGTAGCGCTGGATCGGGTTGTCCTTCGGCAGGCGCCAGCCGTTGCCCTCGCCGATCTGGCGCAGGCCGTCGCGCTCCTTGTCGGAGTAGGCGAACTGGTGGTCGGCATTGCTCCACCGCAGGCGGAAGAGCGGCGGCTGGGCGAGGTAGACGTAACCGGCCTCGATGAGCGGGCGCATGAAGCGGAAGAGCAGTGTCAGCAGCAGGGTGCGGATGTGCATGCCGTCGACGTCGGCGTCGGCCATCAGCACGATCTTGTGGTAGCGCGCCCGCTGGATGTCGAAGTCCTCGCCGATGCCCGTGCCGAACGCCGAGATGAGCGCCTGGACCTCGTTGTTGGCGAGGATCTTGTCGATGCGCGCCTTCTCGACGTTGAGGATCTTGCCGCGGATCGGCAGGATCGCCTGGGTGTGCGGGTTGCGGGCCTGCGTGGCCGAGCCGCCCGCGCTGTCGCCCTCGACGATGAAGACCTCGGAGATGCTGGGGTCCTTGCTCTGGCAGTCCTTGAGCTTGCCCGGCAGGCCGCCCGACTCGAGCAGGCCCTTGCGGCGGGTGGCCTCGCGAGCCTTGCGGGCCGCCATGCGCGCGGCCGCGGCCTGGACCGACTTGCGGACGATGTCCTTGCCCTCGTTGGGGTGGGCCTCGAGCCAGTGGCCGAACTCGTCGGTCATGGCGCGCTGGACGAAGCCCTTGACCTCGGAGTTGCCGAGCTTGGTCTTGGTCTGGCCCTCGAACTGCGGCTCGCCGAGCTTGACCGAGATGACGGCGGTGAGGCCCTCGCGGACGTCGTCGCCGGTGAGGTTCTCGTCCTTGTCCTTGAGGAGGTTCTGCTTGCGGGCGAACTCGTTGACGAGCTTGGTCAGCGCCGCGCGGAAGCCCTCCTCGTGGGTGCCGCCCTCGTGGGTGTTGATGTTGTTGGCGTAGGTGTGCACCGACTCGGAGTAGGCGGTGGTCCACTGCATCGCGAGCTCGAGCGAGAGCATGCGGTCGCCGTCCTCGACCTCGAGCGAGATGACGTCGGGGTGCACGGGCTCGCTGCGCTTGCTGCTGTTGATGTGGTTGACGTAGTCGACCAGGCCGCCGTCGTAGCGGTAGGTGACCTTCTTCGCCTTGACCTTCTTGGACTCGCCGTCGGTCGGCGCGTGGCCGTTGTCGCCGGACTCCTCGACCTCCGTGACCTCGTTGTCGACGCCGTCGAGGTCGACGACGTCGTCGTCGACCTGCTCGATGCGCTCGTCGACGAGGGTGATCGTCAGGCCCTTGTTGAGGAACGCCGTCTGCTGGAACCGCGCGCGCAGCGTCTCGAAGTCGTAGTCGACGGACTCGAAGATGTCGGGGTTGGCCCAGAACGTGATCGTCGTGCCGGTCTCGTCGGTGGCCTCCTCCGGGCGCAGCGGCCCGTCGGGCACACCCATGGAGAAGCTCATCCGGTGCACGTGGCCCTTCTGGCGCACCGCGGCCTTGAGCGTCGTCGAGAGGGCGTTGACGACCGAGGAGCCGACGCCGTGCAGCCCACCGGACACCTTGTAGCCGCCGCCACCGAACTTGCCGCCGGCGTGCAGCTGCGTGAGCACGAGCTCGACGGCGCTGATCTTCTCCACCGGGTGGATGTCGGTGGGGATGCCGCGACCGTTGTCCTTGACGCGGACGCCGCCGTCGGCCAGGAGCGTCACGTCGATGTGCGTCGCGTAGCCGGCGAGCGCCTCGTCGACGGAGTTGTCGACGATCTCGTAGACGAGGTGGTGCAGGCCGCGCGGACCCGTGGAGCCGATGTACATGCCGGGACGCTTGCGCACGGCCTCGAGGCCCTCGAGGACGGTGATCGCGCTCGCGTCGTAGTCGACGCCGTTGGGGCGGACGTCCGCGGGTGCCGCAGGGGGTGCCGCAGGGGGTGCCGCAGGAGATGCAGGGGCCGGGGCCGAGCCGTTCGTCGAGTCGGGGGCCGAGCCGGTGGGGCTCGGGGTGGTGCTCGGGGTGGCGCTGGTGGTGGTCGGCTCGTCGGCGTCGGACACGTCTCTCCTCTGTGACCCTGTCTTGATGCGCATGCGGTCAGACCTCATGCGGGCGGCCCGACGTGACGTCGAGCCGCAACCTCATCATTCTAACGGTCCCGAGTCGTGAACCGTGCCCTCAGACGCGCGGAACGGCCATTTTCCGGCCCGATCACCCCGTCATCCGAGGGGGGACTCACGCCCCGGCCCCCCAGCGCGCCTGTGACGCCTTCTCACGAGCCGCAGGATTCACAGCCCCCACGCCGGGTCCTTCGGTCCATTGTCCCGCTCACGAGCGGCCGTTCAACCCGCTGTCCACAGGGTCGCGACCGGGTGTGCCGGGAGGCCGGGTCCCAGCGGAACCCGACCTCCCGGCATACGCCTTGGGTGGTGCGACACCCCTGTCGACGCCCTCTCGTCAGAGGATGCCGCGCGCCTGGAAGGCGGCGCGCACCGTGGCGGCGTCGGCCGCCCCGTAGAGCGCCGTCGCGGTGTCGACCGTCTTCTGCGCCGCGGCCGCCCACGTCGTCGTGGGGGAGTAGCCGAACTGCGCCTCGAGGATGATCCGGGTGGCCTTGTCGCGGCCGAGGTTCCGGTTCATGTCCCAGAGCGCGTGGCTCCAGATCTCGCCGTCGTCGTGCACCTCGCCGGTGCGGTTGGCGACGGTCTTGGCCGTGTCGAGGCGGCGGATGCAGTGCGGCGTGGTCGACGTGTAGCTCGTCGAGTCCCAGTCCATGACGCACGCCCACGGGGTCGTCGCGGTGTCGGCGGAGTTCGCCTGCGACATGGTGGCGGCCAGGTAGTCGCCGAAGCCCTCGCCGATCGCGCCGCCGTCGTTGCTCGCGCCGAAGCCGGGCACCTGGTCGTCCTGGACCGCGTGGCCGTACTCGTGCCAGACGACCTCCTGGTCCTCGCCGTCGTCGACGCCGCCCGTGCCGATCGTGATGGTGTCCTGGCTCGGGGTGTACCAGGAGTTGTCCTGGGTGGTCGCGTTGACGTTGAGGTCCTGGGCCTCGTTGTTGACGTTCGTGAAGCCGAGCGACTGGATGTAGGTCTGCAGGCGGTCGACGGCGTAGTAGCTGTTGACCTGCTCGAAGCGGTTGTCGCTGCGCGTGTAGAGGAACGCGTTCGTCGAGGAGAAGGCGGCCGGGTTCTTGCCCCTGGTGCTGTTGACGACCGTCGCATACGCGCCGCGCAGGTAGCCGGAGCCGTCGAGGTTCGCGAGCGTCACCGTCTTGTAGGCGGCGGCCGGCACGGCGGAGTCGGCGTTGGCGGAGTCCTTGAGGGACTCGTTCTGGAGGGCGACCACCGGGCTGGGGTCGAAGACCTTGCCCGAACCGGTCGCGAGCCGGCGCTCGTCGGTGACCTTGGCGATCTTGCCGCTGCGCGCGTCGACGAGGACCTGCTTGTCCTGGTCGGTCGTCACCTCGTAGGCGAGCGCCGCCGGGGCTCCGCCCACCCCCGGGACCACGACGAGGCGGGTTGAGCGGGCGTTGCCGTGGGCCCTGGCCGCCGAGGCCGCGCCGGCCCGGGCCAGGCCGGGCGTCACCGAGGCGAGGCCGGTCACCGACCTGCGGCCGTCGTCGACCGAGGAGGTCGCACCGGTGGAGTGCACGGCATAGAACCCACCGAGGACGGGCACGCCGCGGTAGGTCTGGGCGTACCAGGTGTGTGACCCGAGCAGGCTCTGGCGCACCTGGACGAGGGTGACGTCGGCGGGCACGGGGGTGCGGGCTGCGGGGGCGGCTGCAGGCAGGGGTGCCGCGACGGAGCCGGAACCAGCGGTGCAGAGCAGGGCGCCCGCCGCGGCGATGACCGCGGCCGAGGCGACGAGAGGTGAGCGACGCATGTCGACCTTTCAGGGAGGGAGCTCGCGGGGAACGAGCACGTGGTGGCGACGACACAGGCAACCACCGCCCGGCAGCCCCGACCGGCAAGGATTCGTAAAGACTTCGCCCGGTTTCGGCAAGCGGCTCAGTCGTCGGTCCCGTCAGTCGTCGGCGAGGGTGCGCTCGAAGAGGGAGTGGATCGCCTCCGGCAGGTGCGGCTCCTGGATCGTCACGTTGCACCCGGCCTCGTCGCAGACGACGGAGTAGATGTAGGCGTCGGGGTGGGTGCGCTCGGTCGAGGCCGCGATGCGCTGGAGCGTCGGCGCCGCCAGCAGGTGCTGCCAGTCCTTGGCGTCGCGCTCGGGGAGCTCGCCCAGCGCGACCTGCCGCTCACGCACCTGGCCGGCGAAGCCACCCGTGCGCCGCAGCAGCACCTGGGCGTCGGCGCTCGGGGCCTGGCCGTGGCCCTCGCCCGGCGAAGGCACGGGGGTCGAGCGGTCCGGACCGCCCGTCTCGCCGCCAGCGCCCGCAGGGCCTGCGTCGCCGGGCCCGCCTGCCGGGGCCAGCACGCCGACCTGCTCCCAGGCCGAGCGGACCGCGGCCTGCTCGGCCGAGCCGTCGCCGTGCGTCGACCCGGCGGCGGTCACCGTGAGGCCGGCGAACGTGGCGAAGTCGCAGTCGGCCCTGATGCCGTCGCCCGACACGACGGCGTACCAGATGGAGCCCGCTGCCTCCCAGGCGTTGCCGCCGATCTCGAGCGCGGCCAGCACGAAGGCGCGGTTGGGGATGCCGGAGTTGATGTGCACGCCCCCGTTGTCGTCGTCGGTGTCGACGAAGTCGTCCATGTGGGCCGGCTGCGGGTCCTTGCCGAGGCGGGGGTCGTCGTAGGCGGTGCCCGGGTTGCGCATGTCGCGCAGCGCCCGGCCCTTGACCGACGGGTTGAGCAGGTCGGCGCCGACGAGCCAGTCGGCCTGCTCGGCACTCTGGTCGAGCTGGTGCTGCTTGACGAGCACGCCGAAGACGTCGGAGATCGACTCGTTGAGCGCGCCCGACTGGCCCTGGTAGAGCAGCCCCGCCGTGTGCTCGGTCACGCCGTGGGCCAGCTCGTGCCCGATGACGTCGACGCTCCTGGTGAACCGCTCGAAGATGACGCCGTCACCGTCGCCGAACACCATCTGCGTGCCGTCCCAGAAGGCGTTGTCGTAGTTGCGGCCGTAGTGGACGGTCGCGAGCAGCGGCATGCCCTTGCCGTCGAGCGAGTCGCGTGAGTACGCCGCGGACCACAGCTGCCAGGTGGCGCCGAGTCCGTCGTAGGCCTCGTTGACCGCCTCGTCGTCGGAGGCGGGCTCGCCCTCGGCGCGCATCTTCGTGCCGGGGGTGGTCTGCGTGCCCTTGGCGTCGGAGATCGTGCGGTGCGGCCCGGTGCCGTGGGTGCCGTCGGCGTCCTCTCGCCGGGGGGCGCGCCGTCCGGTGGGGCGCGCCGTCGGGGTGCGGCGGGTGGAGCGCAGGTGCTCGTCGTGCTGCAGCGCCTCGCGGGCGTGCTTGGCCACGGCGGGCTCGTCGCTCGCCGCCAGCGCCTCGAGGATGTAGGGCGGGACGATCGTGCACTGCGGCATCTGGGTCATGACGACAGTCTGCGTCGGATCACCGACAGCCGCCCTTCGGCACGCATGGAGGTGCGTGCAGGGTCACCGCGCGGGGTGGGGAGTCAGCCGTAGGTGTCGCGCGGGCCCCGGGAGTCGGGCGACCGGCGGGCGCCTCGACTCCACGACGGCGCGCTCGGTCCGACGACCCTGAGCTCGCTGACGGCACCCGCCCCGATCTCCTCGTCGATGCGCGCGAGCAGGGACGACGCGAGCAGCCGCATCTGCGTGGCCCAGGCGGTCGAGTCGGCCTGCACCGTGAGAACGCCGTCGACGAAGGTCTGCGGTGTGACGTGGCCGGCGATGTCGGGTCCGACGATCTCGGGCCAGCGGCCCATGACCGAGCCGACCGCGACGTCGACCTTCCAGCCGCGGTCGAGCAGGAGCCGGTCGAGCTGGTCGCCGAGCAGCGACGGGTCGCGCCCGTCGCGCGAGGAGCCGGAGAGCACCGGTGCGTGGCCGATGGGGCGGCGGCGCTTGCGGGGCTTCATGCCCGGACGCAGCCCCTTGTCGGCGGCGGCCGCACGGGCCCGGGCGAGGGCGGATGCGGCCGCGTCGGCGATACGCGTCTCCTCGTCGCTCGGCGGCGGCACCTCCCCGGGTGCTGGGTTCTCGTCGCCGGCGGGGGTGGGGCGCGTCTCGTCCTCAGGCATCGTCGCCCGCTTCGACGGTCTCGGGGGCGTCTTCGACGGCCTCGGGGGCGTCGGCCTCGCCGAGCGGGCCCACCTGACCGAGCACGACGGCGTACGTGGTGCCGCTCTCGCGCAGGACGTCGGGCACGTCGGCGCCCACGGCCGCGGTGATGAGCACCTGCTCGCAGTCGGCGACCAGCCCGGCCAGTCGCTCGCGCCGGCCGGAGTCGAGCTCGGCGAACACGTCGTCGAGCACGAGCACGGGGTCGTCGCCGAGGTCGCGCCGAAGCAGCCGGTATGCCGCCAGCTTGAGCCCCAGGGCGAAGCTCCACGACTCGCCGTGGCTGGCATAGCCCTTGGCCGGCAGCTCACCCAGCGACAGCACGAGGTCGTCGCGGTGCGGGCCCACGAGGGTGATGCCGCGCTCGATCTCGTTGGGCCGCACCTGCTCCAGGGTGTCGAGCATGCCGGCGCGCAGCTCGTCGACCTCGGGCACCTCGCCCTCGGCGAGTCGCTTCGCGAGGTCCTCGTGCAACGAGCTGCGGTAGGTCGCCCTCGCGTTGGAGGCGGCGGCGCTGACGGCGTCGTAGCACTCGGACAGGTCGGGCACGAGGTCGCGCAGCAGGCGCAGCCGGGCGTAGAGGAGCTGCGAGCCGACCGTCGACAGGTGGTCGTTCCAGACGACGAGCGTGTGCAGCGCGGACTCGCCGGCCTCCTCGAGCGGCGGGTCGCCGGCCCGCGGCTGGCGCCGGGCGCCCTTGCGCAGCACCGGGGCCGCCGACTTCAGCAGGGCGTTGCGCTGCTTGAGGATCTTGTCGTAGTCGGAGCGCACGCCCGACCAGCGCGGCTGGCGCTGGACGAGCAGCTCGTCGAGGAAGCGGCGCCGCTCAGACGGGTCGCCCTTGACGAGGGCGAGGTCCTCGGGCGCGAAGAGCACCGTTCGCACCGTCCCGAGCACGTCGCGCGGCCGTGGGACGGGAGAGCGCCCGAGGCGGGCCCGGTTGGCTCGGCCCGGCGTGATCTCGAGCTCGACCATCGTCTCGCGCTCGTCGCGCACGATCGCGCCGCGCACGATCGCCCGGGCTGCGCCGAAGCGCACGAGGGGCTGGTCGGTTGCGACGCGGTGCGACCCCAGCGTGGCCAGGTAGCCGACCGCCTCGACGAGGTTGGTCTTGCCCTGCCCGTTGAGGCCGACGAGCGTGGTGACCCCCGGTGTCAGTGCGAGCTCGGCACTCGGGTAGCTGCGGAAGTCCTTGAGCGTCAGGTGGCGGACGTGCACGTCAGGTCGGCTGGTTCTCGAAGGTGGCGGGCCCGGGCGCCCTGCCGCGCAGGGCTCCCGGCCGCGCCACGGACGTCAGGAGGTGGAGCCGGTGCCCGAGGAGGGGCCGGCGTTCGCGGCATCGTGGCCTGCCGAGCCGGCCTGCTCGGGGGCCGGCGCCGGGTGGGTCGACCCCTCGTCGCCGGTCTTGCGGCGCAGCTCCTCGCCCTCGGCGATGGTCATGACCTGGTGCCCACCGAACTGGCCGCGCAGGGCGGCGACGGCCTGCATCGTCGGCGAGCTCTGCTGGCGCGAGGCGAACCGGGCGAACAGCGAGGCCGAGATGACCGGCATCGGGACGCCGAGCGCGATGGCCTCCTCGACGGTCCAGCGGCCCTCGCCGGAGTCGTTGGTGTAGTCGGACACGTCGTCGAGGTGGGGGTTCTCCTCGAGGGCCTTGACCATGAGGTCGAGCAGCCACGACCGCACGACGGTGCCGCGGCTCCACGCCTTGAAGGCTCCGGGGACGTCCTTGACGATGTCCTTCTTCTCGAGCAGCTCGTAGCCCTCGGCGTATGCCGCCATGAGGCCGTACTCGATGCCGTTGTGGACCATCTTCGTGTAGTGGCCGGCGCCGACCTCGCCCGCGTGGACGAAGCCTTCCTCGCGGGGTCCCTCGGGGCGGAGCGAGTCGAAGATGGGCATCGCCTTCTCGACCCACTCGGCGTCGCCGCCGCACATGAGGCCGTAGCCGTTGTCGAGGCCCCAGATGCCGCCGCTCACGCCGCAGTCGACGTAGCCGACCTGCTTCTCGCTGAGCAGCTTCGCGTTCTCGAAGTCGTCGGTGAAGCGGGAGTTGCCGCCGTCGATGACGAGGTCACCGGGCTCGAGCAGGTCGCCGAGCTGGGCGACGGTCTGCCTCGTCGGGTCGCCGGCCGGGACCATGACCCAGACGACGCGGGGCGCCTCGAGGGCCTGGACCAGCTCGGGGAGCGAGGCGACGTCGCGGACGTCGGGGTTGAAGTCGAAACCGACGACCTCGTGCCCGGCGCGACGCAACCGCTCGCGCATGTTGCCGCCCATCTTGCCGAGACCGATGAGACCGAGCTGCATGGCGCGAGCCTTTCTGACGTGAGGACGGGGGTCGATCGGGTGGCGCGGTTCGAGGCTACGCCCTGCTGCCCTGCCGGCGGCAGGGCGTCCGTGCGGTCGGGCGCGCGGATGGTCCCGCGGGCGCCGCCACACGCGTACGCCAGGGACTGCATGGCCGAGGGCGGCTCAGCTCGCGAAGCGCACCGGCATGAGCACGTAGCGGTAGCTGCTGTCGGGCTCGGAGTCGGCCTCGGCCTGCCCGGTCAGCACGGCGGGGCGGCTGGGCTGGGTGAAGCTGAGCCTGCTCCAGGCCGTGCCGACGGCGTGGAGCCCGTCGAGCAGGAACTGGGGGTTGAAGGCGATCTGGATCTCGGGACCGTTGAGGGTCGCCTCGACGGCCTCGGAGGCCTGGGCGTCGTCGCCGGTGCCGGCCTCGATGGCGACCTGGCCGTCGGTGAACTTCAGCAGCACCGGGGTGTTGCGCTCGGCGACGAGGGCCACGCGCTTGACGGCCTCCTCGAGGGCGGCGGTCTCGATGACGGCCTCGGTGTCGACGGACGTCGGGAAGATCGAGGTGACCTTGGGGTACTCGCCGTCGAGCAGTCGGGTGGTCGCCCGGCGCTGGCCGGCCTCGAAGCCGATGAGGCCGTCGCCGCCCTGACCGAGCGCGAGCTCGACCGAGCCCGAGGCGCCGAGGGCGCGGGCGGTGTCGGAGAGCTGGCGAGCCGGGATGAGGGCGACGTGGTTGGCGTCGGTCGCGGTCGGGCTCCAGGTCAGCTCGCGCATGGCGAGGCGATAGCGGTCGGTGGCCAGCAGGGTGACCTTGTCGCCGTCGATCTCCATGCGAACGCCGGTGAGGATCGGCAGCGTGTCGCCCTTGTCGGCGGCCACGGAGACCTGGGCGACGGCCTGGGTGAAGACGTCGCCGGCGATGGTTCCGCTCGCCTCGGGGGCTGCCGGGAGGGTCGGGTAGTCGGCGACGGGCATCTCGCGCAGGGCGAAGCGGGAGGAGCCGCAGGCGACGTTCACCTTGGTGCCGTCGGTGCTGACATCGATCGGCTTGTTGGGCAGGTTGCGCGAGATGTCGGCGAGCAGGCGCCCGAGCACGAGCACCTGGCCGGCCTCGGCGACGTCGGCCGGCACGGTGATGCGCGCGGACACCTCGTAGTCGAACGCCGACAGCGTGAGGGTGCCGTCCTCGTTCGCGTCGACGAGCACGCCTGCGAGCACGGGGACCGGCGGGCGGGCCGGCAGGCCACGCGCAACCCAGGTCACGGCCTCGGCCAGGACGTCTCGCTCAACCCGAAACTTCACGGTGCACTCACTTCGACGGGGAAGGTCATTGGGGCTCAGACACTAGTGCCTGCCGGTGACTGACACCACAGACACTCCCGTGATGACCAGACAGGTCGAAATCACACGTTTGCCGGGGTCGCCGCGAGCGTTCGGCCCGACCCTCGTTGTCGGGGCTCATCTCCTCGACTTGGGTCTCGTCATAGTCATAGGTGCTGTGGATGCTGTGGACAACCCGAGTTCGGGCAGGTCAGGCCGCGGACGGGGCTGTGCACGACGTGTGTGCCGCGAACAGTCGCGTCACGCGCCTGCTGTGGACGCGGATCCGCGCTGCACAGCGTCCCCACAGCCCGCGGCGACCTTGTCCGCAGGCGGCCGCTGTTCGTCCACACGTTTCCACAGGACGGTGTGGAGGAGCGTTCGTCTTTTGTCCGATTTGCTGGCATTGGTGACTAGTCAGCTGTGCGTGGAGGAGGGCTCCGCTTCCACAGAGTTTTCCACAAGCGGTGGACAACCCTTGGCTGATGCCACTGCGCGCGTCTGGTCCCCGGGGGTCACGGGAAGGTCACGCTGTGCACACAGCTGTGGACAAGGGTGTGGACAGATGTGGACGTCATGGGCCCGAGGGGCGTGCACGGCCGGCGAGCGATGCCGCGGACTAGTCCGCGGGGGTGGCGGTGACCACGAGGCGGGGTGATGCGGAGAGCAGCGTCTCGAAGAGCGCGGGAGGGTCCGGCAGTGGGCCGAGCTGCGAGAAGACCTCGCTCGTGACGGCCCCGCGGAGCAGCGTCCACGCCGCGATTCCCTGCGCGAGCATGGCCGGGTCGATGCCGGTGTCGTCGAACATGGGGTCCTCGAGGAGCGGCCCGAGGGCGGTCGTCGCGTCGGGCGGGGTGACGCCGAGGGCGTCGGCGCCCGGGACGCGCCCCGCTCGTCGCGCGTCCTCGAGCAGGGTGACGAGCAGGGCCATGACGGCGGTGCCCGGCTCGGTCGTCCGCTCGGCCGGCGCCTGGTAGTCCGGCACCGGTGACCCGTAGATGAGCGCGAAGTCGTGCGGATGCTCCAGGGCCCACCCGCGCAGCGCCCGGCGGAGAGCGTTCCATCGACCGACGAGGTCGGCGGGGTCGACCGCGTCGTGCGCGGTTCGCACCGTGTCGGCAAGTGAGAGATAGGGTCGACGATCAGCCGGGTCGGCAGCTCGTCGCGGCTCTCCACGTAGCGGTAGATGCCTGAAGACACCATGCCGAGGTCGCGGGCGACGGCCCTGAGGCTGAGGCCGGCCGCGCCGGACGTGGCCAGGTGATCGCGCGCGACGCGGAGGATGTCGGCCTCGACCGTCCTGCGGTTGCGGGCGCGCTTGCCGAGCGTCGCGGGGGTCCCAGTCGCGTCCATGACAGGGGCCACACCGTGACCCTCGCCTCGCGCTCGGGCCGGGTGCCGGAGCGGCCCTGGGAGGCCACCGACCCGGGCGCCGTCGAGGTCGTCGCTGCCGACGCCGCCGACGCGGCTCGTCTCACTGCCCTCGCCACGGGCGCCGCCAGCATCGTCAACGCGGTCAACCCGCCCCGCTACCTGACGTGGGACACCGACTGGCCCCCCGTCGCCGCCGCCACCCTGGCCGCGGCCGAGGCCTCCGGTGCCGGCCTCGTCATCATCGGCAACCTCTACGGCTACGGCCGCGTCGCGGCGCCGATGAGGGAGGGCGACCCGATGCGCCCTGCGGGGCACAAGGGCGCCCTGCGTGCGGACATGTGGACCGAGGCGCTGGCCCGCCACGACGCGGGACGTCTCCGAGCCACCGAGCTGCGCTCCAGCGACTACTTCGGCCCGGGCACCACGCCGCGCACCAGCTACCTGTGCGACGTCGTCCTCGACGCGCTGCTCGCTGGCCGCCCACCGTTCGTGCCGATCGGTCGGGCCGAGCCCCGCACTCGTGGACCTACGTCCCCGACGTGGGCGCCCTCGCTGCCCGCGTCGCGACGAGCGACGACGCGTAGGGGCCGGCGTGGCACGTGCCGACCTCGGCTCCGCGCACCTTCGACGAGGCAGCGCGCGACATCGCCCGGATCGCCGGCGTGAAGCCCAGGAAGGTACGCGTGCTGCCCGCCCGCTCGGCACCGCGGCCGGGCTCGTCGTCCCCTTCATGCGCGAGGTCCGCGAGACGCGCCACCAGTTCGAGCGGCCCTTCGTGCTCGACAGCACGCTCACCCAGCGCACGTTCGGGCTCGCCCCCACGCCGTGGGACGACGCGCTCGCGGCCACCATCACCGCCCGGCGGGGCTGACGGCATACGCCATCGGGGCCGACAGGCCCCCGCGTCAGTGGGACTGCTGGCGGATGCGGTTGGTCAGCTCGGTGACCTGGTTGTAGATCGCGCGGCGCTCACCCATGAGCTCACGGATCTTGCGGTCGGCGTGCATCACCGTCGTGTGGTCGCGGCCGCCGAAGTGCTGGCCGATCTTCGGCAGGCTGAGGTCGGTCATCTCGCGGCAGAGGTACATCGCGATCTGGCGGGCCGTGACGAGCTGGCGCGAGCGGCTCGAACCGCAGAGGTCCTCGATGGTGACGGCGTAGTAGGCGGCCGTCACCGCCATGATCGTCGCCGCGGTCACCTGGTTGGGCGTCTCGTTGGGAAGCACGTCCTTGAGCACGATCTCGGCGAGCGGCAGGTCGACGGGCTGGCGGTTGAGGTTGCTGAACGCCGTGACGCGGATGAGGGCGCCCTCGAGCTCGCGGATGTTGGTGCTGAAGTTCGTCGCGATGTACTCGAGGACGTCGTCGGGCACCGACATGCGGTCCTGGATCGCCTTCTTGCGCAGGATCGCGATGCGGGTCTCGAGGTCGGGCGGCTGCACGTCGGTCAGCAGGCCCGACTCGAACCGGGTGCGCATGCGGTCCTCGAAGCCGGACAGCTCGCGCGGGGGCAGGTCGGAGGTGATGACGATCTGCTTGTTCGCGTTGTGCAGCGTGTTGAAGGTGTGGAAGAACTCCTCCTGCGTCTGCAGCTTGCCCTGGAGGAACTGGATGTCGTCGATGAGCAGCACGTCGACGCTGCGGTAGCGACTCTGGAACGCACTCGCCTTGTCGTCGCGGATGCTGTTGATGAAGTCGTTGGTGAACTCCTCGGAGTTCACGTAGCGCACCCGCACGTTCGGGAACATGGTGCGCGCGTAGTGGCCGATCGCGTGGAGCAGGTGCGTCTTGCCCAGACCCGACTCGCCGTAGACGAAGAGCGGGTTGTACGCCTTGGCCGGCGCCTCGGCGACCGCGACCGCCGCCGCGTGGGCGAAGCGGTTGCTCGCGCCGATGACGAAGGTGTCGAAGGTGTACTTCGGGTTGAGCCGGGTGTCGCCGGGCGAGCTCGGCTCCGGACGCTGCTGCAGCCGGAGGGGTCCGCTCTCGCCGCCGCTCAGCGGGTCGGGGCCGAGCTCCATCTGCGTCTGCACGTCGGGGTATGCCGGCCGGCCGGGCTCGTCGAGGTCGGCGCCGTTGAGCGCCGGTGCACTCTCGGCGAGGTCACGAAGCGGGTTGTTCGCGTGGTGCGCCGGGCTCTGTCCCGGAGCGCGTAGGCCGCTGGCCCCGTTCGCCCCGCCCGCCGGGGGGCCGTTGTGGTGCCCGATGGAGTCGGGGCCGGCCGAGCGGCGCGGGCCGTCGTGCACCTGCCCGGTCGGCTCGTCGTTGATCATGCCGAGGTCGGTCTCGAGGCTCTCGTCGACGGAGACGGCGAGAGCGACCGGGTGCCCGAGCTGGTCACCCAGGGCGGTGTGGATCTGTTCGCGGACGCGCTGCTCGAGGAAGTCCTTGGTGAAGGTGTTGGGAGCACGCACGAGCGCGGTCTGGTCGAGCACGCCGACGAGACGGCACAGCCGGACGAACGCGCGCTCCTGGTTCGACAGCCCGGAGTCGAGTGTGCCGAGCGTCTGCTGCCAGATCTGCGCGTAGTCGACGCCTGTCTCGGCCACCAATCCCACCTGCCCCTGAAGTCAATTCCGTTGCACTTGTTTCGATCCCGGCGCTGAGCGCACTCGAGCGAGGTCGAGCGGGAGCTCGACCATGCCGGGTCGGACGACTGGGACGCGCCCGTGCCTCGGTGAACGATGCCCTGTTGTCCACACGTTTGTCCACAGCCTGTGCATGGGTCGGGTGAGGATCGTGAAGTCGAAAACCTACCCCGCCGGGGCCGTCGTGACAATCGCGCCGAGCCGAGAACTTCTGCGGCCGCGGCGTGTCGCCTTGCAATCGCGGGCGCACGTTCCAAGATCGTCTGTTCTGGTCCGTCCGGCCCGGGCCTCCGCACCGGTTTGACCCTTCTTCCGGCGCTCCCGTATCGTTGACCGAGCGTGTCTGCGACCTCTTTCGCATGCCCATGGCCCCGAGCCCCGGTTCTGCCGGGTCCGGTCCTCCCTGGGCTTGCCGATTGCGGTCGCATCGGCCACCGCCAGCCCCACCCCGGGAGCCTCCTGCCGCAGCTGCGTCGGGCGTGCACCCGCAACCTACGGAGAACCTCGTGAGCAAGCGCACCTTCCAGCCGAACAACCGTCGCCGCGCCAAGACGCACGGCTTCCGCCTTCGCATGCGCACGCGCGCCGGCCGCGCCATTCTCGCTGCACGCCGCCGCAAGGGCCGCGCCGAGCTCTCTGCCTGAGTCGCCGGAGGCCGCGGCGTGCTGCCGGCACGTCACCGACTGCGTGAGCGGGCGGACTTCACCACGGCAGTGCGCGGGCCTGGCGCCAGCAGAGCAGGCGGGCGACTGATCGTCGTGCATGCCAACCGGACCGATGCGCGTGCGGAACTTCCGCCGCGCGTCGGTTTTGTTGTGTCCAAGGCCGTCGGCAACGCCGTGGTGCGCAACCGCACCAAGCGCCGACTCCGCGCCAGCGTCGCGTCCCGGTTGGACGGCATACCTGCCGGGTATGACCTCGTCGTGCGCGCCAACCCGGCAGCGGCGCAGGCCAGCTGGGCAGAGCTCGACACCGCCTTCGGCCGCCAGCTCGAGAAGGTCTGCCGCCCATGAGCGCCACGGTAAACCGCGTGCTCGCGGCCCCGTTCGTGCTCGCCGTCCGGCTCTACCAGCGCCTCATCTCCCCGATGCGGCCGCCCACCTGCCGCTTCTACCCCAGCTGCTCGCAGTACGCCGTTACGGCACTCACGCGGTTCGGGCCCGTGCGCGGCGGCTGGCTCGCCGCCCGGCGCATCGGCCGCTGCCACCCGTGGAACCCGGGGGGTGTCGACCCCGTTCCGATGACATGGGCCGAGCGCAACGACTGGGACCCCGCCGACTTCCGGCCCTCCGGTGAACACCACCCGGCCGGTCACCCGATGACAGAGGAAAGACGTTGATCGAGTTCTTCAACACCCTGCTCTATCCGATCAAGCTCGGTGAAGCCTGGGTCATGTACGCCTGGCACTGGCTCTTCGACACCATCGGGCTGCCGACCGGCTGGGCGTGGGCGATGTCGATCGTCGGCCTCACCGTCGTCGTCCGGGTTCTGCTGATCCCGCTCTTCGTCAAGCAGATCCACTCCTCGCGCCGGATGCAGCTCATCCAGCCCGAGATGCAGAAGATCCAGAAGAAGTACAAGGGCAAGCGCGACCCCGAGAGCCAGAAGGCGCAGCAGGCCGAGATCATGGATCTCTACCGGCGCACGGGCACCAACCCGTTCAGCAGCTGCCTCCCGATCCTCATCCAGTCACCGTTCTTCTTCGCGCTCTTCCAGCTGCTCAACAACCTCAAGGCACAGGCCGAGGGCGTCCCAGGCCACGACGCCATCGGGCCGATCACCGGCGGGGTCGCCAGGGTCATCGAGAGCTCGACGATCTTCGGCGCGAAGCTCTCAGACGCCTTCTTCATGCAGGGCGCCAC
This sequence comes from Terrabacter terrigena, assembly GCF_042676085.1. Taxonomy (NCBI): domain Bacteria; kingdom Bacillati; phylum Actinomycetota; class Actinomycetes; order Micrococcales; family Intrasporangiaceae; genus Terrabacter; species Terrabacter terrigena. Next base: position 84,130 of record NZ_JBHTKH010000007.1, read on the forward strand.
CTCACCGCTCAGCACCAAGATCCTCACAGCGATCCTCATCGTGCTCATGTCGGCGACGACGTTCACGACGCAGTACCAGCTGATGCGCAAGAACATGCCGGCGTCGGCCCTCGACAACCCGTTCGCCAAGCAGCAGAAGGTACTGCTCTACCTGATGCCGATCTTCTTCGCGATCTCCGGCGTCAACTTCCCGGTCGGTGTGCTGCTCTACTGGCTCACGACGAACCTGTGGACGATGGGCCAGCAGTTCTACGTCATCCGCAACATGCCCGCACCGGGATCCGAGGCCGAGGCCAACCGGCGCAAGCGCCTGGAGCGCAAGGGCAAGACCGTCGAGGAGCTCACGGTCCCCGGCCTCGACACCAGCGACGGCGTGCCCGACGATGCCCCCAAGGCCGGTCAGCGCCAGCAGCCCAAGAGCAAGAAGCGCGCCCGTACGCAGGCGCCCAAGAACCGTCGCTGAGGTTCGTCCACAATCTTGTCCACACTGCCTCTGGGCCTCTGAACTGCGGAAACGTGACTTTTCCACAGTTGCCCGGGGTGAACGAAGGAGTTATCCATGAGCGACACACAGGCTACCGAGGCCGACAACCAGACCGACCTTTCCACGGGAGACGAGCGCCCCGCCGTGGCCGACGCGACGGCCGCTGTCGAGCCGGTGGCAGCTGCCTCCCCCGAGGAGGGGAGCGACGCGCCGGACGTGGAGCCTGAGGCCGACACGGGCGACAAGGCTGACAAGGGCGACAAGAAGTCGCGGGTTCGCCAGCTCGAGCGTGAGGGTGAGGTCGCTGCCGACTTCCTCGAGACGCTGCTCGACATCGCCGACCTCGACGGCGACATCGACGTCGACGTCGACGGTGACCGCGCCGCCATCGCCATCGTCGACTCCGACGAGGGCCGGGTGCCCCGTCGCCTCGTCGGCGCCGACGGCAAGGTTCTCGAGGCGCTGCAGGAGCTGACCCGGCTCGCCGTGCAGGCCGAGACGGGTGAGCGCAGCCGCCTCATGCTCGACATCGCGGGCCACCGCGCGCAGCGTCGCTCGGCGCTCGTCGAGCTCGCGAAGGTGGCCATCGCCGAGGTCAAGGAGTCCGGCACGAAGCGTTCCCTGGAGCCGATGACGGCCTTCGAGCGCAAGGTCGTGCACGACGAGGTGGCCGCTGCCGGTCTCGTGTCCGAGTCCGAGGGTGTGGACCCGCACCGTCACATCGTCATCCTCCCCGCCTGAACCCGCCTGAACCCGCCTGAACCCGCCTGAACCCGCCTGAACCCGCCTGAACCGCCGCCTGCATACCGTCTCGTTTCACGTGAAACGTGGCTCGTGAGCGGCCGGCTGGACCAACTACGTGAGGAGTGGGAGCGAGTGAACCACGAAGCTCCCGAACCGATCGAGCGCGTCGAGCCCATGGAGCTGGGGGAGCCGGGCGCCCCGGCTGTGCCGGCTGTGGCCGCCCATGTCTTCGGCGAGCGGCTGGCGCTGGCGGAGCACTTCGTGGCGATCCTCGCCGACACCGGGATCAGTCACGGGCTGATCGGTCCTCGTGAGGCGCCGCGCCTGTGGGACCGGCACGTGCTCAACTGCGCCGTCGTGGAGGAGCTGATTCCCCGGACGGGGGACGTGCAGCGGGTGATCGACGTCGGCTCGGGCGCCGGGCTGCCCGGGCTCGCCCTGGCGATCGCCCGGCCCGACCTCGAGCTCCACCTCGTCGAACCGTTGGCCCGACGCACCGCTTGGCTCTCGGAGACGGTGCAGCAGCTGGAGCTCCCCAACGTGACCGTCCACACCGCGCGCGCCGAGGCCCTGTGGGACCGGCTCGCTGCGCCTTGGGTGACGGCGCGCGCCGTCTCGAAGATCGTCCAGCTCGCCGAGTGGACGTTGCCGCTCCTCACCGATGGCGGCAGCCTGTTGGCGCTCAAGGGCTCACGGGCCCAGTCCGAGCTCGACGAGAGCCGGGCGGCGCTGGTCCGCCTCGGTGTCGTGGAGAGTGAGGTGCAGCCTGTCGGCGGCGACCTGCTCGACGAGCCGACCCTGGTGCTGCGAGCCACCATCGGTGCGGCCGTCGACCGCCGACGCTTCGGTTCCAAGCAGCCGTCGAGTGCAGGCTCAGCACGTCGACGGGCAGATCGACCGCGCGGATCGCGACGCTCCGGCCCGGCGGCGAGCGGTCGTCGGCGCCATCAGCCATGATCGTGTCCAGACCATTCGAAGGTCGGCCCCAGCCGTGTGCACGGCGTGGTCGGCCCTCAAACCCGGAGGTGCGCTCCCTGTGACGATGTCGACCAACCTCGGCTGGCCGAGTGAACCCGACCCGGAGCCGGAGCACCGACGTCTGGGGTGGTTGGCTCGCATGCTCGGTGTTTCACGTGAAACGAACGGCCAAGCCATCGACCACCCTTCGACCGTCGACTCCGCCCCGGCCAGCACGACCGGTGTCATGGAGATGACTGAGTCCGTCCCTACGACAGAGCCGAGCCTCATCGTGGAGGACACCGTCGTTGCCGCGGGCCAACCCGCTGCTACAGGGTCAGACCTCGCTGACGGCCGCGTGACCCACCCATCGTCGGGCGACGACTCCGGAGACCGGGCCGGCGGGGCGTCCGACGGCGACCTGCCGGTCACGCTGCCGGACCTCCTACCTGGTGCGGACTCCACGACCGACTCGACGACCGATGCGAACGTCGAGCCTCCGGTCGACCCTGCGGCGGCCTCCGGTCGCGACCTCTCCGCCGAGCCCGAGACGACCGAGGTGCCGATCGTGCAGACGGACGCCGAGCCGACCGAGAGCTCCGTCGTGGCGGAGCCGACAGTGGCGGGGGAGGCGGAGTCGATGCCGGGACACGTGGCTCAGCCGCCTGTGGACAACGCGGTGGACGAAGCGGGCCCCATGGGCGTTTCTGAACGGGAATCCTCCTCATATGGGGCTGGGGACAACGTTGTGGACGAATCACTCGAAGCAGTACGCCAGCGGGTCGACCACGCAGACAGGGAGGCGCTCGCCGCGGCCCTGCCCACGCCGGGAACGGACACACCTCTCGCCCGCGAACTGGCCGAGAACGCCCGCCGCCGCATCCAGCTGACGGGGCGTCCCTTCCCGAAGCCGGCTTCGCCAAGGGTTCTGACGGTGGCGAACCAGAAAGGCGGTGTCGGCAAGACCACCACCACGGTGAACGTCGCGGCTGCGCTCGCGCAGGCCGGGCTCACCGTCCTCGTCATCGACCTCGATCCGCAGGGCAACGCGAGCACCGCCCTCGGCATCGACCACCACGCGGAGGTGCCGTCCATCTACGACGTCCTCGTGGACGGCTCGCCATTGCTCGACGTCGTGCAGCCCTGCTCCACCGTCGAGAACCTGCACTGCGCGCCCGCGACCATCGACCTGGCCGGCGCCGAGATCGAGCTCGTGTCGCTCGTCGCCCGCGAGTCCCGCCTCCAGAAGGCGATCGCGGCCGCGGCTGAGCAGGGTCACGAGTTCGACTACATCCTCATCGACTGCCCCCCGAGCCTCGGCCTGCTCACGGTCAACGCCATGGTTGCCGCGAGCGAGGTGTTCATCCCGATCCAGTGTGAGTACTACGCGCTCGAAGGCCTCTCCCAGCTGCTGAAGAACATCGACCTCGTCAAGCGCCACCTCAACCCGGCACTGCATGTCTCGACGATCCTGCTGACGATGTACGACGGTCGCACGCGTCTCTCGGCCCAGGTGGCCGACGAGGTGCGCGAACACTTTCCCGAGCAGGTGCTGCGGACGACGGTGCCGCGCTCGGTCCGTGTCTCCGAGGCGCCGAGCTTCGGCGAGACCGTGATGACCTACGACCCGGCGAGCAGTGGCGCTCTGGCATATCTCGAAGCCGCTGGCGAGCTCGCCGATCGAGGTGCAGCCGTCGACGTCTGAACCGCAACCGGATCTGGGTCATCCAGGTAACGGGACCGCCGCTGACGGCGGTCCCGTTTCACGTGAAACCGTGTGGGCCCGTGCGGCGGATTGTCGCGTTTCACGTGAAACGACTGTTATGCCGACTGCACGACCATCGACCGAGCCGCGTTTCACGTGAAATGTGACTGCCTACCCACCGTTCAGCGGGCCAAAACTCACGGTCGCTCGTGTTTCACGTGAAACGCATGCGCCAGCCGGTACCAACGGCACCGCCGCGACTCACGCCGCAGGTGCGCGGACCAGCATCCGGCAGCACCTAGACTGAGCGCCGGACGCGATGGGCGCGTCGGTGATGACAAGGGGTTGGCGAATGGCGGAGAAGCGTCGAGCACTGGGTCGAGGCCTCGGAGCCCTCATCCCGAGCGCGCCGAGTGGAGGCGCGGGTCGACCCGTCGACGTCTTCTTCACCGAGCAGAAGCAGCCGAGTCAGACCATCGACGCCCCGCCAGCAGAGCCGGCCACCGCAGACGCACCGTCCCAGGCCGAGCCCGCGGTGAACGCGACGCCGGCCGCGGCGCAGGCGAACGGCGCGCCCACGACGACCCCTCACGACGGGCAGGACGGTGCGCAGGCATCCGACGCGCCACGCGCTGCCGGCGAGGTGGCGACCGAAGATGCCACGAGCGGCCTGGCTGTCGTGCCCGGAGCCGAGTTCGCCGAGCTCGACATCGAGTCCATCCGACCGAACCCCAAGCAGCCCCGCACGGTCTTCGATGAGGACCACCTGGCCGAGCTCGTCCACTCGATCCGTGAGATTGGCGTGCTCCAGCCGGTCGTGGTGCGCCGCATCCCGGCGGACCAGCTGTCAGAGGCGGACGGCAAGACGTACGAGCTGATCATGGGTGAGCGGCGCTGGCGCGCCTCACAGGCGGCCGACCTCGGCGTGATCCCGGCGATCATCAAGGACACGAGCGACGACGACCTGCTGCGCGACGCACTCCTGGAGAACCTCCACCGCAGCCAGCTCAACCCGCTCGAGGAGGCCGCGGCCTACCAGCAGCTGCTCGACGACTTCGGCTGCTCGCACGAGGAGCTCGCGACCCGCATCAGCCGGTCGCGTCCGCAGATCTCGAACACGCTGCGCCTGCTCAAGCTGCCGCCCCTCGTCCAGCGCCGGGTCGCTGCAGGTGTGCTCAGTGCAGGTCACGCCCGCGCCCTGCTCGGCCTGGCCGACGGCGGCGCGATGGAGCGGATGGCGCAGCGCATCGTCGCTGAGGGTCTCTCGGTGCGCAACGTCGAGGAGCTGGTGGCCCTGGGGGAAGGCAACGACGCGCCCAAGCCGCGTCGGCCCCGTGCTGGCGGCCGCCACCCGCAGCTCGATGACTTCACCTCGAACCTCTCGGACCACCTCGAGACGCGGGTGGCCATCGCGCTGGGCCAGCGCAAGGGCAAGATCACCGTCGAGTTCGCCTCGATGGAGGACCTCCGACGCATCCTCGGCCTCATGGGGATGTCGCCCGACCGCGACTGACGCCACGGTCGGCGCGAGCGCGGGATCACGACCCGACCACCGAGACGGGGACCAGCACACCATGCCAGAGGGCCACACGATCCATGCGCTCGCCGACCGGCTCGAGCGTGCGTTCAAGGGGCATGCGCTCGAGGCGAGCAGCCCTCAGGGGCGCTTCGCGGCCGATGCCGAGCTCCTCGACGGCCAGGTGCTCGAACGTGCGCAGGCCTGGGGCAAGCACCTCTTCGTCGACGTGGGGGACCTGGCGTTGCACGTGCACCTCGGCCTGATCGGGCAGTTCCCGGTGCGGCCGTTGGGCGTCGACGGTCCGCCGTCGCCCGTGGGTGCAGTCCGGCTTCGTCTCGTCGGACCCCAGCACTGGGCAGACCTGCGCGGCCCCATGATCTGCACCCTCGTGGACCGTGCGCGCCGTCAGGAGATCGTGGCCACCCTGGGTCCTGACCCTCTCCGACGGCGAAGCGACCCCGGTGCCGGTTGGGAGCGTCTGCGCCGCAGCCGGCGCAGCATCGCCGAGCTGCTCATGGACCAGTCCGTGGTGGCGGGCGTCGGCAACGTCTACCGCTGCGAAGTGCTGCACCGTCTCGCCGTCGACCCTCTCACGCCGGGCAGAGACGTGTCGGAGCAGGTGTGGAACGAGATCTGGGACGACCTCGTGCTGCTGATGCCCCTGGGGCGCGTCTTCTCACAGATCATCACGATGCCCGACCAGGTCGCGGCAGCCCAGCGGGCCAGACGCTCTGGCCGATCGCGTGCCATCAGCCGGCAGCTCACGGGTGAGCGCCTCGGAGACACCTTCGAGAGGCGCTTCCTCGTCTACAAGCGCACTGGTGAGCCGTGCCCGCGGTGCCGAAACACCTTGCAGCAGAAGGAGATCGCGGGCAGGCGCCTCTACTGGTGCCCTGCCTGCCAGGTCCGTCACTGAGGCGGACCCAGGGCCTCGCCGAGGGCGTGCCCGTGCGTGATCCCGCCGTCATCGAGCCCTAGGCTGGTGGCATGGCCCTCACCGGTTCGCGGCCTGCGCCGACGCACGTCATCGCCCATCTCTCCGACCCCCACCTGATCGCGGGGGGTGGGCTGCTCGCCGGTCACATCGACACGGCGGGGCAGCTGCGCAAGGCCACGGCCCGGGTCGAGGCCTCGGGCGAGCGCATCGATGCCCTCGTCATCAGTGGCGACCTCGCCGACAGCGGCGACCCCGCTGCCTACGACCTGCTGCTCGAGATCGTGGGCCCCGTCGTCGATCGGCTGGGCGCCTCTCTCGTGGTCACGGGTGGCAACCACGACGAGCGACGACCGATGGCCCAGCGCCTCCACGGTCTCGACACCCACGAGCCACAGGACTGCGTCACCGTGGTCAACGGGTTGCGCATTATCGCCGTGGACTCGGCGGTGCCCGGCTACCACCACGGCGGCTTCTCGGACGCGCAGTACGCCTGGCTGGCCGACGAGCTCTCGCAACCCGCCGAGCACGGCACGCTGCTCGTCGTCCACCATGCGCCCATCACGTATCGCTCACCCGTCATGCAGCTGCTCGACTTCGACGACGTCGACCGCCTCCGCGAGGCGATCGAGCCCACCGACGTGCGAGCCGTGCTCAGCGGGCACCTGCACGTGACGAGCTTCGGCAACCTCGGTCGCGTTCCGGTCTTCGTGGCCGGAGGTGTGAGCTACGTCGACGACGTAGGTGCACCGCGAGAGCTCCTCATGGGTGTCGACGGGCCACAGTCGTGGAACCTCATCGAGGTGCACGCCGACCAGGTCGTGGGCACCGTCGTGCCCATCGAGCAGCACAAGACCTGGCCGGCCCTCTCGGAGGCAGTCATGGAGTTCATGGCGACGGTGCCCGAGGACGAGCAGCGCGAGGTCTTCTCGCGCAAGCGGACGTGACACCGTCCAGTAGTTCGAAAATCGAAGTGTAGATCAGGACGAGCCTCGTTCGACGCAACGGTGAGGACCCGACACGCGGGTCGCAGCAACCAAGGGAGACAGCCATGAGCCAGATCCAGAAAGCCACGTCGGCGGACGGCACCACCATCGCGTACGAGGCCTACGGTTCAGGACCCGTCGCGGTCGTCGTCGGGGGTGCGTTCTGCGACCGCGGCGCCTTCCGCGACGTCGCGCAGGCCCTGGGCGACCTCGGCTTCACGGGCGTCACCTATGACCGCCGCGGACGTGGGGACAGCGCAGACACCGAGCCCTATGCAGTGGCCCGTGAGGTCGACGACCTCACCGCCGTCATCAGCGCAGCCAGCGAAAGCCCTTCTGCCGCATACGCTTTCGGCGTCTCATCGGGTGGCGCACTGGTGATCGAGGCCGTGGCGGCCGGTGCGCCCATCATCAAGGCCTCGGCCCTCGAGGTGCCCTACCGGACCGCCGCCTGGCCGCCGCCGCCGGCCGACTACATCGAGACCCTCGACGCGTTCGAGGCCATGGGCGACCGAGCCGGAATCGTGCGCTACTTCAACAACGAGGTCGTCGGTATGCCCGCGGAGATGGTCGAGGGAATGGTGGGCACGCCGATGTGGGACGCGCTGCTCTCGATGGCCTACACGGTCAAGTACGACGGACTGTGCCTCGGGGGTGATGAGCAGGGCATCCCGGCCGAAACCTTTGCGCGCGTGACGGTTCCGTTCCTGTCGGTCTGCAGCAGCGGGACCCAGATGCCGCGGCTGCACGACGCGGCCGGTGTCGTGGCGAAGGCTCTGCCGAACGCCACCGCGGTCGAGCTGCCCGGCGAGTTCCACCAGGTGCCTGTCGGCGTGCTCGCTCCGGCGCTGGCGGACTTCTTCCGCTCCTGAAGCATCGGCGCCGATGGCGCGTCACTACGACGACCGGTGGGCTCCCTTGCCTGACAAGGGAACCCACCGGCATACGAGGGGATTGCCTCAGCCTGCGATGAGGGCCAGGGCTGGGTTGTGCTCAGGCGGCACGACCTCGCGGGGCGGGCCGGGGGGAGTGCCTCCTTCACCGAAGGGTGAGCCGCCGAGCGCCTGACGGCCGTGCGGGCTCGCCCAGTTCTCGAGCGAGGGCCCGAGCGGCACGATGCCGGTCGGGTTCACGTCCTTGTGCACGACGTAGTAGTGCCGCTTGATGTGTGCGAAGTCGATGGTGTCGCCGAATCCCGGTGTCTGGAAAAGGTCCCGGGCGTAGCCCCACAGCGCGGGCAGCTCGACCAGCTTGCTCCGGTTGCACTTGAAGTGCCCGTGGTAGACGGCGTCGAACCGCACCAGCGTGGTGAACAGCCGCACGTCGGCCTCGGTGACGTGGTCACCGACGAGGTAGCGCCGGGTCGAGAGCCGCTCCTCGAGGAGGTCGAGGTGCTCCCACAGCCGGCGGTAGGCCTTGTCGTACGCGTCCTGCGTGCCGGCGAAGCCGCACCGGTAGACGCCGTTGTTGACGAAGCGGTAGATCGGTTCGCTCACCGCCTCGATCTCGTCGGCGAGCTCGGCTGGGTAGAGGTCGGGCGCGCCGTCGCGGTGCAGGTCTCGCCACTGCGTCTCGAGGTCGACCGTGATCTGCTTGAAGTCGTTCGTCACGACAGCGCCGGTCGGGATGTCGACGATCGCGGGAACCGTTATGCCACGGGGGTATTCGGGATCCCGACGGAGGTAGGCGTCTTGGATGCGCGGGATGCGCAGGACCGGGTCCAGACCGCCCGGATCGAGGTCGAACGTCCAGCTGCGGCTGTCGTGCGTGGGCCCGCAGATCCCCATCGACAGGGCGTCCTCGAGGCCGAGCAGCCGTCGCACGATGATGGCCCGGTTGGCCCATGGGCAGGCCCGCGCCACGACGAGGCGGTAGCGGCCGGCCTCGACGGGGAAGCCATCCCGACCGTCGGCGGTGATGCGAGTGGTGATGTAGTTCGTGTCGCGCTTGAAGCTCTTCTCGACGTACGTCCCCGGCTCGCTCATGCGGCCAACCCTAGTTCGTGAACCCGCGCTCCCGACCAGGCGCACCGGTCGTGGCACGCCCGCGGACGACGAGCCCGCGGTGCTCGGCTGGCTCGCGGGAATGCGTTCGCCCCCAGGCTCGGCCGGCGGATACGAGCGCCTGGTGATGCCGACCGGCGACCGGCGGGCCAGAATGGGGGCATGCGGGAACTTCGGTGGCGCGATGCGTGACCTGCGGGCACTCACGCCCGACCTCGTCGGAGACCTCGTGGGGTCGTGCGCGCCGTGCACCTTCTGGCAGACCGTCCCCCGCAACGGCCACGGCGACGACCGTGCCCCTGAGGACGTGCTCGCCGACTGGGTGCGCGCCGTCACCAGTGAGTGGGGCCCGCCCGGGCGCGTGGCCTATGTGGACGGGCGGCCTGCCGGCTACGTCATGCTGGCGCCGGCCCGGCACGTGCCCCGTCTCGCGGCCTTCCCGACGTCACCGTCGAACCCGTCGACGCTGATGCTCCTCACCGCGGTCACCGCGCAGCCGTATGCCGGCCGGGGCCTTCGCAAGGTGCTCCTGCAGTCCGCCGCGAAGGACGCCCTCAAGCACCGGGTGCGCTCGCTCGAGGTCGTCGCCGCACGCCCGCTCGCGGTCTCGAAGCATCCCTGCGTGCTCGAGGCCGACCTGCTGGAGAAGGCCGGCTACCGCGTCGAGCGTGACCACCCGACCTACCCGCGGCTGAGGATGGACCTGCGGCGCGTGGTCACCCTGCGTGACGAGGCGGCTGCCGCGGTGGCGCGGGCCCTGTCAAGGGTGCCCGGCATGCGGCCCGTGCCGGAGACGCACCCGAACGGCTCGAGCCACGCCCACGTGACCGACCGCGCCTGACTCCGGACAGGCTCGGGGCCACGGTCGAAACGCCTCAGCGCCGCACGCACGACCGGTGCGGTGGTTCGTCGGGACGAATCACCGTCTCGACGGGTCAGCCCACCGTGCGGTCGCTGCTCACGCTCTCCACCTGCGCGGCACGCATGGCCTCGAGGTGGCGGCGCAGGTCGTCGAGACGCAGCACGCCGGTGCGGGCCGTGTCGGCCTCGCCGAGGTAGACGCGCTGGAGCGCGACGACGACGGCCTCGGCCACGTGGTCGAGGGTGTGCCCGTGCGACAGGGCCTCGGCGTCGCCGGCGTGGCTGAGGTAGCCGAGGTCGAGGCGCACGGCGGGCATGCGGGTGCGACGCAGGAGCGGCCACGTGCGCGCGTGCGAGCGGCAGTCGGTCAGACCGGTGCGCGCCACCACCTCGCGCAGCAGCAGGTCGGCGAAGCTCTCGCCGATGACGGACCAGTCGCTGTGCTTCGCGTTGTCGGGGTGGCCGTAGAAGTAGGTCGCGACCCCGTGCGCCGAGCCGGACTCGGAGTGGTCGGTGTGCAGCGACAGCACGAGGTCGGCGTCGCACGAGTTCGCGAACGCCGCGCGCTCCTCGTCGCTGCCACCCTCGGTGGCCTCGGTGCGGGTGAACACGACGCTGACGCCGTGTGCCGAGAGCCGACCTTCGATGCGTCGGGCCAGGTCGAGGGCGAGCCGCGCCTCGACGAGCCCGTTGCGGCCCTCGGCGCCGCCGTCGCTGCCGCCGTGGCCGGCGTCCAGCACGATCGTGCGCCCGCTCAGGCTGTAGCCGCTGCGACGCAGGTGCTCGCGCTCGCGCAGCGCGTTGGCGGAGCCCCCGCTGACGGAGCGGCGCAGACCGGCGAAGGCGCGCATCGTCTCGGGTCCGGCGGTGCCGTCCGGCGTGAGGCCGACGGCGGCCTGGAAGGCGCGCAGCGCGGCGTCGGTGGCGGGGCCGTGCAGCCCGTCGACCTTGCCCGGGGTGAAGCCCAGCTCGGCGAGACGCCCCTGCAGGGCCACGACGTCGTCGCCCTCGACGAAGTGCTCCGGCACGTAGCGGAGCACCCGGTCGCCGAGTGCCCAGCGTGCGCCGTCGAGCACGGCATACGTCGAGCGTCCGACGATGCCGTCGACGATCAGGCCGCGGCGCTGCTGGAAGGACTTGACCGCCTGCTCGACCCGCTCGTCGAAGACGGGATGGCCGTCGGTGTCGGTGGTGCCGACGCCCCCGGGGAGGTCACCGGAGAGGACGAGCCGCTCGCAGACGGCCGCCACTGCGGGCCCGGCGTCGCCGCGCCGGAGCACGACGGTCTGGGGAGGGGTCATCTCGGCTCCTTCAGGGAGGACTCCCGGTGCGGTGCGGGTGGCTGTGCGTGACCGGGAGAAGACGGGCGCCGTCAGCAGCGTAGTACGCGAAAGGGGTGGCACCGTGACGGTTGGCCACCCCTTCGTCGTCGCCGGTCAGGCGATGAACTCCTCGAGCTCGCGCAGCAGCTTCGGCTTCGGGTGCGCGCCGACGATCGTCTTGACGACCTCGCCCTTGACGTAGACGTTGAGCGTCGGGATCGAGACGACGCCGTAGCGGGCGGCGGTGTCGACGTTGGCGTCGGTGTCGAGCTTGACGACCTCGATCTTGTCGCCGTACTGCTCGTTGATCTCCTCGAGGATCGGGGCGACCTTGCGGCACGGGCCGCACCACGTCGCCCAGAAGTCGACGAGCACGGGCTTCTCGCTCATGAGGACGTCGTCGGCGAAGGTGGCGTCGGTCGTGTTCTTCAGTGCCATGGAGATTCCTTCTCTGGTTGGCGCGGGGGCGGGGGTGCAGGTGTTCGTGCTGGACGTGCGGATGCGGCAGGTGGGGCTGGTTCGAGGTTAGGCGTCGGCGCCGACGGTGGCGCGCGGGTCGGGGATCGCACCGGAGTCGGTCTCGTCGATCGCTGCGGCCTCGGCGGCGGCCTCGGCCGGCGAGGCGGTGTCCTCGAGGGCGGCGAGGTAGTGCTCGGCGTCGAGGGCGGCCGCGCAGCCGGAGCCGGCGGCGGTGATGGCCTGGCGGTAGGTGTGGTCGACCAGGTCACCCGAGGCGAACACGCCGGGCAGGTTGGTGCGGGTGGAGCGGCCCTGGACGAGCACGTAGCCGGCGTCGTCGGTCTCGACGACGCCCTTGACGAGCTCGTTGCGGGGGTCGTGTCCGATGGCCACGAACAGGCCCGTGATCGCGAGCTCGCGCGTCTGGCCGGTGACGGTGTCGCGCAGCGTGACGCCGCTCAGCTTGCCCTCGCCGTGGATCTCGGCGACCTCGCAGTTCCAGGCGAAGCGGATCTTGTCGTTGGCGAACGCGCGGTCGGCCATGATCTTGCTGGCGCGCAGCTCGTCGCGGCGGTGGATGATCGTCACCGTGCGGGCGAACTTCGTCAGGAAGGTCGCCTCCTCGATGGCCGAGTCGCCGCCGCCGACCACGGCGATGTCCTGGTCGCGGAAGAAGAAGCCGTCACAGGTGGCACACCACGAGAGGCCGTGGCCCGACAGCTCCTTCTCGCGGGGCAGGCCGAGCTCGCGGTAGGCCGATCCCATCGAGAGGATGACGGCCTTGGCGCGGTGCACGTTGCCCTCGCCGTCGGTGACCGTCTTCACGTCGCCCGTCAGGTCGACGGCCGTGACGTCGTCGGTCACGAGCTCGGCGCCGAAGCGCTCGGCCTGGGCGCGCATGTTGTCCATGAGGTCCGGGCCCATGATGCCGTCCGGGAAGCCCGGGAAGTTCTCGACATCGGTCGTGTTCATCAGCGCGCCACCAGCGGTCACGGCGCCCTCGAAGACGAGGGGTGCGAGGTTCGCGCGCGCGGCGTAGACCGCGGCGGTGTAGCCCGCCGGGCCGGAGCCGATGATGATGACGTTGCGGACGTCGGACATGTGGGGTGCTCCTCGTAAAGCTCTCGTGTCGTGCGGCCCTGGAACCGCTCGTGCCGCTCGTGCGACCCGCCGGCGTGGGTGCCCGTCGCTGCCGGGCGCGGTGCCGGCAGGGCGGAGGTCGGGCCCGCATAGGCCTCAACCGATCCTAGGCGTTCGTTGTTCCCTCGCCCGTCGGCACACGGACCCGTGTCCACCGGGCCCGGACGGACGGGGTGGGAGCCCGCCGGTGGGGCTCACGGGACCGGTGTGGCGCCCTTCAGGACGCCGGGGGTGCCGGTGCTGCAGCTGCGCTCGACGGCCCACGCGGTGCTGGCGCCGCCGCGCGTGACCACCACGACGACCGCAGGCCGCCCGTCGTAGGTCGCCAGGTCGGCCGACACGGCCTCGGGGCTGGGGGTGGAGGCGTCGAGCGCGCCGATGGCCTCCAGACAGGCCTCCAGGCCGATCGCGGTGCCGATCGGGCCGATGGAGGGGGACTCGGCTGCCAGGTCTCGCAGGGGCTGGTCCGGGTGGTCGAGCAGCGCGCGCGCCTTCGCGGCGAGGCTGACGCTGTCGTATGCCGTGGTGCTGAGCTGGATGTGCAGGCCGCCGTTGGTCGAGCCGCCGGAGGCCGGGGCCTGGCTCGTCGAGCTCCGCGTGTCGCCGACGATGGCTGCGCCGTTGGGTCGCTTGGTCACGTGCAGGGCCGAGGCCCCCACTGCCACGACGGCAGCGGCGGCGGCCACTGCGGCCGCGAGGTAGATCGGCTTCGGGCGACCGGCGCGCGGCGTCAGCGGCACGACGTTCCCCTCGCCGGCGGCCACGTCGGGGTTGCCCGCGTCTGCGCGACCCGAGGCGTCGAGGAGCGGGCCGGGGTCGACGCGCAGCCGGGCGACGTCCGCCAAGGCCGCCGAGATGCGAGCCTCGACGTCGTCGGGCATGGGTCCGGGGTCGGGTGCTGCGGCGAGCAGGGCGGTCACCCGCGCCTCGACGGTCGGGTCGAGCCGGGGCTCCGTGCCACCGTCGATGTGGTCGATGTGGTCGATGTCGTCGTGGTCGGAAAGGTGTGCGGACTCGTCCACGGAGGGTCCTTCGGGCAGTGCGTGCGGGGGTCGTGCCGGCACGCGCAGGTATGCCGCGCGCCGAGGCTTCGACGGTCCCTGTACCCATCGAGGTTCCACCGGATTCAACCACCTCTTCCGGAGTCGTCGTGGGGTGGGCGGTGGCGGCGCGCACCGGCCGTGCGGCCGTGCGTCAGTCGTGCTCGGCCGGGCGCTGACCCGGCGTGAGCCCCAGGTGCTGCGCCAGCGCGGCCCGGCCACGGGCGCACCTCGACTTGATGGTGCCCTCGGCGACGCCGAGGATGACGGCGGCCTCGGCGACGGGCACGGCATGCATGTCGACGAGCACGAGCGCGGCGCGCTGACCCTCGGGGAGTTTCGCGAGGGCCTCCTGGATGTCGAGGCGCACCTCGGTGGAGGCGTAGTGGTCGTGCCGGTCGGCGAGGTCGTACTCGGGCAGCTCGGTTGTCGGCTTGCGGCGGCGGAGCCGGTCGAGACAGGCGTTGACGACGATGCGGTGCAGCCAGGTGGTGACGGCGGCCTCGCCACGGAACGACTCGGCACGGCGGAAGGCGGCGATGAAGCCGTCCTGGACGCAGTCGGCGGCGAGCTCGGGGTCACGCACCGTTCGGAGCGCCACCGCCCACATGCGGTCCTTGTGCCGTCGGAAGAGCTCGGCGAAGGCGTGGTCATCACCGGCGACGTGCAGCGCGAGCAGCTCCCGGTCGCTCAGCTCGGCGATCGGGGCGGCAACCCCCGGGGTCATCGGTCAGCGCACCGTCACTTCGTTGATCTGCGCGCGGTAGCGGCGGTCGGTCTCGGCCGGCCCGGCCTTGGTGACGAGGACGACGAGCTTGCTCGCGGGACTGAGCTGGCCACCAGCCTTGATCGTGACCGTGCCGTTCGCGCCCGTGGCGGAGCCGACCTCCTGGGCGCCCTCGAGCGACCGCGTGGAGTCGGAGTTCGTGGCGTACACGGTGACGTCCTGCTCGGCGCCGAGGACGAGGTCGACCTCCTTGACGACCGTGGGCCCGCTGAGGTCGAGGAGCACGCCGACGCCGTCCTTGTCACCGTTGTAGGTGGGCGTGCCGTACCAGCGCGAGCGCCAGCCGTCACCGGGGTTGCCGTCGAAGACGCGCTTGACGTTCTGGTCGGCCTCGTTGCCGTCCTGGGGGTCGAAGCCGCTGCCGCCGATGATCGACACCGGCCCGGCGGCCGGGGGCGCGGTGGTCGTGGCCGCCGGCGGCTTGGTGGTGGTCGGCTTCGGCGCCTGTGTGGCACTGGGCGGACGTGTGCGGGTCACCGTGACGGCGCCGACGGGACCGTCGTGCTGGCCGATCTTCGCGACGTTCTCGATGCCGATGACGAGGGCGACGAGCACGAGCACGCCGACGATCGCCAGGGCGATGCGCGACTGGGCACCGCTGGGCGACTCGGGCACGTCGTGGCCGAAGACCGGCAGCGGGGGCTCGAGACGGGCGGTCGGCGCCTCGTCGAGGGCGTCGTCGAGACCGATCTCCTCGCCGTCGAAGTCGTCGTGCGCCGAGCGACGCTCGGCAGCGCGTGCTGCGGCCTTGTCGGCGGCGGCACGGGCGAAGGAGCCGACGCGGTCGCCGATGACGCTGGCGACGCCGGCCGCCGCAGCACCGGCAGCAGCTGCCCCGGCCGCGATGCCGTGTGAGCCGCGCCCGGCCTCGTCGTCGTCCGGCCGGTCGGAAGTCTCGAGGGATCCGCCGCCCATGTCGGAGAGGCTGTCGAAGAAGAACGTGTCGGTCTGGGCGGCGTCGCCTGACGGGGAGGCGCCCGCCACCCCGGCGCCGGCCGAGGCACCGGCTCCGGCACCGACCGCCGCGGCGCCGGCACCGACGGCAGGCAGCACCCGGGTGGGCTCGAGCTCCTCGCGGCTGCGGAGCCTGATGCCGGTGGCGCCGTCGGACGTCGCCTGCTCGGCGGCCCAGGGAGCGATCTGGAGGGCGAGGTCGCCGGGCGACACGGGCCCGCGGCGTCCGCTCGCGAGCGTCATGCGGCAGATGAGGTCGAGGTCGTTGGGCACCCCGACGGCGATCTCCGACGGTGCGGCGACCCCGCCGACGATGGTGGGGGCGGACTCGAGCCCGACCGAGCCCCCCGCGGGGATCAGCCCGTCGTCGACGGACACCATCGGCCAGCGACCGGTCAGGCCGGCATACGCGATCTTGACGAGGCCCACGGCGTCGGCGCGCGAGGCACGCTCGTCGGAGAGGAGGTCGGTGTCGGTGAGCGCGGCCTCGGTGGCGAGCCCGCGCACCTTGACGGCGCCGTCGGGCATGCGCAGCAGCGAGCTCGGCGTCAGCGCCAGGTGGTGCAGCCCGCGGTGCCCGGCCTTCTCGAGCGCGGTGGCCGCCTCACCGGTGAGGCGGCGCACCTCGTCGGCGGAGAGGCCACCGCTCTGGAGCAGGTGCGACAGCGGGGTGGCGCCGGTCAGTGGCTCCTCGACGATGAACCCGACCCCGCGGTCGGTGCCGACGTCGAGGACGCGCACGAGGCGGGGGTCCTCGATGCCCGCAGCGCGCCGGGCGGCGTCGAGCGCGGGCGCGGCGACGGAGGAGGCGGCCGGGAAGCAGACGAGCACGACCTCGCGCTCGAGGGTGTGGTCGTTGGCGCGCCAGCGCTCGTGGTGGGTGCCCTCGGAGGTGCGCAGCGTCACCGCGTAGCGACCGCCGAGGACGGATCCGGGTCCGACTCCCTGCACGTGCGTCACCCTCCCTCGTCCGGTCGTGCGTGGATGCGTTGGCTCGGGCCCCATCCTAGGCCGAGTCAGTGCCGATCCCGGTCGTCCGCATCGCCGAGGGCCTGGTGTGCCGCGGTGACGGCCTCGATGTCGGCGATCTCGTCGACGCGCGACGTGCCCTTGAACACGGCGCGCAGGACGCCGGCGAGCAGCACCAGCCCGACGAGGATGCCGCCGACCCAGTAGATGGTGCCGTCGAGCGGGTTGGCGGACACCGGGATCGTCGCGGGGGAGCCGATCATCGTCCCGTCGGCGGTGGTCAGGAAGGCGCGGATCTGGGCGCGACCGGCGGCGACGGCGGCCACGTCGACGGGCACGTTGGTGCGCGACTCGGGCCCGATCGAGATCGGGTCGGGCTGCTCGACGACGCGGATGCGCGGGTTGTCGGGCACGAGGCGAAGGCGGATGCCCTCCACGGTGTAGTCGAGGCCGTTCTCCAGGGTGATGCGCAGGGTGCCGTTCTCGGCGAGCAGGTTGATCGTGGTGGTGCGGGGAACGACCCGGATCGCGCTCGTGGCTGCGCGGACGTCGGCCGCCACGGAGTTCGCGAGGGTGCCCCACGAACCCGGCCGGTCGCGCCAGCGGGCGCTCGCGAGCTCGTCGAGGACCTCACGGTAGGTGCGCTGGAACTGCTCACCGTCGCGCAGCACCGACGACACGCTGAGCAGCGTGTCGCGCTGGTCGGCCATCTGGGCGAGACGTCCGGCGCTCAGCACCGGACGGGCGGCGGCCGAGGCGACGGCGGTCGTCGGCCGGGTCTGGACCTCGGCCCTGTCACTGCCGCTGTCGGTGAGCAGCGACGCGGCGTCGACCCTCTCGAGCCAGGGGGCGCTCGCCGTCGCGGCGAGGAACGACGCGAGGGCCGGCCCGTCGGGGTCGTAGGAGCGCGGTGCTGCGACGAGCACCGAGCGCGACGTGCCGGCCCGCTCGCCCAGCAGCACGAGGGACTCGGCGAGGAAGCGCTGCGTCGCGAGGACAGGGCTCGGGTCGGTGCGCTTGGGCAGCAGGGCCGACAGACGCGGGTCGTACGCGAGCAGCCGGGTGCCGCCGGTCGCCACCCGACGGGCGCTGGGGGTGTAGGGCGCCGCCTTCGTCACCGCGGCGGAGCTGACGACGATGCCGGCGGCCTTCTTGACCGGGGTGGTCGACAGCAGGGTGCGCACGCCCTGCTCGCGGCCGGCCGGGAGGAGCCCGTCGACGGGCCAGACGACGTCGGAGCGCACCGGCTGGTCGAGGCGCTGGGCCAGGCCGGCAGCGCGGGTGACGAGGTCGCGCACCAGCGCGTTGGCGGGGGCCGTGCCGACGGTGGCCGCGATGTCGGCGTCGGCGTACGGGAGGGCCCAGACGCTGCGACCGCGCAGCTGCGTGCCCAGCGCATCACCGAGCCGCCCGATCGCCTGCGCCGTCGGTGACTGGGCGGACTGGGTGGGCTGGTCGGACGGGGTGTCCGTCGTGCCCGTCGGCGCCGGGGTGCCGGACGCGGCTCCGGGCGTGGTGCCGCCCGTCGTGCTGCCCGTCGTGCCCGGCGTCGGCGTACCCGTCGACCCCGGGTTTCCGGTCGGGGCGCCGCCGGCTGTGCCCGTCGGGGTGCCCGTCGACGTGCCCGTCGGGGTGCCGGTCGGCGTGGGGCCGGCGCCCTGGCCACCGGCCGCGGCGGTCCCGAGCACCGCCGGGTCGACGGCGAGGGTGACCGGTGTGCCGCGGGTGCCCGCGAGGATCCGCTCGACCCGGGAGTCGGCGCCGATGGCGCGCTGCCAGGCGCTCTCTCGCGCGGTGTCGTCGCGGGAGAACAGCTCGACGTCCGGGTCGAGGGTCACGGGCAGCACGGTGGCCACCTTGAGCGGGACGTACTCCTTGCGCCCGCTCCAGGCCACGAACGTCCGCGTCGTGCCCGTGGGCTGGCTCGCCCCCTGCTGCATGACCTCGACCGAGATCGGCACCGCCGCGAACGCGTCGTCGGCGCGCAGCTGGCGCCACGGGATGGTTGCGGTGAAGGTGCGGGTCTGGCCGGCGGCGACGCTGGGGAGGTCGGTGGTGACGACGGTCGGCCCGGACGTGGGGGTGCGGCCCGACGCCCAGTCGTCGAGCGCCGCGCGCTGCTTGACGGCGACGTCGCCGCGCACGACCTGCACCTTCGGCCCCGTCAGGGGGCCGGTGAGCGGCGCGGTGACCGAGCCCGTGACCGTGACGTCGGTGCCGGGGCCGACCACGGAGGGCGTCATCGAGTCGAGCACGACGAGTGCGACGTCGCGTGCCGGTGTCACGGCAGGTGGGCGCGCCGTCGCGGTGGAGGTGGACGCGGCGGCGGCAGTCGAGGGAGACGACTCCCACGGGCGGGTCGTCCCGGCGGCGCTCGCGACCACCGCGCCCGACGTGATCGTCACGGTCGCCAGGACGGTCGCCGTGGCAGCCAGTCGGCGAGCGAGGCGGGTCCCGCGGCGGCCGCTCGATCCCGGACGCCGCGACCCTGGATGGGTCACGCCGTCCCCGCCAGCCGGTTCCACGCCGCCTGCGCGATGCGGCGCTCGTTGGGGAAGGTCAGCCTGCGGTGCACCTCGTCGAGCCGCATCCACGCGACGTCGATGGCCTCGTGGTCGGGGTCGTTCTCGATGGAGAGCTCACCGCCGGTCGCCTCGAGGAGGTAGTGGTGCACGAACTTGTGGACCCGCTTGTTGGACGTGGCGAACCAGTAGTCGATCGTGCCGAGCTCGACGAGGACCCGCCCGACGATGCCGGTCTCCTCGGCGACCTCGCGCGCGGCGGTCTCGACGAGGGTCTCGCCGGGCTCGACGTGGCCCTTGGGCAGGCACCACTCGATGCGCCCGGCCCGGTTGCGGCGGGCGATGATGGCGATGAGCGCGAGCCCCTCACGCACGTCGACGACGATGCCTCCGGCAGATCGTTCCTCGACGGCGGGCAGACGCCTCCCCGGCACGGGGGCGGGGACGGGCTGCGCGCTCACATCGCCACCATAACGGGCCGCGGGCGAACCGCCCTGCCGTCGGGACCGGCCGCGCCACCTGCCTCTCGAGCGTCCCGGGACGAGCCGGGCGCGAGCCGTCGGCTCGGGCTCCTCGCCGCGGCTCACTAGGCTGTGGCGCGTGCCAGAACGACCCGACACGACCGTCCCCGGCGGCGCCCAGCAGGCCGACGCCGGCCTCCCGCTGCTGCGGGCCGCCGTCGCCCGCCTCGCCCCCGTGCTGCCGATGCTCGGCGAGCTCGGCGAGCGGTTCGCGGCGGCCGGCCACGAGCTGGCCCTCGTCGGCGGACCCGTCCGCGACGCGTTCCTCGGCCGCGTCTCGCCCGACCTCGACCTGACCACCGACGCCCGACCCGACGAGGTCCTCGCCGTCGTCGTCGGCTGGGCCGACGCGCACTGGGACATCGGTCGCGAGTTCGGCACCGTCGGGCTGCGCAAGGGCGCCCACGTCATCGAGATCACGACCTACCGGGCCGACACGTACGACCGCACCTCGCGCAAGCCCGAGGTGATGTTCGGCGACAGCCTCGAGGGCGACCTCGTGCGCCGCGACTTCACCGTCAACGCGATGGCGATCCGCCTGCCGAGCCTCGAGTTCGTCGACGTCCACGGGGGTCTCTCCGACCTCGTCACCCGGCGTCTCATGACCCCGGCCGCGCCGGAGGAGTCGTTCGCCGACGACCCGCTGCGGATGATGCGGGCGGCCCGCTTCGCCTCGCAGCTCGGCTTCGACGTGGCCCCGGAGGTGCGCGCGGCGATGGTCGAGCGGGCCGGCACCCTGTCGATCATCTCGGCCGAGCGCGTACGCGACGAGTTCACCAAGCTGCTGCTCTCGCCCACGCCACGGCTGGGACTCACGCTCCTCGTCGACACCGGCCTCGCCGACGTGTTCCTGCCCGAGCTGCCCGCGCTGCGCCTCGAGCTCGACGAGCACCACCGCCACAAGGACGTCTACGAGCACTCCCTCATCGTGCTCGAGCAGGCGATCGACCTCGAGGGTCCCGCTGGCGGCCCGGCCGAGTCCGTGCCCGGCCCCGACCTCGTGCTGCGCCTCGCCGCGCTGCTCCACGACATCGGCAAGCCGGCCACGAGGCGGTTCGAGGACGGCGGCGGTGTCTCCTTCCACCACCACGAGCTCGTCGGCGCGAAGCTCACGAGCAAGCGGATGAAGGCGATGCGCTTCGACAAGGACACCACCAAGCAGGTCGCCCGCCTCGTCGAGCTCCACCTGCGCTTCCACGGCTACGGCGAAGGCCAGTGGACCGACTCCGCGGTGCGCCGCTACGTCACCGACGCCGGTCCGCTGCTGACGCGCCTGCACCGCCTCACCCGCTCCGACTGCACGACCCGCAACGTGCGCAAGGCGCAGCGGCTGTCGCGCGCGTACGACGACCTCGAGGCCCGCATCGACCGCCTGGCCGCCGAGGAGGAGCTCGCCGCGGTGCGTCCCGAGCTGAACGGCAACGAGATCGCGGAGGCCCTGGGCATCCGGCCCGGCCCGGTGCTCGGCCAGGCCTACGACTACCTGCTCTCGGTGCGCCTCGACGACGGCCCCATCGGCAAGGACGCGGCCCGCGAGAAGCTGCTCGCCTGGTGGGCCGCCCGCGAGCCGTCCGCCTGAGCCGAGCTCGAGCAAGGGCGGCGAGCAGGTGTGTTCGGCAGGGCGGCATACGGCCGGGGAGTGCTCCCCATCGCGTCACCGACGACACGTCCGTAGGCTCGGACACCGTCGTTCCCGGCCACCGGCCCGCGAGGGCGCCCGGCCGACCTGACACCGCACGCGGTGAATGATTGACTGACCGCGCCGTCCCCGACGCCTGCGGGAACGACCGAAAGGAACGAGCCATGAGCACCCTCGCCTACCCGAGCGCCGACTTCCCGGGCCAGCCGTCGGTGGCCCTCGAGGTTCCCGAGGGTTGGGAGCCGGTGCACGCACCCGGCACGACCATGGCCGCCCGCCTGCCACGCGAGGGCGCGTTCGCGCCGAACGTCGTCGTCAACATCGAGCCCTGCGGGCCCGCCTTCCAGGTCGAGGACTCCCTCGACCAGCTCCGCGCCATGGCCACCTCGCGGGGTGGGGCCGTGTCCGAGCCGTATGCCGCCGAGCTGGGTGACGCCCAGTTCGTCGGTTGCGACGCCACCTGGCCCGACCCCGACGTCGAGACCGTGCTGCAGGCCAACCTCTTCCACGTGGCCGCCGCGGGCTCGGGCCCGTCCGCCCACCTCGTCCAGCTGACCGGGGCGGTCGGGGGTGCGGGCGCCGAGGCCGACTACGAGCTCATCCGCCGGGTCCTGACCAGCGTGCGGGTCACGCCCTGGGGCGCGACGGGCGACCGCTCATGACGTCGACCCTGCCCGCCATCACGGTCGGCGTCGCCACCGACGTCGGGCGCGTGCGCCGGCACAACGAGGACTCCGCACGCACGAAGGGCACCGTCTACGTCGTCGCCGACGGCATGGGTGGGCACGCGGCCGGCGAGGTGGCCAGCCGCATCGCGGCCGAGTCGGTCGTCGAGCTCGCCGACCGCCCGGTGGTGCACGTGCGCGACGTCGTCGAGCAGGTCGGAGAGGCCAACCGCCGCATCCTCGGCTCTGCCGCGCGCCACCCGGAGCAGACCGGCATGGGCACGACCGTCGCGGGCCTCGCCCTCGTCTCGGTCGGCGGTTCGCGGCACTGGGCCGTCTTCAACATCGGTGACTCCCGCGTCTACCGCTGCCTCGACGGCGAGCTGTCGCAGGTCACCGTCGACCACTCCGAGGTGTGGGAGCTCGTCGAGCGCGGCCTGATCACGCCCGAGCAGGCGCAGCGCCACCCGGCCCGCAACGTCGTCACGCGCTCGCTCGGCCGCGACCCGATGGGGGTCGTCGACACCTGGGTGTTCCCGCCCTACCCCGGCGAGGTCTTCGTCATCTGCTCGGACGGGCTTTCCAACGAGCTCACGCGGGAGCAGATGCAGGACGTGCTGGCCGAGCACCACGACGCCGAGGAGGCCGCCGCCGAGCTCGTACGCCGGGCGGTCGAGGCGGGTGGGCACGACAACGTCACTGCTATCGTCGTCGCGGTGCAGGGGCAGGACGCCGACTCCGACGTCGACGAGGACACCACCCCGCGCGAGAACGTGCACGGCTCATCAGGGGAGAGCAGGTCGTAGACGTGAGTGGCCCGTCGGTTGTCGTTGAACGGGCCCCCGACGGGTGGACGCACATCGGGGGCCCCGGTATGCACCTGCTCATCGGGCTCGACGAGGACGACGAGCGCACGCTCGCTGCGAGCGACGCCGCCGACGGCGGAGACCTCGACGACGTCGTCGAGGTGCTCACGTCCGGTGGCATGCGCAAGGCGCACCACTTCGTCGGTGTGCACTGGCTGCCCCGCACGCGCATCGTCGCGTTCGGCCCCGTCTCGGCGCTCGTGACGCTCGCCGACGGCAGCGAGCACGAGGTGCGCGCCCCCAGCGCGAGGGTGTGGACCGACCTCGAGCTGCCCGAGCACCCCGAGCGGGTCGTGCTGCGGGTGCTCGACGAGTCCGAGCGCTCGCTGCCCGTTCCTCCCCAGCACCTCGTCTCGGGAGTCCCGGTGGGTCCTGCCGAGGGCGGACACGTGTCAGAAGATGCACCGGCCGTCGCGAGCGAGCCCACGCCAGAGGCGGTTTCGACGACCGCGGCCTCGCCCGAGGTGGCGCGGGAACCCGTGCCACCGACACCCGTCGCACCCGAGGGGCCCGAGGCCCCCGTGGACGCTCCGCCTGCGACGGACGCACCGACGGCGACGGCAGGTCCGGCACCCGCTCCGGCACCCGCGATCCCGACCTTCGGCGCTTCGTCGACCACGGAAGGCGCTGACGCAGCGTCCGGTTCGGGATCCTCCTCCTGGGCCCGCAGCTGGGCGCGTCGTGACGAGACGTCGGCGCCGACAGCGGCGCCTCCTCCCGCGACGACCGAATCACCTTCCGCGACAGCCGAGCCCGTCCTGCCGTCGTGGGGCTCCGTGGCACCGGCCGTGCCAGTGCGCGCCGCCGCACCCGCGCCCTCGACGCCCGAGCCCCCCGTGCGGGCAGCACCGCCCGAGGTGCCGGTCGTGAGCGACCTGCCGCTGTCGCCCCCGCGCGACGTCGACTCGACCTGGGCCGCGCGTCCCGTGCCGGAAGCCGACCCGTCGGCGAACCAGGCGTCGCCCGGGCCTCGAGTCACACCGGCTCCGGCCGCGCGGCCTGCTCCGGCGACCTCCGCCGGGTCGGCCGCGGGCGCCCAGGGCGTGAGCGGTGGTGAGGCTGCCGACGAGGTTGCAGCGCCGAGCTACGACTACCTCTTCGGACACACGACCGCGGCGGACGAGCACCGCAAGGTCCTCGCCCAGCTGACGCAGCCCGCCGACGACGACGGCGCCCACGACGACGACGAGGTGCTCTCGGTCCCGGCCGTCGCCGACACCTCGGACGCCGCGGTCACGAACGCCGCGCCGGCGCCCGAGGTGCCCGAGCAGCCCCTCCCGTCGGCACCCGAGGTCGCCGATGGCGGCCTCATCTCGTCGGTGCCGTGGGCCACCCGGTCGCCGGCGCCGGCGACCGAGCCCGAGGTGCCGACGTTCTCCGGCAGGCACACGCCGCCGACCGCCCCGAGCCTGCTGCCGCCTCTCAACACGCCACCCCCCGGTGCACGCGCCCCACAGGCCACACCGCTGATCTCGACCGGGCCCCCGCCCGCCGTGCGCCACGACCAGGCGAGCCGGCCCGAGGCGAGCCAGCCCGACCACTGGGCTGCTCCGCACGCGACGCCCGTGCTGCGCACCCCGCCGACCGTGCCGATCGCGACGACACCGCCGTCCCAGCCGTCGCAGCCGTCCCAGCCGTCGACGCCGCCGCCCGGTCCCTCGAGCCCGGTCCCCGGTCCGGCTGCAGCCGAGCCGTCCTTCGACGTCCCCCTCGCAGCCAGCCCGTTCACGAGCGCAAACCCTTACCCCGCAACGGTGCCCGCGCCCGTCGGCGCCTCGTCGCACGCGACGGTGGACGCGCAGGACGCCGCAGCAGACGACGACGAGACCGAGCTGACCGTCGACCGCAGCGCCCTGCTCGAGGCCCGCAACGCGGCGCGGAACCAGGCCTTCTCGGGTCCGAGCGTGCTCGCCGTGCTCTGCTCAGCCGGCCACCCGACGCCACCGCACAGCGACCGGTGCCGGGTCTGCGGTGCGAGCATCCCGCCGCAGGAGCCGTTCACCATGCCGCGGCCGCCGCTGGGCGTGCTGCGCCTGTCGACCGGTGACGTCGTGACGCTCGACCGCAGCGTCCTGCTCGGCCGGGCCCCGAAGCTCGGTGAGGGCCTCGCGGCCCACGACAGGCCCCACGTGGTCAAGGTCCCGAGCCCCGAGCGCGACGTCTCGCGCAACCACGTCGAGGTCATCCTCGAGGGCTGGCACGTCCTCGTGCGCGACCTCGGCACGACGAACGGCACCACCGTGTGCCTGCCCGGCGAGACGCCCGTCCGGCTGCGCGCCAACGACCAGCAGGTCCTCGAGCCGGGTTCGCTCGTCTCCATGGCCGACGAGGTCTCCTTCACGTTCGAGGCGGCGCCGTGACCACGCCTACCCCACCGTCGACAGGCCGGAGCCGGCTCCCCGGGGGAGGTGCGTCGTGAAGAAGGGGGCACCTCCCAAGATCCCGGGCCTCGTCTTCGTGCAGCCACTCGGCTCGGGCGGCTACGCCGACGTCTTCCTCTACGAGCAGCAGAGTCCCAGGATGCCGGTGGCCGTCAAGGTGCTCAAGTCCGAGGGCCTGACCGACGCGCTGCGGCAGCAGTTCGTCGAGGAGGCCGACACCATGGCCGCCCTCGGCGACCACCCCTACATCGTCCAGGTCTTCCGGTCCGGCACGTCCGACGACGGCCGCCCCTACCTGGTGATGAAGTACTACCCCCCGCCCAACCTCGCCATGCGGGCGCGGGCAGAGCGGTTCTCGGTCGAGGACGTCCTGCGCACCGGCATCCAGCTCTCGAGCGCGGTCGAGACGGCCCACCGGGCCCACATCACCCACCGCGACATCAAGCCGGCCAACGTGCTCATCAGCGCCTACGGCGCCCCGGGCCTGACCGACTTCGGCATCGCCGGGCGCGGCGCCCGCGAGGGCGACGTCGAGGCCGAGGCCACCGACGACGTCGGCGTCTCCGTGCCCTGGGCCCCGCCGGAGGTCCTCTACGGCCAGAGCAACGGCGACGAGCGCTCCGACGTCTACTCGCTCGCGGCGACCCTGTGGCAGCTGCTCGTCGGGCGTTCGCCCTTCGAGGTCCCCGGGGGCGACAACTCCGCGTACGCGTTGATGCCGCGCATCCGCAGTACCGCGCCGCCGCGCACGGGTCGCCAGGACGTGCCGGCCGGTCTCGAGCGCCTGCTGGCGCAGGCGATGGCGAAGGACCCCGCGCACCGCCCAGCGTCCGCGCTCGAGCTCGCCCGCGCCCTCCAGGCGGTCGAGCAGCAGCAGCGGCTCGCACGCACGCCGATCGTCGTCCTCGACGAGCAGGGTCACACGACCCTCGTCAGCCAGACCCAGGGCTCGCCCACGGGGCGCGGCGGCGACGAGGACGACCGCACCCGCATCAAGGCGCCGCAGACCGTCGTCGCCCAGCCGGCTGCCCCGACACCCCCACCGTCGCCCGCGCCGTCGGTGCTCGACGATGAGACCCGCCGCCGCTCCGACGCCGGCGGTCAGCGCTGGTCGCCGGCCCCGATGCCGAGCCCCACGCGTACGTCAGCCGCTGCGCCGGTGCGGGCGGCCGCCGTCACCGACCTGGTCTCGAGCCCGACCGCGCCGCTGGGCTCCGACACCTCCGACGAAGCCACCGTCCGCCGTGCCGCGAGCACCATTGGCACACAAGCAGATCCGGCCCCCGCACCTTCCCCCGCCCCAGGCCCGGCGATGCCCGTGGTCCTGTGGGGCCTGGTCGTGGGCCTCGTGCTGCTGCTCGGCCTCGTGGTCTTCCTCGTGGTGCGCCCGGGTGCGGACGACCCCGTCACCACCCCGACGCCGAGCGCGACCGTCTCGATGCCAGGCGACGACAGCGCCATCGGCGACGGTGTCTTCGACCAGCCCGTCGTCGAGGCGAACAGCCAGGCCGGCAGGGTGACGTTCACGTGGACCTATCCCAACCGGTCCACGAAGGACACGTACCGCGTTTCCTACGGCCCGACGGCCTCCGACGCAGGGAACCCGGCGCGGGCCAGGACCGTCTCGCTCACGGCGCCGCGCTACACGGTCAAGGCGCCCAAGGGCACGAAGGTGTGCGCGACGGTCGTCGTCGTCCGGTCCGGGCAGGCGTCGCCGGGCGCCCAGCCCCAGTGCGAGACCGCGAGGTGAGCGTCCACCCGTGAGTACGTGGGCGGGTGGACACTCGTCGGGCGAAACGGCAACCTCGACCCAGACACCGGCAAACCACCACAGACTTCCGTAACGTCGCACGGCCGGACATCGTTTGACCACGAGTGCCGGCGGGCGTGCGCACCGACAGGGGACAGGGGACCTGATCGTGATCCACAGCAAGGTGAGCGTCGTGTTCTGCGGCGAGGAGTACTCGGTGTCCCCCGAGACCGGTCTCACCATCGGACGCACCGGCGACGTCGAGGTCGACGACAACCCCTACCTGCACCGCACGTTCCTCGTCGTCTCCTTCGACAACGGCTTCTGGTGGCTGAGCAACACCGGCTCGACGCTCACGGCCACCGTCGCCGACGAGCAGGGCCTCTTCCAGGCCTGGCTCAACCCCGGCGCCAAGATCCCGCTCGCGATGCGCAAGCTCATCGTCTGGTTCACGGCCGGCCCCACCACCTACGACTTCGAGATCCACGTGGCCAGCCCGGCGTTCAAGTCCGTCACGGCCGACGCGCTCACCGACGGGCCCACCGGCGCGTCCGACGACGAGGTGGGCGCGGCCACCGTCGGCCGTGTCTCGCTGACGCCCGACCAGAAGCTGCTCATCGTCGCCCTGTGCGAGCCGTTCCTCCGCAGGCGTGAGGCGGGCACGAGCCAGATACCCTCATCCGCTGCGGCGGCAGAGCGCCTCGGCTGGACCATCACCCGCTTCAACCGCAAGCTCGACAACGTCTGCCAGAAGCTGGCCGACGCCGGCACCCGCGGCCTGCACGGCGGCGTGGGCAAGCTCGCGACCAACCGCAAGGCCCGCCTCGTCGAGCACGCCCTCTCGACCAAGCTCGTCACCGAGGACGACCTCGCCCTCGTCGACGACCGTCGCGACGAGCGGGGCGGCACCGCACCGGACCACACACCACGCACCGAAGAGAACAGGTTCGGCCGTCTGGTCGCGACCGAACAGGGGACCGCATGAGCACCGCCGCCAGCAAGCGACGGATCGGGATCATCTCCACCGTCGTCGTCGCGCTCGTCGCGAGCCTGCTCGTCTGGCTCGCGACGCGCAGCGACGGCGAGATCGTCCGCAAGGCCGACCTCAACGACGGCGGCATCTGGGTGACCAACGCCGAGCAGGCCCGCTACGGCCGCATCAACAAGGCGGCCGGACAGCTCGACGCCGGCGTGCTCTCCGACGGCACCAGCGGGTCGGGTCTCGACGTCTTCCAGGACGGTGCGGCCATCGTCGGCTACTCGCGGGCCACCAACCAGATCGTCCCGATCAACCCCTCCGAGGGCACGCTCGCGGCGGAGCAGTCGATCCTGCTGCCCAAGGCCAGCACCGCGACGGGCAACCGGGTCTTCGCTGCTCCGCTCGTCGACGTGCGCGGCGGCTCGATCGCGATGATCGACCCGGCCAACGGCGAGCTGCGCGCCCAGCGCGTCGACAACCGGTCGGGCATCTCCGGCCTCGACGCCCTCCAGACCCAGGCCAAGCCGCTCGCCAAGGTCGGCGGAAATGCCGCCGTCGCCGTCGGTGTCGACGGCGCCGTCTACGCCCTCTCGGCCGAGAAGGGCACGATCACCGCCCTGCGCCCCGAGGGCGACGGTCTCGGCAAGCCGGCCACGACGTCGCTCGGCTTCACCTCCAAGTCCGCCCAGGTCACGGCCGTCGGCAGCCACTGGGTCGTCTGGGACTCCGCCTCCGGCAAGCTCTACTCCGACGTGCTGCCCGAGCCCCAGCAGCTGTCGGTCGGCAACGTCGAGCCGGGCAACCCGGCATACGCGGCCCTCCAGCAGCCCGGACCCGACGCGAACACCGTCCTCGTCGAGGACGAGTCGGGTCTGACGCAGGTGCCGCTCACCGGTGACAGCCCCACGGTCGGTGGCATCAAGCTGTCGCAGGCGGGCCCCGGGACCAGACTGTTCCTCTCGGCCCCGGTGCGTCTCGCGAGCTGCGTCCACGCCGCCTGGGCCGGGGCGTCCGACGTCTACTACGGCCGCAACTGCGGCTCGCCCACCGACGCTGCCACCGTCGACCTCGGCGCGATGAAGAAGGGCGTGCGCACCGACGGCGTGAAGCTGCGCACCAACCGCGGACTCATCGTGCTCAACGACCTCGACTCCGGCGACGTCTGGGACATCGACCGCAACCGCGTCAAGATCGACAACTGGAACTCGGTCATCCCCCCGCCGCAGACCGACGACCAGAACAAGAAGAAGGACGAGAACCTCGTCGACGACGAGGTGAGCCGTACGCCGCCGAAGGCGCAGCCCGACAACCTGCAGGTGCGCCCCGGCCGCACGTCGACGCTTCACGTGCTCGACAACGACTCCGACTCACAGGGCTCGATCCTCGCCATCGCGCCCGGCGACGTCACCCAGCCCGCGACCCAGGGCATCACCACGAGCGCCGCGGCCGACGGCCAGACCGTCCAGGTCACCGTGCCCGAGGAGGCCCAGGGCACGTTCTCGTTCGACTACACCGTCAACAACGGCACCACGGCCAAGAACGGCCGCGCCACGGCGAAGGTCACCGTCCGCGTCGTCGGCCCCGACGTCAACACGCCGCCGAGGCTGCGCACGGGCCAGGCCAAGCTCGCCCTCGCGAAGTACCCCGTCGTCGCGAGCGGCTCGGTGCGGGTCGGAGTCGTCGCCGACTGGCGTGACGCCGAGAACGACCCGATCCAGGTCTCGGCCGTCGACCCGACGACCACCGGCGTCGACGGCTCAGGCGCCCTGACCATCAAGGCTCAGGCGGCCAAGGGCGACCAGCTCGTCGAGTACGTCGTCGACGACGGCCGGGGCGCCAGCCAGAAGTCGAACGTCACGCTCGACGTGCTGAGCGAGGCCGACTCGAAGGCGGTCGCGCCGAAGACGCAGCCCGACGTGCTGCGTGCCGTGGTCGGCAAGCCGGTGCAGCTGCAACCCCTCGGCAACGACATCGCGGGCGCCGACCCGACCGACCCGCAGGCGCGGATGCGTCTCGCGCAGGCGGTCAAGGGCCCGGGCCAGCTCAAGCTCGACACCAACCTCGACACCAACGTGCTCACGGTCACCGGGCAGACCCCCGGCACCTCGACGATCACGTATGCCGCCCAGGTCGGTTCCGGCGTCAGCGTCGGTCGCATCCGGGTCGACATCGCACCCAACCCCTCGGTCGACCTGCCGCCCGTGGCCTCGCCCGACGCCGCGGTGCTGCGCGGCCAGACGCCGGTCATCGCCGACGTCCTCTCCAACGACTACAGCCCGCGCAGCGACGTCCTCGTCGTCCAGCGCGTCGTCACCGGAGATGCGTGGCTACGCGTCTCGGTGGTGCAGGGCCGCTGGGTCCGCGTCGAGGCCACCGCGCCGCTCGACGGCGACGCCGCCCGGCACGGCAAGGTCACCTACACGATCAGCGACGGCACCAAGACGGCCGTCGGGCAGCTGAGCGTCACCCAGAAGCCCGAGCCCGAGGACAAGGTGCTCCCGACCGTCGTCGACGACGTCGCGACCGTCCGCGTCGGTGACGCGGTGACGATCCCGGTGCTCGACAACGACTCGATGAGCGAGGGCATCCCGCTCAAGCTCGAGCCGGCCGGCGTCAAGGTGCTCTCCGGCGGCGGCCAGGCGTTCGCCTCAGGCACCGTCGTGCGCTACGTCCCCGAGCAGGGGGCCATGACGGGCCCCAAGTCGGCCATCCTCGAGTACGTCACCTACCCCGAGGGCCTGCGGGCGCGCGGAGTGACCGGCCGCGTCAACGTCACGGTCAACCCGCTGCCCGACGCCGTGAAGCTGCCCGACCAGCCGCCGTCGGCGCGCAGCTTCTCGGCCACCGTCACCGCGGGCGACACGCTGTCGATCACGGTGCCGACGAGCGGCGTCGACCCCGACGGCGACCTGACCTTCGTCAGCGGCATCGTCGGCGAGGACGGCAAGGCCGTCGACCTGAAGCTCGGCCGCGTGCTCGGGTTCGGGGCGGCGACCATCCGCTACGAGGCCTACCCGCGCAGCTCCGGCACCGAGGTGATCCGCTACCAGATCCGCGACCGGTTCGGCCTGTCCAGCGAGGGGTTCGTCCGGGTCGGCGTCGTGCAGCCCGGCGACCCGCAGCCGCCGGTCGCCGTCGAGGACGACGTCGTGGCCGCGCCCGGACGCACCGTCCACGCCGACGTGCTGTCCAACGACCTCATCGCCGCCGGTGACTCGGTGTCGTTCGTCGACCTCGCGACTCTCAACGAGCCCGACGTGCTCAAGGACTTCCAGAAGCAGAAGGACGACTCCTTCAAGGTGGTCGCGCCCGAGGACGGCCCGGCGAAGGTGCTGACCTACGGCATCACCAACGGCCTGTTCGACCCTTCGAAGTCGACGCTGACGGTGCGCGGCCAGAAGGACTTCAACAACCCGCCCGTCGCCGTCGACGACACCGGCATCGCCAAGCAGGGTGAGACCTCGATCGTCGTCGACGCCCTCGCCAACGACCGCGACCTCGACGGCGAGCAGTCGAGCCTCAAGATCTCCAAGTTCATCGGCGACGGCGTGACGCGCGAGGGACGCAAGCTGCGCATCCAGCTGCGCGCCCAGGCCCGCGTCGTCCCGTACTTCATCGAGGATGCCGACGGCGCGACGGCGATGGCGCTGATCTACGTGCCGGCCGGCAGCAACGGCTCCCCGTATGCCGTCGACGGCAAGGTCGTGAAGATGGGCGCCGACTCGACGGTCGACGTGCTCCTCGGCGACTACGTCTCCGACCCGCGCGGCGGCAAGGTGAGCCTCACCTCGCCCGACACCGTCTCGACGTCGCCCGAGGAGAACCTCCAGTTCTCCGTCACGTCCGGCACCGAGCTCAAGCTGACGTCGACCAACGGCTACGTGGGACCGGCCGCCCTCATGCTCGAGGTGACCAACGCGACCGGGCCGTCCGACAAGACGGCGCAGGAGGCGTACGTCACGATCCCGGTCCAGATCGGGCCGGACGTGCCGGTGCTGCGCTGCCCCGACCACGAGGTGCGGCTGGTCGCCGACGGCCCCGCGCGCAGCTTCGACATCCCGCGCCTCTGCCACGCGTGGCTGCCCACCGGCATGGACCAGGGCAACGTGCAGTACGAGGCCACGTGGGACCCCGCGATCGACCGCGTCGACCTCAACCAGTCCGGCGCCGGCGGCCGCCAGGTCGTGCTCAAGGCGCAGCCGGCGGCCCAGGCGGGCGCAACCGGCTCGGTCACGGTCAAGGCCAAGGGCGGCGCCGAGTCGTTCAAGATCAAGGTGCGCGTCGTCAGCTCGCCCCCGATCGCGACGCTGCGCCCGGTGCGTATCGAGGGTCTCATCGCCGGCACCAGCCGCACGGTCAACATGGCCCAGTACCTCGACAGCCCCCTCGGCGCACCGCAGTGTGCGATCCAGTCGTCACGGGTGCTCTCCGGCACCGGCGTCAGCGCGACGCAGAGCGGGTGCCGGCTCACGGTGGCGGCCTCCGACAAGGGGCGCGGCGACGCGCGCGTCTCCGTCAGCGTCACCGACGCCCCGGGCCGCCCCGCGGTCACCGGCGAGGTGGCCGTGAGCGTGCGCAGCAAGCCCGACCCGACGGCTGCCCCCGTCGCCGTCGCCGACCGCATCCTCGGCAGCAGCGCCCGGGTCGACTGGCGTCCGCCGGCCTACGACGGTGGTCTGCCCATCCAGGGCTACGAGGTCACGGCCATCGGTCCCGGTGGCGGCACGACGCCCTGCCCCGCGGCGCCCTGCACCATCAAGGGCCTGACCAACGGCCAGGACTACTCCTTCACGGTGCGCAGCAAGAACCCGGTGGGCTGGTCCGACCAGAGCCCGCGCAGCAACACGGTGCGGCCCGACACCAAGCCCAAGGCGACCGCGGTCAGCAGCATCACGCCGGGCGACCGCAAGCTGACGGTGCGCTGGTCCGAGCCGCCCAACGAGGGCAGCCCGGTGCTCAAGTACCGCGTCCAGTGGGTCAACATCGGCGGCAACGCCGGCGCGACGGGCTCTGCCGAGGTGCCGGCCCCCGGCCTGACGAAGGTCATCAGCGGCCTCGTCAACAACGACGCGTACAACGTGCGGGTCCAGGCCTACAACGAAGCCGGCTGGGGTCCCTTCGGACCCGACGTCAAGGCCCAGTCGTTCGGCAAGCCGGCGGCCGTGCCCGCCCCGAGCCTGAGCCCGCGCACCCCGGTGCCCGGCGAGACGAACGCCCAGGTGTCGATCTCCTGGTCGGCGACCGACCCCAACGGCCCCCCGATCACGAGGTACGACGTCTACCGCCGCACCGGGGGCGGGGCGTGGAACCTCATCGCGACCCGCTCGGGCGGCGAGTCGCGGGTCGCGAGCGACACCGTGCCCTACGAGGGCCAGACCGTGCAGTACGTCGTCACCGCGACGAACGGCGGCCCGGCGACGTCCGACAAGGCCAACTTCTCGAGCTACACGGCCAACGGCTACCCGGACACCCCGACGCTGCTCACGGCCACCACGCCGCGCGCCGACAAGACGATCGACATCACCTTCCGCGTCGGCAGCCCGCACGCCGGGGGCTACGACCGCATCCACTGGACGACCGACGGCGTCACGGGCTCGTTCCCGTGCTCGGGCAGCTCCTGCCCGTCGGCAGGCACCACGAGGCCGGTCGACCCGACCTCCCGCACCATCGCGATCCGGGCGTGCAACTCGGCCGGCTACTGCTCGCCGATGTCGAACGCGATCCGGGTCCACCCCTACGGCCCCACCCAGGGCGTCGGCGGCATCAGCCAGACCCACGACGACAACAGCATCACCTTCAGCTGGAACAAGCCGGCGAACAACGGCAACCCCATCGGCGGCTACCGGGTGAGCCGCTCGAACGGCGGCAGCGGCTGCGGGGCCAACCTGGGCCCGAACCAGACGTCGTGCACCGTCTCGGGGCTCGGCTACTCCACGACGATCAGCATCAGCGTCACCCCGTATGCCGACCGGTCCGGTGACGGACCGACGTCGCGGGGGTCGGGCACCACCAACGCGGCCCCGCCGCCGCCGCAGCCGAAGGTGAACTCCGTCTACAAGGCGGGCCCCTGTGGCCCGAGCAACTGCCCCAAGCCCGACGGCACGCAGTGCGGCACCAACTGCAACTTCGTCGGCTACAACCTCGCGAACTACCAGGGCAACATCGTCTGCAGCCTCGACAGCAGCAGCGGTGCCTGGAGCACGCGCGACGACGGCATCGCCGGGCGCCACAACCCGGTCAACGGTGCCAACACCTCCGGCAAGTTCTTCGGGTTCCCGTCCGGCTGGGTGAGCGTGCGATGCACGGGGTCCAACGGGTCCGACTCGGCCAGCCGAAACCCCTGGGGGTAAGGGCCGGCTCCTCCGCTCAGCCGCTCCACCCCGACGCAAGACCAGCGACCGACCGACGAACCACCGATCGACGAACCACCGACCGACGAGCCACACGGCATACCCAAGCCTTTCGCAAGAACCGACAGGAGAACGACAGCCATGACGGCCACCCCGACAACCACCCG
The DNA here is from genome assembly GCF_042676085.1 of Terrabacter terrigena. Taxonomy (NCBI): domain Bacteria; kingdom Bacillati; phylum Actinomycetota; class Actinomycetes; order Micrococcales; family Intrasporangiaceae; genus Terrabacter; species Terrabacter terrigena. The sequence continues at coordinate 118,834 of NZ_JBHTKH010000007.1, forward strand.
CGTCACCCAGGAGCAGGTGACGTGGTTCGCCCACACGTTCGACCAGCTCGTGGGCAACATCGAGAAGGCCGTCCTCGGCAAGCAGCACGTGACGCGCCTCGCGCTCACCTGCCTGCTCTCCGAGGGCCACATGCTCCTCGAGGACTTCCCCGGCACCGGCAAGACGCAGCTGGCCCGGGCGCTGTCGGCCACGGTGCAGGGCACGCACAGCCGCATCCAGTTCACGCCCGACCTGCTGCCGTCCGACGTCACCGGCGTGACGATCTACGAGCCGACGAAGCAGGCCTTCGAGTTCCACCCCGGGCCGATCTTCGCGACGATCGTGCTCGCCGACGAGATCAACCGCGCCTCGCCGAAGACGCAGTCGGCGCTGCTCGAGGTCATGGAGGAGGGCCGCGTCACCATCGACGGCAAGCCGCACTCGGTCGGCGAGCCGTTCATGGTGATCGCGACGCAGAACCCCATCGAGCAGGCCGGCACCTACCGCCTGCCCGAGGCGCAGCTCGACCGCTTCCTCATGAAGGCGAGCGTGGGCTACCCCGACCACGAGGCGACGATCGCGGTCCTCGCCGACGCGAAGACGCGTGACCGCGCCAAGACGCTCAGCCCGCTGATCGCGAGCAACGTCATCGTCGAGATGAGCAAGCTCGCCGACGAGGTGCACGTCGACCCGGCGATCCTCGGCTACGTCAGCCGCATCGCCGAGGAGTCGCGCCGCCACCCCTCGCTCAAGCTCGGCCTCTCGGTCCGGGGCTGCCTCGCCTACGTGCGCTGCGCGAAGACGTGGGCCGCGAGCCAGGGGCGCACGCACGTCATCCCCGACGACATCAAGCTGCTCGCCGAGCCGGTGCTCAGCCATCGCCTGCTGCTCAATGCCGAGGCCCAGTTCGCCGGCACGACCGTCGAGGCGGTCGTCGACCAGATCCTCGGCGACATCGCGCCGCCGGCCGAGCGCGCCTCCTGACCGCGACCCGCGTCCGCATCCGCGGGCGCGGCAGCACGACAGCACAGGGAACCAAGGGGAGAGCATGACCCAGCAGGACCAGGAAGGGACGTCGCGCGGCGGCCGTCGCTTCCGTATGCCGTCCCGTCGCGCAGCGGCGGCACCCGCCGTCGCTGGTGCGCCGGCGTCGGCGGTGCCCGGCCGCACGGGCGGTCGGGCGCACGGCACCTCCGGCACCTCGGGCACGACGAGCCGCGGCATCCGTCAGGTCACCGCGCCCATCACCCGCTCGATCGAGCAGGTGGCGGGGCAGACCGAGGGCGTGTGGCGCCCGGTCGCGCGGGTGCTGCGCTGGGTCTCGCCGCTGGGGTGGACCATCCTCGCCCTCGGCGTCGTGTGCTGGGTCGTCGGCGTCCACTGGGTCTGGACCGAGCTGCTCATGGTGGCCGGGGCCGCCCTGCTGCTGTTCGCGATCTGCTTCCTGCTGGCCCTCGGTCGCACCAAGGTGCGCATCCTCGCCGAGGTCGACCCGCGCCGGGTCGTCGTCGGTGAGCCGGCGACGGGTCGCATCCTCGTCACGAACGAGGCCCGCACGCCGATGCTGCCGATCCTCGTCGAGCTGCCCGTGGGCCTGTCGGCGGCGCGCTTCGTGCTGCCGGCCCTGACGCCCGGCAACCAGCACGAGGAGCTCTTCGTCGTGCCGACCTCCCGACGAGGGGTCATCCAGGTGGGCCCGGCCACGACCGTGCAGGGCGACCCGCTCGGCCTCATGCGCCGCACCCTGACGTGGACCGAGCGCACCGAGCTGTTCGTCCACCCTCGCACCGTCGCGCTCGAGTCGCTGGGTGCGGGCCTGCTGCGCGACCTCGAGGGAAGCACCACCGAGGACGTCTCGATGAGCGACCTCGCCTTCCACGCGCTGCGCGAGTACCAGCCGGGTGACGACCGCCGCTACATCCACTGGCGCAGCTCGGCCAAGGCCGGCAAGCTGCTCGTCCGCCAGTTCCTCGACACGAGGCGCTCGCACGTGACGATCATCGTCGACCCCGACCCCGAGCAGTACCGCTCCGGCCACGGCAGGACGGGCCGCACCGACCGCGACGTCGAGCGTGACGTCATGGCGGCCAACGCGCCGACGGCGATCCAGGCCGACGTCGAGACCGCGATCTCGGTCGGCAGCTCGATCATGGTCCGGGTCATGCTCGACGAGCAGGACTGCACGATCGTCTGCGGCCGTCAGAAGGTCACCAAGTCGGTGCCCCAGGTCGGCCTCGACGCGATGTCACGGGTCGAGCCCGGACCGGTCGACCTGTTCACGCTCTCGCTCGACGCCGCCGACCTCGCGCCCGACACCAGCACGTGCTTCCTCGTCACCGGTCCACACCGGCCGTTCATCGAGCTGCAGCGCGCGGCCGGGCAGTTCCCGCCCGAGGTCACCCGCGTCGTCGTGGTCGTCGACCCGCAGGCCCGGCACGGCATCCGCCGCGGCGGTGGGCTCGTCATCCTCATGCTGAGCTCGCTCGACGAGCTCCGCACGCTTCTCGTCTCAGGGGTGGCCCGATGAGCTCGAACCCGTCGATCCCCGCCCCCCCGCCGTCGGCGCTGGTCAAGCCGCCGACGGCGCGCGAGCGCCTGGCCGGGCAGCTGGTCAGGCTGCGGCCCACCGCGCCACACCTCGTCGACGCAGGCTTCACCGTCGTCCTCGTGGGCCTTGCCCTCGTCGGCTTCCGCACCACCTTCTTCGGGCTCGGCTGGCTCTGGGTCGGGCTCGCCGGCCTGTTCGTCGGGCTGCTGCTCAGCCACGTCACGGCCGCCTACCGGGCACTCGGTGTCGTGACCCTGCTCGCCGTGGCAGCGGCATACCTGCTCCTCGGTGGGCCGGTCGCGACGCGCGAGGACCTCGTCGCCGGCTTCATCCCCTCCGGCGCCACGTTCGCGACGCTCGTGCACATGGCCGTCCCGGGCTGGAAGGAGCTGTTGACGGCGCTGCCGCCGGTCGACTCGGAGGGCCCCTACATGGCCCTGCCGTTCCTCTTCACGCTCGTCGGCGCCGCGCTCACGTACGGCGTCGCGCGCCGCTGGAACGGCGCCGTCACCGCGCTCGTCGCGCCGGTGCTGCTCCTCGTCGCCTCGATCATCCTCGGCACCAAGAGCCCCGCCGCGCTGCTGCTCCAGGGCGGCCTGTTCGCGCTCGTCGCCATCGGCTGGACGGCCCTGCGCAGCAACCGCAACCGCCCCGCCCTGCAGAACGGCGCCGGCCGCACGACCCGCGCGGTCACCACGGCGGCCCTGCTGGCCGTGGCCACGGTCGGTGGCTTCTTCGTCGGCCCGCACCTACCCGGTGCCGGCGGCGCCGACCGCACCGTCCTGCGCGCCGGTCTCGTGCCGCCCTTCGACGTGTCCCAGTACGCCTCGCCCCTGGCCGGCTACCGCAAGTACACCGAGCCCAACAGCGCCGAGCTCTACGACAAGACGCTCCTCACCGTCCGGGGGCTGCCGAAGGGCGTCCCGGTGCGCTTCGCCGCGCTCGACTCCTACGACGACTTCGTCTGGGGCGCGGGCAACGTGGCGAACCTCGGCTCGGGCGACGACCCGGGCGGCACGAGCTTCCGCAAGGTCGGCAGCCACATCGCCAGCGACGCCGCGGGCGACGAGGTCACCGCGACCGTGTCGGTGCCCGCCGGCGGCTACGACGACGTGTGGCTGCCCACGTTCGGCACGGTGACGGGCCTCGAGTTCGGTGGCTCCCGCGGAGACGAGCTCGCCGACGACCTGCGCTTCAACGTCGACACCAACACCGGTGTGATGCCCGAGAAGCTCGCGGCCGGCGACACCTACACGGTCACCGCACTGACGCAGAGGGTCGACGACGCCCTGCCCAAGACCGTCGACGTCGCCGACGGCACCGTCGTCGACAGCCAGAACCTCACCTTCATCGACGACAAGATCACGCCGTGGACCGAGCGCGTCGACAGCCAGTGGGACAAGGTCGTCGCGGTCGCCAAGGCCATGCAGGACGGCGCCTACACCGACGGTGGCGCGCCAGGCGACTACCAGAACGTCTTCCTGCCCGGCCACAGCCTGCGCCGCATGACCCAGTTCATGAAGGCGACCCAGCTCGCGGGCAACGACGAGCAGTACGCCGCCGGCCTGGCCCTCGCGGCCAACCGGCTCGGCGTACCGGCGCGGGTGGTGCTGGGCGGCGAGCCCGACGCCACCGGTGCGATCAAGGGCAAGGACGTCCACGCGTGGGTCGAGGTCGCCCGCACCGACGGGTCGTGGCAGCCGATCTACTGGAAGCAGTTCATCCCGGAGCACAACAAGAAGCCCCAGCAGCTGATCCAGAAGTCCGAGGAGAAGAAGACCGGCGCCCAGGTGCCGCCTCCCGCGGCGAACAACCCGCCGAGCGTGCTCCAGGGCCCCGACCAGGCGCAGAACGCGACCCAGCTGAAGAACCCGCCCAAGGACGACAAGAACCCCCTCGACCCCGACAACTGGCCCGACTGGCTGCGCTACCTGTTCTTCTTCCTCGTGGTCCCGGCGCTGGTGCTGCTCCTCGTCTACGCCGCGATCCGCTTCGCGAAGTGGCTGCGCCGCCGCCGTCGTCGCACGACGGGGGCGACCGCGCGCCGGGTCAGCGGTGGCTGGCGTGAGGTCGTCGACACCGCTCGCGACCTGCGGATGCCGCTGCCGGTCAAGGGAACCCGTCTCGAGCAGGCCCGCGCCCTCGAGGAGCACGTCTTCGGCCCGCCGCCCGAGAAGCCGAGCGCCGTCGTCGACGGTGCCCTCATGGGCGCGCCCGTCCGGGTCCCGACGTCCGTGTCCGAGACGACCGATCCGGGCCGCACCGAACCGCTGGGGGGCAACACCCCGTCGACCCAGCCCGTGCCCGTGGCTGCGCCGACGCTGGCCCTCGTGCCGCTCGCGACCGCGGCCAACGGGCACGTCTTCGACATCGCCGAGCCCACGCCCGACGAGGTCGAGGCGTTCTGGGCCGACGTCGAGACGGCGCGCAAGCGCATCCGGGCCGGGCAGGGGTTCTGGCAGAAGCTGCGCGGCGACGTCTCGCTGCGCACGTTCCGCGACCACCTGCCGACCGGCGCGGGACTCGGGCCGTCGCTGGCCCGCTCGTCGCGGCGCCAGGGCAAGCCGCAGCCGAGCCGTCGCGGCAAGCCGACGAAGGTCGGCATCGGCACGACAGCGCCCACCGAGACGCGGGCGAGCCGGCGCAGCTCCGGCACCCGCACGAACAGCCGTGGCGAGAAGGGTGACGCGTGAAGCTCAAGTTCGTCCTCCGGTCGGGCGACCGGGAGACCGACCTCGTCGCGACCACCGACTCGGCGACGACCGTCGGAGACCTGGCCGCCTACCTGGCGGCCGCCGACCCGAACCGTTCGAGCGTCCTCGGGGTCGACGCCGCGATGACGCTCGCGCTCGTCGACCAGGACCTGCGTGGGCTCGACCCGCGGGCCACGGTCGCCGAGAGCGGGCTCCAGTCAGGCATGCGCGTGTCGGTGACGCGCGCCGGCGAGGGGTTCGTCGACCGCGGTCGCCCCGCCGCCGTCGCCTACATCCGGTCAGGCCCCGACGCCGGCAAGGAGTTCGCCCTCGCCCGCGGCACGGCGTACGTCGGCCGCGGGCGCGGCTGCGAGGTCCAGCTCGGCGACGAGTCCGTGTCGCGCAAGCACGCCAAGCTCGTCATCCAGGAGGTCGTCGAGGTCGTCGACCTCGGCTCGGCCAACGGCATCACCGCCGGCGGCCAGCAGGTGACCCGCGCCCACCTCAAGAGCGGCGACGTCGTGCGCCTCGGCGACACCGAGCTCGAGGTGCACGTGCAGGGCGAGGGCGTCGTCAGCCGCCCCGGCAGCGGGGTCCTCTCCGGCGACGCCGGCACGGTGGCGTTCTCGCGCTCACCCCGCATCGCGCCCCTGTTCAAGGGCCAGGAGTTCCAGGTCCCCGACCTCCCCGAACGCGGCAAGATCCAGCCGATGCCGCTCGTGGCGATGGTCGTGCCGCTGCTCATGGGTGTCGTGATGTACCTCATCACCCGCAGCGCCTTCTCGATCATCTTCATGCTGATGATGCCGATGATGATGGCCGGCACGTACTACGAGGCACGGCGCCAGCAGAAGAAGGACTTCGCCCAGGCGATGGAGGACTTCAAGGAGGACCTCGGCCTGCTCTCGCAGCGCATCCGCGGCTCGCTCGAGGCCGAGGGCCACGTCCGCCGGGGCGAGCACCCCAGCGGCGCCGAGTGCCTCGTCGCGGTCCGCGACCGCAGCGCCCTGCTCTGGACCCGCCGCCGTGACGTGCCCGGCTACGCCGAGCTGCGGCTCGGCCTCGGCACTCTCGCCTCGCGCTCGTCGATCAAGATGCCGGCCGTGGGGCGGTCCAAGGCCGAGGCCTGGTTCGAGGTGTCCGAGCAGCTGCGCGGCCTCGAGGTCGTGCACGACGTGCCCGTCGTCGCGGCGCCCTTGTCCGTCGGCGCGATCGGCGTCGCGGGCCAGCGGGCCAACGCGCTGGGCGCCGCACGCTCGGTCGTGCTCCAGACGGCCGCCCTGCACTCCCCGGCCGAGCTCGCGGTCTGCGCGTTCGCGTCGGGCAGCTCGGCCCGCGACTGGGACTTCCTCAAGTGGCTGCCCCACACCACCTCGCCGCACAGCCCCGTCGGCACCGGGCACCTCGCCGCGAGCGCGCCGGCCTGCTCCGCGCTCGCCGACGCGCTCGAGGACATCGTCGAGTCCAAGGGCTCCCCGAGCGAGCAGGAGGCGGCCACCGCCTCGCGCCCGACCGTCCTCGTGCTCGTCGAGGGCGACGCCCCCATCGACCGCAGCCGGCTCGTCGCGATCGCGGAGCGGGGTCACCGGCACGGCATCCTCGTGGTGTGGGTCGCCGAGACGCAGCAGCTGCTCCCCGCCGCCTGCCACACCTTCCTCGTCGTCAGCGACGACGAGAGCTCGCTCGCCGGCTTCGTCCAGACCGGTGAGCAGGTGCAGCCGGTCGCGGTCGACCGCATCGGCTACGACGAGGCGATGGCCTGCGCCCGCATGCTCGCGCCGGTCGTCGACGCCGGAGTGCCCGTCGACGACGCGAGTGACCTGCCGCGTGCCGTCTCGCTGCTCACCCTCGCCGGCACCGACCTCGCCAGCTCCGAGCAGGCGGTCATCGAGAAGTGGGGCGAGTCGCGCTCGATCCTCACCGGCCCGTACGCCCCGGCCGTGCTGCCACGCAAGCCCGGCAACCTGCGCGCCATCGTCGGCCAGTCGAGCCAGGGCACGTTCTCCGTCGACATCCGCACCGACGGCCCGCACGCGCTCGTCGGTGGCACCACGGGTGCCGGCAAGTCCGAGCTGCTGCAGGCGTGGATCCTCGGCATGGCGTCAGCCCACTCGCCGCAGCGGGTGACGTTCCTGCTCGTCGACTACAAGGGCGGGTCGGCCTTCCGCGACTGCGTCAAGCTGCCGCACACCGTCGGCCTCGTCACCGATCTCTCGCCGCACCTCGTGCGCCGTGCCCTGGCGTCGCTCGCCGCCGAGCTCCACTACCGCGAGCACCTCCTCGCGCGGCACAAGGCCAAGGACCTCGTCGAGCTCGAGCGGCGCGGCGAGGTCGAGGCCCCGCCGTCGCTCATCATCGTGGTCGACGAGTTCGCCGCGCTCGTCCAGGAGGTGCCCGAGTTCGTCGACGGCGTCGTCAACGTCGCGCAGCGCGGCCGCTCGCTCGGTCTGCACCTCATCCTCGCGACGCAGCGCCCGGCGGGTGTCATCAAGGACAACCTCCGCGCCAACACCAACCTGCGCATGGCGCTGCGCATGGCCGACGAGAACGACTCCGACGACGTGCTCGGCAGCAAGGAGGCCGCGTTCTTCGACCCGGCGCTGCCCGGTCGCGCGGTGTCCAAGACCGGCCCCGGCCGGCTCGTCCCCTTCCAGACGGGGTATGCCGGCGGGTGGACCTCCGACGTGCCACCGCCCCCGGACATGAAGGTCGAGACGCTCACCTTCGGCGCGGGCGTCGAGTGGGAGCCGCCGCGCGCCGAGGGCAGCGACGACGCCGTCGACCTCGGCCCGACCGACATCCAGCGCCTCGTCGGAAGCCTGGGCCGTGCCGCCCGGCTGGCCGAGCTGCCCAAGCCGCGCAAGCCCTGGCTGCCCGACATGCGCCCCGTCTACGACCTCGCAACGCTGCCGACGCAGCGCCGTGACGACGAGCTCGTCTTCGGCATCGCCGACGACCCCGACAACCAGGCCCAGCCCGAGGTCGCGTTTCGCCCCGACAAGGAGGGCAACATCGCGATCTACGGAACCTCCGGCTCCGGCAAGTCGGTGTTCCTGCGCTCGATGGCGGTCGCGGCGGGCTACACGGTGCGCGGCGGGCCGTGCCATGTCTACGGGCTCGACTTCGGCAACCGCGGTCTCGCGATGCTCGAGACGCTGCCGCACGTCGGTTCGATCGTGCCGGGCGGCGACCACGAGCGCGTCACGCGTCTGCTGCGCATGCTGCGCACCACGATCGACGAGCGGGCCTCCCGCTACTCGGCCGTGAGCGCCGCGACGATCACCGACTACCGCCGTCTCTCGGGCCGCGCCGACGAGCCACGCATCATCGTGCTCATCGACGGCATGACGGCGTTCCGGCAGGCCTACGAGGTGGGCGGCCGCTTCCAGTGGCTCGACCTGCTCGCCGGGCTCGCGGCCGACGGTCGCCCGGTCGGCGTGCACTTCATCATCGCCAGCGACCAGCGCACCGGCCTGCCGACCAACCTGGCCGCCGCCGTCCAGGGCCGCGTCATCCTGCGCATGAGCAACCTCGACGACTACTCCGTCTTCGGTGTACCGGGCGACGTCCTGACCATGGCCTCGCCGCCCGGGCGCGGCCTCATGTCGGGCTCCGAGGTGCAGGTCGCGGTGCTCGGCGGCTCGTCCGACGTCACCCTCCAGGCCGCTGCGATCGAGGCCTTCGCCGATGCCACCCGCAAGGCCGGAGTCAGTCAGGCCCCGCCCATCGAGAGCCTCGCCGAGGAGATCCCGCTCGGTGACCTGCCGGCGGAGCTCGGCGGCAGACCAGTCGTCGGCGTCGCCTCCAGCTCCCTCGAACCGCACGGCTTCGACCCGAAGGGCACGTTCATCATCACCGGCCCCTCCGGCTCGGGTCGCACGACGGCCGTGGCAGCCACCGCGGCCGCACTCTTCCGGTTCAGCTCCGCCTCGGCGCTCTACCTCATGACCCCGCGCCGCAGCTCCGAGCTGCTCGACCTCGGCATCTGGACCGAGACCGCCGTCGGCAGCGGGCCGACCTCGGCGCTCGCGACGCGGCTCGCCCAGGAGATCGACGAGGGCCGCATCACGCGGCCGGTCGCGGTCTTCGTCGAGCGCATCGACGACCTGGCACCCTCGGGGGCCGAGAACTCCCTGACCACCCTCGCCAAGGCCTGCGTCGACAACGACCAGCTCGTCGTCGCCGAGGGCGAGGCGGCGTTCTTCAGCAGCAACTTCGGCCTGCAGGCCCTGCTCAAGACGTCGCGCTCCGGTCTCGCGCTGCACCCCGACGGCAACGAGGGACTCTCGGTGTTCAAGGCCAACCTGCCCGCTCTCAACCGCGCCGAGCTGCCCCCGGGCCGCGGGTTCGTCATCGAGAAGGGCAAGTTCGAGCTGCTCCAGGTGGCCAGGCCGTGAGGACCGTGACGACACCGAGAGCACTGCGGCACAGGGCAGCTGGCGGTGCCACACGGCATACGGCCGCGGTGCCTCCGAGACCGGGGAGGTCATGGGGAGTGCTCCCCATCGACACCCCACGGGGGCTCACATAGGTTCAGGCATGTCGACGAAAGCCGCCCATCGGGAGCAACCACGCGAACGGGTGGCCGGGTCGAGGAGGAGAACGACGCGGGCCTGAACGGTTGGTCCGGAAGAGGAACTTCCCGAATCAGTCGGGGGAACACAGGCAAAGGAGAAGGTCATGGCTTGGCTCGGAATGAACGACGATGAGGTCAACGCCCAGGGCAACGTCCTGCAGCAGCAGGCGGAGGCCATCCAGAAGCTCATCACGAAGGTCGACCAGGAGGTCGAGTCGCTCAAGCAGAACTGGCAGGGTGACGACTCCAAGCAGTTCGAGCAGGAGTGGACCGGCACGCACCGTCCCGAGCTCCAGAAGGCCCAGAAGCTGCTCACCGAGATGAAGTCGACGATCGACCGCGAGGTCCAGCAGCAGCGCTCGACCTCGTCGCAGTACTGATCGACACCCGTCGACGAGCTCGTCCCACACCAGACCGACCACACGCAGACTTCTGAAGGGGAACTGACATGGCTGTTTACAAGAAGGGTATGAACGCCGACGCGGTGTCCGCGTCCGGCGACAAGCTCACCGGCTACAAGGGCGAGCTCGACGGCATCGTCGAGGCCGTCAACGGCGCCGTCTCGACCATCAAGAGCAACTGGGGCGGCACCGACGCCGAGCAGTTCCAGAGCGACTGGCACGGCCAGCGCCAGGTCGTCTCGGCCGCGGGCGACAAGCTCGACGCCATGGGCAAGAAGTGCAAGACCAACGCCGAGTCGCAGAAGCAGACCTCGTCGAAGTGAGCCCGGCCGCTGCGTGAGCCCGGCTCCGCAGCGCTGCACGAAGGGTGGTCGTTCCCGCGGGGGAGCGGCCACCCTTCGTCGTGTCCCCGTGCCCGTCCGTCGGAGCGGGGCGTACGCCGTCGGCCCGCCCTGTCGTTTCACGGGAAAGTCAGGCGGTCCTTCCCCGATGTATCAGACGGGTTGTCCCTGCCGTCTGCAGGGGGTGACACCTAGACTGAGCACCCAGAGAGGGGGCGAGGCATGGGCGGACCCGGTGAGCTCACCGAGCTGCTCGCCCGCGCCTCCCGTGGCGACGCCGCGGCGTGGAGCGCCATCGTCGAGCGCTTCGCCTCGCTGCTCTGGGCCGTGGCCCGCGGCCACCGGCTCGGCCAGGAGGACGCCGCCGATGTCGTGCAGAACTCGTGGCTCAAGCTCCTCGACCACCTCGACGACATCGCGCAGCCCGAGGCCCTTGCGGGCTGGCTCGCGACGACGGCCCGCTACGAGTGCCTCGCGATCCTGCGCAAGAAGGGCCGCGAGCACCTGGTGCGCGACGACGACCTCGCGACGCGCGTGGTCGACGAGCAGGTGCGTGCGCTCGACGCGAGCCTGCTCGACGACGAGCGCGACGCGCACCTCTGGGCCTGCCTCGGCCGGCTCTCGGAGCGGTGCCAGGTCCTGCTGCGTGCGCTCATGGCGAGCGACCGCCCGAACTACAAGGCGATCGGGGAGGCGCTCGGCATGTCGGTCGGCTCGATCGGCCCTACGCGGATGCGCTGTCTCGACAAGCTCCGAGACCTCGTCGGCAGCGGCGACTACACCTTCGACCGAGGGGGGCGGACGTCATGAGCTCCGATGACACCCACGTGGGCCTCCACCCCGACGACCTCGACCTGCTCGAGCGGCTCGGCCGCATCGCGGCCGTCGTCGATCCCGTCCCCGACGAGGTGCTCGAGCTCGGCAGGGCCGCGTTCGAGCTCCACCGGGCCGACGCCCTGCTCATGTCGCTGGTGGCCGATGCCGGAGCCGCCGTGCGCGACAACGGCGCTGCCACGGCGTCGCACCTCGTGGTGTTCGAGCTCGGCGAGACCTCGGTCGAGGTCGAGGTGGCCCGCCGGGGCGAGTTCGTTCGCGTGATCGGCGTCGTCATGGCCGCCGACCAGCCGTATGCCGGTGAGTGCCGGGTCTCCCTCGAGACGTCGGCGTCGACCACCACCCAGACGCTCGACGACGGCCGGTTCGCCTTCGAGCGGGTGCCGGTCGGGCTCGCCCGCCTCGTGCTCGACCGTGAGGGTGACCAGCCCATGAGGACGCCCTGGTTCGACGCCCGCTGACGCCCGCTGACGGCTGCTGTCGCTGTGGCGCCGTGGCGCCGGCCCCCGGATCCGTGCCTCAGGTGCCCCACACGGTGAACGACGCAGCCGTCGCGGCTGCCAGGGGGTCCGCTGACGCCGCGAGCCGGGCCGCGCGTAGCCCCTCCGCGAGGGAGCAGCCGGAGGCCACGGCTGCGTGCACGTCGGCCATGACCCGCGCCGTGGCGACGTCGTTGACCGGGTTGACGCTGGCCACCACCGAGCGCGTGCCGATCGCGAGGAGGCTCGACACGAGGCCGAGCGCCTCGTCGGCCCCGATCGGGTGCACGCCGCCTGAGTCGCAGGCCGAGAGCACCACGGACCGAGGCGGCCGTCTCAGCCGGTCGAGGTCGTGCACCATGAGCGGGCCGTCGGCGAGCATGAGCGAGGAGAAGAGCGGCGCGTCCCCCCGGAAGTCTCCGTGGGCCGCGAGGTGGGCCAGGTGCGCCCCCTCGAGAGCCTCGAGCGTGCGGTCCACGGTCGCGTCGTCACCACCGAGCACGGTGGCATCGGCGTGCAGGCGGCGCAGCTCGCTGACCTCGCGCTGCTCCGTGCTGAGCCCGGGGCCGGTGACGAGGGTGACGCGGCCCGAGCCGCGCTCGGCGCCACGGGCGGGGTCCTCCTGGGCCCGGGCCCACAGCGCGATGGACGGAGACACGACGAAGGCAGAGCCGCGGAAGACCGGCATCAGGCCGAACGGCACCGTCAGCAGGTTCGACGCCGGTGAGATGAGCACGGAGGGCCGGCTCCACGCCGGGTCGGGGTCCCCGAGCAGGGCGTCCTGCAGCTGCCGACCGGCGCGGGCCACGTCGACGGTCCGGCCGTATGCCGCCCGGCGAAGGGCGAAGCGCGCGTACGACGCCTCCCGCTCGGCCGCGGTGAGGCTGCCGAGCCGGCGCAGCCGGGCGCGCCCGTCGGCCACCGTGATGGTGTGCACCACGCCTCGCACCAGGACGACGTAGACCAGGACGGTGTCACCGAGCAGGTCGCCCAGCCGGGTGAGGTCGGGCCCCTGGGTGTCGGGGCCCTCGGCGCGCAGGCGACGGTAGCGGGCCCGCACCGCGGTCTCGAGGCGCGAGCGCTCGCGAACGAGGTGGGCCTCCTCTCCCTGCAGGGTGATCCGGCGGGTGACGTCACGCAGCGCCGAGACCTGGGTGGCAAGCACCTCGTCGTCCGGCGGTCGCGCCGGGGGGCCGGTGAGCGACGTCGCGCGCCAACGGTCGGCCCAGCGCAGCACGGCCCGGGCGTCCCCTGCCCGTTCGGCGTCGTCGATGGCGATGGACGCCAGCTCGAGGCCGTAGCCGGTCGCGAGCGCGCGCAGCTCGAGGTCGCCGATGAGCGACCGGTGCTCGTCGACGGCGTCGAGGCCACGCCGGCAGGCGTGCCGCAGGGCGCGGCGGTCCCCGACCTGCTCGGCGAGCATGGCGCGGGCCAGCCACGCCGCGGCCCTCGGGAGCGGGGCCCCGTCGTGCCGGCGGTCCGCGGCCTCGCGCAGTGCCCGGGACCGCAGCCGCAGGTGCCCGGTGTCGCCGGCGACCTGGGCCAGCAGCAGCAGTGCCTCCGGCACGGCCGGGTCGTCGAGCCGTCGCAGGGTGCGCACGAGGGCGCGCGTGCGTGTCAGCAGGTCGGGCAGGGACGGGCGCGGGAGGGCGCTGACGCCCTCTGCCGACCCACGCGCGTGCTGCTCGGCGGCATACGCGGCCTCGAGGGCGAGCAGGTTCGAGCGCGCGGCCCAGCGGTGACGGCGCTGCGAGCGGAAGGTGGACTCGGCCGCGCGGGCCCGTTCCTCCGCCACCTGCCACTCCTCCCGGAGCATCGCTGCGCGCGACGAGGCGAGCAGCAGGTCGCCGCGCCACACCGGCGCCAGGTCGTCGCGGGCGAGGGCCGCGTCGAGCATGGCCTGAGCCTCGCTCGCGAGGCGAGCCGTGAGCAGAGCCTCGGCGTGGTCGACGAGCTGCTCGACGGGGTCGACGCCGGCGGCGCGGTAGCGCTCCTCGGCCTGCTCCATGAGGGTCAGGGCGTCGACGACGTCGCCGTGCTGGAGGGCCACGAGTGCGCGGTTGCGCGCCGACATCGTGGCCTCGAGCACCTCGCCGATCTCCAGGTGCACGGCCTCCGCCGAGGCGTAGTCGGCGCTCGAGCCCACCGAGTCGCCCATGGCCCGGCGCACGTCGCCACGCGAGCCGAGCGCCCTTCCCTCCCAGAGCTTGTCGCCCGCGCCATGGCTCAGGGCGGCGGCCGCGGTGAGGTCACGCACCGCGTCGTCGTAGCGACCGAGGAGGCCGAAGGTGCAGCCCCTGAGGTGCAGGACGCGGTGCCGGGCGGCGCCGGTGCTGAGGCCCAGCGCGTGCTCGAGCTGGGCCAGGCCCTTCGAGGTGCGCCCGGCGAAGAGGAGGATCGTGCCGAACGTGGCGCGGACCTCCGCCTCGCGGTCGGGCCCGGCTCGGCGCGCCGCGCGCACGGCGGACCGGGCGTGGTGGAGGGCGGCCTCGGTGCGGCCCCGGTCGCGCTCGACGATGGCGATGGCGTGGTGGGCGAAAGAGCGCTCGCGATGGCCGGGCCGCCCATCGAGGATGGCCAAAGCCGAGGCAGCGGCGACCTCGGGCTGCGATATTGCGAGAGGCAACAGCTCGTCGGCGCGGCGACGGGGGACCGGTGTATCACCGGCGACGCCCGCGTCGTCTGCAGCCTGTCCGGCTCTCATGCCACACCCCTGTGTCCGCGTCCCTTGGGAGGTCTCTGGTGAATACCCGCGATGATCGCAGCAACGGCAACGGCGGGAAGGGGGTTCAGGGACAGCATGGCCGCGACCGGTGGTGGCGACCGTGGAACGCGTCGGTCATGGCGCAGCGGTCCGACGTGCAGGTCGACAAGATCCTCGATGCCGTGGGCCGCGACAACGTCGACGTGCACCGCGGGCCCGATGGCACCGTCGACTACATCCGCCGTCGCCGGCTGCTCACCGATGTCGACGCCGTCGAGGACGTCTACGGCCACCTGAAGCGCACACCCCCGCCGCAGAGCCAGCGCCGGAGCACGAGGCTCGAGAAGCTGCACCGCTTCGACGTCGACCTCGAGCCCGACCAGACCCTCGACGACCTTCTGGACGACCTCGACCGGAACGTCGGTGAGGGCACGGTCACGGCCGACTACCTGCTGCACGTGTGCACGACCTGGTGCGGCGCGACCGAGCCCCAGCCCACCACCGCCACCGAGCCGCTCGACCGCAACACCGACCGCGCCGCCACGGGGAAGGACGTCCGCGTCTCGGTCGTCGACACGGGCCGGCTCTTGCGCGTCGTGCGCGCGCACCCGTGGCTCGACGGGGTGCGTGGTGACGACGAACCGGCCAACATCGGCCACTACGCCGGTCACGGGACCTTCGTCGCCGGCGTCGTCCGGGCGTACGCACCCGAGGCCGACGTCAAGGTCGAGTCGGTCACCACGATGGGCGGCACCGTGTTCGAGAGCGACATGGTCGACCAGCTCATCGAGGCGGTCTCCTTCGACCCGCACGTCATCAGCTTCTCCGGCGGCACGCGGACCCGCGGCGACCGGCCGCTCAAGTCGTTCGAGATGTTCTACGAGCAATACCTGAAGGACCGAGGGGACGAGACGGTCTTCGTGTGCGCGGCCGGCAACGACGGTGACGAGGGCCTCTTCTGGCCGGCAGCCTTCGACTGGGCGGTCGGTGTGGGCGCGCTCGACGAGGACCACGAGAGCCTCGCCGGCTACTCCAACCGCGGCGAGTGGGTCGACGTGTACGCGCTCGGCACGGACGTCGTGAACGCGTACCCCAACGGCACGTACACCTACCAGGAGCCGCCCGACAGCAGCCTGCCTCCCGCGACCTTCACCAACGGCATGGCGTCCTGGAGCGGCACGTCGTTCGCGGCCCCCATGGTCGCCGGGCTCATCGCGGCGCGCCTGTCGTGGAACGGCGCCGACGCGCGCACGTCGTGGAACCAGGTCAAGGCGCTCGCCGTTGCCGACGCCGGCGCGGGACTCGATGCGCGGCTTCGGGACGCGCGTGCCGCGAGCCGGCCGTGACGCGAGAGGCCGCCGCGGGCCGGGTCGTCATGACCCGGCTCGCGACGGCCTCTGCGTGGGTGCTGCGTGGGTGCTGCCGCTCCGCGGCTCAGGCGGGGACGGTGGTGAAGCGAAGGTAGGGCTTGACCTCCTCGACCGCGTCGTCGCCGAAGCGCTCGCGGGCGTCGGCGGTCGACAGGGTCGGGGCGACGATGACGCGCTGGCCGTCCTTCCAGTCGGCCGGCGTCGAGAACGGGCCGCTGTCGGTGACCTGCAGGGCGTCGACGGCGCGCAGGATCTCGTCGAAGTTGCGGCCGACGCTCTTGGGGTAGGTCAGGCTGAGGCGCACCGTGTTCTTCGGGTCGATGACGAAGACCGAACGCACGCCCGAGGTGTCCCCCTCGCCCGGGTGGATCATGTCGTAGAGCTCCGAGACCTGGCGCGAGTCGTCGGCGATGATGGGGTAGCCGACGGGTGCGCCGCCGACCTCCTCGATGTCGCTCTTCCAGGCGTCGTGCTGCTCGACGGGGTCGACCGACACGGCGAGCACCTTGACGCCGCGGGCGTCCCACTCGTCCTTGAGCGCGGCGACGCGGCCGAGCTCCGTGGTGCAGACCGGCGTGAAGTCGGCCGGGTGGCTGAAGAGCACGGCCCAGCTGTCGGCCTTCCAGTCGTGGAAACTGATCGGGCCCTCTGTGGTCGTGGCGTCGAAGTCGGGGGCGGTCTCGCCCAGTCGCGGTGTTGCCATGGCTCGTCCTCTCGCGGTCGGGCGCACGTCGCGCTCCGGTCTGCGAGCCATTCTGACCACAGAACCAAGCATCGCGTTATGGGTGTCCAAATGTTGTGACGTGCATTCAGCGCGCGTCCAGACTTCCCGCAAAGACTGCCCCCACCCTGTCGCCGCCCCAGAGGAGCCTGCCGTGAGCGCCCTGCTCGACACCATCGCGAACGAGGTCCTCAATGCCCCCGTGTGGCTCGTGCTGCTCGTCGTCGGAGGCGTCGTCTTCGTCGAGGACGCGATCTTCGTCGGCTTCGTCGTGCCCGGCGAGACCGTCGCCATCCTCGGCGGCGTGGCGGCGTCGCTCGGACACGTCCCGCTGGCGGCCGTGCTCGTGGTCGTCGTGCTGGCCGCCATCGTCGGTGACAGCGTCGGCTTCGAGGTCGGTCGCCACCTCGGCGGGAGAGTGGTGGCGCTCAAGGCGTTCGACCGGCACCGCCACCGGATCGACCGAGCCCAGGACTTCCTCGGGCGGCGCGGCGGCGCGGCCGTCTTCCTCGGGCGCTGGACCGCCTTCTTCCGCGCGGTCATGCCGGCGCTCGCGGGCATGTCGAAGATGCACTACCCGACCTTCCTCGCCTGGAACGCGGCGGGCGGCATCGCCTGGGGCAGTGTCGTGGTGACGGCCGGCTACCTCGCCGGCCGGTCCTACGCCCGGGTCGAGACCTGGCTGGGCCGCGGCGCCGCCGTGGTCGTCGCGCTCGTCGTCGTGGTCGTCCTCGTCGTCTGGCAGGTGCGCCGCCACCGTGCGGAGCGTGCCGGGAGTGCCGACAAACCCTCGCGTACGCCGTCCGCCGGGTGAGCCGGTGGCGCTCGCGCGGTTCGGCGCCCGTCGCACCGGGGGGCGTGGTCGTCACGATCCGGTCGCGGGCGCCCCGTTTCGTCCCGGGTCGCACGGCGACCTGCGATGCTCCCGCTCGTGACCGCCGAACTCCCGCCGCCGAGCGGCCCACCGCAGCCGACCCCGGACGTCGACGCCTCGCCCGTCCGGGCGGATGCCGCCTCGCCCGCCACCACCGGAGCCGTGCCGGCTGCGCCGGCGCCCTTCATGCCTCCCCTCGGGTCCACGCCCGGGCAGCCGAACACGCCGATCGGGGTGTATCCGTCGTATCCGGCCCCGTCGGCAGCCGGCGTCGTGCCGTACCAGCCGACACCGGTTCCGGGCACCAACGGGCTCGCGATCGCGGCACTCTGCTGCGGCCTCGTCGGCATCTTCCCCATCGCCGCCGTCGTCGCGATCGTGCTGGGGATCGTCGCGCTGAACCAGCTGAGCGATCGCATCCAGCGTGGCAGGGCAATGGCCGTCGCGGGCATCGTGCTCGGGGGGCTCTGGCTGCTCGGCTGGGCCGTGCTCGTCGTGGCCGCCGTGGTCACGGGCGGGCCCGTGCGCGACGCAGCCGGTGCTGTCACGCAGACGTCCGACGTCTACGTCGAGGACCTCGAGGCCGGCGACTGCTTCTCCGGTGCCGGCCACGACGAGGTCGACGACATCACGATCCTCCCGTGCACCTCGCCCCACGAGAGCCAGGTCGTGACCATCTTCGCGATGCCCGCCGGTCCGTGGCCCGGTGAGGACAAGGTCGTCGCGGATGCCGAGAGGGGCTGCACGGACAAGGCCGTCCCGCTCGTCACAGCCCGGGCCCTCGACGACCTCCGCCCGTCGTTCATCTACCCGCAGGACGCGTTCTCCTGGCGCGACAGCCGCGAGATCATCTGCGTCGTCGAAGCCCCGTCGGGCACGACCTCGGGCTCTGCGTTGAGGTAGCCGACGACGCTCCGACCGGGCACGTGCCGGAAGCGTGATCTCCGAAATGCCCCCATTGGTCACTCACAGGTGGTTGGGTACGTTCTCGCACCCCGCAGGGCGCAACTCATCCACAGCCATGGAGGCACCCGGAATGTCGTTCGTCGACGCCATCAAGACTGTTCTGTCCAAGTACGCGACCTTCTCCGGTCGCGCCCGCCGCTCCGAGTACTGGTTCTGGTTCCTCGGCCTGTTCATCGTCGGCGTCGTCGCCAACATGCTCGACCGGGCGATGGGGACCCAGCCCGGGCAGGTGGGCATCGTTGCCATCGTCCTGCTCGTGGCCACCTTCGTGCCGAACCTCGCCGTGATCGTGCGTCGTCTGCACGACACGAGCCGCTCGGGATGGTGGATCCTCATCAGCCTGATCCCGATCGTCGGCGCGATCATCCTGATCGTCTTCCTCGCTCAGGACAGCCACGGTGACAACACCCACGGCCCGTCGCCCAAGGCCGTCGGCGCCGGCGAGGTCCCCGTTCGCGGCTGACACCCCACCAGCAGCAGCAGGTACGCGTGAGGCCCCCTTCCAGCCGGAAGGGGGCCTCACGCGTACCTGCTGCTGCTGGTTCGAGGTGAGCGGCCACCCGGGGAAGTCGGGATGCCTCGAAC
This sequence comes from Terrabacter terrigena, assembly GCF_042676085.1. NCBI lineage: Bacteria > Bacillati > Actinomycetota > Actinomycetes > Micrococcales > Intrasporangiaceae > Terrabacter > Terrabacter terrigena. Next base: position 137,906 of record NZ_JBHTKH010000007.1, read on the forward strand.
CGAAGGGGGACCGGGGGGTCAGCGCTCCTCGGTGCCCGCGATGAAGGCCTCGAGCTTGGCCCGACCGAGGTCGTCCGGGCGCTGCTCGGGCGGGGACTTCATCAGGTAGGACGACGCGGACAGCAGGGCGCCGCCGACGCCGCGGTCCTTGGCGATCTTCGCCGCGCGGATGGCGTCGATGATGATGCCGGCCGAGTTGGGGGAGTCCCACACCTCGAGCTTGTACTCGAGGTTCAGCGGCACGTCGCCGAAGGCGCGACCCTCGAGGCGGACGTACGCCCACTTGCGGTCGTCGAGCCACGCGACGTAGTCGGACGGTCCGATGTGGACGTTCTTGCTGTCCACGAGGCCGGCGAGCGGCCCGGTCAGGTTGCTCGTGACGGCCTGCGTCTTGGAGACCTTCTTGGACTCGAGGCGCTCGCGCTCGAGCATGTTCTTGAAGTCCATGTTGCCGCCGACGTTGAGCTGGTACGTGCGGTCGAGCACGACGCCGCGGTCCTCGAACAGCTTGGCCATGACGCGGTGCGTGATCGTCGCTCCGACCTGGCTCTTGATGTCGTCGCCGATGATCGGCACGCCGGCAGCCTCGAACTTCGCGGCCCACTCGGGGTCGGACGCGATGAAGACGGGCAGCGCGTTGACGAAGGCGACGCCCGCGTCGATCGCGCACTGGGCGTAGAACTTGTCGGCCTGCTCGGAGCCGACCGGGAGGTAGGAGACGAGGACGTCGACCTTCGCGTCCTTGAGCGCCGCGACGACGTCGACCGGCTCGGCGCCCGACTCGTCGATCGTCAGCTTGTAGTACTTGCCGAGGCCGTCGAGCGTGTGGCCGCGCTGGACCGTGACGCCCGTGGTGGGCACGTCGGCGATCTTGATCGTGTTGTTCTCGGAGGCGTTGATCGCCTCGGACAGGTCCTTGCCGACCTTCTTGTCGTCGACGTCGAAGGCGGCGACGAACTCGACGTCGCCGACGTGGTAGTCGCCGAACTTCACGTGCATGAGGCCGGGGACGCCGGTGGTGGCGTCAGCGTCCTTGTAGTACTCGACACCCTGCACGAGCGAGCTCGCGCAGTTGCCGACGCCGACGATGGCGACGCGTACGGATCCCATGGATCACTCCTTGTTGTTGGTGGTCTTGCGCTTGGTGGTGATGTCGGTGGTGTCGTCGTAGGCCGCCGGCCCTGGGTCGAGGGCTGCGCGGCGCTCGGCGACGATCAGCTCCTCGAGCCAGCGCACCTCGCGCTCGGCCCGCTCCTCGCCGTACTGCTGGAGGGCGAGGGTGTAGCTGTCCATGCGCTCACGGTTGCGGGCGCTGACCTCGCGCACGTTGGCGAGGCGCTCCTCGAGGCGGGAGCGCCGGCCCTCGAGGATGCGCAGGCGGACCTGCGCCTCGGTGCGGGAGAAGAATGCGAAGCGGACGTCGAAGTCGTCGTCGTCCCAGGCGTCCGGGCCGCTGGCGGCGACCAGGTCCTGGAAGTGCTCCTTGCCCTCGGGCGTCAGCTCGTAGGTGATGCGGGGGCGCTTCGAGGTGCCGGTGCGGGTCGTGTGCGGCTCCTCGGTCTCGTGGATCCAGCCGGAGTCGACGAGGTGTCTGAGGGCGGGGTAGAGCGAGCCGTAGCTGAGTGCCCGGAAGATGCCGAGGGCGGTGGTCAGCCGCTTGCGCAGCTCGTAACCGTGGAGGGGGCCGTCGTGGAGCAGGCCGAGGACCGCGAACTCGAGCAGCGCGGCGCGGCGGCTCTGGGGACGGTCGGGCCTGGGCACGCGTCAACAGTACACGCGGATATATCGCAGCGATACATCTGCGTGACACATCTCGGGCGCGGTCAGGGCGCCAGCGCGTAGACGGCCACGAAGCCGGAGCCGTGGTCGGGACGGGTGCCCCGAGCAGAGAGAGTCACCCGCAGTCTCGAGCCGGCCGGCAGAGCAGTGGTGCCCCACGTCCCGTAGCCGCGGGTCTCGTTGTCGCCCGGGAACCGGGTCAGGCGCATCCCCGACCCCTCGGGCGCGTCGGTGCCGGTGAGCCCCTCCCCGGCCGAGCCCCACGCGACCATCGCCGGACCCTGGTCGACCCCAGTCGTCAGGTCCTGCCACCCCCGCAGCGGACCGGCGGTCATCCGCACCTGCGAGTAGGTGTACCCCTGGTGCTCGATGACGTCCGGGACCATCGCGACCACCTTCCCGGACGCGTCCTGGAGGGGCGTCTCGAGGCCCAGGTCGTAGACCGCGCCCGCGACCTGGCTGCCGCTTCGGCAGGCGCTCGAGCGCACGCCACAGGTCCGTGCGCTCGTCGACGCGTACGTCGTCGGGTCGGCGGCCATGGGTCGGGCGCTCGGGCGGGTCAGCCGTCGCCTCCTCGCCGTTCCAGCGGCGCCGCCAGCTCGAGTACGTGTTGACCATGATCCGACGGACGTACGCCTCCGGATGGCCCTCGATGCGACCCCAGGCGAACCACGCCTACGACAGCGCCGTCTGCACGAGGTCCTCGGCGAGCGCGCGGTCGTGGGTCAGCAGGTATGCCGTGCGCAGCAGTCGCGTGGGCCGGCTGGCCACGAAGTCGTCGAAGGAGGCGTGGCCCACGGCGGCTCCCCCTGTCATCGGCTGCGCGCCGGCGCGCGTCGTCGTCGTCACATCGTGTTCGACGGGCATGCTCTGCAGAAAGGTTGCACGGCCCTGCCGGGTATGTCGCCTTCGCCGGGTCGAGGGCGTGGCCGCTGTCTGTGAGCACCGTGTGAGGGTCGGGTGAGCCACACCCTGCGGTTTGGGCGCAGGGGCATCCATCGGGTCATACTGGGAGGTGGCTCGGGAGGATCTCTCGGGCCTCATCAGTGAACGGAGCAGGTTGTGACGCAGAGCAGGCGCGACGTCCGCGCTGCCCAGCTGGCCAGCAGTGAGGGCCGCGACGGCGAGGGACGCACCGGCTGGAAGAAGTGGGCCATTGGCACCCTGAAGTGGGGCTCGATCGCCGCCGCCGTGCTGCTCGTGCTCGGCACCATCGGTGTCGTCATCGCCTACAACCAGACCGCGATCCCGCAGCCGAACGACCTCGCCAACAAGCAGGTCTCGATCGTCTACTACTCCGACGGCAAGACCGAGCTCGACCGCATCGCCGTCCAGGACGGCAACCGCGAGTCGGTCAAGCTGAACCGCGTGCCGAAGTACGTCCAGGACGCCCACATCGCCGCCGAGGACCGCACGTTCTACCAGAACAACGGCATCTCGGTCGGCGGCATCCTGCGCGCCGTCAAGACCAGCGTCACCGGCGAGGCCCAGGTCGGTGGCTCGACCATCACCCAGCAGTACGTCAAGAACTACTTCCTCACCCAGGACCGCACCCTGAGCCGCAAGGCCAAGGAGATCCTCATCGCCGTCAAGATCGACGGCCAGCTCTCCAAGCAGGAGATCCTCGAGAAGTATCTCAACACCATCTACTACGGCCGCGGCGCCTACGGCATCCAGAGCGCGGCCAAGGCGTACTTCGGCAAGGACGTCGGCAAGCTGACCGTCTCCGAGGGTGCCGTGCTCGCGTCGGTCATCAACGCACCGTCGCTCTACGACCCCGCCAACGGCGACCGCGCCGAGGCCAACCTCGAGAAGCGCTACGCGTACGTGTTGAACGGGATGGTCGAGGAGGGCTGGCTCAGCGCCGCCGACCGCGCCAAGCGCACCGAGCTGCCGAAGATCCTCCCCTACAAGGGCACGAAGAACTCTGCCGGTCCCAACGGCTACATCACCGCCCAGGTCAAGCGGGAGCTGCTCACGACCGGCCTGACCGACCGCGAGATCGACAACGGCGGCCTGCGCATCGTCACGACCATCGACAAGAAGGCCCAGACGGCCGCCGTGGCCGCGATGAAGGACAACCTGCCGAAGAAGGTCACCGGCGGCCTCGTCGCGATCAAGCCCGGCGACGGCGCGGTGGTGGCCATGTACGGCGGTCCCGACTACGCGAAGGACCAGCTCAACACGTCCACGCAGGCGATCATGCAGGGCGGCTCCAACTTCAAGCCCTTCGGCGTCCTGGCCGCGGTGCGCGAGGGCATCTCGACGAAGACGAAGTTCGACGGCGACACCCCGCAGACGATCGCCGGCACCACGATCAACAACTTCGAGGACACGTCGTACGGCAGGGTCGACATGCGCCGCATGATCGGGCGCTCCATCAACACGGCGTTCGTCAACCTCAACGAGCAGATCACGCCGGCCAAGACGAAGCAGGCCGCGATCGACGCCGGCATCCCCGCGAACACGCCGGGGCTCGGCACGGACCTGACCAACATCCTCGGCACGGCCTCGCCCCACGTCATCGACATGGCATCGGCGTACTCGACCATCGCGTCGCAGGGGGTGCGCACCAAGCCCTACTTCGTCAAGAAGGTGACCTCCGCGACCGGGGACTTCACCTACGACGCGAAGCCGCAGGCCAAGCGGGCGTTCGACAAGGACGTCACGGCCGACGTCACCGACGCCATGACCTACACGGTCAAGCCCGGCGGCACGGCGACGAAGATCGGCCGCACGCTCGACCGCCCGGTCGCCGGCAAGACCGGCACCTCCGAGGAGAACCGTTCGAAGTGGTTCTCCGGCTTCATCCCGCAGCTCGCCGTGTCGGTGGGCATGTACAAGCCCACGGCGGACGGCAAGAGCAGCCAGACGCTGACCCCGCAGGAGTCGTCCCTCTACGACGGCTCGACCATCCCGGCGAACATCTGGCTCGACTTCATGAAGGTCGTCACGGACAACATGGACGTCCAGGAGTTCCCCCAGCGCGCCGGCGTCGGCGACGACAAGGTGCCGACCCCCACGCCGACCTTCACGCCGCCTCCGGTCACCACGACCCGCGAGCCGACGACCACCGAGGCGCCGACGACCACCACCACACAGCCGCCGACGACCACGCAGCAGCCGACGAAGACCAACGGCACCGGCAAGCCGACACCGCCGCCGACCACCACGCAGCAGCCGACGATCACCATCCCGCTGCCCGGCCAGTCGTCGACCAAGCCGGGCCCTGGCGGTGGCGGTGGCGGTGGTGGCGGCGGTGGTGGCGGCGCCGGCGGCGCCCCGGGCGGTAGCGGGTGACCTCGGCCGAGGGTGTGGTGACCCGACGGTGACCCGGCGCGTCGGCCAGAGCACCGACGACCCCGTCGTGCGAGCGGCCTCCGAGGTCATCGGCGGTCCCCGCGGGCGGTATGCCGCCGCGCGAGAGCTCCCGTGGATCCTCACGGCTGCCGTGCTCTCTGCCCTGACCGCCGTGACCGCGGGGCTCGGCATCCTGTTGCGTGCGCCGTGCCTGCGCACCGGCTTCACCGGTGACACCCAGTTCTGGAGCGCCTGCTACGCCGACCTGCCGACCGCCTACCGCGACTCGAACGTCAAGGCGGGCCTGGCGGCATACCTTCAGGGGGGTGCGGACGCTCCCGTGACCGGGCAGCCGCCCGTCACCGGCCTCGTGCTCACCGCGCTCGCCAGCCTCGGCCCCGACGGGGGCTCGTTGCGCACCCGGGCGGCCTGGTACTTCGCCCTGTGGTCGGTGCTGCTGACCCTGCTGCTGCTCGCCGTCGTCTGGCTGGTCGCCTCCTCTGCCGCCCGTCCCTTCTCGGCGGCCCAGGTGGCGGTGTCGCCGGTCGCGGCGCTGGCCGTGTTCGTGTCGGCCGACCTGCTCGGGGTCGCCCTCGCCACCGCCGGCATGTGGGCGTGGTCGCGGCGCAACCCGACCCTCGCCGGCGTGCTGCTCGGCCTCGCCATCGGCGCGCGCTCCTACCCGGTGCTCGTCGTCATCGCGATCGTGCTGCTCGGGGTGCGCTCGGGTCGGCTGCGCGAGACGGGCCGCACGGCAGGCTATGCGCTGTTGACGTTCGGCGCCGTCCTTTCGGCGACCTGGCTGCTCAACCGCGGGGCCGCCGCCTCCCCCTACCAGCAGTGGGCCTCCGCTCCGGCCGGCTACGGCTCTCCGTGGCTGCTGCCCCAGCTCGCCGGGCACCCACTGCCCGAAGGTGCCGTGACGGCGCTCGCGGTCCTCGGCTGGCTCGTGGCCGTGCTCGTCGGTGCGGTTCTGGCGCTCTCGTCGACGCGGCGACCGGCCCTCGCCGAGGTGTCGCTCGTGATGGTCGGCATCGTGCTCGTCACGGGCAAGTCGTTCACGGTCCAGAGCTCGCTGTGGCTGCTGCCGCTCGTCGCCTGGTGCGCCCTGAGGTGGCGCGACCACCTCGTCTGGGCCGGCGCCGAGGCGCTGAACTTCGTCGCCGTGTGGCTCACGATCGCGGCGACATCGGTGCCCGACCGCGGCCTGCCGCCGCAGTGGTACGCCTTCTTCTCCATGCTGCGCGTCGTCGCGGTGCTGTGGCTGGTCGCCGTCGTGTGGCTGCGGGCGCGGGAGCGCTGGGGCCGCTCCGGCACGGCCTCGGAGCCGGAGCCCGACGACCTCGCCGGGCCGATGGCCGGCGCCGAGGACCGCCTGATCGTCCGCTTCTCCTGAGCGTGCGGTGCGGGTGTCCGGGGGGCGCGTGGGCTCGGCGGTTCGATTTCTTCGTATGCCGGGTGGCCCGGTAGTCTTGCCCAGTTCGTCGTGTGCCCCGCAGCCTGTGGATCGAGCCGACCGGTGTCGGTGAGATCTGCGAGGCTGGGACCCGGCTGGAAGACCAGGCGGGGCCAGGCCCACGGCGGGACGAATGCAACCCTCCTGTCACGAGAGAGACTCGTGACCGCCGAGACCAGAGGAGGTGGGTTAGAAGCATGCGTCAGTACGAACTCATGGTCATCCTCGACCCGGAGACCGAAGAGCGCACCGTCGACAAGACGATGGACAAGTTCCTCACCGTCGTGAAGAACGACGGCGGCACCGTCGACAACGTCGACATCTGGGGCCGTCGCCGCCTTGCCTACGACATCAAGAAGAAGTCCGAGGGCATCTACGTCGTCGTCACGATGTCTGCTGAGCCGGCCACGGCCCAGGAGCTCGACCGCCAGCTGAACCTCAGCGAGTCGGTCATGCGCACCAAGCTGCTGCGCCCCGGCGCCTGATTCAGCACGTTCACTGAACCGCTCGATCAACCAAAGATCACCCAAAGAAGGACTGGTCCATGGCAGGCGACACCGTCATCACGATCATCGGCAACCTGACCGCCGACCCCGAGCTGCGTTTCACGCCGTCCGGTGCCGCGGTCGCGAACTTCACCGTGGCCTCGACGCCGCGGCAGTTCGACCGCCAGAGCAATGAGTGGAAGGACGGCGAGACGCTGTTCATGCGCTGCTCGGTGTGGCGCGACGCGGCGGAGAACGTCGCCGAGTCGCTGCAGCGCGGCATGCGCGTGATCGTGTCCGGCCGACTGAAGTCTCGTTCCTACGAGACGAAGGAAGGCGAGAAGCGCACCGTCGTGGAGATGGACGTCGACGAGATCGGCCCGTCCCTGCGCAGCGCGACCGCAAAGGTCAACAAGACCCAGCGCGGTGGCGGCGGTGGCGGCTTCGGCGGCGGCCAGGGCGGCCAGGGCGGCGGCTGGAGCGGTGGCTCCGGCGGCGGCCAGGCCGAGGACCCGTGGGCGACCGGGGGCAGCTCCGGTGGCCAGGGCGCCGGCAGCCAGGGTGGCTGGGGACAGTCCACCGGTGGCACCCAGCCGGCCAGCCAGCCCTCGGGCGGCCAGCCGGGCGGTGGCTGGGGCTCGGCCCCCAGCTACGACGAGCCCCCCTTCTGATCGAGCAGGTCAGCACCGTCGTCCGGTGACCGCGTCGGACGGCACACCCCAGTAGTTCAGACCCATCCCGGGGCACGAACCCCGGGCTCTCATCAAGAAGGAGAGCACCACGATGGCAAAGCCCGTTGTGCGCAAGCCCAAGAAGAAGGCCAACCCGCTGAAGGCGGCGAAGGTCGAGAACATCGACTACAAGGACACCGCGCTCCTGCGCAAGTTCATCTCCGACCGCGGCAAGATCCGCGCGCGTCGCGTGACCGGTGTGTCCGTCCAGGAGCAGCGTCTCATCGCCACGGCCGTCAAGAACGCCCGTGAGATGGCCCTGCTGCCCTACTCGAGCTCGGCTCGCTGAGCCACCCGCTCGAGAACCAGGAGAACATCATGAAGCTCATTCTCACGCACGAGGTCTCGGGTCTCGGCGAGGCCGGCGACATCGTCGAGGTCAAGGACGGCTACGGCCGCAACTTCCTGCTCCCGCGTGGTCTCGCGACGCCGTGGACCAAGGGTGGCCAGAAGCAGGTCGACGCCCTGACGAAGGGCCGTGAGGTCCGCTCGATCAAGGACCTCGACCAGGCCAAGGGCATCAAGGGCCAGCTCGAGGCCTCCTCGGTCAAGGTGCCGGCCAAGTCCGGCCAGTCGGGTCGTCTCTTCGGCGCCGTCAGCAACGGCGACATCGCCGCGGCCGTCAAGGCTGCCGGTGGGCCCGAGCTCGACAAGCGCAAGATCGAGGTCAAGCAGGCCATCAAGACGCTCGGCTCCTACGAGGCGACCGTCCGTCTGCACCCCGAGGTCGCGGCGACCCTCAAGTTCGAGGTCGTGCCCGCCTGAGCACTGCTCACCAGCACCTCACGCACGGTCGAAGGGCCGGGACCCGCTTCGGGTCCCGGCCCTTCGTCGTGTCCGGCGTCGTGTCCGGAAGCGTGAACCTGGCGGATGAGCCGCGCAGCGGGAGGCCAGCCACGCACCGCGAGTGCGGCAGGTCGCCTCAGGCGGACTCGCGCTCGACGAGCCTGGTGGTGAGCGTCGTGACGCGCGGAGGCGTCTCGCCGGCCAGCAGCCGCAGCAGGGTGTCGGCCATGACGACGCCCATCTCCTGCGCCGGCTGGGCCACGGTGGTGAGGCCAACCTTGCCGCGTGTGGCGTACGGGCTGTCGTCGAAGCCGACGATGGCGACGTCACCCGGGACGGAGAGCCCCCGCTCCTCGAGCGCGAGGAGGGCGCCGCTCGCCATGAGGTCGCTCGCGACGAAGATCGCGTCGAGGTCGGGGTGCTCGTCGACGAGGGCGAGAGCGGCCCGGATGCCGCCGGCCTCGGTGAAGTCGCCGCGTCCGATCCGGTGGTCCGACAGTCCCGCCGCGGCGAGGGCGTCGCGCCAGCCGAGCTCGCGGTCGACGGAGGCGGGCATGTCGGCCGGGCCGGTGATCGTCGCGATGTTGCGGCGGCCCCGGGCGACGAGGTGCTCGACGCCGTGCCGGGCCCCGGCCCGGTTGTCGACGTCGATGTAGTAGTCGCCGGGGTTGGCGATCTCGCCGAGCGGGCGGCCGCCGAAGACGACCGGGAGCGAGCGGCCGAGCGAGGCGAGAAAGTGGTCGCCGGAGTGGTGCGAGACGACGAGCGCGCCGTCGACGTTGCCGCCGAGCAGGTAGCGGCGGGTCTTCTCCGACGGCGAGCTCGGGTGGGTCAGCTGGAGGTTGAGCACGTAGTCGCTGTCGTCGAGCCGGTCGCTGATGCCCTGGACCACGTCGGCGAAGTAGGGGTCGCCGAAGAAGCGGTGCGCGTCCTCGGGCACAACCAGGGCGATCGACATCGTCGCGCGCGCGACGAGCGACCGTGCCGCGCGGTTCGGCACGTAGTTGAGCTCGGCGATGGCCTTCTGGACGACGGCGAGCACGTCGGGGCTGACCCGTGGCGAGCCGTTGATGACGCGCGAGACCGTGGCCCGGGACACGCCGGCCACCCGGGCGACCTCCTCGAGGGTGGGTCGCCCGAGGGGGGCCGACAGCGTCCCGTCGCTCATGCCTCGGTGTCTCCTGCGGGTCCGGTGCCCTCGTCGTCGGCGGCAGCGTCCCCGGCAGGGAGCAGCTGGCGCGTCGCGATGATGCGGGCGTAGTCGAGGGCGCTCGCCTTGGGCGTGCGCACCTGGGTGTCGTAGTCGACTCGGACGATACCGAAGCGCTTCGCGTAGCCCCAGGCCCACTCGAAGTTGTCGAGCAGCGACCAGTAGAAGTAGCCCCGGACGGGCACGCCCGCGTCGACGGCGTCGAGGACGGCGCCCAGGTGGGCCCGGACGTATGCCGTGCGGCACCGGTCGTCGACGAAGCCCTCCTCGTCGGCGACGTCGTCGAAGGCGGCGCCGTTCTCCGTCACGTGGAGCGCGACGGCCGCCGGGCCTGCGTACTCCTCGTGGAGGCGTACGAGCAGCCGGGTAAGACCCTCGGGCTGGATCTCCCAGTCCATGGCGGTGACCGGGAGCCCGCGCGGGTGACGGAACGCCGAGTCGGCGGCGGGGAACGGCGATCGGGTCCTGCGCCCGCCGTTGAGGGCGTCGTCGAGTGCCGAGCCGGGCCGTTCGTGGCCGACCGCCTCGCCGTTGTAGTAGTTGACGCCGAGCACGTCGATCGGCGTCGAGATAACAGCGAGGTCACCGTCCATGATGTGGTCCTCGAGTCCCAGGTGCCGGACGTCCTCGAGCAGGTCGACCGGGTAGCTGCCGCGGAAGACGGGGTCGAGGAAGATGCGGTTCATCTGGCCGTCGACGCGGCGGGCGGCGTCGACGTCGCGCGGGTCGGACGGGTCGACCGGGTCGGCGACCGTGAAGTTCAGGGTCAGCCCGAGCTCGAGCGAGGCGTCCCGCACCCGCAGCTCCTGCACCACCCGGCCGTGCGCGAGCATGAGGTGGTGGGCTGCCGCGAGACCGGCGGCCGGTGACGTGCGACCCGGAGCGTGCATGCCGGCCGTGTAGCCGAGGAACGCCGAGCAGAACGGCTCGTTGAGCGTGGTCCACGTGCGCACGCGGTCGGCCAGCCGGTCGTGCACGGCGAGAGAGTAGTCGACGAACCGGTCGACCGTCTCGCGCGAGGTCCAGCCGCCGCGGTCCTCGAGGGCCTGCGGCAGGTCCCAGTGGTAGAGCGTCAGCCACGGGGCGATGCCCGCCTCGACGAGCGAGTCGACGAGCCGCTCGTAGAAGTCGAGGCCCTTCGCGTTGAGCGGGCCGCCGTCGGGGCAGACCCGGGCCCACGACGTCGAGAAGCGGTACGACTGCATCCCGAGCGATTGCATGAGCGCGACGTCGGCGGCATACCTCGTGTAGTGCTCGCACGCGACGTCGCCCGTGTCACCGTGGACGACGGCGCCCGGGGTGTGGGCGAAGGTGTCCCAGATCGAGTCGGTGCGCCCGTCGACGTGTCGGGCTCCCTCGATCTGGTACGCCGCGGTGGCGACCCCGAGCACGAAGTCCTGCGGCACCGGGCGAGCCTGTGCGACCAGCGTTCGCGCGGGCGCGCGCAGCGAGGTGGTGGGGTTGGCGGTCATCCCTTGACTGCTCCTTGCATGATGCCGGTCACGAGCTGCTTCCCGGCGACGACGAACAGGACTATGAGGGGCAGCGCCATGAGCACGACCCCGTTGAGCACGAGCGAGTAGTCGACGAAGTACGCGGCCTGCAGCTGCTGCAGGGCCACGGGCAGCGTCGGGTTGCCCGGGTCGAGCACGATGAACGGCCAGAAGAAGTTCGTCCACGTCGCGATGAAGGTGAACAGGCCGAGCATCGCCGCGCCGGGCCGCGCTGCCGGCAGCGCGACGGACCAGAAGGTGCGCAGCGTCGAGGCCCCGTCGACGCGGGCCGCCTCGATGAGCTCGTCAGGCAGTGCCTCCTGGAGGTACTGGGTCATCCAGAAGACGCCGAACGCGCTCACCGCGCTGGGCAGGATGACGGCCCAGACGCTGCCGATCCACCCCAGTCTGCTCATGACGATGAAGAGCGGCACGATGCCCAGCTGAGTCGGCACGGCCATCGTCGCGATGACGAAGACGAGCAGTCCCGAGCGGCCTCGGAAGCGCAGCTTGGCGAACGCGAATCCGGCCATCGTCGAGAAGAGCACGACGAGCAGCGACACCGTGCCGCTGACGAGCACGCTGTTGCCGAGGGCCTTCCAGAACGGCACGGTGGTGACGACGGTGGCGGCGTTCTGCAGGAAGTGCCCGCCCGGCACGAGCGAGTACGGGTCGCGCACGATGGCGGCCGAGTCCTTGCTGCCGATGACGAACGACCACCACAGCGGGAACGCCGACGCGAGCAGCACGACGGTCAGGACCACGTATGCCGTCCGGCCCGCCCGGGTGCGCCTCACGAGCTGGGGGCGCCTCGCGGGTCTGGGGCGGCCCGTGGGGGCCGGGCGGGGCAGGGTCGAGGTGGTCATCGTTGTCCCTTCGAGGCGATCCGGCGGGTGACGAGGAAGTTGACGAGGGCGACGACGACGACGATGAGGAAGAGCATCCAGGCGACCGCCGCGGCGCGGCCGAAGTTCTTCTGCGTCCAGCCGAGCTGGTAGAGGTAGAGCGTGAGCGTCTGCCACTGGCGGTCCGCGCCACCGAGCCCGTACTGGTCGTACATCCGGGGCTCGTCGAAGATCTGCAGACCCCCGATGGTCGAGGTGATGACGACGAAGATGATCGTCGCGCGCAGCTGCGGGACCGTGATCGAGAAGAAGGTGCGCACCCGGCCGGCGCCGTCGATGAGGGCGGCCTCGTAGTAGTCGCCGGGGATGGCCTGCATCGCCGCGAGGAAGATGAGCGCGTTGTAGCCGGTCCAGCGGAAGTTGACCATCGTGGCGATGGCGAGATGGCTCGGCAGCACCTCCTTGTGCCACTGCACCGGGTCGACGCCCACGAGTCCGAGCAGGTGGTTGACGAGGCCGAACCTGTCGCCGAAGAGGTCGCTGAAGACCAGTGCCACCGCGACGGGCGCGACGACGTAGGGCAGCAGCACGCCCATCCGCCAGAAGGTGCGGGCGCGCAGGCCGCTGTCGAGTGCGGCGGCGACGAGCAGCGCTGCGATGACCTGCGGCACGCTCGAGAGCACGAAGATGCTGAGGGTGTTCTTCAGGGCGTTCCAGAAGAAGGGCTGTGCAAGCACGTCGGTGTAGTTCTTGAGGCCGACGAAGTCTCCCTGCCCGCCGATGAGGCTCCACCTGTGCAGCGACACCCACGCCGTGTAGAGCAGCGGGAAGAGCCCGACGACGCCGAACAGGATGAAGAAGGGGCTGACGTACGCGTACGGCGAGGCCTGCTCGTCGAGCTTCGTCAGGCGCCTCCGCCACCGCGAGCGGGGCTTCAGGGGCGAGCGCTGCGCGAAGGGAGATGCGTCGGGGATCGCGGTGGACGTCTCGGGCGACCTCGTGGTGGACGTCGTGGTGCGGATGGTGGTCTGGAGGGTCATGGGTCTTCCGATCGTCGGGTGGACGGCCCGGTGGGGAGGGGCGCCGCCGGGCCGTCCACGGGCCGGCTGAGGTCTCGGGTCAGCCGAGGGCCTTGACGTCGGCCACCCACTTGTCCCAGGACTCCTGCGGGGAGGTGCCCTGCTCGACCCGGGCCAGGGCCTGCTGCATCGCGTCGTTGATCGCGAAGTAGTGGGTCCCCTTGTACGGAGAGACCGTGACGGCCTTGGCACGGTCGGCGAAGATCCGCCCGGTCGGTGCGTTGCCGAACGAGGCGACCTTGAAGCCGAGGAGGTCCTGGCTCTCCAGCGCCTGCGTCTGGCTCGGGAAGGCGCCGACCTTCTTGAAGGCCTTGACCTGCTGCTCCGGGGCCGTCAGCCACGCGGCGAGCTCCCGGGCCTCCTTCGGGTGGGCGCTCTGCTTCGGCACCGTGAGGTAGCTGCCTCCCCAGTTGCCGCCGCCACCGGGGAACGTGTTGGCGACGTCCCAGCCCTTGACGCCCTTGGCGTTCCCTTCGATGACACCGACCATCCAGCCGGGGCAGAGCATCGTCGCGAAGCCGTCCTTCTGGAAGGACGCGGTCCAGTCGTCACCCCACTGCTGGAGCTTGGCCGACAGGCCGTCGGTGATGCCGGCGGTCACGACCTGGTCGTAGACCTTCTTCACGGCGGCGTTGTCGGTGGCGGTGATTGCGTCGTCGCTCGGGTTCTCGTAGGCGGCCTCGAGCTGGTTGACCATGCCCTGGTAGGTCGCTCCGATGCTGTCGAAGAACGGGACCTCGGACCTGGCCTCGAACCGCTTGCCGGCGGCGAAGTAGCTCTCCCAGGTGGTGCCGAACAGCTTCGCAACGGACTCGCGGTCGCTCGGCAGGCCCGCCTTCTTGAACAGGTCGCTGCGGTAGCAGATCGCCTCGGGTCCCGAGTCGGTGCCGTAGCCGATGAGGTGGCCGTCTGCGTCGGTGGCCGCCTTGGCCTTCCAGTCGAGCCAGCGACCCTCGGTGTCGCTGCTCCGGAGGTCGTTGAACTTGTCGGAGAACTGCAGCATCTCGGGCAGCCAGTCGACCTCGACCGCCTCGACGTCGGCCATGCCGCTGCCCGCCGAGAGGCGGGTGAAGAAGTTGTCGCGGGCCTCGTTGGAGGTCGCGGCCTTCTTGTGCGTGACCTTGATGTTCGGGTGCGTCTTCTCGAACTCGGGGAGGAGCTCCTCGTAGCCGAACTGGTTGAAGGTGGCGAGCGTCAGGGTGACCTGCCCGCCGGCCGAGGCGGCCGCCCCGGCCTGGGTGGCGGAGCCGGCGCCGGCCGAGCCCGAGCTGCAGGCCGACAGGGCGAGCAGGCCGACCGTGAGGGTGGCGAGGGCGACGTGGCGCGAGCGCACGGCAGGCGTGCCGGGCCGCATGGAACGGGATGTCATGGAGAGCTCCTTCGGTCTCATCCGCAGGGTGGGTGTGGGAGCGCTCTCCGTGCGTGAACCCAACGCGTGAGAGCGCTCTCACGGGAGAGAATGGGCTGGATCCGACCTCGACGTCAAGACCCGTGACCATTCCGTGACACCGCACAGGTGGCGTCCGGCGGCTAGCGTGGTGCGCTCAGGCACCGTCGCCCAGCGGGAGGTTCCCGATGATGAGCACGACCACCTACGACCTCGTCGCGATCGGACGTGTGGGCGTCGACCTCTACCCGCTCCAGCACGGCGTACCGCTCGACGAGGTGCACACCTTCGAGAAGTTCCTCGGTGGCAGCGCCGCCAACGTCACCGTCGCGGCCGCCCGCCACGGGAGGCGCGCAGCCCTGGTCAGCGCTGTCGCCGACGACGCCTTCGGGCGCTTCGTGCACCGCGAGCTGCTACAGCTCGGTGTCGACGACGCTCACGTCCAGGCGATCAGCGGTGGACCGCCGACCCCGGTCACCTTCTGCGAGATCTTCCCGCCCGACAGCTTCCCCATCTGGTTCTACCGCTACCCCGTTGCCCCCGACCTGCTCATCACCGCGGAATCCCTTCCGCTGCAAGCGATTCGCCAGGCTCGAGTCCACTGGTCCACCGCCACCGGGCTCAGCCAGGAGCCGAGTCGAGGCGCGCACCACGCCGCGTGGGAGGAGCGAGGCCGCGCCCCGCTGACCGTCCTCGACCTCGACTACCGTGCCACGTTCTGGTCGAGCCCCGACGAGGCGCGCAGGCACGTCCGTGACGCCCTGGGCAGGGTGACGGTCGCCGTCGGCAACGCCGAGGAGTGCGAGGTCGCCACCGGCGAGTCGGACCCCGATCGGGCCGCCGACCGGCTGCTCGAGGCCGGCATCGAGCTCGCCGTCGTCAAGCTCGGGCCCCGAGGCGTGCTCGCCGCGACGCCCACCGAGCGGGTGTCGGTCGGACCGTTCCCCGTGCGCGTCGTCAACGGGCTCGGCGCCGGCGACGCGTTCGGCGGGGCGCTCGTGCACGGCCTGCTCGAGGACTGGGACCTCGAGCGCACGCTGCACTTCGCCAACGTGGCCGGGGCCCTGGTCGCCGGACGGTTCGAGTGCTCGACCGCCATGCCGACGACCGCCGAGGTGCAGGAGCTGCTCTCGGACGTCGAGGTGGCCGACGGGGCCTTCTAGAGCCTGCATCGCCCGTGGCGCTTCGCCGCCGCCGTGTCGCTGCCATGCCGCGGTGATGCCGCGCTGATGTCGCGGCCGTGTGAAGAAACCTGCGGACACAGAGAAGACCCGCCCCTGCTGGTCTTGTCGCCGAACTCGGCCAGCAGAGGCGGGTGCCCTTTGACCCGATGATCCGACAGGGGGAGGAGATCACCGAGTCGCACAGGAGCAACTCACGAGATCGACTATGAACGCCCTTGTTTAAAGAACGCTGGGAATGGCGTAGCAGTTGTCTCAGACCCTCCGGTCGGGAGTCGCAGCGTGGCCCCGCGGGTATGCAGCCCGTGTCGCGCCACGTCGGCGTCGACGCCACATCGGGAGGAGCAGCGCGTGCAGACGTTCGTGCCCTACGCGGACTTCGCCCGCACCGCCGAGGTGCTCGACACGAAACGGCTCGGAAAGCAGCGGGTGGAGGTCATCCAGATCGTGCGGGCACTCACCGTGCCCGGCTACGCGTGGGCGTCGCACCCCGCGGTGCTGATGTGGAAGGGCTACGAGGAGGCCCTCGGCTCCTACGGGCTCGCGATGTGCGACGAGTGGCTCGGTCGCGGCTTCGACGACACGTGCGCCGGCACCATCCGCGCCGACCTCGCCACGGCGGGGGTGATACGACTGCGCGACTTCGAGACGCTTCGGGACAAGAGCGCCCTGCCTCCGTGGCTGGCCGACGACGACGTCCAGCGCAGCCACCGCTCGGCGCTCGTGCGCAAGGACCCCGAGCACTACGCCGACTCCTTCCCGGACGTGCCCCCGGACCTGCCGTACGTCTGGCCCGTGCGTTCGCCGGCGGTGCTCGAGCGGGAGCGTCGGAAGGCCGAGGCTGCCCGACGGCGCGAGGAGCGCTCACGCCGCCGTCCCGCGGCCGGCCGGCGCGAGTAGCCGCGCCACGACGGCATACCTCTGCGGGGCGTTCGTCCACGGGGCTGTCTGCTGGGCTGTCTGCTGGGCTGTCTGCTGCGCTGTCTGCGGGGCCGTCTGCGGGTCAGCGGGCGCCGACGACCATCCACGCGTCGCCACGCGCGCGCCACCCGAGCACGACGGCACGGATCACCATGAACGCCGTGAAGGCGGCCCAGAGCACGATGACGTCGTGGCTGGGCGAGCCGCTCGGCCCGGCGGCCCGGACGGCGATCACGAACGGCAGGTAGGCGACGAAGGTGATGACCATTCCCCACGCGAGCCAGGCGCCGTCGCCGGCTCCGATGAGCACACCGTCGAGCACGAACACGTAGCCGGCGACCGCCTGGCCGAGCCCGACGACGACGAGCGCCGCCCCGAGGGCGCTGCGCACGGCGGGGTCGCTGGTGAAGAGCGGCGGGACGACCGAGTGCAGCGCGGCCAGCAGCAGGCCGAGGCCGAGACCGCCCCACACGCCCAAGCGCACCATCGTGCCCATCGCGACCCGCACCCCCTCGCGGTCGCCGGCACCCAGGGCGCGACCGGTGATGGCCTGGCCCGCGATCGCGAGCGCGTCGAGGGCGAACGCGAGGAACGACCACACCGTCATGGCGACCTGGTGTGCGGCGAGCGGCACGTCGCCGAGCGAGGCCGCGACCCAGGTCGTGACCAGCAGGGTCGCGCGAAGGGCCAGCGTGCGCACCAGCAGAGGTATGCCGGTGCGCGCGGCCGCGATGATGCGCCCGGGATGCGGGCGCAGGCGGGCCTGCCGCGCCCGCGACCGCGCGAGCAGCACGCCGACGAGGGCGAGCCCCATCCCGGTCTGCGCGATGACTGTTCCCCACGCGGATCCGGCGATGCCCCAGTGCAGCCCGTAGACGAAGAGGAGGTTGAGCGCGATGTTGGCGCCGAAGCCCACGACCGAGGCGACGAGCGGCGTGGTGGTGTCCTGCAGACCGCGCAGCACACCCGTCACCGCGAGGATGACGAGCATCGCCGGGATGCCGAAGGCGGAGATGCGCAGGTAGGTGGTCGCCTGCTCGAGAGCGGCCGGGGATGCCCCGAACGCGGCGCTGATCGGACGGGCCCCAACCGCGACCACGGCGGCCATGACGACACCGAGGCCGAGCGCGAGCCAGAGGCCGTCGATGCCCGCGCTGATCGCCGAGCCCTCGTCACCGGCGCCGAGGTGCCGTGCCACGACGCTCGTCGTGCCGTAGGCGAGGAAGACGAAGATGCCGGCCGCCGTGACGAGGGCCGCGCTCGCGACCCCCAGGCCGGCGAGCTCTGCCGTGCCGAGGTGACCGATGATCGCCGAGTCGGCGAGCAGGAAGAGCGGCTCGGCGATGAGGGCGAGGAACGCGGGCACCGCCAGTCGCACGATCTCGCGCCGGTGGCTCGGCCTGCCGGCGTCTGCGGTCGGGTCGCTCACGTCCGCGTCCCGAGGTGCTTGAGGGCTTCGCGCCGCGACAGGCCCGACAGCTCGGGGTGGGCCGTGACGAAGTCGAGCACCCAGTCGGGGTCGTGCCGCGCGTGGTCGCGCAGGGCCCAGCCGATCGCCTTGCGGCTGAAGAAGTCGCGGTCGTCGATGTTCGGCTCGATGACGTCGGTCAGCAGGGTCTGGTCGAGACGGGCGCCCGCACCGACCTGGCTGATGATCGCCGACCGGCGCACCCACAGCGAGTCGGCGGCGGCCCACTCGCGCATGCGCAGGCCCTCGACCGACGGGTTGCCGAGCACCGTGTCGCGCACCAGGTGCGTGGCGATGTCGTCGACGACGTCCCACCAGGCGCCGGCCCGGATCAGGCTCTCCCACAACGGCATCGCGTCACTGTCGACCCACGCTCGGTAGGACCGGTGGCGCGCGAGGGCGATGGCGGCATACCAGTGCTCTCGGTAGGTGGCGCGTTCCCAGAGGGCCTCGACGGTGGCCACCCACTGGTCGCGTGACTGCATCGCCAGGTCGGGCTCGCGCAGCAGGGGGACCAGGGCGGCCTTGAGCTGCGGTGACGTGAGGCCGAAGTACGGCATGGCCGACTTCATGTAGCGCTGCTGCGCCGCGGCGCGGACCGGGTCGGCGCGCTCGGCGAGCGCCGCATGCACCGCGGCGACGAGCTCGGTCTGCGGCTGGGTCGGCACGCCCGCGAGCCTACGCGGGCGCGGACGGGACCCGCGCTCGTGGTCCGGTGCCGGACGCCGGGGCTGCGTCGTCGGGGCGACGCAGCGACTCGCGCCTACAGGTGCAGGCGGCTCTCGAGCTGGCGCTCGAGCGTCGCGGCATACGTCGTCGTGATGTGGTGCGAGTCGCGGTAGACGATGATGTTGCCCACGACGACAGGGCACTTCGACTGGTAGCAGAGCCATGGCACCGGGTCGATGAAGTCACCGTTGACCTGCTTCGTCGCGGCGCTCCACAGGGCGTTCCGCTCGAGGATGTTCTTGCCGGGGGCGCGCACGCACGTTGCCATCGTGGCCGACGTGCTGCCGAGGCAGTCGGCGGCCGCCTTCGCCAGAAACGGGGTGCCGCCGATGACGTGGACGTTGGGCGTGATCTCGTTGAGGCGGGCGAGCGAGCTGCTCAGGCCGTCCTTGAGCAGGCGCGTGGCCTTCGGACCCGTGACCGGCTTGCCCGTCGCAGGGTCGGCGAGCGAGAAGTTGAGCAGGCCGCTCGTGATGATCATGTCGGGCTTGGCCTTGGCGATCTGGGCGTACGCGTTCTCGCGCCAGGTGTCGCACTCGGTGTAGACCCGCTGCTTGGCGCCCCACCAGAGGCTCGCGTCGAGCGGGAAGCAGCCCGCCTTGCGGAACGGGATGACGCGCCAGCCGTGCTCCTCGGCCAGCTTCTCGATCGGGCGCAGCCACATCACGGCGTGGGAGTCGCCGAAGATCACGACCGTGCGCTTGGCCTTGGTGTCGCCGAGCACGCAGGAGCGCACCGTGGGGTCGTCGCGCTCGACGGTGCACGAGCTCGGCAGCAGCGAGATGTCGCTCTCGAGCTCCTTGAGCGAGGGCGTGAGGGCTTCGGGCAACGGCTGCTTCGCCCTCGCCTGGGTGACCGCGGCCGACACGGCGTTGACGGCGGGGTCTGAGCTGACCGAGACGTTCTGGCCGCCGGGGACGGGGGCCTCGGCGCGGGTCGCGAGCGCGCCGGGCCCCGGGAGGAGCGCGACGGCGACGACGGTGAGGGCTGCGGCCGGCCACAGTGCCAGGGCGGGGCCGCGGCGGTGCGCCAGTCGGCGCGACTCGCGGATCGGCGTCTCGACGAAGCGGTAGCTGAGCCACGCGACCGCGGTGGCGCCGACCATCGTGACGACGCGCTCACCGAGGGTCAGGTCGCGGGCGAGGTAGACCGCGGGCAGCACGAGGAAGGGCCAGTGCCAGAGGTAGAGGGAGTAGGAGATGTCGCCGACCCACCGCAGCGGCGCGACGTCGAGCAGGACCCGCGCGCCGCGGCGCGGGCCCTCGATGCCGCCGCCCAGGAGCAGCGCCGCGCCGAGCACGGGCAGCAGCGCCTGGTAACCGGGGAAGGGGGTCGCCGAGGAGAAGCGGTACGCGGCGACGGCGATCGCCACGAGGCCGAGCCACGACGCGGCGGCCTTGACCGCACCCGGCAGCCTCGCGACGGAACCGGCGCAGAGCGCCAGGAGCGCGCCCACGCACAGCTCCCAGCCACGGGTCAGGCTCGAGTAGTACGCGGAGATGGGCTCGGCCTGCGTCTGGTGGACGGACCAGGCGAGCGACACACCGCCGATCACGGTGACCGTGAGCACGAGCCAGCGCAGCCGGGTGCGGCGCAGCTCCGCGGCCGGGACCTCGCCCGTCGCGCGGCGTCGGGTCCAGCGACGCAGCGCGAAGAGCACGAGCGCGATGAGGGCGGGCCACACGAGGTAGAACTGCTCCTCGACCGCGAGCGACCAGAAGTGCAGCACCGGCGTGCGGAAGGACTCCTCCGAGAAGTAGTCCGAGCCGGATCGGGCGGAGTAGATGTTGGCCGCGAAGAAGGCCGCCCAGATGACATGGTCGACGGTCTGCTCGAGGCGGCCGGCCGTGTAGACGAGCGCCGAGACGGCGACGGTCGCCACGAGCACGACGGTGCCGGCCGGCAGGATGCGGCGGGCGCGCCGGGCGTAGAAGCTCGCGATCGAGATGCGGCCGGTGCGGTCGGACTCGCGCACGAGGATGCCGGTGATGAGGAAGCCGGAGATGACGAAGAAGACGTCGACCCCGACGAACCCGCCGGCGAAGCCCGGCACGGCCGCGTGGCTCATCATCACGAGCAGGACGGCCAGGGCACGCATGCCCTGGATGTCGCCGCGCTGCTGCTTCGGCTCGACCCGGCGTGCAGAGGGAGCTGCCCCCGGGCGCGTCTGCATTCTCGTCACTGTCGGACCCATCGGATTGGAGGTGGAGCTTCGGCGCCTGTGGGGGTGCGCACTCCGCGGCCAAAGGACTCAAGGATGCCAGAAAGGTGGCCTCGAACTCGAATGCGCAGTTTGCCCGAAATGCTACCGGAACCGCTCGGGACGAGCGAACACGGCTCGCCCACGCCGCACCGCTCCGTCACGAGAGCTCGCGCATCGCAGCCGGCGGGTCAGGGCTTGGTCGCGCGACCGAGGTAGCCGAAGATCCACGGCTTCATGAGCGCGGACATCGGGGCGTACGCCCGCTCGACGTGCTCGACGACGAGGCCCGACCGCTCGACGAGCTCGTCGATGGGCCGAGTCAGGTGGCAGCCGTCGAAGACCCGCTTCTGGATCGGCTCGATGCGGTGCTGCCAGCGGCGCACGCCGGGGTCGGGGGAGACGCCGTGCTCGAGGAAGTGCAGCGCCCCGCCCGGGCGCAGCACGCGCCGCACCTCGGAGAGGGCCGCGGCGACGTCGGGGATGGTGCACAGCGTGAAGGTCGAGAGGGCAGAGTCGACGCTGTCGTCGTCGACCTCGAGACGTTGCCCGTCGAGGCCGCCACGCACGATCGGGATCGGGCTACGGGCTCGTCGTTCGGCGCCGAGGCCCCAGCCGACGTCGGAGGGCTCGACGGCGACGACACGGGTCACCTGGACCGGGTAGAGCCCCACGTTGTTGCCGCTGCCGAAGCCGAGCTCGAGGACCTCGCCCGTCAGGCCCTCGCACGCGCGGGAGCGCAACGCGACGAGCGCCTCGTTCTCGGCCCCGGCGACCAGCCGGGGCGTGACCTGCCTCGCCCAGAAGCCCATGCCGGCAGCCTAGGCGGCGTCAGCCCGTGCGCAGCGTGATGACGGGGATCTCCTCAGGGCCCAGCGCGCGTACGGGAGCACGACGAGTGGGATGCCGACCCGCAACGTTCGACGACGGGCTCGCGCCGCGACGACGGCGACGAAGATCGACGAGGGCCGGGGTGTGGCCGGGCGGTCAGGCGGGGGTGCCGAAACGGACCGCGTTGCGGGCCTGCGCCTTCTGGCGCTCGACGTCGCGGTCCTTCGGTGGGGCGCTCGTCGTCAGGTGGTCGAGCAGGTGCTGGGTCGCGTGGGCGACGGCCTCGACGGCCTCGTCGAACGCGTGCTGGTTGGCGAGGCTCGGCTTGGTGCTGCCACTGACCTTGCGGACGTACTGCAGGGCGGCGGCGCGCACCTCCTCGGACGTCGCGGCGGGCTCGAAGTTGTGGAGCTGTCGGATGTTGCGGCACATGCGTACGACTCTAGGTCGCTCCGCCGACGCAACGGGTCCCGGTGAACTGGTGGGGTCGAAGGGGTTGTCAATTGAGAGTTAGTAAACTTTACTAACTCTCATGACCAGCGCACTGCCGCGAGCCCGTCGGGTCTCGACCCGCACCGCCGTCCTGCCTGCCCACGGCCGACGGCACAACCTCTCGCTCGTGCTGCAGATGCTCTACTCCGTCGGCGCGATGAGCCGCGCCGACCTCGCCCGCCGCCTCGGCATGAGCAAGGTGACGGTGTCGGACCTCGTGGCCGAGCTGATGGACAGCGGCCATGCCGTCGAGCTCGGCCCGTCGGGGACCGTGCGCCCGGGCAAGCCCGGCACCCTGGTCGACGTCAACCGCACCGGCCTTCAGGCCATCGGTGTCGACCTCGCCGAGCACGAGGTGCTCCGGGCCGCGGTGCTCGACCTCGACGGCAACATCCTCGTGCGTGCCGAGCGGCCGATCGGAGACGACACCGGACAGTCCGTCGTCGACACCGTGCTCGACCTCGTGGGCGAGGTCGTCGCCGCCGCCACGGCACCCATCCTCGGCATCGGCATCGGCACCCCCGGCATCGTCGGCCCGGGGGGCGTCGTCGGCACGGCCCCGAACCTCGGCTGGACCGACGTGCCCCTGCGCGACATCGTCGCCGACGCCACCGACCTGCCCGTCTTCGTGGTCAACGACGCCGACGCCGCGGTCCACGCCGACTACACCCTGGGCGAGGGCGGCGACGACCTCGTCCTCGTCAAGGTCGGGCGCGGCGTCGGCGGCGGCCTCATCGTCGGTGGCCAGCGCGTCCGTGGCGCCCACTTCGCCAGCGGCGAGATCGGCCACGTCACCGTTGGCACGGACGGTGGCGCCACCTGCCGCTGCGGCAAGGTGGGCTGCCTCGAGACGTGGGTGTCGGCGCCGAACCTCGAGAAGGCGCTCGCGGCCGCCGACGACGACGAGCCGCTCCGCGAGGCCGGCGAGCGTCTCGGCATCGCGCTCGCACCGGTCGTCGCAGCCCTCGACCTCTCCGAGGTCGTGCTGAGCGGCCCGGAGCACCTGCTCGGCGGGGTGCTTCGCGACGCCCTCGACGAGACCCTGCACGCGCGGCTCCTCGCCCGCACCACCACCGACCTCACCGTGCGCCTCGCGCACCGCCCCGACGACATCGTCCTCCGGGGCGCCGCCGTGCTCGTCCTCTGGGACCAGCTCGGCGTCGCCTGACCTCGCCCGGCGCGGACCCAGCGGTCCGTCGCCGCCGCACCACACGGCATACGCCCTCTCCCTCGTCCGTCACTCCCCTCCACGGGACAACCCCTCCGCTCGCGTCAGCGAACAACCGGTCCGCACCGCGGCCCTTCGAAAGGAACCAGGAATGAAGAAGACCCTCGGTCTGGCCGTTGCCACGACCACCGCGGCGCTCCTGCTCACCGCATGCGGTGGCGGCGCGACCGGCTCGACCACCTCCCCCTCCGCGGGCGCGTCCGGAGCCGGCGGCGCCGGCAACGCGGGCAAGAGCATCACGCTCTGGCTCGCGGGCACCGACACGCCCAAGGAGCTGCGCACCTACCTGCAGGACACCTTCAAGGCGAAGACCGGCGCGACCCTCAAGATCGAGGAGCAGGCCTGGCCCGACCTCGTCACGAAGCTGACGACGGCCCTGCCCGACGCGAAGAACACCCCGGACGTCACCGAGATCGGCAACACCCAGAGCCCGACCTTCACCAACGTGGGCGCGTTCAGCGACCTCTCCGACGTCTACCAGGAGCTCGGCGGCAGCAAGCTGCTCCAGTCCTTCGTCGATGTCGGCACGGTCGAGGGCAAGCAGTACGCGCTGCCCTACTACTTCGGCTCGCGATACATGTTCGCTCGCGCCGACCTCTGGAAGGAGGCGGGGGTCGCCGCGCCCAAGACGCTCGACGAGTTCAACTCCGCGGTCAAGACGATCACGGCCAAGAACCCGCGCGGCATCAAGAACTTCAGCGGCTTCTTCCTCGGCGGCCAGGACTGGCGCAACGGCATCTCGTGGGTCTTCGCCAACGGCGGCGAGCTCGCCAAGCAGGAGAACGGCCAGTGGGTCTCGACGCTCTCCGACCCCAACACGGTCAAGGGGCTGACTCAGCTGCAGGACCTCTACCGCAATGCGTCCAAGGCC
Source organism: Terrabacter terrigena (assembly GCF_042676085.1). Taxonomy (NCBI): domain Bacteria; kingdom Bacillati; phylum Actinomycetota; class Actinomycetes; order Micrococcales; family Intrasporangiaceae; genus Terrabacter; species Terrabacter terrigena. The sequence continues at coordinate 162,378 of NZ_JBHTKH010000007.1, forward strand.
CCGGCCGACGCGAAGGACCAGACGCCGTGGCTCTACGTCAACGACGCCGACGAGATCCTCGACGAGAACCAGAAGGTCACCGGCAAGACGTCCCTCGCCGCCGCGACGATCATGGCGCCGGGTTGGGCGCACTGGTCGATCGGTGACCTCAAGGAGAAGGACGGCAAGAAGGTGCGCGAGTGGAACCCCAAGACGTTCACCGCGTTCGTGCTTCCTGGCAACGACGGCAAGCCGGCACCGGTCTTCGCCGGGGGGTCGAACATCGCCATCTCCAAGGCCAGCCAGAACCAGGCGCTGGCACGCGAGCTGCTGAAGATCATCTTCTCCGCCGACTACCAGAAGAAGCTCGGCGGCGCCGGCCTCGGCCCGGCCAACAGCGACTACGTCAGCTCGCTCGGCGACGACGAGTTCGCCAAGGCGCTCGTCGAGTCCGCCTCGAACTCCAAGCTGACGCCGGCAGCGCCGGGCTGGGCGGTCGTCGAGTCGAAGTCGATCATGGAGGAGTTCTTCTCCAAGATCCGTGACGCCGCCGATCTCACGGCCCTCGCCAAGGAGTACGACGCGAAGATCACGCCGCTGCTCAACCTCAAGTGACAGCAACGCGTCGGCACGTCTGACGCCGGCCCCCGGCGGCCGGGTCCCCCTCAACCCGGCCGCCGGACCACAGGTTCGAAACGGCTACAGGCTCGAAAGGCCAGACCCATGACCACGACGGCGACCCCTCCGTCCCAGACCCTCCACGAAGCCGCCCCCACGAGTGCACCCCTGCCCCGGCGGCGGAGCCTCCCTGCTCTCCTCGTCGTCCCGACGCTGCTGATCCTGGTGGCCGCGCTCGGTTATCCGGTCGGCTGGCAGGTCGTCACGAGCCTCCAGAAGTTCGGTCTCGCCCAGCAGTTCGGCCAGCCCCCCGAGTGGGTCGGACTCGACAACTACCGCGCCCTGCTCAGCGATGCGGACCTCTGGCTCATCGTCGGGCGCTCCATCGCCTTCTGTGTCGTCTGCGCCCTCGTCACGGTCGGCATCGGCCTCGGTCTCGCACTCCTCATGGGCGCGGTCGGCCGCACCGCGCGCCTCGCCCTGCAGGTCGCGCTGCTGCTGGCCTGGGCGATGCCCGTCGTCGCCTCGATGACGGTCTGGACCTGGATCGTCAACTGGCGCAACGGTCTGCTCAACTGGGTCCTCGACCGCGTCGGGGTCGACGCGGCGGGACACAACTGGCTCGTGCAGCCGCTGTCGTTCTTCGTCGTGGCCGCCGTCGTCGTCGTGTGGATGAGCGTGCCGTTCGTGGCACTCTCGATCCATGCCGGCCTGACGCAGCTCTCGCCGGAGGTGCTCGAGGCAGCCGAGATCGACGGGGCGGGCGGCTGGCAGCGGCTGCGCCTCATCATCCTGCCGCTCGTGCGGCCGGTGATCTCCATCGTGCTGCTGCTCCAGCTGATCTGGGACCTGCGGGTCTTCACCCAGGTCAAGCTGCTCCAGGATGCCGGCGGCGTGGCCAACGAGACGCACCTGCTCGGCACGTACATCTACCAGCTCGGCACGGGCGCAGGCGATTTCGGGATGGCAAGTGCCGTCTCGATCCTCATGCTCGTCATCACCGTCGCGGTGAGCTGGTACTACGTCCGCTCCCTCATGAAGGAGGAGTCCTGATGAGCACGACCGCCCTCGTGCGTCCGCGCCGGTCGACCCGACGCACGCTGCTCACGGTCCTGGCCGTCGCCCTCGCGCTCGTGTGGGCCTTCCCCGTCTACTGGATGCTCAACTCCGCGTTCCTCGACAAGGTCACGCTCCAGCGCACCACACCGACCTTCCTGCCCTTCGGTGGGTCATTCGAGAACTTCCGCGCGATCTTCGACGACCCCGGTTTCGTTCGGGCGCTGGGCATCTCGCTCGCGGTGACCCTGACGACGGTCGCGGCCGCCATCGGCATCGCGTTCCTCGGGGCGCTCGCCATCAGTCGCTTCCGGTTCCGTGGGCGGCGGTCGTTCGTGCTCGCTCTCCTGCTCATCCAGATGCTGCCGGCCGAGGGTCTCTTCATCGCCCAGTACAAGATGATGAGCAGCGTCGGCCTGCTCAACAACGTCATCGGGCTCGCGATCCTGTACACCGCCGCGGTCGTGCCGTTCACCGTGTGGATGCTGCGCGGGTTCGTCGCCGGCGTGCCGATCGAGCTGGAGGAGGCCGCCATGGTCGACGGCCTCTCCCGCACCAAGGCCTTCCTGCGGATCACCTTCCCGTTGCTGGCTCCCGGGCTCGTGGCATCCGGCGTCTACGCCTTCCTCCAGGCGTGGAACGAGTTCACCGTGGCACTGGTCGTCATGACGGAGGAGCAGTCGCGCACGCTGCCGCTCTGGTTGCGGGGCTTCGTCCAGGCGAGCGCGACCCGCGAGACCGACTGGGGCCAGGTCATGGCGGCGTCCACCGTCGTCGCCGTCCCCGTCATCATCTTCTTCCTCGTCGTCCAGGGGCGGATGAGCAGCGGCCTCGTGGGCGGGGCGGTGAAGGGCTGACATGGAGCACTCACGTGAGGCGCTGCGGCGCCTCGTCCTCGGCACCCTCATGCCGGGATTCGTCGGCACCACCGTCCCCGACTGGGTGAAGAGGGAGTACGCCGCCGGGTTGGCCTCCGTCTGCCTCTACGGCGCGAACGTCGTCGACCCCGACCAGCTCGCGGCCCTGTGCGCATCACTGCGCTCCGCAGCGCCGCACGTCGTCCTCGCGGTCGACGAGGAAGGGGGTGACGTCACCCGGTTGCACTACCCGACCGGGTCGACCCAGCCCGGCAACGCGCTGCTCGGGCGGCTCGACGACACTGCCCTGACACGCGACTCGGCCGTCGCCATCGGCCGCGAGCTGGCGGCATACGGGATCAACCTCGACCTCGCGCCGGTCGTCGACGTGAACTCGGCCGACGAGAACCCCGTCATCGGGGTGCGCAGCTTCGGGGCGGAGGCGGCGCGCGTGTCACGGCACTCGGCGGCGTACGTCGAGGGCGTGCAGTCCGTCGGGGTTGCCGCGTGCGCCAAGCACTTTCCCGGCCACGGCGACACCGTCACCGACTCGCATCTCGCGCTGCCGCACGTGCACGCCGAGGCCCACGTGCTCGACGGGCGCGAGCTGGAGCCGTTCCGGGCGGCGATCGGGGCGCGGGTCGCCTGCATCATGACCTCGCACGTGGTCGTCTCGGCCATCGACCCCGACCGGCCCGCGACGTTCTCGCCGGCGGTTCTCGGCGACCTGCTGCGGGACAGACTCGGCTTCGAGGGCGTCATCGTGTCGGACGCCCTCGACATGGCCGGCGCATCCGCGGAGACCGGCATCCCGGAGGCAGCCGTGCGGGCGCTCGTCGCCGGATGCGACCTGCTCTGCGTCGGGTCCGAGACGACCGAGGAGGAGTTCCACGCAGTGGTGGCGGCGGTCGTGTCAGCGGCCGGGTCGGGGCGGCTGCCAGTCCAGCGCCTGGAGGAGGCGGCGGCGCGAGTTGCCCTGCTCTCCAAAGGCTTTGCGGCGGACTCGTTCGCCGTCGAAGGGTCCGCGCAGGTGCCTGCGTGGTCCAACGGGGCGCTCGTGCGCGGCTTCGAGGTGGGCGCGGCCGTAGAGGCCTGGCTCGATGCCCCGTGCGACGCGGTCATCGTGCAGGTGGCGTCCGACCCGAACCTCGCCGTGGGTCGGGTTGCCTGGGGGCCGTGTGCCGCCGGGCTGGCGACCTCGGAGGACGCTGTCCCGCAGGGGGCCAAGGTGGCTGTCGCCGGTCGCGGGCTGGCCGCCGGGCACCCGTTGTGGGCCGTGGCGGAGCGCCTTCGTGCTCACGGGCACCCGACGATCACCGTCGACTGCGGCTGGCCCCGCGGCGGCGCCGACCTCGTCACCTTCGGGGGGTCGGTGGTCGTGGCCGAGGCCCTCGGGCGCTACCTCGGGGTGGAGCGCCCGGGATGAGCGGCGTGCTCCGGCTCGGCATCGACATCGGCGGCACGAAGACGGCTGCCGCGCTCGTCGCCCAGGACGGCGCCGTGCGCGCACTGCGGACGGCAGCGTCGGGCCGTGGACCCGCGGGTGTCGTCGACGTGGCGGTGCGGCTCGCACAGGCGGTTCGGGCCGAGCCGTCCTCGCCCGTGGTGTCGACGGGTGTGTGCATGCCCGGACTCGTCGACCCCGCGACGGGACTCGCGCGCCACGCGGTGAACCTCGACGTCGAGCAGCTCGCGCTGGGTCCGGAGCTCTCGGCGCGGCTGGGGACCCCCGTCTTCGTCGAGAACGACGTCAAGGCGGCCGCCCTGGGGGCGTGGCGGCTGCGTTCGCCTGCGCGTGGGTCGGTAGGCGGCTCGGCCGCTGGGGCGGTCGGTGCGTCACCGCCGAACACCGAGACCCTGGCGTACCTCAACCTCGGCACCGGCCTGGCGTCGGCGGTCGTGCGCGGGGGTGTCGTGGTCCGCGGGATCGACGGCGTGGCAGGGGAGATCGGTCACCTGCCGATCGGCGGCCACGCTCCCTGCACGTGTGGGCAGATCGGCTGCCTCGAGACGGTCGCGTCGGGGTCGGCGCTCGGACGCCTGTGGCCGGAGGCCCGGCGCGTGCATCGCGACCCCTTCGTCGCGGCCGCCGGCGGGGACTCGTCGGCAGCTGCGGCGCTCGAGGTGCTGTGCACCGGCATCGGGCTCGCGGTCCAGCTGCTGGCGCTCGCGTCCGGCGCGGAGCGGGTCGTGGTCGGCGGCGGTCTGGCTGCGCTGGGCGCCCCGTTGCTCGAGGGCATCCGCGGCGACCTGCGGCGACGAGCCCGGTCGTCCCCGCTCGTCGGGGCGCTCGACCTTGCGCACCGGGTGGAGCTGATTCAGTCCGACGTCCCGGTGGCCGCCGTCGGAGCCGCCTTCCTGGGCGACTCGCCGGACGTCCTGGCGGGTCAGGGTCGCATCGACGACAACCGCATCGGCCTGGTGGGCTGATGGAGGTCCTCGTGCTGCCCACGCCGGCCGAGGTGGCCCGTCGTGCCGCCGAGGTCGTCGTCGACGGCCTGGTCGGGGCCGGCCGGCCCGAGCCGGTGCTGGGCCTCGCCACCGGCTCCTCGCCGCTCGGGCTCTACGCGGAGCTGGCTAACGCCGTGGCCGCGGGGCGGCTCGACCTGACGCACGCGCGCGGCTTCGCGCTCGATGAGTACGTCGGCCTGACGCCGGGGCACCCCCAGTCGTACCGCGAGGTGCTGCTGCGCGAGGTCTGCGCGCCCCTCGGCCTGCCCCCGGAGCGCCTCCACGTTCCCGACGGGTCCGGCGTCGACGAGGCGGCACTCGTGGCGGGCGCGGCGGCCTACGAGCGGCTCCTGGAGGGAGCCGGCGGGGTGGACGTGCAGATCCTCGGGATCGGTGCGAACGGGCACCTCGGGTTCAACGAGCCCGGGTCCGCGCTCTCGTCGCGCACTCGGGTCAAGCGGCTCTCGGACCGCACGCGGGCCGACAACGCGCGGTTCTTCGACGGGACCGAGGAGGTTCCCACGCACTGCGTCACGCAGGGACTCGGAACTGTCCTGGATGCCCGCCGGCTGCTCCTCGTGGCGTCCGGTGTCGCCAAGGCCGAGGCAGTCGCGGCGGCGCTCGAGGGTCCCTTGTCGGCTTCGTGCCCAGCCTCCGTGCTCCAGTGGCACGCCGACGCCGTCGCGGTCCTCGACGAGGACGCCGCCCGGCTGTTGCGCAACCGGCACTACTACGACGCCTCGGCCGCGGGTCTGGCCGAACGGCATACGCGCTCGTCAAAGGCGTGGTAAAGGGCGCGCCACGTCTTGGTGAGGCCTGCGAGGCCGCCCCACTGTGGAAAACCCCACAGGCACCTCGGGGTTCTTCTCCACAGGGGGTGGACGCTCGTTCCTGCAGGTCATCCCGCATGAGCACGTGTGACCGGGGCCACACGTGCACAGTTGTGCACACACCTTGTCCACACCTGTTGACGGCGTGTCGCCGATACCCGTCCACACGTTGTCCACAGGCTGTCTTGTGCCCCGGGGGGCCCGGCCCTAGGTTTGCACGGTGCTCCTCCGGGAGGGCGCCTCGACGGGTTGGTAGGGCCGGTCGGCGACCTTGTCGGCGCCACGTTGTCTACTAGGCGTGGACCGAGGTTGCACCGTTGTCATTCACTCACGCACCACCCACGCACCACTCAGGGGAACTCAGGGGAAGGGGAGCACGTGTCGCTCGACGAGCTGAGCACGAGCGCTTTCGCGTCGTCGTCGACCCGTGACGGGGGCCCGCCCGACGACCGCCTGCCCCCGCAGGACGTCGGCGCCGAGCAGTCCGTCCTCGGCGGCATGCTCCTGTCCAAGGACGCGATCGCCGACTGTGTCGAGCAGCTCAAGGGCACCGACTTCTACCGGCCCGCGCACGAGCTCATCTACGACGCTGTCCTCGACCTCTACGGCCGCGGCGAGCCCGCCGACGCGATCACCGTCAGCGACGAGCTGACCAAGCGCGGCGACCTCGGCCGTGTGGGTGGCCAGGCCTACCTGCACCAGCTCATCGCGTCCGTCCCCACGGCCGCCAACGCCGGCTACTACGCCCAGATCGTCGCCGAGCGCGCCGTGCTGCGCCGCCTCGTCGAGGCCGGCACCCGCATCGTCCAGCTCGGCTACGCGCAGGGCGGCGGTGACGTCGAGGACATCGTCAACGCGGCCCAGGCAGAGGTGTATGCCGTCGCCGACAAGCGCGGCGGCGAGGACTACCACGCCATCGGCGACATCATCGAGGCCACGGTCGACGAGATCGAGGTCGCGTCGGGTCGATCCGGCGAGATGACCGGTGTGCCGACGGGGTTCACCGACTTCGACGCCCTCACCAACGGCCTGCACCCCGGCCAGATGATCGTCATCGCCGCCAGGCCGGCGATGGGAAAGTCGACGATCGGCCTCGACATCGTCCGGTCGGCCGCCATCAAGCACAAGATGGCTGCCGTCGTCTTCTCGCTCGAGATGAGCCGCACCGAGATCACGATGCGCCTGCTCTCGGCCGAGGCCGGCATCCAGCTGCAGCACATGCGCAAGGGCACGATGCGCGAGGAGGACTGGACCCGCCTCGCCTCGACGATGGGACGCGTCTCCGACGCCCCGCTCTTCATCGACGACTCGCCGAACATGTCGCTCATGGAGATCCGTGCGAAGTGCCGTCGGCTCAAGCAGCGCGAGAACCTCAAGCTCGTCGTCATCGACTACCTCCAGCTCATGAGCTCGGGCAAGCGTGTCGAGTCCCGTCAGCAGGAGGTCTCGGAGTTCTCCCGAGCCCTCAAGCTGCTCGCGAAGGAGCTCGAGGTCCCCGTCATCGCGATCTCACAGCTGAACCGTGGTCCGGAGCAGCGCACCGACAAGAAGCCCGCCATGAGCGACCTGCGAGAGTCGGGCTCGATCGAGCAGGACGCCGACATGGTGATCCTGCTCCACCGTGAGGCCGCCTACGAGAAGGACTCACCTCGCGAGGGCGAGGCCGACCTCATCGTGGCCAAGCACCGAAACGGTCCCACCGACACGATCGTCGTCGCGTTCCAGGGCCACTTCAGCCGCTTCACGAACATGGCCAACAACTTCTGAGTCGCATTTCCGCAGACCCGTCCCGGCTCAGGCCTCCGGAAGGGCGGCAAAGGCCGCCTTGGTGTCGCGGTACCAGTCCATCGACTTCTTCGGGTGGCGCCAGCGGCTCTTCATCGCGTCGCGGGCGTCCTGGTGCGTGACGTCGCCGGCCTTCTCGGCGTCCTTCAGGTGGCGGTCCTGGGCCTTGATGACCTCGTCGGCGTTCTCGCCGCGGTGCTCGAGGTCGCAGGGTCCGCCCAGGGCTCGGCAGGTCATGGTCTTCATGTCAGCTCCTTGTTCGTGTGGACTTTCTGCACTGCTGACGATCGAAGCACGGCAGATGTGACACGACGATGGACAGAACCGGAGGAGATACTGGCGTCGAACGGGAATGGTCGAACCAGGGAGCCGGTTGACCCGGGCATGAATATACCCACCGGGGGTATGTGAATGCACGGAGGGACGCAGGCATGAACGACACCTCGCAGGCCGCGCACGGGGCCCAGCACCACCCTCACGACGAGCCGGCCCACGCCGGGCCGCACGGGCACTCGGCACAAGACCACCACGACGGGCATGACCACCACGACGGGCATGACGACCACGCCGGCCACGCCGGGCACGTCGGGCACGTCGGGCACGTCGGGCACCCCGCCGGGCTCGCATCCATGGCGGCCAGCGCGACCCTCCACTGCCTCACCGGGTGTGCCATCGGCGAGATCCTCGGCCTCATGATCGGCACGGCGGTCGGTCTCGCGACCGGTGCCACGATCGCGCTGTCCGTGGCCCTGGCGTTCCTCTTCGGCTACACCCTCTCCAGCTTCCCGCTGCTGCGCGCCGGGCTGACGTTCGGCGCCGCCCTGCGACTCGTCCTCGCCGCCGACACCGTCTCGATCCTCACGATGGAGGTCGTCGACAACCTCGTCATGGCCCTCATCCCCGGCGCGATGGACGCGGGCCTCGTCAACACCGTCTTCTGGGTGAGCATGGCGATCTCGCTCGCCGCTGCCTTCGGCGCGGCCTACCCCGTCAACCGCTACCTGCTGCGCCGTGGAAAAGGCCACGCGCTGACGCATGAGCACCACGGGTCGGCCGCCCCGGTCACGGGCGCCCGCCGCTTCATCCCCGTGCTGCCACCGGCAGCCCTCGCCGCCGCCATCGCGTCGTTCATGCTGGGCGGGTTCGTCGTCTCCGTCGCAGACGGCCTGATCCGGTAGGCGCCGACGTGCGCCGCAGCCGGATGCCGTTCGTCCGGGACCCGCCCTACGCTGCCCGACATGACTGACGAGACGTACGAGGACCGCACGGGCACCAGGTTCGAGCGGGTCCGGCTCACCGACGCCAGCTTCGAGGACGTCTACCTCGACGGCGCCCGCTTCACCGACGTCGTGCTCAGGGGCGCGACGCTGCGGCAGGTCGACCTGCGCGGTCTCCGCGCGCGCGACGTGTGGCTCGAAGACGTCGACATCACCGCCGAGATCGGAAACCTCCGCATCAACGGCATCGACGTCGTGCCCTACGTCGAGGCCGAGCTCGACCGCCTCCAGCCCGACCGGCCGAAGATGCGGCCCACCGACGCGGATGGCTTCCGCGAGGCGTGGGACGTCGTCGAACGCATCTGGGGCGAGACCGTCGAGCACGCGCGCACCTTCACGCCCGACCAGCTCCACGAACGCGTCGACGGCGAGTGGTCGTTCATCGAGACGCTGCGCCATCTCGTCTTCGCCACCGACGCCTGGGTGTGCCGCGCCCTCCTCGGTGACCCCCAGCCGTGGGATGCGCTCGACCTGCCGCACGACGAGATGGCCGACAGCCCACCGGTCCCGCGCGACCGCGAGGCGCGTCCGACGCTCGACGAGGTGCTGGCCCTGCGCGCCGACCGGATGGCCGCGGTGCGGCGTGTCGTCGACGGCCTGACGGACGAGGCGCTCGACGGCACGACGGAGCCCGTCACCGAGCCGGGCTATCCCGAGCCCCGGGCGTATGCCGTCCGGCGCATCCTGCTGACGATCCTCAACGAGGAGTGGCTGCACCGCCAGTACGCCGAACGTGACCTCGCCGTCGTCTCGGCCCGAGCGCACGGGGGCGCGGACCCCGAGCCCGCGGTCGGCGTACCTCCTCGGTGACCGACGCGCGAGGGCGCAGAGCACCGACTGCCGCCGGCGGCACCGGCGCGGTGAGTGCGGTCAGCGTGGTCAGCGCGCGGCCTCGACGATGCGCCGGTGGACCTCGCGCAGCGCCGCCGCGGCGGCTGCCGAGACGCGCTCGCCGTCGGTGAGCCAGCCGACGAGGGCGGTGTCGTCGCGGGTCACGCCCGACCGGGCGTCGGCGACCGCGGCCGCCATGAGCGCACCGGCACGCGGCACGGGCCGGTCGTCGCCGAGGGCGTCGTCGGCCCAGGCGTCGGCAGCGTCCAGGAGCTCGTCGTCGACGTGCGCCCGCCGGGCCGCCGCCAGGGCGGCAGCAGCGGCCGGCAGTGCCCCCACTGCGGCAGGGTCGGCGACGGACCGCACCTCGCGCACGAGCTCGTCGAGATGGATCTCGAGGAGCCACGACGGCATGCCGCGCGCGGCGAGCACCCGCGCAAGCCACTGGACCTGTTTGACGGCGCCGGCCTCGTCCAGCCACGCGAGGGACACCAGCCACGCGGAGTCGGTGGTCGCGAACCGTGACCCGCGCGCCCCGTAGCGCGCGCCGTAGTAGGGCATCGCGTCGATCGAGCGCTGGGCGGCCCGCACCGCGGCACGGAGCAACGTCGCGTCAGTGGTGATCTCGTGGCCACCCGCGTCGGCGTTGACGACCGCGGCATCGGCGCCCAGGCCCTCTGCGCGTCGGACGAGCCCGGCGACGACATGGTTCTCGCCCTCGGCCACCAGCTCGCGGACGCGCGGCAGGTCGGCGTCCGGGGCGTCACCTCTCGTCAGCTCTCCCTCGAGGGCGCGACGCAGCACCCCCGCGTCCGTCGAGCGCGTGGCCACGACGAGGCGCTCGACCCCCACGACGGCGGCGACGACGGCAGGGTCCTCGAGCGGTCCGGTGACGGTGCGGTCCACGTGCTCGAGCAGCAGCTGCCGCGCCTCGTCGACGGGTTGGGGGCCAGTCATGACAGACATTCTGGCGCCCGATGGGCTCGTCGGGAGAGGCCCCTGCCGCTCAGGCGGGTTCGAGGCGACGGATGTCGGTCCAGCCGGTCCACCCGCGCTCCTCGAGCAGCTCGAGCAGGCGGGCTGCGCACGCGAACGACTCGAGGAACGCGGCATCGAGCAGCTCGACGAGCTCCGCGCTGACGGGGTGCACGTCCTCGAAGCCCTGGGCCTCGGACGCAGCCGCCTCGATGAACGCCGTGACCCGGTCGGCCAGCGCGGGCAGCCGGGGGTCTTCGGGACCGCAGTCCACGAGGTCGCCGATGTCGAGGTAGAGCCGGCGCAGCCCCTCGTGCTCCAGCTGCAGCTGCTTGATCTCCATGAGGTCGGCGACCGCCTCGGGCATCTGCGCCGCGATGAGGATCCAGCTGTCCCGCTCGACCTCGATGAGCCGCTGCGGGAAGCCGAGCTCGCGCATCCGGTCGACGTAGGCGACGGCTTCGGGCGGAAGGGTCAGGCTCTCGCCGGCGGCGAGCTTGGCGATGCGCTCACGGTGCCGCTGGCGCTCGCGGATCTCGGCTCGCAGGCGGCGGTCGATCTGCTCGACCGCCGCCGCGAACTCCTCGTCGTCCGCGACGAGCAGCTCGCTCACCCTCGACAGTGGGACGCCGGCGTCGGCCAGCGTGCGGATGCGGACGAGCTGGACCACCGCCGCCGCGTCGTAGCGGCGGTAGCCGGAGTGGTCGCGTCCGGGCTCAGGCAGCAGGCCCTTCGCGTGGTAGTGCCGGACCGCGCGCACCGTCACGCCGGCGTACGCGGCGAGCTGGCTGATCGTGAGCATGTCCCCATTCTCCTGACTCGAGTCCGTCCGCGTATGCCGTGTGGTCGGGTCACGCGACCTTGGCGCGGTAGGTGCGCATCGCGAGGGCGTAGGCCACGAGCAGCAGCCCGACGCACCAGGCGAGCGCGACCCAGACGTCGCCCCCGACGGGGCGGTGGGCGAAGAGGCCGCGGATGGTGTCGACGATCGCGGTGACCGGCTGGTGCTCGGCGAACCACCGCACCGGGCCCGGCATGCCGGCCGTCGGCACGAACGCCGAGCTGATGAACGGCAGGAAGATGAGCGGGTAGGAGAAGCCGCTCACGCCGTCGACGGTCTTTGCGGTGAGGCCGGGGATCACGGCCAGCCAGGTCAGGGCGAGCGTGAAGAGCACCATGATGCCGAGCACGGCCAGCCAGGCCCCGAGGCCGGCGCTCGACCGGAAGCCCATGGCGAGGGCCACGAGCACGACGAGCGCGAGCGAGATCAGGTTGGCCACCAGGGACGTCAGCACGTGGCTCCACAGCACCGACGAGCGGGTGATCGGCATCGACTGGAAGCGTTCGAAGATGCCTCCGGACACGTCGGTGAACAGGCGGAAGGCGGTGTACGCGATGCCGGAGGCGACGGTGATGAGCAGGATGCCCGGCAGCAGGTAGTTGACGTACGACTCGCTGCCGGCGTCGATCGCGCCGCCGAAGACGTAGACGAAGAGCAGCAGCATCGCGATCGGGGTGATGGCCGTCGTGATGATCGTGTCGGGGCTTCGCAGGATGTGACGCAGCGAGCGCTTGAGCAGGACGGTGGTGTCGCTGAAGAAACGGGTGGTCATGGGTGGTCCTCAGTTCGCGGGGGTCGTGGCGGTGGTGGTCGGAGATGGCGCAGCGCCGGAGGTGGCGGCTCCCCGGTCGTGGCCGATGACCGCGAGGAAGATCTCCTCGAGCGTCGGCTGCTTCTCGACGTACTCGATCTCGGTGGGCGGCAGGAGTGCCTTGAGCTCGGCGAGGCTTCCGTCGGCGATGATGCGGCCCTCGTGCAGGATGGCGATCCGGTCGGCGAGGTGCTCCGCCTCGTCGAGGTACTGGGTCGTGAGGAGCACGGTGGTGCCCCGGCCTGCGAGGGCCTGGACGGTCTTCCACACCTCGAGGCGCGACTGCGGGTCGAGACCCGTCGTCGGCTCGTCGAGGAAGAGCACCGCCGGGTCGCCGATGAGGCTCATCGCGATGTCGAGACGACGCTTCATGCCACCGGAGTAGGTCCCTGCGCGCCGCCCGCCCGCCTCGGTCAGCCCGAACTGCGCGAGCAGGTCGTCGGCGACACGGCCGGGATCGGCCACGCGGCGCAGCTGCGCGACGAGCACGAGGTTCTCGCGACCGGTCAGGATCTCGTCGACGGCGGCGAACTGCCCTGTGAGACTGATGGACTCACGCACCCTTGCCGCGTCGGACGCCACATCGTGGCCGTTGACGAGGGCGGACCCGCTGTCCGAGGTGAGCAGGGTGGAGAGGATCCTGACGATGGTCGTCTTGCCCGCGCCGTTGCTGCCGAGCAGCGCGAAGACGGAGCCCGCCGGGACGCTGAGGTCGACGCCCTGCAGCACCGCGGTCTCGCCGTAGGACTTGGTCAGTTCCGTGATCTCGATGGCCTGTGTCGTTGTCATGGGACGAGCGTGCAACCTTGACGCAGCGTCAAGGTCAAGGGCGGCCGACCGATGAGTTTCTCGCCGACGCCCCACGGTGGCGTCGGCGACGCGGTGAGCCCCCGGGACGGCGGGCGGTCTCGCCTCGGCGCCGGTCAGCGGCAGCCGTTGAGGACCCGCGCGACGGCTGCCTTCTCGGCCGCGGTCACCCACAGGTGGTAGCGGGTCTTGACCGCCACCTGGCGCGCGACGTACGTGCAGCGGAACCCGCGGTTCGGCGGCAGCCAGGAGGCGGCATCCGAGTCCCGCTTGGCGCTGTTGGTCGGCCCGTCGACGGCGAGGAGGTTGAGCGGGTCGTTGGCGAGTGAGATGCGCTGCACCCGCGTCAGTCGCTGCCCGCCCTTGACCCAGGCGTCGCCGAGGGCCACGACGTGGTCGATCTGCACCTTCGACGACGACGCGCCGCGCTCGAAGGCGATGACGCGCCCCGTGTACGGGTCGGCGAGCCGGCCCGACAGGACGACGCAGCCGCGCGTGCCGGGCTTGAGGCGCTCGGCGGTGAGGTCGCGGCGCAGCACGTCGTTGCGGGTGTCGCACCCGTTGTGACCGCCGGCCACGTCGATGTCGTCGGTCCACGCCGGACCGAACTGCTCCCGGGAGTACCCCGTCTTCGGCGCGCGTCCCTTGACCGGCAGCGCGCTGAGCTGCGAGAGCGCGACGCGCGCCTGGGCTGCGCTGATCGTCGGTGTGCTCGTGCGGGGCAGGCTCGTCGTGGTGCCCGGGCCGGGCGCGGCGACGTCGGTCGGTGCATGGGACCGACCGCCCGGAGCTGCCCCCGTCAGGGGCGGCAGCCCGCAGCCCGCGAGGAGCACCGCCAGGGCGGCGACGGCCAGCACGGGAGCGGGGGTGCGCGTGAGCTCGGGAGCCCCACGCTGAGGGAGTCTTGGCACGGTGGGACACCTTGGCACACAACCCAACCCGTGCCGAGGCGCCTCGCCGCTCCTGTCCGTCGGGGTGGGCCAGGCGCGCACTCACGGCTGGTTCCCAGCCGCCGCACGGTGCCCTCCCACCCGCGGGCCGTACGTTGCCGCATCGACATGCGCCCGGCCGTGGGTGGTGCCGACCCGTCAGGAGGTTGCCATGGCTGATCTCGGTGGTCCGGAGATCCTCGTCATCATCATCGCCGTCGCGTTGCTGTTCGGCTGGAAACGGATGCCCGACATGGCCAGGAGCCTCGGCCGGTCGGTGCGCATCTTCAAGTCCGAGGTCGACCAGCTGCGCACCGGTGAGACGCCCACGACGACCGCGCCCACGACGACTGTGCCCACGACGACCGCGCCCGCGGCTGGCTCGGCGCCGGAACCCAGCCCCCTGACGACGCGTACGCCGGAGGACTGAGCGCCTCAGGCCACCGTGTGGATCGGCTCCGTCGGCAGCTTGCGCACCTTGGCGCGGCGGCGACGGCGCTGCGGGATCATCGAGCGCATCTCCTCGAGACGGCCGAAGCAGAGCAGCCGGTCCTCGGCCTCGAGCACGACCCGGCGGCGCGGGTTGGGGATGACGCTGGCGCCCCGGTGCAGGGTGAGCACCTGCAGGTCGCGCTCCTCGAGGCCGGACTCGCCGATCGTCTTGCCGATGATGTCGGCTCCGGCGTGGACGACGAGCTCTGCGACGCCGTACCCCGTTGAGACAGTGAGGCGCTGACGCACGTCGATCTCGGGGAAGGCCACCTGCCCGGCGATGTGGTCGACGATCGCACCGGCGATGTCGAGGTTCGTGGCGCGCTCGATGCCCTCGAGGCCGGGGGAGGAGTTGACCTCCATGACGAGCGGGCCCTCGTTGCCCTCGAGCATGTCGACGCCCGCGACGCGCAGGCCCATGATCTGGGCCGAACGCACAGCAGCCTGCTCGTACTCCGGGGACAGCTCGACCGGCTCGACGGTGCCGCCGCGGTGGACGTTGGAGCGGAACTCGTCGCCGTTGGCGCGCCGGCGCATGGCGGCGACGACGCGGTCGCCGACGACGAGGGCGCGGATGTCGCGGCCCTTGCTCTCGGTGACGAAGCTCTGGATGAGGACGTTCTGCTTCGTGCTGTGGAGGGTCTCGATGATCGCCTCGGCGATCTTGATCTCCGGCGCGAGGATGACGCCGATGCCCTGCGTGCCCTCGAGCAGCTTGATGACGACGGGGGCGCCCCCGACGCGCTCGATGGCCGGGATGACGTCGGCGCGGTTGCGCACGAAGGTCGTCGCCGGCATACCGATGTTGTGGCGCGAGAGGATCTGCGTCGCGCGGAGCTTGTCACGCGCGTTCGCGATGCCGTTCGCCGTGTTCGGCGTGTACACGTCCATCTGCTCGAACTGGCGCACGACGGCCGTGCCGAAGTACGTGATCGAGTTGCCGATGCGGGGCAGGATCGCGTCGTAGTCGGACAGCTGGCGCCCGCGGAACTGAAGGTCCGGCTCGGGCCCCGTCAGGTCGATGGCGAAGCGCAACGTGTTGAGGACTCGCACCTCGTGCCCACGGTCGAGCGCCGCCGTGCGCAGGCGCTGGGTCGAGTAGGCACGCGGCGCGCGCGAGAGGATCGCGAGTTTCATGCAGAGGTCCTGCCAAGATGGGCGGGTGTCCGGGCCGGCCTATTCAAGCACTCATGTCGGGTGGAGGGAGTGGGTCGGTATGCCCGGGCTGGGGCTGCCGTGGGTCAAGGCGAAGATCGACACGGGCGCGCGCACCTCGTCGCTGCACGCCGAGGACGTCGAGGAGTTCGAGCGCGACGGTCGCCCGTGGGTGCGTTTCAGCGTGCACCCCTGGCAGGGCTCGTCGGACGACCCGACGGTCGTCGAGTGTCCCGTCCACGACCGGCGCAAGGTGCGCTCGTCGAGCGGCCACGTCCAGCGCCGCCTCGTCATCCGGGTCGACCTCCGGCTCGGGGGGCGCACGGTCCCGGCCGAGGTGACCCTGAGCAAGCGCGACCGGATGGGCTTCCGCATGCTCGTCGGTCGCGAGGCGCTGCGTCAGGGCTACGTCGTCGACCCCGACCGCTCGTATGCCGGGGGCAAGCCACCCAAGGAGGTCCGCCGCCGCAACCGCGGGCGCTGACCCGGCTCGGTCAGGGCGCGCACGAGCGCGACGGTGAGCAGGGCTGCAGCCGACGCCCCGAAAGGGGGCTCCGGGGCCGTATGCCGTGCCGAGCGTCGTGATGACCCCCGGCGCGACGGTCGTGGCGAGCCCCACGTGAGACCCAGCACCGCGAGGTAGGTGCCCCCGGCTCCACTCAGGAGCCGGCGTGCCGGGCCCAGGCGCTTCAAGTCCTGGTCAGGGGGTGGCGTCATGAGCGGCGAGGAGGCGGGCCTCTGCGTCCGCGTCCATCGGACCGCCACCACGGTTCGTGGGGCGCTCCGGCACTCCCTCGCGCTGGAGCCACGCCCACGTGTCGGCCACGGTCTCGGGCATCGGGCGCGGCCTGAGCCCGGCGGCATACGCCGCAGACACGTCGCAGTCGTGGAGTCCGACGTACTCACCCGTCGGCGGGACCCAGATCGGCAGCTCGGTCCACGGCGACACCCCGGCCGCCTCGACCGTGGCGGGGTCGACCCAGACGAGCTCGGTGTCGCCGCCCGTCACCGCCTTCACCTCGTCGAGTAGCCGGCCGATCGTCGTGTGGCCCGACTCGCTGACCGTGTTGAAGACGCCCACGGGTCGCGACCCGAGGGCCCAGTCGGCGATGTCGCGGCAGTCGACGTACTGCAGGGGCCGGTCGTAGGGTCCCGGCGCCGGCACGCGTCCACCGGCGGCGATCCGGTTGAGCCAGAACGGCATCCGGCCGACGATCTCGTAGGGCCCGAGGATCAGGCCCGCCCGGGCGATCGCGACGTCGCCGGCGAACTCGGCCTGGACGGCGAGCTCGCCGCCACGCTTGGCCGCGGCGTAGTCGGCACCGTCGGTCGACGAGGCGTCGCCCTCGACCACGGGCGCGCTCTCGTCGGCACCGGGTTCGAGCGGCCACGTGTAGACCGAGCGCGACGAGATGTACGTGTAGTGCGGTGCACGGTCGCTCAGCAGCCGCGCCGAGGTCTGCACCGCGACGGGTGCGGCCGACCACGTGTCGACGACCGCGTCCCACTCGTCGTCGGCGAGGGCCGCCCGCATCGCGTCCGGGTCGAGGCGGTCGGCGTGTCGGGCCTCGGCGCCGTCGACGGCGTGGCCGGTGAGGCCGCGCGTCAGCGTGGTGATTTCGTCACCGCGGGCGAGGGCGGCCTCCACGAACGCGCGGCCGACGTGGTGGGTGCCTCCGAGGACGAGAAGTCTCATGCGCAGATCCTCGCCCGCAGGTCACCGCACGCCAAGCACCCTTCGCTCTCGACGAAACCCGCGCTCTCCGTCCCATCGAGAACGTTCCGTCACCTGACGGAGTGCTCTCTCGATGGGGAAGGTGTGGCGGAGTGCTCTCTCGATGGGGGAAGGGCTACTCCCAGTCGGTGAGGTGGGCCGTGTCGGCGCGGCCCTCGGTGAGGTCGGCGACGTGCTGGGCGAAACGGGGGCAGGCGACGATGTCGTGCGCGCGGCACCTGAGGGCGTGCTCGGTCATCTCCCGCGAACGCTCGATCGATCGGGCGCGCTCGTCGAGGTCGCGCAGGTGCGCCTCGAGCACTTCGTGCCGGCCGGCCGCCTCGCCGTCGAGGAGCACCCCGATCTGCTCGAGGCTCATGCCGGCGGACTTGTTGCGCAGGATGACCGCCACCCGCACCAGGTCCCCTTGGCCGTAGCGGCGGTACCCGGACGCGTCGCGTGCCGGAGCCAGCAGCCCGAGCGACTCCCAGTGCCGGAGCACGTTGGTCGGCAGCTCGAAACGGGCCGCCAGCTCACCGACGGTCCAGGTCTGTTTGCGTTCGCTTGCCTTCATCCCAACATGAAGGTACACGCTCGATCCCGAACAGCGACAACAACAGCAGGGAGACACCGTGCACACCGACATCGCCATCATCGGAGGCGGTCCCGCCGGCCTCCAGGCCGCCCTCTCGATCGGCCGTATCCACCGCGACGCCGTCCTCTTCGACGACGGCACCTACCGCAACGCCACCGTCAGCCACATGCACAACGTCCTCGGCCACGACGGCACCCCGCCGGACGCTTTCCGCGCGCTCGCGCGCACGCAGCTCGCGGCATACGACACCGTGAGCGTGCGGGAGGAGCGCGTCGAGTCGGTCGAAGAGGTCGACGGCACGTTCCACCTTCGCGTCGCCGACGGCTCCGGCCTGACCGCGTATGCCGTCGTGCTGGCCACGGGTGTCCGCGACACCCTTCCGCCCGTGCCCGGGCTCGACGCCCTCTGGGGAGACCTCGTCGCGCACTGCCCGTTCTGCCACGCCCACGAGTTCGCCGGTCGACGCGTCGGCATCCTCGGCGCCGCGACGGCGCCGCACCTGAGCGCCATGCTCGGCCGTATCGCGTCCGACCTCGTCGTGTTCGCCGACGGTGAGGCGCTGCCGGAGGACTGGGCCGTGCGTCCCGACGTGCGGACCGAGCGGGTGGTCTCCGTCGAGCGTCACGGCGGAGAGGTCCGCGTGTCGCTCGAGGGCGCGGACGGCGAGGTGCACCACGAGCACGTGGCCGGCCTCTTCGTGAAGCCGACGATGACCCAGTCCGCGCCCTTCGCCGACCAGCTCGGTCTCGAGCTCAACCCGTCCGGCTGCATCCGCGTCGACGAGTTCGGGCGCACGAGCCGCGCCGGTGTCTGCGCCGGCGGCGACCTCGCCCACCTGCCCGCCCACCCGATGCCGATGGCATCGGTGACGATGGCGGCCGCCGCCGGCCAGGTGGCGGCGTCCGGGGCGATCATGGCGTTGCTGTCGCGCTGACCCCGCCGAGGGGCTCGTCACCGGCCCGGCGGTCACGCCGCTGCGGCATACGATGCCAAGGATCCCGAGAACTCGAAGGAGTGGCACATGCCGCGCGACCTCGCCCCCGACCTCGTCGAGCGCCTCACGAAGGCGTTCGAGGCCGACCCCACCGCCCGGATGCTGCAGAACGCGGTCACGACGACGTCGGTCGACGACATCGCCCTCGACCGCCGCGTCGTGACGAGCATCGACCACTCCGTCTCGAACCTGCTCGACGACTGGTCTGCGACATCGCAGGAGAAGAGCGGTCGTTGCTGGCTCTTCGCGGGCACCAACCTGCTGCGCGCCGGTGCGCGAAAGACCTTGAACGTCAAGGACTTCGAGTTCTCGCAGAACCACCTGCTCTTCTGGGACAAGTTCGAGAAGGCGAACCACTGGCTCGAGTCGATGATCGCGACGGCCGACCGTGACGTCGACGACCGCACCGTCGCGCACCTGCTGGCGACGCCGGCCGAGGACGGCGGGCAGTGGAACATGTTCGTCGCGCTCGTCGTCAAGCACGGCCTCGTTCCGAAGGTCGCGATGCCCGAGACGAAGAGCTCGAGCAACACGCGCCTGATGAACCGCGACCTCGGCACGATCCTGCGCCAGGCCGCGCGAGACCTGCGGGCGCAGGCCGCGGACGGTGCGCCGGAGGCCGACCTGCGCGAGACGAAGGAGCAGGTGCTCGCCACGGTGCACCGGCTCCTCTGCATCCACCTCGGCACGCCGCCGGAGTCGTTCCTGTGGCAGTGGAAGGACGCCGACGGCGGCTTCCACCGCGATGGCGAGATGACGCCGCTCGCGTTCGCCGAGAAGTACGTGACCGTGCCGCTCGAGGACTACGTGTGCCTCGTCAACGACCCGCGCACGAGCAGCCCCTACGGCCGGACCTTCACCGTCGAGCACCTCGGCAACGTCGTCGGCGCGCCGCCAGTCACGTACCTCAACGTCGAGCCCGACGTCATGAAGTCCCTTGCGGCACAGGCGATCGTCGGCGGAGAGCCGGTGTGGTTCGGGTGCGACACCGGGCAGATGTCGCACTCCGACCTCGGCCTCTGGGACGCCGGCCTCTTCGACCGCGCCGCCGTCTACGGCACCGAGCCGGCCCTCGCCAAGGCCGACCGCCTGCTCCACCACGAGTCGCTCATGACCCACGCGATGCTCTTCACCGGGGTCGACCTCGTCGACGACGCCCCGCGGCGCTGGCGCGTCGAGAACAGCTGGGGCACCGAGAAGGGCGACAAGGGCTTCATGACGATGAACGACGGCTGGTTCGCCGAGTACGTCTTCGAGGTCGCCGTCCGCCGCGACGCCCTGCCGGCCGAGCTGCAGGAGGCTCTGACCCACGAGCCGATCGTCCTTCCGGCGTGGGACCCGATGGGCGCCCTGGCCTGAGCCGTCCGCCCGCGCCGCCCGGCCTCAGGCGGCCGACGTGTTGGCCGGCTGTCGGAGGTGCTCTCGGACCGGCTCGGAGTGCAGGACCAGGAGCATGACGACGTAGAGCACCGGCACGAACCAGGGGGCGGAACCGGTGAAGGCCGAGCCCGTGAAGAGCAGGGCGCCAAACGCGGACAGCAGCACGAGGCACAGGCGCGCGACCTCTTGGCGCCAGCGGTGGATGCCGAGCAGCAGCCCGAGGTCGACGACGATCCACAGGAGCGGGACACCGCCGATCGGACCGCGGTCGCCGGAGACGTGGGCGAGCACCGAGCAGACGCCTGCCAGGAGGAGCAGCCTCCTGGCGTTCGGCATCGTGAGGGGTGGAGCGGAGCGGTGCATGTCCGAAATGTACGTCTTGGTGCGAATCCGCGTAGCGGTTTCGCCCCTACCGGCGCCCGCTCAGCGCAGGTTTCGCTGCAGGAAGGCCTCGGTGCGACGGATCGAGGTGTCCCACTGGGGTGACGTGAGCGTGTGTCGACCGCCGGGGTAGACGTACAGCTCGACGTTCTTTCCCCTGGCCCTGAGCGCGGCCACCGACTCCTGCGACCACGCGATGGGGCAGTCCTCGTCGGCCGTGCCGTGGTGGATCAGCAGCGGCTCCGTGATGCGGCTGAAGTACGTGCGCGGGCTCGTGGCCGCCCACTTCGCCGGCTGGGCCTCCGGGGTGCCCAGCCTCGCGATCACGGCGCGCGCTGCACCCGCCCGGGAGGCGTCGCGGCGCACCCACTTGTCGAAGTTGTCGACGGTGTCGGAGCTGACCGGGGCGTACGCCACGCCCGCGCGGAAGAGCCCCGGGCGTACGACGAGGGCGTTGTAGACGACCCCGCCTCCCATCGACCGTCCGACGAGCGCGATGCGTGACGGGTCGACGAGCGAGGACTGCTTGAGCGCGAGCCCGGCGTTGACCGCATCGACCGTGTAGCCCGCGCGGAGCCTCGCGTCGTTGCTCGGGTCCTTGCTGGACTGGGCGTGGTTGCGGTAGTCGATGTGCAGGGTGACGTAGCCCCGCCTGGCGAGGTGGTCGCGCTCGCGCAGCATCGTCTCGCCGTTGGTGTAGACGGCCGGGTCGACGTAGCCGTGCGCCAGGACGACAGCGGGGAAGGGGCCCTTGCCGCGCGGCACGTTGATGCGACCCGAGATCGTCAGGCCGTTGCTGCGGTAGCTCGCGAAGTACTGTCGGTAGGCGCTGGTGCTGCCGCGCTCGGCCCCGAGCCGCAGGCCGCCGCCCTCGAACTTCGTGGCGATGAGCGCGGCGATCGACGCCGGGTCCGGAGCGGCTCGCACGCCCGGTGCCGTGGTGGGTGCGGGCCCCTTCGCCTCGGGGATCGAACGGGTCGGCTCGCTGCTCGGTGGTGTGGTGGGGGCCGTGGACGGGCCCGGTCCGCTGGCCGTTGTCGCGCTGTGCCGGGACGAGCCTCGGCCGGTGTCGACGGCCGGCCCGCTGGTGCTGCACGCGCCGAGCAGCACGGCGACGGTGAGGCCGGCGGTCAGTCCGGTCCGGATCCTGGGGGCGGTGGATCGCACGGGGCGCACCCTCCGAGTCTCGCCCCGGACGCCGAGGATTCCCAGCCCGCTCCCAGCCTTCGTGCCCGATCCGAGACCATCGGGGTCAGGGCAGGGTGGCGGCAGCCTCGAGGACGGTCCAGGCCTGCAGCTGCGGCGACAGCTCCAGCGGTGGCCCGGGAGCCCGGCCACCGGGCTCGACCGGGAAGACGGTGGGGTCGCGCCGGCCGGCGACCGGAAGGCTGCCTCGACCGCGCCAGAGCGCGTGGGCGGTGTCGAGGACGAGCCGGTGCGCCACGGCTCGGGCGTCGTCGGGCAGACGCGAGCTCGGGGATGCGGCGAGGGCGAGGTAGCGCACGAGGATGCCGGTGAACAGGCCGCCGTCGCCCCCGCCGTGCGTGCGCAGCACGCGGGCTCCGTCCAGCTCGCTCGTCAGGCCGGTGTCGACCGCTGCGACGAGGGCCGCCGCCCGGTCCAGGCTCCGCTCGTCACCGAGCGTCACGAGCGCGCCGAGCACCGTGCCCTGGTTGTAGGACCAGACGTCGGGGACGAGCACCTCCTGGCCCGACCGCAGCCGTATGCCGTCGAGAACGAGCCCGCTGTCCGCGGACCACAGGCGTGAGTAGAGCCAGTCCACGAGGCGGCGGGCCTCTCCGGTCTCGCCGAGTCGTGCGAGGTGCAGGGCCGCGGGCCCGGTGGCGGGGCTGTTCTTGAAGTCGCGGTCGCGGCTCCAGAAGAGGCCGCCGCCGAGGTCGTCGGTGTGCGCCGAACGGAGCTGCTCCGTCAGGTGCCGGCCGGCCGACCGCAGGCGACGCCTTGGCGACCGGCTGCCGATCTCGGCGTGCAACACCCCGAGCCTGCCAGAGGCGAGCGCGAGCCAGGCCATGTCGTCGTAGAAGTCGTTGACCCACCGTGCGCGGTTGCGCAGCCGGATCGTCGCGAGCAGCCGGTCGCCCTGCCGGGCCTGCGCTTCGGCGGCTTCCGGGTCCCCGGTTCGCAGGTGCCGCAGGCCGGCGTCGACGATCGCGTCGAGGTAGTGCGCCTGCCACCAGTAGTGCCAGACGCCGCGCAGACCTCCGAACCAGCGCCCGCCGCCCGGGGCGGGGTGGGACACCTGCGCGAGGTGGGTGAACGGCATGCGGCCGAGCCGCCCCCCGAAGAGCGCCTCGACCGAACGCTCCGCCTCGGCGGCGCGCTCGTCGGGCTGCCCCGTGAGCTGGGTCGGTGTGCGTGCGGCGGACACGCTCCGGACGCTACCGCGCGGCCCTGCGGCCGCCGCGGCTGTGCAAGGGTCGGAGGGTGGGGATGACCGAAGGGGTGGTGGCCGACGAGCTGTGGCGCACGGTGACGCCGCAGGTCATCGGGGCGCTCGTGCGGCGCTACCGGGACTTCGACCGGGCCGAGGAGGCCGCGCAGGAGGCGCTGCTCGCGGCTGCCGCGCAGTGGCCCGAGGAGGGCGTGCCGGACGACCCCAAGGCGTGGCTCGTCCGCGTCGCGTCGCGCCGGCTCATCGACGGGCTGCGCAGCGACGAGGCACGGGTACGCCGTGAGGTCGCCGACGCCGGCCGCACCCCCGTCGGCGACCGGGTGAGCCCGCCACCGGATGCCGCCGTCACGTCAGACGTCGACGACACCCTGACGCTGCTGCTGCTCTGCTGCCACCCGGCGCTGACCCCAGCGGCGCGGATCGCCCTGACCCTCAGGGCCGTCGGTGGTCTGACCACCGCCCAGATCGCCCACGCCTTCCTCGTCGGCGAGGCGACCATGGCGCAGCGGATCAGCCGCGCCAAGGCGAGCATCCGCGATGCGGGGTCGCAGTTCACGATGCCACCTGCCACCGAGCTTCCCGCCCGGCTGAGTGAGGTGCTCCACGTGCTCTACCTCGTGTTCACCGAGGGGCACACGGCGAGCAGCGGAGACGCACTGGCCCGGGTCGACCTGACCGCCGAGGCGATCCGCCTGACCCGGCAGGTGCACGCCCTGCTGCCCGACGAGGGCGAGGTGACGGGCCTGCTCGCGCTGATGCTCCTCACCGAGGCGCGGCGGCCGGCCCGCACCTCGTCGACCGGCGAGCTCGTGCCTCTCGACGAGCAGGACCGCTCGCTGTGGCACGCGGCCTCCATCCGTGAGGGCACCGACCTGATCACGGACGCCCTCACGCGCACGCAGCTGGGGCCCTACCAGGTGCAGGCGGCCATCGCGGCGGTCCACGACGAGGCGCCCACCGCAGCCGACACGGACTGGGCGCAGGTGCTGGCGCTCTACGACGTGCTCGAGCAGCTGGCCCCCGGGCCGGTCGTCTCGCTCAACCGGGCGGTGGCGCTCGCGATGGTGGAGGGACCGGACGCCGGCCTGGCGCAGCTCGCCGACCTCGAAGGTGACAGGCGACTGGCGCAGCACCACCGACTGCACGCCGTGCGTGCCCACCTGCTCGAGCTGCGTGGTGACACCGAGGGAGCCCGCGAGAGCTACCTCCGCGCTTCCCGGCTCACGACAAGCATCCCCGAGCAGCAACACCTGCGCCGCAAGGCGGACGCCCTGTGAGAGGCAGAGACGGCACGGCCGGCACCGCCGACGCGGCCGACGCGACGGACAGGCCCGGTCAGCTGCTCATCGAGGAGGACCCGCCGAGCTCGTCCTCGACCTTCTCGGCCGCCGCATGCGTGGCGGCGTCGATCTCGTCGGGGTAGGCGCCGAAGAACATCATGGTCAGCTCGACGTCGCCGACTGCCGTGGCGACCTGCGTGGCCTCCAAGCCGTCGAGCGCGCCGCCGTCTGCCGTGACCCGGAACGCGACCGAGTGGTCCCCGGCGTCAGGGGCCTTGGCCGCACGGACCGACATCGTCGAACGGCCGTCCGGCAGTCTGAACGTCACGCTCGGGCAGGCCTTCACCGCCGTCGTGATCGAGTCGTGGAACACGCGGACCCTGGCGGGTGAACCGAGGGCATCGAGGTACTCGTCGATCCAGGGCCCGTCCTGCCCGCCCGAGAACGAGGTCGCAGCGCTGGCGGTCGAGCCGGGCGCGTGGTCGGCGTTCATGATGTCGATGAGCGCCTTGCACTGCGCTCGCTTCGACGAGATGACCGGGTTGGCGTCGCCCTGGTCCATCGCCTCGATCGAGAAGCCCGGCGGAAGGTCGTCGAGCTGGAGCAGGGCCTTCCGGAGGGTGGCCGCAGAGCGCACCGGCCTGGCGGGGCGGGCAGCTGTGGTCTCGGGCTGTCCGGTTGTCATCGACGGGGTCGGGATGGCCGACGTCGGGGCGGTCGATGTCGATACCGACGAGCCGGTGGAGCTGGCCACCGCGGTCTCCGCCGGGCCCGGGCCGCTCCCCGACGTGCAGGCGGCGAGCGTCAGGACGACCGGAAGGGCGAGCACGCCGCTGACAGGGCGTAGACGAGGAGGCATGGGCGCGAGGCTATAGACCCATACCTCGTCTCATGGCCGGAATGAGGCGAGCGTGTCCCTTCGGTGATGTGCGCGTGCTGCCGCAGGCCCGTGAAGCGTGACCTCCGCCGGAGCGGCCTCGTTTCCTGACGAGACCGTCCCGGACGAAGGAGTCCCCCGTGCGCCACCCGACCCGCCTCGTCGCCATGCTCGCCGCCACACTCGCGACTGCTGCACTCACGTCAGTCCCTCCGGCCGGCGCGCTGAGCGCAACCGCCGCAGCTCCCAAGGCCGCCACGCAGAAGCAGGTCGTCCAGCTGGGCGACTCCTACTCCGCGGGCAACGGCACGGGCGCCTACGAGGAGCGCAGCTGCTACCGGTCACCGCGCAACTACGGCAGCCAGGTCGCCGCGTCGATCGGGGCGAGCTACGTCGACCGCGCCTGCAGTGGCGGGGTCGTCGCCGACATCCTGCAGCCGCGTGACCTGGGCGATGCCTTCACGAAGTCGGCGACGTACTCCATCGACCCCGTCGCCCACCCCGACCAGCAGTCGGAGTGGATGCGCCGCGCCCAGACCGAGCGGCTCTGCGGCGTTCCGGCGCAGCCTGACTTCTCCTACCGCTACACCTTCGTCACCGGCGCCGGCGTCGGCAGCCTCTACACCGGCACCGTGTCGTGCCAGCTCGTCGTGCGACCGCAGATCGACGCCGTCACGCCGGCGACCGACCTCGTCTTCCTCACCATCGGGGGCAACGACCTCGGCTTCTCGACGATCGTCACCAACTGCCTCGTCCTGCGCGATCCGTCGAGCTGCCGCAGCACGCTCGAGTCGGCGCGCGCCAAGGCGCCGACGATGATGGAGCGCGCGAAGGACGCCCTGCGTGCCGTCGAGGCCCGGTCCGGCGGGCACGCGGAGATCTACCTGCTCAGCTACCCGTACCTCGTCAACAGCGAGAGCTACTCCATTCCCGAGGCCGCCCCGACCTACGACGCCGGCGCCGCACTCAACGAGCTGCAGCGCTACGGCGACGAGGTGCAGGCCCGCGGCATGGCCGAGCTCAACGCAGAGCCGGGTGCCGACCGCTACCACTTCGTCGACACGGTGAAGCAGGAGTGGGCCGGCCACCTCCACGGGCTCGACCCGCACGTCGTCGCCGACAACTCGAAGGCCTGGCTCGTCCCGGTCGGTACCCCGGGACGGGACGTCGCCGAGTTCGTCCACCCGATCCAGCCGGGCTGGGACGCGACCGCCGGTGCCCTGCGCGCCGCCGTCGCCGGCTGACGCGTCGCGGCGCGCGGCGCCGTCAGGCCCAGATCGCGGCCGGTATGCCGTCCGAGAAGACCTCCGGCGGGTCGGGCAGCGGGCGCGCCTGACCCGCCGCGTGACGCGCGGCCGTCCACGCGACCGCGCACGCGTCGAGCACGTCGTCGGCGGCATACCCCTGGCCCTCCAGCACCGAGGGGCGTGCCAGCCCAGCCTCCGCCAGGGCGCTGAGCCGTTGCGAGCGACCCTCGTCCGTCTTCTTGCTCGCCTTGATCGGGGCGCCGGTCATCGTGGCGAACGACAGCTCGGGATGCACCTCGAGCACGGTCACCGTCGGGCGCGTGCGCACCCACGCGTCGACCTCGACGATCTTGTCGCGCAGCGAGAAGGCCTGCGCCCCGACGCCCTGCCCGACGAGGTCTCGGTTGACGGCGTCCGCGTCGAGGCGGGAGTCGGCGAGGTAGGCCGCCCTGGTCAGGGTCGAGAAGATCGACGAGGACTTGCCCGGCAGGGCATTGCGGGCGAGCTGGTCCGCTTGACGGATCGTCTTGTCGGGCAGGCCGATCGGGATGTCGATGCCGACGACCCGGATGCCCAGCGACTCGCGCACCATCGCGACGAGCTCGGCGATGGTCGGGGCAACGACGACCCGCGGTCGCGGTGCGCCGGGCTCGAGAACCGCACCGACCCAGCCCGCTCTGCAGCCGTCCACCCCGAGAACCGGTGCAGCGACCTCGATCGGCGGCAGCTGCGTGCCGGGCGTGATGGTCGGTCTGTTCTGTCCGGCCAGCGCCGCGTCGAGCCGTGCCAGCGCTCGGGAGGCGTCGGCGTACGCGTCAGCCACCTGGGAGCCGCCCGTCGGCTCCGACTGCGCCTCGGCCGCCAGATCCACGGCGAAGTCGCGCACTCGCTGACGCCACGCCTCGATGTCCATGTCCCCACCCAACCGCACCGACGACAGCCGACGCGCACCCCTCTCCGGCCCGGACGACCCTTCGACACCGTCGCAACTCGGACGTAGCGTGAGGCAATGAGCCTTCCCGAGCCGGGTCGACCGGCCACCCTCGGCGAGCTGCGGGCCTCGGGCCACGTCCACCGCAGCGTCAAGAGCGAGATCCGCGAGAACCTGCTCGCCCGCCTGCGCACAGGTGAGGACGTCTTCCCCGGCATGGTGGGTTTCGAGGACACCGTGCTGCCCGAGCTCGAGACCGCGCTACTCGCCGGGCACGACCTCGTGCTGCTCGGCGAGCGCGGACAGGGCAAGACTCGCCTGATGCGCACCCTCGCCGGCCTGCTCGACGAGTGGAGCCCGGTCGTCGAGGGCTGCGAGATCGGCGACGACCCGCACGAGCCGTCGTGCGTGCGCTGCCGTCGCCTCGCCGCCGAGCTCGGCGACGACCTGCCCGTGGCCTGGCGGCACCGCAGCGAGCGCTACACCGAGAAGCTCGCGACCCCCGACACCAGCGTGGGCGACCTCGTCGGCGACGTCGACCCGGTCAAGGTCGCGCAGGGGCGCACGCTCGGCGACCCCGAGACGGTCCACTACGGTCTCGTGCCGCGCAGCAACCGCGGCATCTTCGGCCTCAACGAGCTGCCCGACCTCGCCGAGCGCATCCAGGTCGCGCTCTTCAACGTGCTCGAGGAGCGCGACATCCAGATCCGCGGCTACTCGCTGCGCCTGCCGCTCGACCTGCTCCTCGTCGCGACGGCCAACCCCGAGGACTACACGAACCGCGGCCGCATCATCACCCCGCTCAAGGACCGCTTCGGCGCCGAGATCCGCACCCACTACCCGACCGAGGTCAGTGACGAGGTCGCTCTCATCGCCCAGGAGTCGGCCCTCGTCGCCGACGTCCCCGAGCACCTTCTCGAGGTGCTGGCGCACTTCACCCGCGGGCTGCGCGAGTCGGCCGCCGTCGACCAGCGGTCCGGCGTGTCCGCGCGCTTCGCGATCGCCGGCGCCGAGGGGGTCGCGGGGTCGGCGCTGCGCCGCGCCGCCAGGGTCGGCGAGGCGTATGCCGTCGCGCGCGTCTGCGACGTCCCCACCGTCGTGCCCACGCTGCTCGGAAAGGTCGAGTTCGAGATGGGGGAGGAGGGCCGCGAGCGCGACGTGCTGACGCACCTGCTGCGGCTCGCCGTCGCCGAGACGTACCGGTCGCGGCTCGCCGGCCTCGACCTCACGGGCTTCACGAACCTCTTCGCCGAGGGCGCCGTCGTCGAGACCGGCGAGCTCGTGCCGGGCGCCGACCTGCTGGCCCAGGTCGGTCCGGTCTCGGGCCTGTCGAAGGTGCTCGACCGGCTGGGCCACGGCGACGACGCGACACCCGGGCAGGTCGCCGCCGCGGTCGAGTTCGTGCTCGAGGGGTTGCACCTGACCCGTCGCATCGACAAGGACAGCGTGGCCGGCCGCACCGTCTACGGGGCCTAGGCCGAGCCGATGACCCCGCACGAGGGTGACGGTGTGCACGGGCGGTTCCGCTACGCGCCGTGGAGTGGTGGGCAGCCGGACCCGCTGGCGCCACCGTTCGACGTGCGCGCCGCCCTCGACGAGGTGGGCCAGGACGTCCTCGCGGGCGGCAGCCTGCGCGAGTCCCTGCGAGAGCTGCTGCGCCGCGGCACCGACGGCCGGCGCGGCCTCGACGACCTCAGCGAACGCGTCCGCCGGCTGCGCGAGGCGGCCCGTCGCCGCGGTGACCTCGGCGGCACGCTCGACCAGGTGCGCGGCCTTCTCGACCAGGCGCTGGCCCAGGAGCGAGACCAGCTCGCGTCCGAGGACTGCGACGACGCCCGCCTCGCCGAGATGGACCTCGCGACGATCCCCGACGACGTCGCTGGTGCCGTCCGGGCGCTGAGCGACTACCAGTGGCACTCCGACGAGGCGCGCCGGGCCTACGAGCAGATCGCGCAGATGCTGCAGCGCGAGGTCGTCGGCGCGCAGTTCGAGGGGCTCAAGCAGGCTCTCTCCGGCAACGACCCCGAGGCGATGCAGCGGGTCAAGGACATGCTCGCCGACCTCAACCAGCTGCTCGCGGCCCATGCCCGGGGCGAGGACACCGAGGACCTGTTCCGTGACTTCATGGACAAGCACGGCGACCTGTTCCCCGAGAACCCCGAGAACGTCGACGAGCTCATCGACGCCCTCGCCCGTCGGCAGGCCGCGGCCGAGCGGCTGCTCGCCTCTCTCAGCCGCGAGCAGCGCGAGCAGCTCGCCCAGCTGATGGCCGATGCGCTCGGCGACCCCGACCTCGCCTCCCAGATGGCGCAGCTGTCCGACAACCTCCGCGCCCTGCGGCCCGGGCTCGACCGCTCGTCACCCGTGCGCGGCGGCCAGCCCGGCGGTGAGCCGATGCCGTGGGGGCAGGCCGTCGAGGCGGTCGCGGAGGTGGCCGACCTCGAGCAGCTCGACGAGCAGCTGAGCCAGGCCTACTTCGGCGCGACCCTCGACGACGTCGACGTGGAGCGGCTCGAGCAGTACCTCGGCGCCGACGCCACCCGTGACTTCCAGGCGCTTCGCCAGCTGGAACGGGAGCTCGAGCGGCAGGGCTTCGTCTCCCGTGGCGACGACGGGCTCCGGCTGACGCCTCGCGCCGTCCGACGGCTCGGCGAGACGGCGCTGCGCCGCGTCTTCGAGCACATCGACGCGGCCGGCCGTGGCGACCACGACGACCACTCCGCCGGCCAGGCCGACGAGCCGACGGGCCTGAGCCGCGAGTGGCGCTTCGGTGACGAGCTGCCGCTCGACACGGTGCGCACGGTCTCGAATGCCTTGCGGCGCAACGCGACCCGACGGCATACGTCCTCGGCGCATGCCGGCGGAGTGGACCTTCTCGTCGAGGACTTCGAGGTGATCGAGACCGAGCGGCGCGCCCAGGCGGCGGTGGCGCTGTGCGTCGACATGTCGTTCTCGATGCTGCACGAGGGCCGGTGGGGGCCGATGAAGCAGACGGCCCTGGCGCTGTCCCACCTCGTGGCCACTCGCTTCCGCCACGACGCCCTCCAGATCATCGGCTTCAACCTCGCCGCCCGGCGGCTCACCCCGGTCGAGCTCACCGAGGCCGAGCCGGAGTGGGTGCAGGGCACGAACCTCCAGCACGCGCTGATGCTCGCGTCACGGCACCTGCGGCGGCACCCGGAGGCCGAGCCGGTCGTCCTCGTCGTCACCGACGGCGAGCCGACCGCACACATCGCCGATGACGGTATGCCCGAGTTCCACTGGCCTGCGACGCAGGAGACCATCCGGGCGACGATCCGCCAGGTCGACGAGCTGCGGCGCTCGGGTGCGACGCTCAACGTCTTCATGCTCGGCGACGACCCGGGCCTCGCCCGCTTCGTCGACGCCGTCGCCCGGCGCGCCGGCGGTCGCGTGTTCACGCCCGACGTGTCCCGTCTCGGCGAGTACGTCGTCGCCGACTACCTCCGGGCCCGCCGCGGGCGGCGCTGACCCACCACGACCACACCACAGGAGGAGGGCGGCATGGGCAAGGTGATCTCGTCGGCGTCGACGTCCCTCGACGGCTTCGTCGCGGGCCCCGACGACGAGGTGGGACCCCTCTTCGACTGGTACGAGGCCGGTGACCGGCCGTGGACGTCGGCGGGCGGCGACATGACGTTCCACCTGACGCAGGCCGACCACGACTACTGGAGCGGCTGGGTGGCGCGGCTGGGAGCGCTCGTCGTCGGGCGTCACCTCTTCGACATCACCGACGGCTGGAAGGGCACCCACCCGCTCGGGGTGCCGGTCGTCGTGCTGACCCACAGCCCGCCCGAAGGTTGGGGATACCCCGGCGGCACGGTCGAGTTCGTCACCGGCGGCATCCACGACGCCGTCGCGCGGGCGAAGCAGGTCGCGGGTGACGCCGACGTGGGCGTCGCAGCGGGCGAGATCGCGAGCCAGTGCCTCGTCGCGGGGCTCCTCGACGAGGTCTCGGTCGACCTCGTGCCCTGCTTCCTCGGTGTCGGTCGCCCCTACTTCACGGCGGTCGCGGGGCAGGTCGTCCTCGGCGACCCGACGACCGTCGTCGAAGGGGAGCGCCTCACCCACCTCGTCTACCCGGTGCAGCCCGGCTGACCGCGAAATGCGCTCGCCCGTGGTGCGCGCGCCTGTCATGGTGACCGCATGACGCGCGGGTGCGACGGCCGGCTTGGCCGCATCGAGGCCTTCTACGACTGCGTGCCGCGTGCCGTCGCGTCGGCCCGAGAGGTGGGTCCCTTCACGCTCTTCGTCGCGGGAAAGGGCACGGGGTGGCAGTTCTACGCACGGCCGCGCCTGGGTGCCCGGGCCGTGTTCACCACCGCGGACGTGTGCGGTGTGCTCGAGCGACAGGGGCAGCTGGACGTGCCACGCGCCATCGAGTGGGTCGACGAGGTGACGCCGACGCTGCTCCCGGCCGTGCGTGGTGCGGGTCACGAGCCGCACCGCTACCCGCTGCTCGTCATGCCCAGCGACGTCGCCGTCGAGGCCGACCCGCGGGCCCGTCCGCTCCGGCCGGCGGAGCCGCACCTGTCGATCGCGCTCGGGTCGGTGTCAGCCGGGTTCGCCGGGCGCGACGAGGTCGAGCCCAAGGACCCCGGGCAGCGACCCGAGCTGATGGAGCGCGGCGACCTCGTCGTCGTGGCCTCGTTCGAGGGCAACCGCCTCTGTGGTGCCGGCTCGGCCGCGCCCCGCGGCGATGTCGCCGAGCTGATGGGCATCGCCGTCCCCCCGGGCCATCGGCACCGGGGGCACGGCACGGCGATCACCCGCTCGCTCGTCGCAGCCTGCCGAGAGCAGGGCGTCGACCTCGTGTTCCTCTCGGCCGGGTCCGATGCCGCCGCGGACATCTACCGGCGCATCGGCTTCGTCGACGTCGGCACCGCCTGCGTCCTCGAGCTCGACGACTGAGTCAGACCTTGGCAGGTCGGAACCCGGCCGCCTCGGCCGCGCTCATCGTGGCGAAGCAGTGCTCGGGGTTCGTCACGTCGTAGTACCGGTCACCGGGCTCGTGGGCGATCATCGAGTCCTCGTTGCCCTTGACCGGGCGGGACTGCGGGCACGGGTGCTCGTCGCCCGGGAGGGGCCACGAGCTGGTGTGCGTGCTGCCCGTCGCGCCCGACATCCCGGCCCCGTCGCCGCGCGACGAGGGCGATGCGCACGGCGCCTCGGGGCTCGACCGGTCGGCTTGGACGTAGGCCGTCTCGCGCGCGTGCCTGCCGTAACCGTCGCGCGAGTCGTAGCGCGCGACGGCATACCCCTGCTTGACCTGGCGCAGACCGGCGTCGACGCCGTTGACGTCGACGTAGCGCAGCAGTCGGCCGTAGCGGTCGACGTCGTCCCGGGCGCCACCGGTGAGGGTGACGGGCTGGCCGCCGATGATGCCGCGGAGGTTGCGCGACGCCTCGGAGTAGCCGCACTGGCCGATCTCCGGCGTGTCGACGCCGATCAGCCGGACCTTGCGCGTCACGCCGGCGCGGGCAGCCCAGATCGTGTCGCCGTCGACGACCTTCGTCACGACCCACTTCGCGGCGGAGGCCTGCGCCCGGGCGGCGGCTGCGGCGGCTCTCGTCTGCGCCGTGTTGTCCGATGCCGCGGTGGTGGGTGCTGGCGCCGTCGTGGCCGGCGGCGCGGCATACGGCGTGACCGTCACCGCTGGCTCGAGCACGGTCGGCGCGGCGTCCTCCGACCCGCGAGCGGCGTTGCCGGTGAGGACGGCGATGGCAGCGAGGCCCGCGATGAGGGTCAGTGCCTTGGTCCTGCGGCTGTGCATGTCCTGTTCCTGCTCCCCTGTGGCGACTCGAACACGGTAGGCGCGCACGTCGGCCGTGTCCGGCGAATCGGCCACCGCGGCCGAGCCGGCCCGGTCTGGTCAGGCCCCCCGCGCGAGCAGGAACGCCTGCGGGGTCGTCTCGTAGTCCTGCGGCGTGCGTTCGGTGCGGACGGTCACGCGAAGACCGGCGTCGGCGAGCTGGGCGGCGACGCCGTCGGTGTCGTGCCGGTGCGCCTCGAACGTGACCTCGTGGCCGTACGCCTGCTCGCGCCGGACACTGAAGCCGCCGGTCTGGAAGGCGAGCAGCAGCAGGCCGTTCGGCCGGATGACGCGATGCAGCTCGGTGAAGACGGCGGGCAGGTCGTCGGGCGGCGTGTGGATGATCGAGTACCACGCCACGACGCCGGCGAGGGAGTCGTCGGTGGCGTCCAGGGCGGCCAGCTCGCCGACGCGGAAGTCGATCTCGGGGTGCCGACGCCGTGCCTCCCCGACCATCCCGGGCGACAGGTCGACCCCCTCGACGTCGAGGCCGAGCGTCGCGAGATGGCCCGTGATGCGGCCCGGGCCGCAGCCGACGTCGACCACCCGGCCACCGCCCTCGGCGAGCACGAGCTCGGTGAAGTGACCGAGGAGGGCCCGGTCGAGCGGGCTCCCGGCCAGCTCGTCCTCGAGCAGACGCGCGTAGTCCACGGCCACCGTGTCGTACGCCGTCCGCGTCTCGATGACGTACGACCGCTCGTTCACGTACTCGACTGGGTAGCGGCGTCGTCGGGTCCGCTCGGGGTTTTCGTCACGCCTCGGCCTTGAGCAGCCCGAGCGTGTGCGCCACGACGGCATTGGCGTGACCGTGCC
Organism: Terrabacter terrigena; assembly: GCF_042676085.1. Taxonomy (NCBI): domain Bacteria; kingdom Bacillati; phylum Actinomycetota; class Actinomycetes; order Micrococcales; family Intrasporangiaceae; genus Terrabacter; species Terrabacter terrigena. The sequence goes on from NZ_JBHTKH010000007.1 coordinate 196,527, forward strand.
CGAGGCCGTGCTCGGCCTTGAGCCACGAGACGAGCTCGCCGTGCCTGGTCGTGCCGGCGGCGTGCTGCCCGCGGACCTGTCCGATCCAGTGGTCGATCGGCTGACCGTACGTCTTCTCGATCGAGGGGAAGTAGGACGCCGGCCCCTTGGGGGCGGCGGGCTGGGTGGTCATCGATGCTCCTGCGGTGGTCGTCATGCCCTCACGTCGAACGCGCTGAACGGTTCTCGACACGGCACACGCTACGTCCCTCGTCCTTGGGCGAGGGCTAGGCGGGGCGTGCGGTCGCGAGGTCGTGGACGGCCGCTGCCCCGGCGGCAGGCGTCGTCACAGGTCGGCCGTGTGCCGCGTGACGGGCGAGGTCGCCGATGACCTGGGCGGCCTTGCGGCGCGACGGCATGAACCGCAGGAAGAAGGCCAGGCGCAGCACCCAGGCGAGCCACCCCGTGAACGGGACGCCGTAGAGCTCGGAGATCGAACGCCCGAAGCCGAACGAGGCCGCCTGGCCGAGCCCCCGGTACGCGAACGGCCGCGTGGCGCGACCGCGGACCGACCGGGCGAGGTTGCGACCCACGTGCTCCCCGCCCTTGATCGCCCAGAGCGCGTTGGCGGGGACGGGCGCGCCGCTCGTGGGGTGCACGACACAGGCCGCGTCGCCTGCGGCCCACACGTGCTCGACGACGGAGAGGTCCGGGCGGGTGACGAGCCGGCCGTGCGGGTCGCGGTGCGCGTCGAGGCCCGGGACGTGGACCGGGCGCTGGCCGATCGTGGCGATCACCGTGCCCGCCGGCAGGCTCGTGCCGTCGGAGAGGTACGCGTGGTCGGCGCTGACCGAGGCGAGACGGACCCCCAGCCGAACGCGTACGCCGAGACGCTCGAGCTCCCGACGGGCCCGGGCTGCCAGCCGCGGCTGGGAGTCCTGCAGCTCGGGCAGCAGCTGCTCCCCGGAGTGCACGAGCTCGACGCGAAGGCGTGCGCCGCCGAGGTCGGCGACGGCCGCGGCCATCTCGACACCGGCCATGCCGCCTCCGGCCACGACGACGGTGCGCCGGCGCGGCCCATGCTCGGCCGCCGCCGAGCGCACCCGGTGGGCGAGCACCTCGATGTCGCCGGGCGCCCGGAGCGTGAAGCCGTGCTCGGCGAGACCCGGCACGCTGGTCGCGGGCTCACGTCCGCCGGTGGCGATCACGAGGTCGTCGTAGTCGAGCACGCGGACGCCCGCCTCGCCCTCCTGCTCGTAACGCACGACCCGCCGCTCCGTGTCGACGGCGACCGCACGGCCGGTGACCACGTGCGCGTGCGGCATCGCCTCGGTGAGCGGGGTGCGGGTGCGGTCGTAGGGAAGGAGCCCGGCAAGCACCTCGCCTGTGAAGCCGTGGAAGCTGTGCGCGTCGTCGGCGCTGATCACCACGACCTGGACCGCGCCGCCGCGGACCGCCCGCCCGGCGTGGCGCATCAGGCCGGCATACGCGTGGAGCGTGACGTAGCCGCCGCCGAGAAGGACGATGCGGTGCTGGGCGCGGTGACCCGAGCGGAGCACCGTGGTCATGACGCCACCCCCATCGCGGGTCGGCCGATCGTGACGGGCCGTCCGAAGCTCGTGGGTTCGGCCGCCCGGAAGCCCAGGTGCGACAAGCCTCTCGCGAGCTCGCGGGCGTGGTCGACGAGCTCCAGCGTCGGGACCCCGATCGAGAAGTGGCCCCGGTGGCCCGAGAGGGCGAGCAGCGCCGTCTCGGCGAAACAGGCGTACGCGCGACCGTCGGGCAGGCCGATGTTGCCGCCGACGAGGCGAAGGCTCGGGATGTCGACGACCCCGCCGTCGACGACGAGCACATCCGGACGCTCGTGGGCGAGCGACGCGGAGGTGTTGCGCGGCTGGGTGGCGTCGAGCACGACGGCACCGGGGGCGAGGTGCGCGGGCCCGAGCAGCGCGTCGGCAGAGGCGGTGAGGAGGATGACGAGGTCGGCATCGGCGACGGCCTCCATCAAGGTCGAGGCGGTGGTGGGGACGTGGCGGCCGACCTCGGCGGCCAGCGCGTCGAGACGGCGGGCGGAGCGGGCGACGAGGGTGAGGCGAGCGACTGCGCGGTCGCGAGCCAGCAGCCGGGTGACGGCCGCCCCGACGCTGCCGGTGGCGCCGACGATCGCGACGTGCGGGTCGGACGCATGGTCGACGGCGTCGCGCAGCAGCCGGCGGGCCTGGTCGTCGACGATCGCTGCGGTGAAGGCGTTGCCGTTCGTCACCCCGATGTCGGTGCGGCTGCGGAGCGAGACCCCGCCCGCGGTCACCGTGGCGGTCAGGGCGCCGAGTCCCACGACGTCGCAGCCGAGGGCCCGGGCCTTGTCGACCGCACGGTGAACGCGGGCACGGCCCTCGCCGGGTGAGTCGAGCAGGTGACGGGCGCCGTACGGCACGAGCACGACGTGACCGACCCGTTCGCCGCCGATGTGGATGCCGGCCATGGTGACGGGGCGAAGCGGAAGGTGACGGAGCGCGGCGTCGTAGACGGGGTCGGGCACGCGGCCCAGGGGCGGCCACACCCGTGCGAGGTCCTCGCCGAGGCGGGCGCGCGGATGGACCGTGAAGGCGAACGTGCCCGGGCTCTCGGTGTGGCTGGTCATCGGTGCTCCCCGTGTGTCGTGCATCGCGCACCCGCGGGTGGGCGCCGTTGCACGAGAGGAGGAGCGAGCGGCCGGGTTGATACGTCGAGGAGGGCGGGCGACGGCATACGTGGTGCGGATGGGGTACGCGTGCCTAGGCTGCGGTCATGGCTGAGCTGCCGGAACGGCTGCGCGGGAAGTGGTCGATCGGGTCGAGGGACTCGTTCCTGTCGATCGGGTCGGTGGGCTCGGTGCTCTCGGTCGGGAGCGTCGGGTCGGTGCTGTCGGTAGGCAGCGTGGCGTCGTTCGCGTCGTTCCTGTCGCTGGGGTCGTCGATGAGCGCGTTCTCGCTGCTGTCGAACCAGTCGACGGCCTCGGCTCTCTCGCACCAGAGCAACGGGTCGGTGCTATCGGCGCAGTCGCGGCGGGCGGTGAGCGGTCACCGCGCCGACGGCACGCCCGGGGTCAGGCGCTCACGGGGTCGTGGGCGTCATCGCGGTCACTGAGCCACCGGGCGGTAGACGAGCCACAGGGCGCCGCTGAGCGTCGGCGTCGCGCTCACGAGGGCGAGCCGCTGGAGGTCGGTGCCGCGCTCGAAGAGGCGACGGCCTTGCGGGTCGATGACGGGCGCGACCGCAAGGTGAAGCTCGTCGACGAGTCCCTCGGCGAGCAGCGACTGGGCGAGCTCGATGCTGCCGTGCACCCCGATGTCGCCACCGGGCGCGGCCTTGAGGTCGCGCACGACGTCGGCGAGTGGGCCGCTGACGGCCTCGGCGTCACCCCACCCGGCGGTGAGGGGCGAGGAGGTGACGACGTACTTCTTGACGCCGTTGATGAAGTCGGCGAAGGGCTGCTCGTCGGAGGTCGGCCAGTAGCGCGACCACTCGTCGTACATGTGTCGGCCGAGGAGCACGGCGTCCTGCGTGCCGATGAGCTCGGCCTCGAGGGCGATGAGGTCGTCGTCGAAGGTCGGCGGCTGCGGCTTGTCGGGGTCGACGTCGGGCGGGAAGGCGCGGGTGGGGTCGTCGACGGCGCCGTCGAGCGAGGTGATCGTGTAGAGGACGATCCTGCGCATCGGTGCTCCTTGCTCTGTGGAACGGGTCACGGTGAGACCAGCTCGAGGCCGAGCCACTCTGCGAGAGAGGCGATCTCGCGGTCGACGTCGTTGCGGACCCGCTTCGTGAACGGCACGTCCTCGTGGACCGCGTTGACGACGAGGCGCCGCGCCTTGCGGTCGGCCTGGGCGTCGAGCTTTCCGACGAGCCTGTCGTGGTGGAGGATCGGCAGCGCGAAGTAGCCCCAGCGGCGCTTCTCCTTCGGCTTGTACATCTCGAGGATGTACTCGTAGCCCCAGAGCTGCTCGGCCCGGACCCGGTTGTGGATGAGCTGGTCGAACGGGGACAGCAGCGCCGCCCTCCCCGTGAACGTGCTCGGGACGCCGAGGTATGCCGCGTGGACCCGCCAGGTGCCCGGCACGCCTTCGACCTCGGCGGGCTCGCCGGCGTCGCCGACGTAGGCCTGCTCACCCGGCAGCTCGGGGCCGGTGGCGCGGGCGATGCCGAGCGACTCGAGGCGACGCTCGTTGCGAAGGCGCGTGGCCTCCTCGTGGCTCGGGAGCTCGAACCCGTCGCCGTAGACGCGTTCGGGGAGGTCCCAGTAGCGCTGCCGCCCCTTGCGGCCCGAGACGGCGATCTGCCCGCGACGCGCCATGGACTCGAGCATCTTCGTGACGTTGCGGTTGTTGGTCCAGCCGCTCGAGGGCCACGGCACGGCGCTGGTGTCGGGGATGTCGCGCGACAGGAGCGGCCCCTCGGCCGTGAGCCTGGCCAGGATGTCGCGGCGGAACTGCTCGTTGGCCTCGAGCCACTCGATGATCGCGGGGTGGAACTCGCGGCCGACCCACTCGGCGATGACAGCCGGCACGTCACGCGCCGGCCGGATGTAGGCGACGGTCTCGTGGAGGGTGCGGTCATGCTCGACGGCCTTGGTGAGGTGTTCGGGCCGGTAGCTGTTGCCGAGCCGGCTCCACAGCACGAGGTCGGCGCTCGGCGCGATGGCCGCGGTCGGGTCGATCTGCAGCATCGTCAAGCGCTCGACCGTCTCGACGAGGTCGGTCGGGCGCGGCACGTCGAGGTGCTGCGCGTGCACGGCGATGCGTCGCGCGTCGTCGAGGCTCAGCCGGTGCACCGCCATGGGGCGACACTAGCCAGCCGCGCCGACACGAGTCGCTGTCCGGCACCGACGAAGGTTGCGCGGTCAGCCCCCGCGGGCCGAGACCGCCTGCCAGAGCACCACCACCGCGGCCACCGAACCGAGAAGCGCCAGGGCGTAGACGCCGGCGTCGATCGGGCGCCGGTGCCGCTGGAGCAACAGGCCGTCGACGAGCATGTAGCGGAAGCGCTGCGCCCAGTGGAAGAGGGACAGGACGCAGACGCCGACGAGGACGAGTGCGACGAGGGGGTGGCCGACCAGGCCGAGCAGGCCCTCACGACCGCCACCGTCGACCCAGCCCAGCGGCAGCGCGAACGCGAAGAGGACAACCAGGGCCGGGAGGAACAGCGCCGAGGCGACGCCGCCCGCACTGAACAGCAGCCACAGCACCGGCTCGACGGGACGCCTCGCCATCTACCGGGTCACCACCAACGCGACGATCGCCGCGGTCACGACGACCCAGCCGGCATACGCGCCCCCGGCGACGGCTGCCGGCGGCAGCCGCTGCCCGCGCAGCTTCACCACTGTGGCCGCCGGCGTGAGGTTGAACCACGTGACGGAGTGCAGGACGAGGAAGGCCAGCGCGACGACGTCTAGGGCCAGGGCCCAAGGTGTCGACGCCCAGTCGAGGAAGGCGGCGTACGCGGCATCCCCCTGGGCGAGCGCGCGGACGAACAGGAGCAGGAGGACCACCGACCAGGCCACGAAGACGCTGCTCAGCTCGCGCAGCACGAAGAAGACGTAGCTGCGCCGGCGCAGCCACCACAACCGGCTCGCCGCCGGGCGGAAGGCCCGCGGGGGGTCCTGCGTCGGCTGGGTCATCGCGGCCCCCGCGGGAGCACGAACGACCGCACCGACTGGAGCGCGGCGGTGAGCTTGTAGCGCTGGATCGCACCGGCCGGGTCGACACCCTTCGGGCAGGCGCGCGTGCACTCACCGACGAACGTGCACCCCCAGATGCCCTCGGGGTGGATGAGCAGGTCCATCCGGACGTGGGCGCCCTCGTCGCGCGAGTCGAGGTTGTAGCGCTGCGCGAGGGCGATGGCGGCCGGACCGACGAACGACGGGTCGAGCCCGTACACGGGGCAGGCCGAGTAGCACAGCATGCAGTTGATGCACATGCTGAACTGCGAGTAGTCCGAGAGCTGCTCAGGCGTCTGGAGGTACTCGCCGTCGTCGACCGAGCTCTCCTGCTCGCGCACGATCCACGGGCTGACCTGTGGGAGCTTGCGCATGAAGTCGCCGATGTCGACGACGAGGTCGCGGATGACGGGGAAGTTGGCGAGCGGCTCGACCCGGACCGGGCCGGGCGCGTAGTCCACGAGGAACGTCGCGCAGGTCAGCCGTGGCTCGCCGTTGACCGTCATGCCACAGCTGCCGCAGATGCCCATGCGGCACGACCACCGGTACGACAGGCTCCCGTCGAGGGTGTCCTTGACGTGGTTGAGGCCGTCGAGCACCGCCCAGTCGCGACGCAGCGGGACGTCGTACGACTCGAGGGTCGGCTTCTCGTCGCGGTCCGGTCGGTACCGCGCAACCTCGAGCGTGATGGTGTCCGCCATCGCTCACCTCCCGTAGACCCGTTCCCCGGGTGGCCATCGGGTGAGGGTCACCGGCACGTACTCGACCTCGTGGGCGCCCGCCTCGTCGCGGTGGACGAGCGAGTGCCCGAGGTAGCGCTCGTCGTCGCGGGCCGGGAAGTCGAGGCGCTGGTGGGCACCGCGGGACTCCTCGCGCCTGAGGGCCGCGGCGACGATCGCCTCGGCCACGTCGAGCATGTTCGACAGCTCGAGGGCGGCGACGACCTGGGTGTTGAACGCGCGGCTGTGGTCATGGACCGCCATCGAGGCGGACCGCTCCTGCAGCTCGCGCAGCGTCTCGGCGCCCTTGACGAGGGAGTCCTCGGTGCGGAAGATCCCGGCGCTGTCCTCCATGGCCTGCTGCATGCCGGTCCGAAGACCCGCGATCGGCTCGCGGCCGTCCGCGCGGTCCCTGAGGTCACTCCCGAGCCGCCGGTCCTCGTCGCGGGCCTGTGCTGCGACGGAGGGTCCGGGGTCGGGCGCGCCGGCGGCATACTGGGCAGCGGCGCGGCCGGCGCGCGCACCGAAGACCAGGCACTCGGGAAGGGAGTTGGAGCCCAGCCGGTTGGCGCCGTTGATGCTGACGCAGGCCACCTCGCCCGCCGCATAGAGGCCCGCGAGCGGCGTCGCGCCGTCGATGTCGGTGTGGACCCCGCCCATCATGTAGTGCACGACCGGGCGCACGGGCACGAGCTCGCGGACCGGGTCGATGTTCTCGTACTTGAGGCAGAGCTCGCGCACGAAGGGGAGCTTGGTGTCGATCACCGTCTCGCCGAGGTGGCGCAGGTCGAGGTGCACGACGGGACCGTAGGGCGTGTCGATGGTGCGGCCCTTCTCGTCCTCGTGCACGAACGCCTGCGACAGGCGGTCACGGGGGCCGAGCTCCATACTGCGCAGCACCGGCTCCGGCGTGGGCGTGCCGAGGTCGTAGTCCTGCAGGTAACGCTCGCCGTCCTTGTTCAGCAGCCAGCCGCCCTCTGCGCGCGCGGCCTCGGTGATGAGGATGCCGGTGAACGGCAGGCCCGTCGGGTGGTACTGCACGAACTCCATGTCCTTGAGCGGCACGCCCGCCCGCCACGCGAGCGCCATGCCGTCGCCCGTGTTGATGTTCGCGTTCGTCGTGAACGGGAACACCCGGCCGCAGCCACCGCCCGCGAGAATCACCGCCCTGGCCGTGATCGGCGCGATCCGCCCGGTGGCCAGCTCGAGGGCGACGACCCCCTGTACCCGGCCGGCGTCGACGAGCAGCCGGGTGACGAACCACTCGTCGTACCGCGCGATGTCGGAGAACTTCAGCGACGTCTGGAAGAGCGTGTGCAGCATGTGGAAGCCGGTCTTGTCGGCGGCGAACCAGGTCCGCTTGCGCTTCATGCCGCCGAACGCGCGCACGGCGATGTGGCCGTCGCGCTGCCGGCTCCACGGGCAGCCCCAGTGCTCGAGCTGCAGCAGCTCGCGGGGAGCCTCCTTCACGAACGCCTCGACGGCGTCCTGGTCGCAGAGCCAGTCACCTCCGGAGACCGTGTCGTACGCGTGCTCGTCGAGGCTGTCGTCGCTGGCGACCGCCCCCGCGGCGCCTCCTTCGGCGGAGACCGTGTGGCTGCGCATCGGGTACACCTTGGAGACCACCGCGACGCGCAGTGCGGGGTCCACCTCGGCGATGGCGATGGCGGCTCTCAGGCCCGCGGCGCCACCTCCGATGACGAGGATGTCGTGGTCGGCGCGCATGGTGGTGTCCGTGGCCTACTCGCCGCGCAGCTCTTCGTCGAGCAGCAGCTTGCCGCTGTGGTGCACCACGCGCCGGTGGGTGCTTCCGTCGTGGAAGTCGTCGCGGAGGTCCTGGCAGCCGCAGCCGTAGTGGATGTGCTCGACGCGCATCCCCTCGTCGTCGCTGTCGTGGTAGCGCGTACCGTCCACAACCGACCCGCAGGGGGCCGTCTGGCCGGTGAAGCCAACCCTCGTCGCCACAGCGCACCACCCACCTTCGCCCTCCTCAAGAATGCTCCCGACCGCGCCGGAAGTGAACAGGGAACCGAGCGGCACCTCCCAGGGCACGTCCTGGGTGGGGCGAGCCTCGGGACCCCGTCTCGAGTGACCGACACGACAGACGGGTCCGAAACGCACGAGCCATCGGACGTCGTCGGTCACGCCCTACGCGGACGGCCGATCGACAGGGCCAGGCCGGCGAGCAGCGCGGCGGCAGCCACGACGGCGAAGGCCGCACTGAGGTCGACCTGCTGCTCGGTCACGGTCACGTGCTTCGGCAGTTCGGCGAGGACCTTCGTCAGGGCGTCGGCATCGGTCGCCGCGAAGTACTCGCCGCCCGTCTTCTGCGCCACGCCCTTGAGCGCGGCCTCGTCGACGACGAGGAAGTTGCGCCCGCCGCCGGGGCCACCGCCGCCGCCACCACCGCCGCCGCCGCCGAAGTCGCGGATGCGCGGCTGCGCGAACCCGCCGTACTGGTCGCGGGTGCACGCCATCTGGGTCGGGTTCGTCGTGCCGAAACCGATCGGGTAGACCCGCACGCCGCGGGCCGCGGCCTGCTCGGCGGCCTGGGCGGGAGTGACACCGCGGGTGTTCGCCCCGTCGGTGAGAAGCACGATGATCTCAGGCGCGACGTCGGGCTTCTCGCCGGTGCCGCTGGTGCCGCCGGTGCCGCCGGCCCCGCCGGCCCCGGCGCTGGGCGCGGGTGTCGGAGTCGGGTCGACGGCTCCCTGGCCGTCGGTCGTCGGCTCGTCGACGGCGTCCGAGGGCGCGACGTTCGGGTCGAGCTCGGCGATCGCGTCGATCGAGCGGAGGATGGCTGCACCGATCGTCGTGCCGCGGCCGGTCGTCACCGCGTCGAGCGCCTCGAGCAGCTCGTCGCGGTTCACCGTCGGTGCGACCGCCAGCTGGGCGAACCCGGAGAAGACGACGAAGCCGATCTTCGTGTCGTCGTCCTGGTTCTGGATGAACGACCGCACCGCAGCCTGCGCCGCGGCCAGCCGGTTGGGGTCGACGTCCGTCGCGCACATCGACCCCGACACGTCGAGCGCCAGGATGATCGTCGAGCTCGACGTCGGCACCTGGGCCGTCACGGTCGGGCGGGCCGAGGCCAGGCCGAGCAGCGCGAGCGCGGCCAGCACCAGGGCGATCGGCACGTGCCGCCGCCAGGAGTGCGACCCGGCTCCCACGGACCGCAGCAGGGCGACGTTGGAGAAGCGCACGGCCTGACGCCGCCGGCGCCGGAGCTGCCAGACGTAGACCCCTGCCAGCAACGGCGCGAGGAGCAGCGAGACCAGCAGGACGGGCAGCTCGAACGACACTCAGATCACCCGCCCCTGTCGCAGCACCGACACGGTCGCGCCGCCGAGCAGCAGCAGGGCCGCGACGGCCGCGACCCACGACGTCACCTCGTGCGGCACGGTCCGCGTCGTCCACTGCAGCTGGATGGAGTCGTACACCGCGGCCAGCGACGCGGCGTTGCTCGCCCGGCGGTAGGTTCCGCCCGTCGTCTCCGCGATCTGCTGCAGCGACGTCTCGTCGAGTGCCGTCGCGATGCTGAACCCGTCGACCTCGATGACGGTGCCCTCCGGCGTCCCGAGACCGATCGGCTCGACGCGGACGCCTGCCGCCGAGGCCAGCTCGGCCGCCCTGACCGGGTCGGCGGAGGCGGTGTTCTCGCCGTCGGTGAGCAGCACGATGGCCGTGCCGCCGTGGAAACCGATGGCCGACTCGTCGGTCGTCCCCGCCTCGGCGTCGCCCGGCGCCTTGACCGGCTTGCCGACGATCGCGCTCAGGCCGCTGAGGACGCCGTCCGCGAGCGACGTCTCGCCCGACGGCTTGAGGCGGGCGACCGCTGCCAGCACCGCTGCGCGGTCGTCGGTCGGCCGCTGCGTCACGAGGGCGGTCCCGCCGAACGCGACCACCGCGATGCGCACCGACGCAGGCTGTTTCTCGACGAAGCCGCGCGCCGCGGCCTTGGCCGCCTCGAGCCTGGACGGTTTGACGTCCTTGGCGGCCATGCTGTTCGACACATCGAACGCGAGCACGACCGTGCCCTCGCGATGCGGCTCGGCGACCGAGGCCACCGGCCGCGTCAGCGACAGCACCAGGACGGTGAGGGCACCGATGAGCAGGCCCGGCCCGAGGTGACGCCGCCAGCCGCGGCGGGGTGCCGGCATGACGAGGCCCTGCTCGGCGAGGGCGAGGCGCCGCTGCTCCTGCACCCGCAGCACCCGGCGGTAGCCGACGACGAGCAGCGGGACGACGAGCAGTCCCGCTAGCGCCCACGGCCACGTCAGTGTCATCGCGGTCTCCTCATCGCCAGCTCCTCATCGCCAGCTCCTCATCGCGGTCTCCTCATCGCCGTCTCCTGCGCCGCAGGTCGGAGATGCGCATGAGCGACCGCACGAGGTCGTCGTCGGTGCGGATGCGATGGAGGTCGACGCCGGCCCTGCGCGCCCGTGCCTCGAGGTCGGCCTGCCGCGCGTCCGCGGCAGCCGCAAGCCGCGCACGGAAGGAGGCGTCACTCGTGTCGACGAAGATCTGCTCGCCCGTCTCGGCGTCCTCGACGTAGACACCCCCCGCGTCGGGCAGCTCGCTCTCACGCGGGTCGACGACCTGGATCGCCACGACCTCGTGCCGCCGCGCGAGCCGCGCCAGCGGCTTCTCCCAGCCGTCCGTGCTGATGAAGTCCGACACGACGAGCACCAGCCCGCGCCGCCGGGCGATGCCCGCCGCAGCCGTGAGCAGCAACGAGAGGTCGGTGACCCTGCGGTCATCGCCCTTGTGTTGATCGCCTTTGCTGCGCCGGGAGCGGGTCGGGCTGACGTCCCGGCCCGGCCCGGTCCGCGACCTGCGGCTCGCCAGCCACCCGGATGTCGGGACGGGATCGTCTGCGGCGGAACGGGACTCGCGCCGGTCGAGCAGCAGCTGCGCGATGCGCAGCACCTGCATCCGACCCGACGCCGGCGGGATGACCGCGTCGACGCCGGTGTCCATGACGATCGCCCCGACCCTGCTGCCACCGCGGGTCAGCACGTGCGCCAGGGTCGTGGCGACCTCCGCGAGCACGAGGTGCTTCTGGCGAGCGACGGGCCCGAAGCCCATCGAGGCCGAGTGGTCGAGCAGCAGCCAGGCTGTCAGCTCGCGGTCCTCGACGAACTCGCGCACGTACGGGGTGTCGAGCCGTGCCGTGACGTTCCACTCGATGTGCCGCAGGTCGTCGCCGGGCTCGTACTCGCGCAGGTCGGTGAAGTCGAGCCCCGACCCTCGGAAGAGGCTGCGGTAGTCGCCCTGCAGCCGACCGTCGAGCCGCCGCACCACCCTCCACTCGAGGCGTCGGAGCAGCTGCTCGGCGCTCAGCGTGTCGGTCGAGCCCATGTCGCGTCACCAGCTGCGGACCCGCCGGCCGTGCCCCCCGCAGGGATACCGCCCGACTCCGCCCCGAACGCGCCGGCCACCGAGCCACGGGCCCGATGGTCTCGGCCCTGCTGCTCGCGCAGGGGCGCCGTCGGCACCGGCACCGCGTGGATGATCGGCGTGAGCAGGTCATCGGGAGAGAGGTCCTCGGCCAGCGCCTCGTAGGACAGGACGATGCGGTGCCGCAGCACGTCGCGAGCGAGATCGCTGACGTCACCCGGAAGCGCGTAGTCGCGCCCGCGCAGGAACGCCAACGCGCGCGCCGCCAGCACGAGGTTGATCGACGCTCGCGGGCTCGCGCCGTACGTCAGCAGCCGGGCCAGGTCGTCACGCCCCACACCGGCGGGCTCGCGGGTCGCCGTCGCCAGCCGGACGGCGTACTCGATGACCGCGGGGTCGACGTACACGGCATCGGTCTCACGCTGGAAACCGCGCAGCAGCTCCGGGTCGAGCACCTTGACCGTCGCGACGGCAGCCGCGATCTGGCGCTCGACGACCACGAACTCCTCAGCGGCAGAGGGGTATCCGATGAGCACCTTGAGCATGAAGCGGTCGACCTGCGCCTCGGGGAGTGCGTACGTGCCCTCCGACTCGATCGGGTTCTGCGTCGCCATGACGAGGAACGGGTCGGGGGCCGGGAAGGTCTCGCGGCCGATCGTCACCTGCCGTTCCTGCATGACCTCGAGCAGAGCGCTCTGCACCTTCGCGGGTGCGCGGTTGATCTCGTCGGCGAGCACGAGGTTGGCGAAGACCGGCCCCAGCGAGACCTGGAACTCGCCGTCGTGCTGGTTGTAGATGCGCGTGCCGACGAGGTCGGCCGGCACGAGGTCGGGCGTGAACTGGATGCGCTGGAACTCGCCGCCGATCGCGTGCGCGAGCGTCTTGATCGCCATCGTCTTGGCCAGCCCGGGCACGCCCTCGACGAGCAGGTGGCCGCGGGCGAGCAGGGCGACCATCATCCGCTCGAGCAGCAGGTCCTGCCCGACGATGGTCCGCTTGACCTCGTAGAGCGCCTGCTCCAGCTCGTGCCGTCCCTGCCGACTGCCTGCCTCGCCGTCCATGCCGTGCTCCTGTCGCTGCTGCTCGGTCGTGCTGGGCTGATGCTTCTCGTGCTGTTCTCGTGCCTGTTCTCTTACGTGTTCTCGGGCCCGGTCGTGCTGCCGACGTATGCCGTGTGCCACCTATCGCGGGAGGCTGCCGCCCCCGCCCCCTGCGGTCGCAATGGGCACGGCGAAGCCGATGCCGACGAAGAGCGTCTGGTCGGTGGGGTTGGCGAGGCCGGTGACGATGCCCACGACCTGCCCTGCCTTGTTGAGCAGCGGGCCGCCGGAGTTGCCGGGGTTGACGGCGGCGTCGAACTGGATGAGGTGCTCGAGCTTGCGGTTGCCCTCGACGCGGACCGTCCGGTCGAGCGCCGACACGACGCCCGCCGACAGCGAGTCGGTCAGTCCGAGTGGGTGGCCCACGGCGAAGACGGGCGCCCCCACGGGCAGCCCGCCGCCGAGCACGGCCGGCACGACCGTCTCGGGCAGCCTCGCGGGGGTGAGGGTCGCGATGTCGCTCTCGGGCTTGCGCGACGCGACGATGGCGGGCGAGGTCGTTCCGTCGGAGAAGGCGACCGTGATGGCACTGGCCCCCTCCACGACGTGCAGCGCTGTGAGCACCGTGCCGTCGGCGTTGACGACGACGCCCGCGCCGCTGCCCTGCGACTGGGGGCCTGCCGACGTGCCGCGCGTCGTGATGACGACGAGCGACGGGGCGATGGCGGCGTGCGCGAGCGTCGCGTCGGCAGGGGCGGCCGCCTCGGCCTCGGCCTGCCTCCCCAGACCCTTCTGGACGGTCACGTCGACGTCGCGCTGGGTGATCGGTGCGGGCTCGGGTGGCCGCGTGACGGCATACGCGGTCAGGGCTGCCGTGACGAGCAGGACGACGGAGAGAGCCGCCCACACCCAGCGGGGGACGGCGGCAAGGCGGCGGCGCGTCCGCTGCAGCGGCCCCTCGGGAGGGCCGGGTTCGGGGCTGTGGACGGGGCCGTCCGGCGATACTCCGGGCGGTGCGAGCAGCCGCGCGCGCAGAGGTGTCCCGGCGCCGGGGGCGGAGGTGTCGACTGCGGGGGGAGCGGTGACCCGTGCCACCTTTTCGACTGTACGTTTCGATCGCCCGGAGCGGCAGGGGTCCACCCCGAGTTCACAGGTTGGGCGGAACCGGTGACTTGCGGTCACCGCCACGGGTAGGAATGGCGTATGCCGTCCGCCGCGTCCCTGGTGCGTCAGCGCCTCACGGTGCAGCGGGAGGCGCTGACCGAGGCAGAGGAGGCACTGCTCGGCGGTGAGCCCGAGGGACTGCACGACGTCCGCGTCGCCATCCGGCGCATCCGCTCGGCCCTCGCGACGTTCCGACCGGTGCTCGAGCCCACGGTCACCGACCCGCTGCGTGACGAGCTGCGGTGGGTGTCGGGGCTGCTGGGTCAGGCGCGCGACATCGAGGTCGTCATCGAGCACACGGAGCTGCTCCTCGCGGCCGCCGAACCGGTCGGACTCGACGACGCCGTCACCGGCCTGCGTGCCCGCCTGCGCCTCGACCTCGCCGCCGCGGGCGACGTCGTCGACGAGACGCTCGCCTCGACGAGGTATGCCGCGGTGATCGCCCTGCTCGACGCGGCCGTCACCGATCCCCCTTTCACGGCCGAGGCGGACGGGGGAGCGAGGAAGATCGCCCGCAAACGCGTCGAGCACGACCTCGAGCGCGTGGTCGAACGCATCGGTCTCGCTCGGGCCACGAGCGACCCCGAGGAGCAGGCCGCCCGGCTGCACGACGTGCGCAAGGCGGCCAAGCGGCTGCGCTACGCGGCCGAGGCGGCCGCACCGGTGGCCGGGTCGCGCATCCGCGAGATCGAGGAGGTCGCCGAGGGTACCCAGGACGTCATCGGCCTGCACCACGACGCGACGGTCACGCGCTCGACCCTGCGGCACCTGGCGCTCGACGTCGAGAGCGGTGAGGCGGCGGCGTTCCTGCTCGGCCACCTCGACGCCGACGAGCAGCGCGCCCTGCGCGACCTGAGGTCCCGGGCGATGGACGCCCTGACCGCGCTCGAGAAGCTTGCCGACGACCGTCGGTGACCTCGCGCAGGCGGCGCCGCCCGGCTCAGAAGGGAGCGGTCTGCGCCCACGGTCGCTCGACGGCGGTGGCCTGCCCGTCGGGACGCCCCGGCACACGCCCACTGTGTCGTATGCCGGAGGGGTCGCATGCCGGAGGGTCTGTCGTGTGCCGAGGGCAGGGACTGGCTGTCACACCTGCACCTAGCATCGGCGCCATGCCCGAAGTCCACGTCCGCGACGCGACCGCTGCCGACGCGGTGGCCTGCGCCGCCATCTACGCGCCCTACGTCACCGGCACCTCGATCACCTTCGAGACCGAGCCGCCGGACGCGGCGGAGATGGGGCGACGCATCGAGAAGGCGCAACGCTTGCACGCCTTCCTCGTGCTGGAGGACGCGGGTGAGGTCGTCGGGTACGCGTACGGCGGGCCCTTCAAGGAGCGCGCGGCCTACCGCTGGTCGTGCGAGGTGTCGGTCTACCTCGCGATGGACCGCCGAGGGCGAGGCGGCGGCCGTCGGCTCTACGAGGAGCTGCTACGACGGCTGGCCGCGCGCGGCTACCGGGTGGCGGCTGCCGGGATGACGCAGCCCAACGAGGCCAGCGGGCGGCTGCACGCGGCGATGGGCTTCAAGAAGGTCGGCACCTACCGCGACATCGGCCACAAGTTCGGGGCGTGGCACGACGTCACGTGGGTGCAGCGCCCCCTCGGGGACCCACCGCCGCCGGGCGAGAGCCCGCCGGAACCGCGCTGAGACCGCCGCGCCGGCCCCGCCGGGGCGGCGCGGCGGTTCACGGTGCAGGTGTCAGGGGAGGGCAGGGTAGTCCGTGTAGCCCTCGGCGCCGCCACCGTAGAAGGTGGCCGGGTTCGGTTCGTTGAGCGCGGCACCCTCGCGCCAGCGGCGGGCGAGGTCGGGGTTGGCGAGGAACTCGCGCCCGACGGCCACGGCGTCGCCCAGGTCGCGCTCGAGGATGTCCTCGACCTCGGCCAGGCCGGTCACGGAGGCGAACCCGGTGTTGAGGATGACGGGCCCACCGAACCTCTTGCGCAGGTTGCGCACCAGGTCGGACTCGGGGTCGCCGAGGATGCTGAGGTAGGCGAGGCCGAGCGGCGCGATGCCCTCGACGAGCGTCTCGTAGGTCGCGGCCGTCTCGAGCTCGTTCTCCTCGAGGACGCCCTGGATGTTGTGCGCCGGCGAGATGCGGATGCCGACCCGGTCGGCGCCGATGGCCTCGGCGACGGCGGTCGTGATCTCGATCGCGAGGCGAGCGCGGTTCTCGGGCGAGCCGCCGTACGCGTCGGTGCGCTGGTTGCTCGACGGCGCGAGGAACTGGTGCGGCAGGTAGCCGTTCGCGGCGTGCACCTCGACGCCGTCGAGCCCGGCCGCGACCGCCTGCCGCGCCGCGTGGACGAACTCGGCCACGAGCGAAGGGATCTCGTCGGTCTCAAGGGCCCGCGGGACGGCATACGGCTGCTCGCCGGACGGCGTCACGATGGAACCGGGTGCGGCGATGGCGCTGGGGGCGACACTCTCGAGGCCACCCTTGTTGTCGGGGTGGGCGACGCGGCCGGCGTGCATGAGCTGAACGACGACGTGGCCGCCGCCCGCGTGCACGGCGTCGGCGACGAGGCGCCAGCCGGCGACCTGCTCGTCGGAGTGGATGCCCGGGGTGTCGAGGTAGCCCTGACCCACGGCACTGGGCTGCGTGCCCTCGGTGATGATGAGGCCGGCGCTCGCGCGCTGGCCGTAGTACTCGGCGTTGAGCTCGGTCGGCGCCTGGCCCGCGCCCGCGCGGTTGCGCGTCAGCGGGGCCATGACGAAGCGCTGGGGGAGGTCCCAGCGGCCGATGCGGATGCTCTCGAAGGCCGTGGACACAGGCCTGCTCCTCACTGTCGGTGGAGGTTGTCGGTGACGGTCGGCGGCTCGCTCCCGCGAAGCGGAGGAGCCTTCGACCACGTGGGCGACAAGTCGGACAGCGGGGGGATCATTCCCCGAGGGCGGCTGGTGTGACGCGTCAGGCATGACGAAGGGGAGGATGCCGCGGCATCCTCCCCTTCGCGTGCAGCGCTCAGATCGCGTGGGTCACGGCGCGTAGATGTACTTCATGCCCGGACCGTCGGTGAGGGTGCGGGTGTTGTAGTTGTACGGGCCGGCCAGGGCGTTCATCTCGATGATGTGCACCTGGTTGCCGTCGACGCCGGTCACCCAGGCGACGTGGCCGACGTTCGAGGAGCCGTGGACGCCGGGCTGCATGACGAGGATCGAGCGCGCACGCGGCGTGCCGGTCACGGTGTAGCCCGCGTTGGCGGCGCCGGAGGCCCACTCCATCGCGTTGCCGGTCCAGCCGCCGGGGTAGTAGCCCTCGGAGGCGTGCCACTTGGCGAGCGCGCCCCAGGTGCACTGGCCCTCGGTGGCCCAGTTGTAGGCGGAGCGCATGCCCGAGGACGCGCCCGGGACGGCGCCGTTGCTGCTCGACTTGATCGAGGTGGTCGCCGTGAGCGTGCGACGGGTCAGGTCGCGCGAGGCACGCTCGGCGGCGGCCTTGCGCTCGGCTGCAGCCTTCTCGGCAGCGGCCTTCGCGGCGGCAGCCTTGGCGGCGGCGCGCTCGGTCTTGACCTGGATGTCCTCGATGACCTGCGGCTTGGGTGCAGCAGCGGGCTGGGTGGTCGCCTTCTGGGCTGCCGGCGCGTAGCCGATCTTCGCCAGGGCGGTGGAGGCGGCGGGGACGGCGCCTGCGGTCGGGCCGACCGCGGCAGCGCCGGCGGTGGAGGCGGAAAGGGGCTCGGCGCTCGCGGGGTTCGCGAAGCTGGCGACAAGGCCACCGGTGGCCGCGACGAAAGCCGCGCCCTTCATGGCCGGCTGTGCCGTCTCGCGAGCGAGGAGCTTGAGCTCGTTCAGGGGGTTGTGACGGCCAGGCGCACGGTGGCGGCCGCGGATGATCTCGTTGTTCACACGTGTACCTCTCCGCGCCTACGAAGTTAGCTGTCGGGTTCGGGCGGGGAGGTGCCCGGTGCTCCCCCGGCCCGCGACGAGTCGCGATCCGGGCGAATACTTCACCCCAAGGACGTCCGGAGTCGTGGCGCCGGACGCCCGGAGAAACGTGTGGTTCCTCCGCTCCTGTCACAAGGTTTGCTCTCGCTCGTCAGGCGGTGACAGGACTAGGCGGTCCACCTCGCGAGCGCCCGACCAGGTGGTCGGACACCCGGAAGAGTAGACGACTTGTCGGGCAAAAGTCACGCTGAGGTAACGGAGTCGCGCCAGAAAGGTCGTTGAAGGCCCGTTTTGAGCGCCTTTACCCGCGCTTTACGGTCGGCGACTGTGACCGGGGTCACATGACATGATCGTGACCGGGACCGGCGCAACCCAAGACACCTACCCGCCGGACCGACGCTTCAGACCGACCCTCCAGACCGACCCGTCACACCGACACGAGGAAGGGGCACGACGTGCTCGAGAGCTCCAAGGCGTTCGGCGGCTTCTCCGTCGACGACATCCCCGCCGCCCGCGCGTTCTACGCCGACACGCTGGGCCTCAGGGTGACCGAGGCGAACGGCATGCTCACGCTGCACCTGGCCGGCGACCGGCCGGTGATCGTCTACCCGAAACCGAACCACACACCCGCGACCTTCACGATCCTCAACTTCCCGGTCGACGACGTCGAGGCGGCCGTCGACGAGCTGACGTCGCGAGGCGTGACGTTCGAGAGGTACGAGGGCACGCCGACAGAGACCGACGAGAAGGGGGTCTTCCGCCAGGGCGGTCCGCTCATCGCCTGGTTCACCGACCCGGCGGGCAACGTCCTGTCGGTCATCGACTCGTCGCCCGCCTGACGCCGCCAACCCGGGCGGTGCGTGGCTAGGGTCGGGGGCGTGTTCGACGACAGCGCCCACGTCCTGCGCCGCGCCCGCCGCGTGCTCGCCGAGCACGTGACCCCTGCGGTCCACCGAGACCGGGTGCCGCTCGCCACCTCCGCGTGGCACGTCGCCGGTGAGCCGGTGCCGGTCGCCGTCGCGCTGGGGGTGGCGGCGCGCGGAGGTTTCGAGCCCGCCGGCCCGGGCACGCCGTGGGGCGAGCCGTGGTCGACGTGGTGGTTCGAGATCACCGGCTCGGTGCCCGAGGCGTTCGCGGGGGAGTGCGTGGAGGTCGTCGTCGACCTCGGTTTCCGCGGCGAGGGCCCCGGCTTCCAGGCCGAGGGGCTGCTCCACGACGCCGATGGCACGCCACTCAAGGGCATCCACCCGATGAACCGGTGGTTCCGGGTCTCACCGTCGGCCGCCGGCGGGGAGCAGGTCCATCTCTTCCTCGAGGCGGCCGGCAACCCGGCCGTCATGGAGCACGGGTTCCGGCCGACCGGGCTCGGTGAGGTCGCGACGGCGGGCGCCGAGCCGCGCTACCTCCTGGGGCGCGTCGACGTCGCCGTCTTCGAGCCGGAGGTCTTCGGCCTGGCGATGGACCTCGACGTGCTGGTCGACCTCGCGACGGAGCTGCCCGAGCGCGACGCCCGTCGGCTCGAGGTCACGGCCGCGCTCGACGACGCGCTCGCGGCTCTCGACGTCCACGACATCCGCCACACGGCGGCTGCCGCCCGGGCGGCGCTCGTCGAGGTCCTGGCCGCGCCGGCGGTCACCAGCGCCCAGCGACTCACCGCCGTCGGCCACGCCCACATCGACTCAGCCTGGCTCTGGCCGGTCCGCGAGACGGTGCGCAAGTGCGCCCGCACCTTCGCGAACGTGACGGCGCTCGCCGCCGACTACCCCGAGCTCGTCTTCGCGTGCTCGTCCGCGCAGCAGTACGCCTGGATGAAGGAGCGCCAGCCCGCCATCTGGCAGCGCATCAAGGACGCCGTCGCCGCGGGCACGTGGGAGCCCGTCGGCGGCCAGTGGGTCGAGGCCGACGGTGTCATGCCGAGCGGCGAGTCCCTCGTGCGCCAGCTGCTCCACGGGCAGCGCTTCTTCGAGCGCGAGCTCGGGGTCCGGTGTCGCGGCGTGTGGCTGCCCGACTCGTTCGGGTACTCGGCGGCATACCCGCAGATCGCCCGGCTCGCGGGCGCGGAGTGGTTCCTCACCCAGAAGCTCAGCTGGAACGACACCAACACGTTCCCCCACCATACCTTCTGGTGGGAGGGCATCGACGGCACCCGGGTCCTCACGCACTTCCCGCCGGCTGACACCTACGAGAGCAAGCTGGGCGGCGCGGAGGTGCACCGTTCCGCGCGACAGCACCTCGACAAGGGGCGCTCGCGGCGCGCCCTCATCCCGTTCGGTTTCGGTGACGGCGGTGGTGGGCCCGAGCGCGAGATGCTCGAGCGCGCGCGGCGCCTGCGTTCGCTCGAGGGCTCACCCGCGGTCGAGGTCGGCACCGCCCAGTCGTTCTTCGACGGCGTGCGCGACGAGTACGCCGACCGCGCGCCGACGTGGGTGGGCGAGCTCTACCTCGAGCTGCACCGCGGCACCCTCACGAGCCAGCGCGCCATGAAGGTCGGCAACCGCGGCTGCGAGGCGCTCCTGCGCCAGGCCGAGCTCGTGTGGACCCTCGTCGCGGTGCACGGCCTGGGGGAGTGGCCGGCAGAGCGGCTGCGTCTCGTCTGGGAGCGCCTGCTGCTCCTGCAGTTCCACGACATCCTCCCGGGCAGCGCCATCGCCTGGGTGCACCGCGAGGCCCGCGACGACTTCGAGCGCCTCACCGCCGAGCTGCGCTCCCTCGTCGACGAAGGGCTCGAGCTGCTCAGTGCCGTCGGTGGGCCCGGCGGGGTCGGTGCCGTCGGTGGGCCCGGCGGGCTCGGTGGAGTCGGTGGCGGCCTGCTCAACGCCGGCCCGTACGCGCGTCGAGAGGTGGTCGACGGCGCGCAGGGCCGGGTCCTGGTCGACGTGCCGGCCTTGTCGGTCGGCGGCCGGGTCGTCGACCAGCCAGCCAACCCCGTGTCGGTGGAAGGGCTCACTGTCACGAACGGCCTTGTCTCCGTGACGGTCTCGACGGACGGGTCGATCGACTCACTGGTCGACCACCGGCACGACGACCGGCAGGTGCTGCCGGCGGGTGCACGTGCCGCGGAGCTGCGGCTGCACCCCGACGTCCCTGCGATGTGGGACGCGTGGGACATCGACAAGCCGCACAGCCGCACGTGGACCTCGCCCGTCGACACCGTCGTCGAGGTCGTCGAGAGCGGGTCGCTGCGCGTCGTCGTCGAGGCGCGCGGCGCGGTGGGGCGCTCGACGTTCGTGCAGCGAACGACCGTCACCGCCGACTCCCCGCGGGTCGACGTCGAGGTGCGGGTCGACTGGCGCGAGCGCGAGCGCGCCCTGGCGGCATACGTCCCCGTCTCGGTGCTCGCCCCGCACAGCAGCGCCGACATCCAGTTCGGGCACCTGCGCCGGCCGACCCACGAGAACACGTCGTGGGAGTCGGCGCGGCACGAGATGGTCGCGCACCGTTGGCTGCACGTCGGCGAGGAGGGCTGGGGCGTCGCGCTCGTCAACGAGGCCACCTACGGGCACGCGGTGCGCCGCTCGGTCACCGGCGCGGGCGAGCCGGTCACGACGATGCGCCTCACGCTGCTGCGCTCACCGTCCTTCCCCGACCCCACGACCGACAGCTCGGAGGAGGTGGGCGAACAGGTCGTCCGCTTCGGCATCGTGCCCGGCGCCGATGTCGCCGAGGCGGTCGAGCACGGGTATGCCGTCCACCTCCCGCTGCTCGGTGCGCGAACGCCCACTGGCGCAGACGGGTCCGTCGCCCGCGTCGTCGAGGTGGGCCCGCTCGTCGAGGTGGGCGACCCTGCCGTCGTGGTCGAGGCCGTCAAGCTCGCCGAGGACGGCAGCGGTGACGTCGTGGTGCGGCTCTACGAGTCGCGCGGCGGGCGGGCTCGTTCGGTCGTGCGCCCCGGGTTCGAGTGGTCGTCGGTCGCCGAGGTCGACCTCCTCGAGGAGGACTCGCCGGCCCTCGACGGGCGTCACGCCCTCGTCACGAGCGACGCTGCAGCCGCGGCGCCCGGAGGCCGGGTGACGGTCGAGCTCCGGCCGTTCCAGCTCGTGACGCTGCGCTTCACGCGCGTCTCCCCCGCACCCTGAACCGTCGAGAGGCCGGCTGTGGCCGCTCGTCAGCTCGTCAGCTCTCGGTCGCCTCGGCGATCGCCGCCCGGCGCTGCAGGCACAGCTCGGTGATCTCGGAGATGAGCTCGAGGGGGACCGGGCGGTTGATCGGGAAGCGGACGGTGTCCTTGGCCCGGCGGTAGGGGCCGATGGCGTCCTCGAACTCGGGGTCGCCGGTGGGCACCGGATAGAGGCCGACGTGGTTCTTCCAGCCGGCGTAGTAGATCAGCGGCTTGCCGTCGACGGTGAAGGTCGCCATGCCGTAGCTGATCTTCTCGGCCGCGTGCGGGGCGGCCTCGCGAATCGTGCGTCGCACGCCGGCGAGCTGACTGCGCGTGTCCTCGGGATAGGACGCGATGTAGTCATCGACGGACGCAAATCTCGGGGCCAATCCAGGTCCTCACCTTGTTCCGGACCGGTCGCGGGGGATGCCTCGACTGTATTGCGCGAAAGGGGTGACTGCAAAGTAAGCACGTGTTACGTGATGAACAGGTCAACAACCTACGGAGACTGGACGAATCGGGCTCAGACGTCGAGCCACTGCTCCCCGGCGAGAACCCTCTCGACGACCGCGGCTCCCGGGCCGTGGGGTGGGCGGCCGAGCAGCGTCGCTGCCGTGAATCCCGCGGCGATCCCGTCGAAGACCTGGTGCCGGCGCAGCATCGCGTGCCGGCCGCCCTCGACCGTGACGTAGGAGACGTGCGCCGTGCGGGCGAGGTCGCGGGCGACGGCCGCCGAGCTGGTCGGCCGGGCGACCCGGTCGTCGTCGCCGTGGACGAGCAGCACCTGCCGGCCGGTGAGGTCGAGGTGGCCCTCGTGGGGGTACACCCACGGGTTGAGGGCGACCGCGCTCACGACGGGCTGCTCGGCAGCGGCGAGCAGCGCCGCGCGACCGCCGAGAGAGTGGCCCACCAGACCGACGGGCAGGTCGGGACCGAAGCGGGCCGTCACCTCACCGAGGGCCCAGCGCACGTCGTCGACCGGCGTGTGGTGCGCGTCCCAGCCGCGGGTCGAGTTGAGCAGGCGGAGCACCGCGAGCTCACCCTTGGCGGCCCGGGCGATGCGCGCCGCGATCGGCACCATGCGCAGCACCGACAGCTGGGTGGGGCTGACCCGCATCGGCTTCCGGCGAGCGGCGCCACCGTGCAGCACGAGCACGACCCCGCGGGGTGCGCTCGGCGCGGCGGTGTCGACGAGGCGTGCGTGGGTCACTGGGACGGCATACCCGATCGGGCGAGCGTGACGAACCGCCCGCTCGACCGGGAGGGACGGAACGGAGTGCACTCTCGATCGAGGGAGTGCATCAGGGCCGGAGGAGGACCTTGATGGCGCGGCGCTCGTCCATGGCGCGATAGCCCTCGGCGACCTCGTCGAGCGGCAGCTCGAGGTCGAAGACCAGGCCGGGGTCGATGCGACCGTCGAGGACCCGCTCCATGAGGTCGGGGAGGTAGCGGCGCACCGGGGCGATGCCGCCGGCCAGGCCGATGTTGCGGACGAACATCCGGCGCAGCGGCAGCTCGACGCCGTGCGGCACGCCGACGAAGCCGACGGTCGAGCCGGCCCGGGCGACGTGGAAGGCGGTGTCCATCGACTGGTGGGTGCCGACGCACTCGAGCACGGCGTCGGCGCCGATGCCGCCGGTGAGCTCCATGACGGCGGCCACCGCGTCGTCACCGCGCTCGGCGACGACGTGCGTCGCGCCGAAGCGGCGGGCGAGCGCCTGCCGTGGCTCGTGCCGCGACATCGCGACGATGCGCTCGGCGCCGAGCTGCTGGGCGGCGATGACGCCGCAGAGGCCCACCGCGCCGTCGCCGACGACGACGGCGGTCGAGCCCTCGCGCACTCCAGCGGCGACGGCTGCGTGCCACCCCGTGGCCATGACGTCGGTGAGGGCCAGCAGCGACGGCACCAGCGCGTCGTCCGGCATGCCGTCGGTCTTGACGAGGCTGCCGTCGGCCTGGGTCACGCGGGTCAGCTCGGCCTGCCCGCTCGAGGTGCCGTCGGCGTTGGGGCAGGCGGACTGCACGCCGGCCAGGCAGTCGGGGCAGGTGTTGTCGCAGTGGCAGAACGGGATGACGACGAAGTCTCCGGGCCGGAAGTCCTTGACCTCGGAGCCGATC
Organism: Terrabacter terrigena; assembly: GCF_042676085.1. Taxonomy (NCBI): domain Bacteria; kingdom Bacillati; phylum Actinomycetota; class Actinomycetes; order Micrococcales; family Intrasporangiaceae; genus Terrabacter; species Terrabacter terrigena. The sequence goes on from NZ_JBHTKH010000007.1 coordinate 220,622, forward strand.
GCCTCGACGACGCCGACGGCCTCGTGCCCGATCGTCGCTCCCTCGCGGATCGGGTTCTCGCCGCGGTAGGGCCACAGGTCGGAGCCGCAGATGCAGCCGGCGGTGACCCGCACGATCGCGTCGGTCGGCGCCTCGATGGTCGGGTCGGGCACCTCGGAGAGTCGGATGTCGCCGGGAGCGTGGATCGTCGTAGCGCGCATGGTCGCCATCCTTCTCCTGACCGGCACCAGCGTCCAAACGGCGAGGTCAGCCGCGCGAGCGCAGGCGCAGGTTCGGGAGGTCGGGGGCCGGGAGGGTGTGGTCCCACTCCTTCGGGAAGACGCCGTATGCCGTCTCGGCGCCGTTCTCGTGCATGTTCGCCTCGCGGGCGCGCTCCCACTCCTCCCGGAAGCCGACGACCTCGTCGTGGCTGCGGCCGATGAAGTTCCACCACATGACGATCTGCTCGCCGAACGGCTTGCCGCCGAGCACGAGGAACCGGGTCGGCTCGCCGGGCCCGGCCTCGACCGTGACCTGCTCGGCTCCGAGGGCCTGGAAGGCGATCTCGCCGGGCTTCGCCGTGGCGTCGCCCACGGTGAGAAGCCCTGTGTCGCAGAGAAGTCCGTGCTCGTGGGCAGGGTCGAGCGTGATGGTGAGCGACTGCCCGGGTTCGAGAGTCACCTCCGCGCCGACGAGGTCGGAGAACATCGTCACCGGCGAGGTCTGGCCGAAGAGGGTGCCGAGGAAGACGAGGACGCGAGCGCCGTCGACCTCGGTGACGGGCGGGGCGTAGTGCTCGAAACCGGGGTCCGTGGAGCGGTCGGCCTCGGGCAGCGCCACCCAGAGCTGGGCGCCGTGCAGCACGGTCGTGCCCGGCGTGGAGTACTCGGAGTGGGCGATGCCCCTCCCGGCGGTCATGATGTTGAGCTCGCCGGGGCGCACCAAGGCATGGGCGCCCGTGGTGTCGCGATGCTCGACCTCGCCGGTGAAGAGCCACGAGACGGTCTGCAGGCCGGTGTGTGGGTGACCCGGAACGGCCATCCCGCCGGTCTGCGACACGTCGTCCGGGCCGTAGTGGTCGACGAAGCACCACGCGCCGATGAGCGAGCGTTCGCGCTGCGGGAGGCTGCGGCGCACGGGCATCGCGCGGGGCCCGCCGAGCGGCACCTCGCGGTAGGGGAGGACGACGGCCGCGGCGGGTGCGGACGGTGCGTCGTGGTCTGCGCCGGCGTCCTCGCCGCAGACGACCTCGGTGGGGTGACTGTCCGGGTTGCTCACAGGATCAGGCTAGGCCGGGCACGAGGGACGTGCGTGCAGGAGCGGTTGCTACGTTGCCCACCATGACCAACGTTTCCGGGACCGGTGCCGCGACGCACGGCGCCGAGGCGACCCGTGGTCGCTGGTCGGCCTGGCGGGTGGTGTGGTGGTTCGGCTTCGTCAGCCTCGCCGCCGACATGGTCTACGAGGGCGCGCGGTCGGTCTACGGGCCGCTGCTCGCCTCGCTCGGCGCGAGCGCCGTCGTCGTCGGCCTCGTGACCGGCGCCGGCGAGGCGATGGCCCTCGTGCTGCGCCTCGTCTTCGGCCCGATGGCCGACCGCACCGGTCGCTACTGGGGCCTGACGATCCTCGGCTACGGCCTCACCGCCGTCTGCGTGCCGCTGCTCGCGGTGACGCCCTTCGTCGGTGGTGCGGGGCTCGTGGTCGCGGCCGTCCTGATCCTGCTCGAGCGCTCGGGCAAGGCGGTGCGCAGCCCGTCCAAGTCGGCCCTGCTCGCGCACGTCGCCTCGGCCGTCGGGCGGGGCCGTGGCTTCGGGGTGCACAAGGCGCTCGACCAGGTCGGTGCCTTCGCCGGGCCGCTGCTCGTCGCCGCCGTCATCGGCGCCGCCGGGGTGATCTGGCCGAGCATGGCGGTGCTCGCCGTGCCGGGAGCCGCGGCGATGGTGCTGCTCGCGGTCATCCGGTCGCGGGTGCCCGACCCGTCCGTGTACGACCCGCCCGTGTACGACCCGCCCGTGTACGACCAGGACCACGAGCCCGCCGCGGCAGCTACCACGGCACGCACCTCGCCGGAGTCTGCCGAAGCGCAGGTCGACCCGTCGGGCCGGGGCGGGCTCCGGGGCTGGTTCGCCGACGCCGTCGGCGCCGGGCTGCCGCGCGAGTTCTTCGGCTACGCGCTCGCCGCCGGCCTCACCACGGGCGGCCTCGTCACGTTCGGCATCATCGGCTACCACCTCAGCGTCACCGGCCTCGTCGCCGTCGCCGCCGTCCCCCTCGTGTATGCCGGCGCCATGGCCGTCGAGGCGCTCGCGGCCCTCGGCGTGGGCCTCGTCTACGACCGGCGCGGCGGGGCCGTGCTCTACCTCGTGCCGGTGCTCGTCGCGCTCGTGCCGCTGCTGGCTCTCACCGGCCGGCTCTGGGTCGCGCTCGTCGGCGTCGCGGTGTGGGCGCTCGCCACCGGGGTGCAGGACTCGACGGTCAAGGCGCTCGTCGCGGAGGTCGTGGCGGCACCGAGGAGGGCGACGGCATACGGCGTCTTCGCGGGCGTGCAGGGTGCCTTCGCGATCGTCGGAGGCCTCGTGGCCGGTTGGCTGTACGACCGGTCGCACCCGGCCCTGGTGGTCGTCGTGGCGGTGAGCCAGCTCGTCGCCCTCGTGCTCCTCGTCCGCACCATCCGCACGGTCCGCACCGTGCGCTCAAGCCACTCCACCACCCCGGCCTGACACGCGCGAACGCGGCGTCCGGTCTCGAGAACCGTGTGACAACACTGAGGTCGAGACCGAACACCGCGTTCGGTGGCGCAAGCGGGTGGGGCTGGTCAGCTCACGGCGTCGAGGGCGTCGACGATGCCCTCACCGAAGTAGCTGTTGTTCTCGACCGGGCCGACGCAGACCGGGCCGCCGGTCGCGGCGTTGCAGGCCTTGTCGTCGGCCTGGGCCCGCAGCTTCTCGATCATCTGGGCCGGCGTCCACGTCGGGTGCACCGACTTCATGAGCGCGAGCACGCCGGCGACGTGCGGCGAGGCCATCGACGTGCCGCTCTTCGTGCCGTAGCCGTTGTCACGCACGATCGTCGACAGGATGGTCGAGCCGGGAGCGGCGACGTCGATCTTGCCGAGGCCACGGTTGCTGAAGCTCGACAGGCGGCTCGTCTGCGAGCCGAGCGGGTTGCTCTGGAGCGAGCTCACCGTCACGACGCCGTCGAGCTCGGTCGGGATGTCCTCGCAGCCGCTGTTGAGCGTGCGGCTCACCTGGCCCGAGGCCGGCTGGTCGTCGGGGCTGGTCGTGTCCTTGAACGACGACTTGTCGGCCAGGTCGTGGGCCGAGTTGCCGGCGGCGGCCGCGTGCACGACGCCCTGCCTCGTCGACCAGGTGACGGCGCGACGCACGGCCTCCTTGGCGGCGTACTGGTCGGGCTGGTCCTCGCAGTAGAACTCGAACGGGTCTACGTAGTAGCTGTTGTTCGTCACGTCCATGTGTTTGAGGCCCGCCTCGACGAACCCGCAGACGGCGTACTCGGGGTAGATGAAGCCGTCGTTGTTGACGACCTTGACGGAGGCCAGGCGTACGTTCGGGGCGACGCCGACGATCCCGACACCGTTGCGGGCGGCGGCGATCGTGCCGGCCACGTGGGTGCCGTGGTCGCTCGTGGTCGGCTCCCAGCCGGTGGTCGACTCCCAGCCGGTGGTCGACGGGCGGCCGGCGTCGGTGCAGTTGACCGAGTTGGCGACGTCGAGGTTCTTCACGAGGTCGGGGTGGTCGGCGTCGATGCCGCTGTCGAGCACGCCGACGAGGACGTTGCGCGAGCCGTCGGTGACCGTGTGGGCCCGGTCGGCCTTGATCATCCTGAGGTCCCACTGCTCGCCCTCGCGAGGGTCGGACGGACCGGCCGGCGTGGTCTCGGCCTCGATGTCGCCGTTGGCCGCCTTCTTCGCGCCCTTCCTGTAGTCGGAGGCGCCGTTCCAGTTCTTGCCGAGCGCGGCGGGCGTGCCCTCGGAGACCCCGACGGTGCGCGTCGCGCCCACGGACTCGACGAAGCTGCCACCGGCCCGGGCGACGTCCTGTCGGAACGAGCCGTTCGTCGAGTGCGCGACCACGACCCCGATCTCGGGCCAGGACTGCACGACGACGCCACCGGCGCGGCGCACGGCGTTCTCGACGACGACGGTGTGGCCGGGGTTCGCCACGTCGACGTTGACGACGTAGCTCATGAGCTGTCCGTCAGGGGTGTTGATGGTGACCGGGGTCGAGGCGGGCTCGGCCTGGGTCGACGCCGAGGCCATGCTGCCGAAGGCGGCCGTCGACGCGAGGGCGAGAGACGCGACGGCGACCGCGCCACGTCTGGTCAGGCTGGGGTGTCGCATGTGATGAGCTCCCATGGGGTGAGGGAAAACGTGCACTGCGCCCCGTTTGGGGCACAGTGCACCCATCCTGCGACCGAACGGGCGACTCCGCTCGTCGAGAATGCTGGGCTCGGTCAGCCTGCCCGGGTCACGGCCGGCCCGGCAGCCGACGTGGCTTCCTCGACCGGCCGGGTCAGTGGCGCGAGTGCGATGAGCAGGACGAGCGCCCCCAACGGCTCGAGGCCCCACGGGACCGCCAGCAGCGCGGCGGCGCCACCGGCGAGCGCGAGGGAACCAGCCGGCACACGGCCCTCGAGCCACGTGGTGGCGAGCACCATCGCCAGGGCGAGACCGGTGAGCACCTGGCCTCCGAGGGCGAGCGCGGCCGGAACCGTGCCGGGCAGGAAGCCGGTGAGCCCGCCCACCCAGACGGCTCCCGTCGCGCCTGCCCCGAACGCGACGAGCAGCGCCGTCGGCACGCCCACCGGGAGGTGCTCGGCGCGTGCGCCCAGGCTCGTCGTCAGCCAGGCGAACGCGGCGCTGGCGAGCATGAGCAGGGCGCCCGCGGCGACGCCCAGCGCGCTGTGGCCGACCGGGACGTTCGGGCCGTCGACGCCGTCCAGGCCACCGAGCCCGTCGACCCAGTCGACGATGCCGTGCGCGAAGAGCAGCAGCGGTGCGACGAGGGCCAGGAGAGCCACGCGGTCGGTACGCCCGGTGGCTGCGTTCCTCGTGGCCGTGCCGGCCGGTCGGGCTGGAGCCGAGGTGCGGGCCAGCGTTCCCGGCAGGGTGCTCGTCGTCATGGTTCCAGCGTGGACGCCACCGGTGACCGGGCCCATCGGGGTCGACCCCGAGCGACCCCGGAGCCGTCCCTGAGTGCTACGACAGGGGCGGCCGGCAGTGTCGGCTCGCAGGGTCGGCTCGCAGGGTCGGCCGGCAGGGCGGCTCGCAGGGTCGGCTCGCATGGCCCGGGCGGTACGGACATCCGCGCGGGATGGCCTTTTTGTCCATTTCAATGACTTTGCCCGCTACAGGTCGTACCGTGCCAAATGTGGGGGTCGAGCAGGGTCGGCCCGTCAACCGATCCAGAGGGTTCTGTTCGAAGGGGGTAGACATGTCAGTTCGCTTCAACGCTCCTCCGGGATGGCCTGCGCCGTCGGCGTCGTGGGCGCCGACCGACGACTGGATGCCGGACCCGAGCTGGCCTGCGCCACCGGACGACTGGGAGTTCTGGACCGTCGTCGACCAGCGGGCCGAGGCTCGCGCCGCCGGCGCCCCTCTCGAGGCGCCCGTTCCGCTCGACGCCGACCCGACCGCGAACGCCGCGCTGCCCCGCTTCGGTATGCCGCCTCGCACCACCGCTGCGACGTACGGCACCGACCGCGGCAGCTGGCTCGCCGCCCTCCGGGCACGCGCTGCCGCCGAGGCGCCCGTCAAGGCTGACAAGGCTGACAAGGCTGTCAAGGCTGACAAGGCTGTCGAGCCCGCCCAGAAGGCGGCCCCGCGCACGAGCCCGAAGCCTGTTGTCGACTCCGCGTGGGAGATCGACGGCCTGCTGACCTCCGCAGGCAGGTAGGGCAGCCGAGATGGACCTCCTGCTGAGGGTCGCGCCCCAGGTGCGACTCAGCTCCTCCGCGTCCGGACTGCGAGCGTCGCTCGACGCCGGTCCGGCCGCATACGTCGGCGTGCGCGCGGACGTGCCCTCGACGGGGGAGCACGTGTCGCTGACGCAGCTCGAGCAGCGTGTCCGCGCTGCCCACGCGGCCGAGGACGTCGTCGCCCTCGGTGCGGCCGAGGAGACCCTGGGCTCGCTCCACCTCGACAACCACCCGCTGCGACGACGCCCCGAGCCGCCCGACTCGGGCCCTCTCCCGACGCAGGAGCGCACCGCCTTGCAGCGCAAGGCGTTCCGCGCAGCGCTGCCGCAGGTCTCGCTCTTCAAGTGGGCCGACCGCACCAGGGCCCGGGCCGCGGCAGAGACGGAGGCCCGCAGCTTCGCTCAGGCCCTCGACGTCGCCAACGCCGTCGTGAAGCAGCATCGCGTCGTCGCCGTCGAGGACCAGTGGCTGGAGCTGTCGGAGCACGACCCCGCCACCGTCATCGCCGAGCTCGACGCCCACTTCGCCGCCGCTGAGTGCGGCTGCACGTGCGTCGACGCCGGCTGGGACGACGAGACCTCCCGGGGCTACGTCACGGTCGTGGGCCGCTATCCCGGCCTCGACATCGTGGGCGAGCGCGGGCCCGGCGTCTCCTCGAGCGGTCGGCGGATGCTGCGCCGACGCACCCGATCCGAGCGGAACGCCCTCTATCTCAGCGGTCTCGCGTCCTTCGCGCTCGCGACGGTGCGCCGCGCGATCAGCGTCGCGGTGGCTGCCGACGACGTGCACGTCATCGTCGTGCGACCCACCGCGGAGGGCGACGGTCTCGAGCCGATCTACGTCGGGAGCCTCAGCCGCGAGGCCGTCACGCTGCGGCCCTCGCTCGCCGACCCGGTGCCGCTGCTCCTCGGGTCAGCGGTCTGCCAGATGCAGTTCGAGGGCTCGACCCACGACCTCGTCGCGCTCGACCCCGACCCGCACGTGACGGAGGTCGTCCGGGCGTGCGCCGAGGCGATGGCCGACGAGCAGCTCGACACCCTCCTGCGCGAGCCCGGCGACTGACCGACCGCGCAGCCGACCACCGGGGAGGAGGCTCGGCCGGCCGTACGGACGCGTGCCCGCGTGCCCGCTCCTGCTACGCGTCGACGAGGCTGCGCAGGGCCATCGCGGCGACGGGCCGGTAGGTCAGCACGGCATACGCCGGGGCGTGGATGACGAGCTCGCTCGTGCTGCCGCCCCCGGGTGCCGCCCGGACCGTGTGCTCGAGGGTCGCGTGCACCAGGCCGAACCGCACGTGCCAGCTCCACTCCATCGCCTCGGTGTCGACGGTGAGCACCTCGAACGGCAGGCGCACCCCGAGGGGGCCGACGACGAGGCCCTTGAGCCCGGGCGCGAGGCGGCGCGAGGCCGCGATGACCTCCTGGACCTGCGGCGACCACGTCGCCCACAGGTCGAGGTTCTCGTAGCGGCTCCAGGCAACCGTCGGGGTCGCCGTGCCGCTCTCGGTCACGGTGGCGCGCACGGCCGGACTCCCTTCTCCCTCATGGCTCGTCGACGCGCGCGGGCCCGTCGACGTTGACGGTCGGAGTGCCGGACCCGCAGCGCACGATGACGGCCCGCGACGTCGCGCCGCCGGGGTTGCTCTCGCGGTGGATCGCGCCGGCGGGCACGCGGAGGAAGTCCCCGGGACCGGCTTCGACGACGTGCTCGCCGTTCGGTCCGGACTCGAGGCGCATGGTGCCCGACACGATATAGAGCGTCGTGTCGTGGTCGCCGTGGTGGTGCCATCCCGAGACGGCGCCCGCCTCGGTGTCGACCGTGCCCGACCACATCGTCTCGGTGTGGAGCGCGACCTGGCGGGTCATGCCCGGGGTGGGGTCGGCCGGCGAGAGCGCGTCGCCGCCGACACGCGTGCACGGCTGGGCGGGGTCGTGGGTGTCGCTCATGCACACCATCAAACTCCACACCATCAACCTCCGGGCCGGACGTCCGAGACCACCGAACGCCGCACGTGGCGGGTCTTGACGGCCTCCCGTCAAGGGTCTATGTTTCCCTCTAAATTTAGTCCTGAATTTAGTGCTGAACTTAGTGCGAGCCCAGCCCGAACAACCTCAGGACGATCCCCAAGAAGGTGAGTCGATGACGACCAACGGACACGCAGCAGGGCGCGGCGACCTCGTGCGCGCCAGCGTGCTCGGCCTCCTCGGCACCCGTGGCCCCTCCTCGCGCGCCGACATCGCCCGCATCCTCGGCGTCAGCCCGGCAACGGTGACCCAGACGACGAAGGAGCTGCTCGCCCGGCGCCTGGTCACCGAGCTCGAGTCCGTGCCGAGCGCAGGGGGTCGCCCGGCCCGCCTGCTCGGCCTCGACCGCGCCGCCGGCTACGCGATCGGCGCCAAGGTCGTCGCCGACCACATCGCCATCGTCGGGGTCGACCTCGACGGCACGGTCCGGTCGTCGGAGTCGGTGCCCTGGACTCCCGGCCCCCACGACGCCCTCGACGTGCTGTGCGGCGCGATCGCCGACACGGTCGCCCGCCACGACGGCAATCTGCTCGGCGTCGGTGTTGGCATCCCCGGCGCCGTCGACTCCCAGGCCTCCGGCATCGTCGACGCCCCCACGATCGGCTGGCGCCGCGCCCCCGTTGGTCAGCGCCTGCGCGACCGGTTGGGCGTGCCCGTGCTGGTCGACAACGACGTCAACACGCTGGCCGCCGCCGAGAGCGTCTACGGCATCGGCCGCAAGCACGACTCCTACATCGTCGTCACGATCGGTCGCGGCGTGGGGTGTGGCATCGTGCAGCACGGGGTCGTGGTCCGTGGAGCGAACGGAGGCGCCGGCGAGATCGGGCACGTCCCCGTCACCGACGACGGCCCGACCTGCGGCTGCGGCAACACCGGGTGCCTCGAGGCGTACGTCGGAGAGGCCGGTCTCGTCGACGAGGCCGTCCGTCGCGGCGTCATCGCGGCCGGTGGCACGGTCAAGGACCTCTCGCTCGCGGCCGCGGCCGGTGACGCGGAGGCGCTCGCCGTCTACGAAGGCGCCGGCCGGCTGCTCGGCCGGGCCCTCGCCGGCGTCGTTCACACCCTCGACCCGGAGTGCATCGTCCTCATGGGCGAGGGCATGAGCGACTGGTCGCACTGGGAGGCCGGCTTCGAGGCGGCCTTCCGGCGTCACCTGCTGCCGATCCGCCGCGACGTGCGCTGCGTCGTCGAGCCGTGGACCGAGGACCAGTGGGCCGTCGGTGCCGCGTCGCTCGTGCTCGCCACCCCCTTCGACGCCGTCGCCGGCGGTGAGCAGGGCGAGCTCGTGCGGGCGCGCCTCCAGTCTGCGGTCGAGGGCGTCTCATGAGCACCGCGACCGCACCCGGCACCAGCCCGGGACACGCCCGCACCACGCGGCCGGCGTCCGCCCCCGGCATGCGGGCCAGGGCCTGGCGCAACCGCGGCTGGGTGCTCTTCTTCCTCGCCCCGAGCGCCGTGCCGCTCCTGCTCTTCACGGCCGTCCCGATGCTCAGCTCGATCTGGGTCAGCCTGCACCAGTGGAACCTCATCTCCGCGATGAAGTGGGTCGGGCTCGACAACTACACCGACCTGCTCGCCGACGAGCAGACGCGCCAGGTCTTCCTCCACACCCTCATCTACTGCGCGGGCTACCTGCCGCTCGTCTTCGTCGGAGGGCTCGGCCTCGCGCTCGCGCTCAACCAGCGGATGCCGGCGCGCTCGTTCTTCCGCGCCGCGTACTTCCTTCCCGTCGTGACGAGCTGGGTCGTCGTGGCCCTCGTCTGGAAGTGGCTGCTCAACCCGAGCAACGGACTCGTCAACACGATCCTCGGCGCGCTCGGCGCCCCCCAGCCCGGCTGGTGGACCGACCCGACGTGGGCCCTGCCCTCCGTCATCCTCAGCTCGGCGTGGAAGGACCTCGGCTTCGTCATGGTCATCATGCTCGCGGGCCTCCAGGCCATCCCGAGCGACGTCGTCGAGGCCGCGACGGTCGACGGCGCCGGCCCGTGGCAGCGGTTCTGGCGGATCACCCTGCCGCTGCTGTCTCCGTCGACGTTCTTCGTCGTCGTCATCTCGCTCATCAACGGCTTCCAGGTTTTCGACCAGGTCTACGTCATGACCGGCGGCGGCCCGCAGGGCTCGAGCCAGGTCGTCGTCGGGCAGGTCTACGACCTCACCTTCCGCTACGGCCGAGCCGGCGAGGCCAGCGCGCTCTCGTGGATCCTGTTCGCCGTCATCCTCCTCATCACGGCCGTGCAGATCCGCGGCCAGAAGCGCTGGGTGCACCATGCCTGACCAGCTGACCCTCCAGCCGCCCGCGTCGTCGCCGGGCTCCGCCGGCTCACCGAGCACGTATGCCGCTGTGCCCCAGTCGGTCTCGCCCGCGCGGCGCCGCTTCAGCTGGCTCACCGCCCTCCGGTATGCCGCCGTGCTCGCCGGCGCGGTCGTCATGCTCTTCCCGTTCCTCTGGACCGTCGTCACGAGCATCACGCCGGAGGGGTCGCTCGCCGACGGGCCGAAGCTCTGGGTCGAGAACCCGACGACGAAGGCGTACGACACGCTCCTCGCCACCCTGCCGATGTGGCGGATCCTGCTGAACTCCTTCTGGATCGCCGTCGTCTCGACGCTGCTCCAGCTCATCACCGGCACCATGGCCGCCTACGGCTTCGCACGCCTGTCGTTCAAGGGCAAGAACGTCGTCTTCGCGCTCTACCTCGCGACCCTGATGGTCCCGATGCAGGTGCTCGTCGTGCCGCTCTTCATCGAGATGAAGACGCTCAACCTCCAGGACACCTACATGGCGCTGCTCGCGCCGTCGATCGCGTCGGCGTTCGGGGTGTTCCTGCTCAAGCAGGCCGTCGAGGGAGTGCCCCGCGAGCTCGACGAGGCAGCCACCATCGACGGCGCCGGCCACCTGCGCATCTTCGCCACGATCATCGTGCCGCTCATCCGGCCCGGGCTCGCGACCGTCGCGGTCTTCGCGTTCATGGGCAGCTGGAACAGCTTCCTCTGGCCGCTCGTCGTCATCCGCTCGCCCGAGTTCATGACGCTGCCGCTCGGACTGTCCACGCTCCACGGGCAGTTCACGACCGAGTGGGACGTCGTCATGGCCGGGTCGGTCTTCTCGATCGTGCCCATCGCGATCGTCTACCTGCTGGCCCAGCGCCACATCATCGCCGGCGTCGCCCACTCCGGCCTCAAGTAGCACCCCGCCACACGGCATTCCCGGCAACACGGCTTTCCCGGCAACACGGCATACGCAACCCCCACGTCCGAGAGCACACCCGGTCTCGGCAGGCACCCGAAAGGCACCACCATGAAGATCACCGCCAGGCACAGTGTCGCGCCTGTCATCGCCGGCCTCGTGCTGGCGCTCGGCGCCTGCGCGCAGGGCTCCGCGACGAAGACCGAGAACGTCGCGGCCACCGCGGGCGGCCCGGTCACGATCCGCTACATGAACTTCTCCGCCAACGGCGGCCACGAGAAGGACCTCGACGCGATCAAGGCCGCGTTCGAGAAGGCCAACCCGACGATCAAGGTGCAGATCGAGACGACGCCCTACGACGCGTACTTCACCAAGCTGCAGACCGCGGTCGCGGGCGGCACGGCGGGCGACTCGTTCGAGCTCAACTACGAGAACTTCGTGACCTACACGAAGAGCGGTGCGCTCGCCGAGCTGAGCGGCGTCGACGGCGCGGCCTACAAGAAGTCGCTGCTCGAGGCGTTCCAGGCCGACGGCAAGCAGTACGGCCTGCCCGAGTCGTTCAGCAACGTCGTCCTCTTCTTCAACAAGGACCTCTTCAAGGCCAAGGGGGTCGCCGCGCCGACCGCCGACTGGACGTGGAAGGACGAGCAGGCAGCGGCCGAGAAGCTCACCGACAAGGCGAAGGGCGTCTGGGGCGACTACCAGCCGATCAGCTTCTTCGAGTTCTACAAGGCCCTGGCGCAGTCGGGCGGCCAGTTCCTCAACGCGGACAGGACGGCGTCGACGTTCAACTCCACCGCCGGCAAGCAGGCCGCGGCCTTCCTCGTCGGCAAGGCCGGCAAGACCATGCCGACCGAGGCCGACGGTGCGGGCACGCCCGACTTCGACAGCAAGCTCTTCAAGAGCGGCAAGCTCGCGATGTGGCACACCGGCATCTGGATGTTCTCCGGCAACGCCGACGCGAAGTTCGGGTGGGACGTCGCCGTCGAGCCCGGCAACACACAGAAGGCCTCGGCCATGTTCACCAACGGGGCCGTCGTCTCGGCCACGAGCAAGAACAAGGAGGCGGCCCAGAAGTGGGTCAGCTACCTGACGAGCGCCGACGTCATGACCGACCTGCGCCTCAAGACGAGCTGGGAGCTACCGCCCGTCGCCGACGAGGCCAAGCTCGCCAGCTACCTCAAGGCGGGCAAGCCGGAGAACCGGCAGGCCGTGTTCGACTCGCTCGACGCGACGGTGCTGCCGCCCGTCGTCGAGCGCCAGCAGGAGCTGCAGGACGCCGTCACCAAGGAGCTGACCGCAGCCGCGGCCGGCCGCAAGACGGTCGACCAGGCACTCGCCGACGCCCAGAAGGCCGTCGACGCACTGCTGAAGTAGCCCTGCCCCTGACGGCGGGGCCCTCCGGACGCAGAGCGGACCCCCCACCGCGCTTCCCCTGCGAGCGGCCCCGCCGTCACCTCCTCCACCAGACCCGCGACCCGAAAGCCCGGCCCGCATGAGCAGCCTCGTCACCCACCGTCCGCACGGCATCGAGCACCCGTATGCCGTCTCGCCCGACCAGCGCGTGCCCGTCCTCCCGCTCGTCGGCGCCACGACGATGCTCGGCGTGCAGTGCGCGCCCGAGGTGGTGTCGGTCGTCTGCGAGTGGCGCGGGCGATCGACGGACCAGGCCGAGGCGGCCCGGCTCGACCTCGCCCCCGTGGTCGCCAGTGCGGCGGACGCGGCGGCGCTCGCCGGGGGCGAGGGCCACCTCGCCGAGGCGCAGGCCGCATCGATCGGCGGCGAGGGAGCCTGGGCCGTCGGGTCGCCGGCGCTCGAGGACGTCGGCGGGTACTGCTACCGGTTCGTCGCGTCGACGGCTGACGGCCGTTCCGAGGCGACGTCGTGGTTCGAGGTCGCGCCGGCCCGGTGGGTCGCCGCGCTGCCCGACGGCTTCGACGGGTCGGTCACCATGTCCGATGCCGTGTCCGGTGCCGGCAGCCGGCTCGTCGAGGGCTCGGTCGAGTGGCTCGTGTCGGCGGACGGCATCCACCGGGCGCGGTTCGCGCTGGCCCTGCGGGAAGGCGACCACGTCGTCGGCTTCGGGGAGCGCTTCGACCACCTCGACCAGGCCGGGCGCCGGCTCGACGCCGTCGTCTTCGAGCAGTACAAGTCCCAAGGCGTGCACGGCCGGACCTACCTGCCCATGCCCTTCGCGCACGTCGTCGGGGCCGACGGTAGCTCGTGGGGTTTCCACGTGCGCACCTCGCGGCGCACCTGGTTCGACTGCGGTGTCAGTGCCTCCGACCGGCTGGTCGTCGAGGTCGCCCTGGGCGGCACCGCTCGCGAGTCCGTCGACGTCGGTGTCTTCGACGGCTCGCCGACCGACGTGCTGCGGGGCTTCCTCGACGAGGTGGGCCGCGCGGAGGAGCTGCCGGCGTGGGTCTTCAAGCTCTGGGCCTCGGGCAACGAGTGGAACACCCAGGCCCTCGTCACCCAGCGGATGGACAGCCACCGCGAGCTCGACATCCCCGTCGGTGTGATCGTCATCGAGGCGTGGAGCGACGAGGAGGGCATCATGCTCTTCCGCGACGCGACGTACGCCCCGCGACCGGACGGGTCGCCGTTCGCGCTGTCGGACTTCACGTTCCCCGCCGACGGCGCGTGGCCCGACCCGAAGGCGATGGTCGACGACCTGCACGCCCGTGGGATCAAGGTCATCCTCTGGCAGATCCCACTCCTCAAGACGGCCCTCTCGGAGGACGGACTGCACGAGCAGGTCCTCGCCGAGGGCGAGGCCATGGTCCGCGAGGGTCACGCGGTCCGCGAGGCCGACGGGACGGCATACCTCAACCGGGGCTGGTGGTTCCCGAAGTCACTCATGCCCGACCTCTCGACCCAGCGCACCCGCGACTGGTGGACGGCCAAGCGCGACTACCTCGTGCGCGACCTCGGCGTCGACGGCTTCAAGACCGACGGCGGCGAGCACGCGTGGGGTCACGACCTCGCGTACGGCGACGGGCGCCGCGGCGACGAGGGCAACAACCTCTACCCGGTGCACTACGCCCGCGCGTTCGGTGACCTGCTGCGCAAGCACGGCAAGGCTCCGATCACGTTCTCCCGCAGTGGTTTCAGCGGGTCGCAGCCGCACGGAGTCTTCTGGGCCGGTGACGAGGACTCCACGTGGGAGGCGTTCCGCCACTCGGTGACGGCCGGGCTCACGGCCGCCTCGTGCGGCATCGTCTACTGGGGCTGGGACCTCGCCGGCTTCTCCGGCCCGGTGCCCGACGCCGAGCTCTACCTCCGGGCTGCGGGGGCGTCGGCCTTCATGCCGGTCATGCAGTACCACTCGGAGTTCAACCACCACCAGAAGCCGTTGCGCGACCGCACCCCGTGGCACGTCGCCGAGCAGACTGGTGACGATCGCGTCGTGCCGGTCTTCCGCGAGTTCGCCTGGCTGCGTGAGCGGCTCGTCGACTACCTCGCCTCGTCGGCTGCCACCACGGTCGCCACCGACAGGCCCCTGATGCGTCCGCTCTTCTTCGACCACCCGACGGCTGCCGAGGTGTGGGAGCACCCGCAGCAGTGGATGCTCGGTGCGGACCTGCTCGTCAGCCCGGTCACCGCCCCGGGCGTGACGACCTGGCCGGTGTGGCTGCCCGAGGGGGAGTGGGTCGACGTGTGGACCGGCTCACCGGTCGGCGGTGGCCGCGTGGTGGAGCGGGACGTCCCCATCGAGGTCGTGCCGGTGTGGTGCCGAGCTGAGGCATGGCCGTCGCTGGCGGCTGTCTTCCAGAACGAGATCTTTGACAGGGTGGATGCATGAGGACCGACCACTTCATCCGATTCGAGCGCGTCGACTCCGTCGAGCGGACCGAGCGCGGCCTGCGGGCGCGCCTGCACGGCGAGCAGCTGCGCGTCGAGGCCGTGCGTCCCGACGTCGTGCGCCTTCAGCTGAGCCGCGGGGGCGTCTTCGACGAGAAGCCGACGTATGCCGTGTGCGTCGACCCGTTCGCGGCCGACGGCGGCGCCTCGGTCGACTGGACCGCGGAGGAGTCGGACGGCTCGTGGACGCTGACGACCGACGAGCTCGTCGTGACGCTGTGGCTCGACCCGTTCCGCGTCGACGTGCACCGTACCGACGGCTCGGTGGTCGTCGAGTCGGCGCCGGATGCCGAGGGCCGCTACTGGACGTACGCCACGCTCAACGACGCGTGGACGACGCGGCGTCGCATCGGTCGTGACGACGCGATCTACGGGCTCGGCGAGAAGGGTGGCCGGCACAACCGCCGCGGCCGCGACTTCACGATGTGGAACACCGACGTCCTCAATGAGCATGCGACCGCCGAGTTCCGGGCCGGGCTCGACGCGGACGACCCTCGGGCCGACATGACGAGCACCGAGTTCGACCCGTACTACGTGACCATCCCGTTCTTCCACCAGCGCTCGGCCGAGACCGGCACGGCCGTCGGCTCGTTCGTCGACAACGGCTACCGCGGCGAGTACGAGTTCAGCCGCGACGACGAGTACCGCATCACCTTCCACGGCGGTCAGTGGACCGAGTACGTCTTCGCCGGGCCGTCGATGGCCTCGATCATCGAGCGCTACACCTGGCTGACCGGGCGCGCGTCGCTGCCGCCGATCTGGGCGCTGGGCTACCACCACTGCCGGTGGCACGCATACAAGCAGGAGGACATCGAGGTCATCGCGAAGCGCTATCGCGACGACGAGTTCCCCTGCGACGCGATCTGGCTCGACATCGACTACATGGACGGCTACCGCGTCTTCACGTGGGACTCCGAGCGCTACCCCGACCCGGCCGGCATGCTCAAGGGCCTCGCCAACCAGGGCTTCCGGGCCATCACGATCGTCGACCCGGGCGTCAAGCACGACCCCGGCTACGAGGTCTACGACGACGGTCTGGAGAAGGGCGTCTTCTGCCGCACCGAGGGCGGCGACACCTACGTCGGACAGGTCTGGCCGGGCAACACCGTCTTCCCCGACTTCGTGACGCCCGAGGCGCGTTCGTGGTGGGGCGACCTCAACGCGCGCCACGTCGAGTCCGGCCTCGCCGGCATCTGGAACGACATGAACGAGCCCGCCACCGGCGAGATCGCCCCCGAGGCGATGCTCTTCGACAAGGGCCGGGCCAAGCACGAGCGCTACCACAACCAGTACGCGCTGCTCATGGCGATGGGGACCATCGAGGGACTCCGCGCCGCCCAGCCGGACGCGCGGACGTTCATCCTCTCGCGGGCCGGCTTCGCCGGCATCCAGCGGTACGCCGCGAACTGGATGGGCGACAACCAGGCGCGCTGGGACCACCTGTGGGTCAGCATGCCGATGGCCTGCGGCTTCGGGCTCTCGGGTCAGCCGTTCGTCGGCGCCGACATCGGTGGCTTCCAGGGAGACACGAATCCCGAGCTCTTCCTGCGGTGGATGCAGATGGGAGCCCTGACCCCCTTCTGCCGCAACCACTCCGAGACCAACAACGTCGACCAGTACCCGTGGTCCTTCGGCGAGGAGATCCACGACCTCGTGCGCGACGTGGTGCGGCTGCGCTACCGGCTGATGCCCTACATCTACTCGGCGTTCGTGCGTGCGACCGAGACCGGTGAGCCCGTGCAGCGCCCGCTCGTGCTGGACTTCCAGGACGACCCCGAGGTCGTCGACATCGACGACCAGTACCTCTTCGGCCGCGACCTGCTCGTGGCCCCCGTCACCGAGGCCGGTATGACGTCACGCTCGGTCTACCTGCCCGCTGGTGGCTGGTACGACTGGCACACCGGGGAGTTCCACGAGGGTGGGCAGCGCATCACCGTCGACACCCCGCGCGAGCGGATCCCGCTCTTCGCGCGTGCCGGTGCAGCGATCCCCATGTGGGCAGAGGCGCCCGCGTCGACCGACGACCACCACCCCGAGGTCGTCGAGCTGCACGTCTTCGACCCGGCCGCCGACGGCCGCTGGGAGTCGGTGCTCGTCGAGGACGACGGCCTCACGGTCGCCGAGGGCGCACCCGAGCGCTTGACGACGACGGTCGTGGTCAGCCGGGCGGGCGACGACGTGCAGGTCGAGCACACCACCGACGGCCCCGGGTATGCCGCCCACGCGCGCACCCGCTTCGACGTCGTGCGTCACTCCGCCTGACGGCATACGCCCGCCCGCGGGTATGGCTGGTGCACGGCCGCCCGGCCGATGGTGCTTGCGCGCGCCGATCGATGGGGAGAAGGGTGGCATCCGTGGCAGACGAGCGACAGGACGCAGCGGCGGGCGAGTCCGAGAAGAGCGAGGGCGGCGGTGGCGGCGGCGAGAGTCTGCTGACCGTCATCATCGCGCTGGCGGCGAACGCGCTCATCGCAGTGGCGAAGTCGGTCGTGGCGGTCATCACGGGGTCGGCCTCGATGGTCGCGGAGGCGGCGCACTCGTGGGCCGACGCCGGCAACGAGGTCTTCCTCATCATGGCCGAGCGCAAGGCGGCCCAGCCGCGCGACGCGAGGCACCCGTTCGGCTACGGGCGGGAGGCGTACGTCTGGTCGATGTTCGCGGCCTTCGGCCTCTTCGGCGCCGGCGCGGTCGTGTCGGTGTGGCACGGCATCTCGGTGCTCGGGCACGAGGAGCAGGAGACGTCGTACACGTGGGCGTACGCGGTGCTCGCCATCGCGTTCGTGCTCGAGAGCGTCTCGTTCGTCCAGGCGACGCGGCAGACCCGCGCCGAGGCCAAGCGGCGCGGACTGCGGCCGCTGAAGTTCATCGCGAACACCTCGAACCCAACGCTCCGTGCCGTCTTCGCGGAGGACGCCGCGGCGCTGATCGGCCTGCTCATCGCGGGGCTCGGCATCGTCCTGCACCAGGTGACCGGGCAGGCGGTGTGGGACGCCGTCGGCTCGATCCTCGTCGGTCTGCTGCTCGGGGTCGTCGCGATCTTCCTCATCCGGCGCAACCGTGACTTCCTCGTCGGCGAGGCGGTGAGCGCCGAGGTGTGGCGGCGGGCGCTCGACGAGCTCAACGACAGCCCGGAGGTCGAGCGGGTGACGTTCCTGCACCTGGAGTTCGTCGGGCCGGGCAAGGTCTTCCTCGTGGCGGCGGTCGACCTCGTCGGTGACGAGACCGAGGCGAAGGTCGCCGACCGACTCACCGCCCTCGGGCACGGTATCGAGCAGCACCAGGTGGTCGAGCGTGCGGTGATCACCCTGTCGAGCCCGGACGCGCAGACCATCGAGCCGGACTCCGTGGGTGCGTCGGGCGGCGGAGGCACGGCCGGCGAGATGAGCAGGGGCGGCCGCCTCTCCTGACCCGCGCCGGGCCCCACGGTCGGGCCGGTGGTGCCGCGATCACCACGGCGATCATTGCTGCGCACTTGCCGCTCACCAGCGCGCATTTTCGCTCATTTCTGTGCAAGAGTTCGATCGTGCGATACGCCAGGCACCGCGCGATTGCCGACGAGGTCAGAGACGGAGCCGTCTCCGTGCAGGACCTCGTCGTGCGCCTGGGCGTCTCGTCGGCGACCATCCGCCGCGACCTCGCCGAGCTCGCCCACGCAGGCCTCGTGCGCCGCGTCCACGGTGGCGCGGCGCCCGCGCTGCCGGTCGAGGTCGACCAGCCCTACGAGAAGGCCGCCGACGACGCGGCCGCCGAGAAGCAGCGCATCGCCCGCCGCGCGGCAGAGCTCGTGCACGACGGCGACACCGTGCTGCTCGACATCGGCACGACCACCGGCGCCCTGGCCCGCGAGCTGAGGGGCCGCAGCATCACCGTCATCACCCCGAGCCTCGCGGTGCTCGACGAGCTGCGCGACGACCCCGTCGTCGACCTCGTCATCCTCGGCGGTGCGCTCCGGCGCGCCTACCACTCGCTCGTCGGCCCGCTCACCGAGGACGCCCTGCGCCACGTCAGCGCCTCGCTCGTCTTCCTCGGCACGAGCGGCGTCGACTCCGAGGGCTGGATCCTCGACACCACGTCGGTGGAGGTGCCGACCAAGCGCCGGCTCGTCGAGAGCGGCGGCCGCGTCGTGCTCCTCGCCGACCACACGAAGTTCCCCGGCAAGGGGTCGATCCGGGTGTGCGACATGCGGTCGGTGTCGGTGCTCATCACCACCTCGCTCGCGAACCCGCACACCCTCGGCCGCGCCCGCGAGGCCGGGACGGAGGTCCTGCTCGCCCCCTGACCTCCATCGCGGGCGGCCCAGGCCAACCGCGGCCCGCAGCCCACAGCCCGGCAGCCCGCAGCCACGACAGACGCCACCCATGTCACCCCCCAGCACGCATCGGAGAAGGAGCCACACCATGGAAGTCCGTCCCGCCACCCACGAGACGCCGCGCCCGGCACCGGCCCGTCCGCTGCGGCGCACCGTGATCGTCGGTCTCGCCGCGTCCGTCGCCATGGTGGGGGCTGCGTGCGACCGCGGGTCGTCGACGTCTGCCAACCCCACGCAGAACGCCGACGCCAAGGACGTCACGCTGACCATCACGTCCAACTCCATCGCCGGCGGCAAGAACGCCGAAGAGGCCGACTGGTACGCGAAGTACGTCATCCCGACCTTCACCCAGCAGCAGAAGGCCAAGGGCGTCACGGTGAAGGTCACCTTCCAGCCGTCCGGTGTCGACGACGAGCAGTACAAGACCAAGGTCGCGCTCGACCTCAAGAGCCGCGCGGGTGCCGACGTCATGGCCCTCGACGGCATCTGGGTCGGCGAGTTCGCCCAGGCCGGCTACCTCAAGCCACTCACCGACGTCGCCGGGGCGGGAGTCTCGTCGTGGGAGGGCTGGTCGCAGATCCCCAAGGCCGTGCAGGCCAACGCGTCGTTCGAGGACAAGGCGTACGGCATACCTGCTGGCACCGACGGGCGCGTCCTCTACTTCAACAAGAAGCTCTTCGCGCAGGCCGGCCTGCCGGCCGACTGGCAGCCGAAGTCGTGGCAGGAGATCGTCGACGCCGGCACCAAGCTGAAGTCGATCCAGGGCGTCGAGCCGGTCCAGATCAACGCCGGCACCGCGATGGGCGAGGCGACCACGATGCAGGGCGTCCTGCCGCTGCTCGTCGGGACGGGCTCCGAGATCTACGCCGACAACAAGTGGCAGGGCGACACCAAGGCCGTACGCGACGTGCTCACCTTCTACAAGCAGCTCGTCGACCAGGGGCTGACCAACAAGAACTACCAGCAGGCGGCCAAGGGCCGTGACCAGTCGTTCGCGGCCTTCGCGGCGGGCAAGGTCGGCATCCTCCTCGAGGGCGACTACTTCTGGCGGTCGGTCATCAACCCCGACCAGGGCGCCAACCCGATGGCCTCGCGCGACGCCGACGTCGGCTGGGCGTTCATCCCGGCTCGCGAGCCCGGCGCGGGGGTCGGCGGCACCGACTTCGTCTCGATGTCGGGCGGCGGCGGCTACTTCCTCAACCCGAACACGAAGTACCCGCAGCAGGCGTGGGAGCTGCTCCAGTTCCTCGGGTCGGCCCACGCGATCAACGCGCTGCTCGCCGGCTCCGCGAGGATCACGGCGCGCCAGGACGTGAACGAGAAGGTGCTCGCCAAGGACCCGCTCCTGACGTTCATCTCGCAGAAGGTGCTGCCGGTGACGCACTACCGGCCTGGTCTCGCCGTCTACCCGCAGGTCTCGCAGGCCCTTCAGCAGGCGACGGCCGACATCGTGTCGGGCAAGAGCGTCGACGAGGCGGCGAAGGCCTACTCGGCGGCGGTGGTCAAGGCTGTCGGCGGCGCCGACAAGGTGGCGACATCCTGATGGTCGCCGGGCACCCGCCCCTGCAGGGGGAGGCGGGTGCCCGATGACCGCCACCATGGATCGCAAGGACGGCAAGGACCGCAAGGACCGCCACGACGGCAGGGTCCGCCGGGACCGCGGGACACGTCGGGTCGAGTCGATCGACGCGGCCGGTCTCGGGCGCGCCCGGGCGGCAGGCCTCGTCGCCCCGGCGCTCATCCTCGTGCTGGCGTTCCTCGTCGTGCCGGCCGTGTGGACCGTCTACCTCGGCGTCACCGACTACCGCCTCACCGGCATCCAGGCGGCGAATCCCGAGCTCGTCGGGCTCGACAACTTCAGGGCCGCGCTCGTCGACCCCGACTTCCGCAACTCGCTGTGGCTGACGCTGCTCTTCGTGCTCGGCTCGGCGATCGTCGGGCAGACCGTCGCCGGGTTCGCGCTCGCGTGGACGCTGCGCACCGTGCCCAAGCTCGTCCGCTCGGCCGTCGAGACGCTGGTGCTGCTCGCATGGATCCTGCCGAGCTCGATCGTCGCGTTCCTCTGGGTCGCCTACCTCTCCGGCGACGGCGGCACCCTCAACGCGCTGCTCCGGACCACCGGCACCGAGTGGCTGCTCGAGCACCCGATGGGCTCGATCATCGTCTTCAACACCTGGCGCGGCACGGCGTTCTCGATGCTGCTCTTCTCCGCGGCACTCGGGGCGGTGCCGCCCTCGCAGCTTGAGTCGGCACGCCTCGCAGGCGCCGGCGCGTTCGCCCAGCTGCGCGACGTCGTGCTGCCCCACATCCGCGGCCACGTGCTCACCAACACGCTGCTCATCAGCCTTTGGACCTTCAACGACTTCTCGCCCTACCTGCTCACCGCGGGCGGTCCCAACCACGCGAGCGAGACGCTGCCGGTCTTCATCTACAACAAGGCCCTCTACGGCGGGCAGCTCGGCTACGGGTCCGCCATCTCGTTCATCATGCTCGTCATCAACCTCGTCATCGCGCTCTTCTACGTGCGCCTGCTGAGGGAGCGGCGGTGAGGGCCCGATGAGAGCCCGGTCGGTCGTCGGGCGCCTCGCGCTCGTCGCGTTCCTCGCGGCGGTCGTGGCGTTCTGGGCGCTGCCGATGCTGTGGCTCGTCACGGCTCCGTTCGACTCGCGGCCGGGGCTCGACGTCAGCTGGCCCGACTGGACGCTCGCCAACTTCGAGAAGCTGTCGGAGAACCCGTACGCGTTCTCCTCCCTCAAGAACTCCGTCTACCTCGCGGTGGGCACGATGCTCGGCGTGACCGCCCTCGCGGCGCTCGCGGCTTACTCCCTCTCGCGGGTGCGCATCCCGGGGCGAAACGGCATCCTCTACGGGCTGCTGCTGCTCAGCTCGATCGTCACGGGCACGGCCGCGATGGTGCCGATCTTCCAGCTGATGTTCCAGCTCAACCTCATCGACGACCGCTCCGGCGTGATCCTCGTGCTGACGGGCGGCCTTCTGCCAGCGGCGATCTTCATCCTCAAGGACTTCATGGACGCGACGCCGAAGTCCTACGAGGAGAGCGCGCGGGTCTTCGGGGCGAGCCCGACCCAGGTGCTTCGGCACGTCGTCCTGCCGATCGTGCGGCCGGGGCTCGCGACCATCGCCGTGTGGGCGCTCGTCAACGTGTGGAGCGACTTCCTCACGGCATACATCCTGCTGCGCGACCCGGCCAAGATCCCGGCCGGCGTCGTCATGTACACGTTCTACTCCGAGGGCGGGCAGGCGAATCTGCCTCTCATCTCTGCGTTCTCGCTCGTCTACGCGCTGCCGGTGGTGGCGCTCTACCTGTTCGTCAACCGACGCTACGGGTTCCGGTTCCACGGAGGCATCAAGAGCTGATGGCCAGTATTCGTATCGAGGGCCTCACCAAGGTCTACCCGGGTGACGTCACCGCCATCGACGGTCTCGACGTCACGGTCGAGGACGGGTCGTTCTTCGCGCTGCTCGGCCCCTCGGGCTGCGGCAAGACGACACTGCTGCGCACCATCGCGGGGCTGGAGGAGGCGTCGGGCGGCTCGATCGCGATCGGCGAGCGAGACGTGACGACGCTCGCGCCGGGCGACCGCAACGTCGCCATGGTGTTCCAGGACTACGCGCTCTTCCCGCACATGACGGTGACCGACAACATCGCGTACCCGTTGCGCATCAAGAAGGTCGGCCGCAGCGAGCGCGCGGCGAAGGCGGCCGAGACCGGCGAGGGGCTCGGGCTGTCGGCCCTCATGGAGCGGCGACCCGGTGAGCTGTCGGGTGGCCAGCAGCAGCGCGTGGCGCTCGCGCGGGCGATGGCCTGCCAGCCGAGCGTCTTCCTCCTCGACGAGCCGCTCTCGAACCTCGACGCCCGGCTGCGGCTCGAGGCGCGCACCTTCCTCAAGCGGCTGCAGAAGGACCTCGGCGTCACGACCGTCTTCGTCACGCACGACCAGAGCGAGGCGCTCGCGATGGCCGACCAGATCGCCGTCATGGAGGCCGGACGGATCCGCCAGCTCGGCACGCCCTCCGAGATCTTCCGCCGGCCGGCCAACACGTTCGTCGCCAACTTCATCGGGTCGACGCCGATGAACATGCTCCCGGGCAAGCTCGTCGGTGGCTCGTTGCAGGTCGGGTCGCTCGAGGGCGTCGACGCGGTCTCCGCCGGGTGGGCGGGTGCCGGCGCGCCGGACGGCGAGGTGACCGTGGCGTTCCGGCCGGAGTACGCGCGTGTCGACGGGAAGGGGCCGCTCGTCTTCGAGGGGACCGTCGAGACGACCGAGAGCCTGGGGGCGAGCGTCCTGGTCACGGCGCGCACCGACGACGGCCAGCGCGTGCAGGTTGTCGTGCCGGAGGGGGAGGAGCCGGAGGTCGGGGCGGTCGTGGGGGTCGCCCCGGCCTCCGGGCGAGTGCTCGTCTACGACGCGGAGGGGGAGCTGCTGTCGCCATGACGTCCCCGACGCTGCTGCGGGTCAGTCGCACGTGGCGGCCCGAGGACCGCGCGGAGGCGCAGATCCGCTCCATCGCCTTCGACGTGCCCGGGTCAGGGGAGGGCGCGATCGAGGTCGAGATGACGTATGCCGCCGAGCCGGGTGCCGTGCTCGACCTCGGCCTCGAGGGGCCGGGGGGATACGTCGGGTGGTCGGGTGGGGCACGTAGCCGCGTCGTCGTCTCCCAAGGGTGGGCGACGCCGGGCTACGTGCCCCAAGCGGTGGAGCCGGGGATGTGGTGCGTGCTCATCGGGCTGCACCGCGTGCCGGCCTCGGGTGCGGCGATGGAGCTGACCGTGCGGGTGGTGGAGCCGTCCGTCGTCGAGGAGCACCGGCGGTCGGAACCCGAGGACCCGGAACCGCGCGAGGTGGCGGGCGAGGCGGCCGGGCTCCGGCGTGGGCTGCCGACGGTGGACGGCATGCGATGGCTCGCCGGCGACTTCCACTCGCACACGGTGCACTCGGACGGGTCGCTGTCGGTGGGTGGGCTGGCGGCGCTCGCTGTCTCGCGTGGTCTGGACTTCCTGGCCGTCACCGACCACAACACGACGAGCCACCACGCGCACCTGCCTGGGGTGGGCCGCCGGCACGGGATCACGCTCGTGCCGGGGCAGGAGGTCACGAGGGACGTCGGGCACGCGAACGTCTTCGGAGACGTCGGGCTCGTCGACTTCCGGTCGCCGCCCGAGACATGGGCGGCGCAAGCGGCGAGCCGCGGCGGGCTGTTGTCGGTCAACCACCCGCTCGGTGGTGACTGCGCGTGGCTGCTGCCGGTGGACCGCCCGCAGGTGGCCGAGGTGTGGCACTCGTCGTGGGCGCAGGTGCCGACGTGGGGTGCGCCGCTCGCCTGGTGGCTGCAGACGCCCGGCACGACCCCGATCGGAGGCAGCGACTTCCACCTGCGCGGCAGTGACGGGTTGCCCGGATCGCCGACGACGTGGGTACTTGCCGAGGGCGACGACATCCTCGGTGCCGTGCGCGCTGGACGGACTGCCGTGAGTGCCGGCGTCGACGGGCCCCTGCTGCTTCGAGACGGCGACGGCGTCGTCGCGTTGAGGGCCGAGGGGCTGATCCTCACCGGGTTCGGACACCGACGGTGTGTGCTGCGCGACGACCGCGTGCGCGTGCCTGAGTGGCAGGGACCGGCCTGGCTGGAAGACGGAGACAGAGCCATCCACGCCCTCTGCCCCTGACCCCTCCCCGCGAGCAATCGAAGGAGCACGCAGTCCTCGACAGCAGGACCGCGCGGTCCCGCTCTAGGGGACGGAGTGCTCTTTCGATGGGGGTCAGGGGGTCAGCGGGGCGCCGATGTCGAGTCTCACTGTGGCGATCTCCCACGCGCGCAGCCGAAGTCGAAGAATGCCGTCCTCCACGTCGAGCGTGTCCCCCGCGCGGCCCATGCCATCGACTCTCGACGCCGACCGGACCGGGACGGCCTCCGACCCGAGCACGGCCTCGCCGGCGTCGTCGCTGGAGTTGAGCAGTCGCACCTCGACCGCCGTGTCGTCGTCCTGGCGTCGCCGGAGTGAGACGAGCTGTACCCCGGCTCCACCGACCGTGAGTCCCTCGGTCGCGCCTGGGGCAGTCTCGGCCGGGGCGGTGCCGGCCCTGACGACGACGGCGTGGAGGTAGGCGTCGGCTGCCTGGGCGAGACCGGCGTCGGCCCACGAGCCGCGGTGCGGCATCACGGCGAGGGACATCGTGCACGGGCCGAGCACCTGCGCCTCTGGTGTCGGCAGCTGCGGCCCGGCGGGCTCGCTGCGGTACGGATGGACGTTGCGGCTCAGGTAGCCGATCGAGCGCAGCAGCGTCACCGCCACCTCGGTGGAGCCGGCGACATCGCCGTCGACGACCTCGTACTCCACCGTGCGGCCGAGCAGGATGCCAGCGCCGCCTGCGTCGACGAACGTCTCGGCCGGGAAGGTCGGCAACGGGTACTCCCCGACGGGTCCGGCTTCCGCCGTGCGGCCACGACGGACGACGGCGAGCTGGCCCTGGGCATGCGAGTGGTCGGCCGGCTCGGCGGTCGGCACGTGCAGCCGAAGGCGGTGGTCGCGCGTGCGGTTCTGCCAGTCGAGCCGCAACCGGACGAAGGGCTCACCGGTGCGCACCTCGACGTGCATCGAGACGAGCGTCGACTCGGTCTCTGCGGACCGTCGAGCCAGGTTGCTGCTGACTGGCAGGCCGTAGCGCCGGTCGACCCGCAGAGCTCCGACGATCGGTCCAGTGCTGCCGACGGCGGCGACGTGCGTGTCGGTCGGCGTGTCGACGAGCACGTCGTGCGCGGGCGGCGCGTAGTTGTACGAGTCGCCGGCGTCTCCGCCGTCGACGAGGCGGCCGACCCCGCGCAGGGTGACGCCCTCTGCCGAAACGATGAGCGAGCCGTCGTCAGCGACCTCGACCCGGACGAGCCTGTTGTCGAGCACCCGGTCGCCGACGCGGATGGATGCCTGGTCGGGCCCCGTGGCTGGGGTTCGGTCGTGGGCAAGTTCGACCACCCGCGCGGTGGTCCAGCCCAAGGAGGGCACGCGCACCGAGGCTGCGATGGCGCGGCGCGGCTCGTCCCGGGTGACGACCCGCCACTCGGTGCCATGGCCGGCTCGTTCCGCCGCCGCGCGCAGACGGGCCTCGGCCGCGATCGCGTCGAAGTCGGGGTCGCCGTGGTCGGCGAGGTGGAACGTGAGGACCATCGCCCCATCGTCGATCTCTAGGTCGTGCACTTGCAGTCCGAAGAGCTCGCGGTCGTGCACGCGGTGCATCAGCCGAGGCAGGTCCTCGGATCGGACTGTCTCGCGGGCCAGCTCGGCGTCCGGCCGGGAAATCTGTTGCGCCGGAACCACGGTGCCGTCGGCCAGCTGCAGGCCGACCTGCGCCCAGTCCGCGGCTGCCGGCACGGTGAGCTCGACGACGTCGCTGCGATGCGATGCGAGCGGGTTGGCGATGACGAGCGAGCCGATCGGAGTCGCCGAGGCGGCCAGGGCCAGTGCACGGTCTTGGACCGCCTGCGCGGCGTGCTCGCCCTCCTGGAGCCGGGCGAGCACCTGGACCGCCGTCTCGTCGACGCCACAGCCGGTGACGGAGTCGTGGCAGGAGGAGTCGATGACGCGACGCCAGGCCATCGACAGATAGTGGCTGGGCAGGGTCGGCAGGTAGAGCGCGGCGAACGGCTCGGCATACCTCGTGAGCAGTCGCTCGGTGCGGGCCATGGCCTCCTTGAGGTGCCACCGGACCGACAGCACGCCCGGCAGGATGTTGGACCGGGCGTGGCTGCGCAGCTCGCCGTCGATGGTGCGCAGCTCGGGTTCCGGAGTGCGCGGTTCGGCGAGGTACTCAGTGAGCGTCGCGACCTTGATGTGCGGGCCGTCCGCGTCGGCGGCGAGGTCGGCTACCTCGCCCATGAGGGAGGGCAGAGGAGCGGCGTGGTCGGTGCCGTACATCGCGAGGAAGTCGCCGTCGTACCAGCGCGTCTGGGTGCCGAGGCGTGCGGCGAGGCGCTCGCGGGCCGCTCCGCCGCCGAAGACGTCGGCGACGTTGCCGTAGCTGTTGGCGAGGAACTCGGTGCGGACGCCGGTGCCGTCGGGCGAGCGCCACCAGAACTCGTGGCGGTCGACCTCGGCCGGGACTCCGCGGTAGACGACGGCCTGCTCGATGCCGACGTGGCGCAGGATCTGCGGCATCTGCGCACAGTGGCCGAACATGTCGGGCAGGTATCCGACGGGCATGACCTCGCCGAGCCGGTTGGCGTCGGCCCAACCCATCTCGAGGTTGCGGATCATCGTCTCGCCGGAGCAGAGGAACTCGTCCATGAGGACGCGCCACGGCCCGATCGCGAGCTGACCGGTGGCGACGAGCTTGCGCACCGCGTCGGTCTGCTCGGGACGGACCTCGAGGTAGTCGTCGATGGCGGCCATCTGGCCGTCCATGGTGAAGCGGAAGTCAGGCTCGCGCGCGGCGCGTTCGACGACGTCGTCCATGAGGTCGACGAGGCGGAGGCGGAAGCGCTGGAAGGGTTCGTACCACTCGCGGTCCCAGTGCGTATGCGGGACGAGCCACACCGTCGAGGTCATGGCTCACGATCATGGCAGCGGGGCACCGCCATTCGGGGCTGCGAGTGCTGACGTGTTCGGACATTCCGCTGGCCCCGCCGGTGTGGGCGGGGTGTGGGGCGGGGTCATCTGGTGTGCCAGGTGACCCCGAATGCGGTGACGGTCGCGGTGAGGTCGTGCTGGTGGACGTGGGTGTGGTGCCGGGGGCAGAGCAGTGCCGCGTTGGTGAGGTCGGTCCGACCGCCGCGCTGCCACGGGATGACGTGGTGGGCGTCGCACCAGGTCGGCGGCACGGTGCAGCCGTCGAAGCTGCAGCCCTTGTCGCGGGCGACCAGTGCGAGGCGCTGGCTGGGGGTGAAGAGCCGTTGGCTACGGCCGACGTCGAGCGGGGCGCCGTCCTTGCCGAGGACCATCGGGATGATCTCGGCATCGCACGCCATCCGGCGCACGACGCTGGGTGAGAGGACGTCGCCGGTGAGCGTGACTCCGGACCCCTTGGCGCCCTTGGCGTCGCCGGAGTCGGTGAGGTCGTTGCGGAGGGTGTCGTGGTCGATGAGCACGACGACCTTGGCCTTGTCGGTGACCGGGACACCGGCCGCGGCGGCGACGCCGC